>NZ_JBEZGB010000002.1:0-909735 GCF_040649755.1 Nonomuraea sp. NPDC048882
AGGACTCTAGACAAGCCCCATCCTCCCAGCTCGGAAGCACTTTTCTTATGTAGCCGATCAACCTGCGCGAAATTCACCGCGAAAGCCCGAGGCTAGTCATGCGGCGTTGAGCGCGACCAGGATGCGCTGGTTGGCCACCTCGCGTTGACCGTCGATGCACTTGGCATAGACGCGCAGGAGCACATCCACACCGTGCACCCCGTTCGGCCGGTGGGGTACGAAAACCCGGATACGGCCTCTGGCCTGCCGGCAGGTGGCCCGCCGTACGGGTGGCGCACCGTCCGGGTAGTACGGCAACGCCTCACATACTGCTTGAGATCCGTACCAGAAGCACCAGCAGGGTGCAGGCGATCGCGGCCCAGGAGAGGATCAGCGCAGCTTGGTTGACGCCTCGGCCGCCGTAACGGCCCGGAGAGGCTGATATCGCCTGGTTCGACTGGCCGGCCAGTCGGCGGGCTTTGATGAACAGCACGATGCCGACCGCCGTCAAGATAAGGATGGTGAGGATGTCCCACAGCGCCTGCATGATGACGGACCGGATGATCTCAGGGCTGCCATCCGCGGCCTTTACGGTGTTGATGTAGCTCGATGCGTCCACTGCGACGAAGTCGACGAACCGCCAGGCGGCCCAGGGCAGCGGCAGCAGCGACGCGATCGCGAGCCCCAGCGCCCAGAACGCCTTGCCGTGGGTCGGCGGGCTCCCCCGGGATCGCATCACCCGCTCCGGGGGCGGCCCCTGCGTCCGGGCAAGGGGCGGCTGCCTGGGGGCCGCCTTCTCCCGGCTCGGCCGCTCGGCATTCGGGGGTGACGCCCGCTCGTTCCGCGGACCCGTGGTCACATCGGCCGGTTGGGGCGCGGTGACGATGGCTTCGACGTGGATCGCCGTCTCCTGGATTGGGTCTTTCAGGAGGATGTCGCCTTGGACGGAGCCTTGGTGGGAGGTGTCCAGCGATATGTGGAGGCCCGTGGCGTCCTGTTCGACGTGGATGCCACGGTTGCTTACCTGGAACGAGCAGGCGCGGGCCAGAGGTGGGCCGAGGACGGGGACGGTATGGCTGGGCGTGGAGTGTTGGGGCACCTGTCCGAAGTCCACCCGGTGCTCGGCCGGCTGGACGAGCGCTTCGCGCAGGGCCTCCTGGGCCGCCGTGGCGATGTAGTCGATGTCGTTGTGCGCCATCTCCTGCAGCGCGTCCCGGGCACCGGCGGCGGCCGGAAGATTGTCGCTGGTGAGCCGATGCCGAAGCTCGGTGATCGCGCCGCGCCGGGCGAAGATGCTCGGATCGGTCATGGCCGCCCGCAGGTCCGGCGGCACGGGCAGCGGCTGGATCCGGCGTCGCCCGCTCCGCGCCAGGTACAGCTCGCCCTGCAGGTCGAAGCTCCGGCTCGGGGTCTGGTTCGGGTTCTGGTCGCGGACCCGGTCGAAGACGTAGTCGTACAGCTCGTCCAGCGAGACCTGGCCGTCCTCGTCGCCATCGGCGTCCCCGGTGACCAGGCCCTCCACCAGGGCGTTGGTGAAGATCGACGGCTGTGGCCCGGACTCTTCGGACAGCTGGTCACCCTCGAAGGCGTACTCCATCGAGGTGGACGCGGTGATGACGGCCTGCCCGCGCCCTCCGGCCCCCGAGCTCTGCCCGGCGAAGCTGTCCAGCACGTTGACGTCGCCGGACGCGCGCACCACGGCCCCTTCGGTGAAGGCTCCGCCGTAGCAGCAGTCCAGGAACAGCACAATGCTCTTGGACCGGCTACCGCGCATGCAGCGCTGGACGAAGTCGGCCGGAACGGCGGTGGAGCCGAGACGGTTGGGGCGAGTGTTGCGGGCGGCGAAGAACAGCTCCCCTGACTCGCTCTTCACCCCGTGGCAAGACAGGTGCAGCACCAGCAGGTCCCCCGGTACGGCGTCCAGGAAGAAGTCCTCGATCTGGCCGGCCATCTGGTACGCGGGCTCGTTGTGCACCACCCGCACCTCGAACCCGCCGATTCCCGGATCGCCGAGCGCCCTGGCCAGTGCCCTGGCGTCCTGGACCGGCGATCGCAGCCGCCCCAGCGAAGGGTTCTCGTACACGTCGTTGGCGATGATCAGCGCCTTCCGCCCGCCGCTCACTGCCCGTCTCCCGCCGGGGCGTGCCGGTCGGCGAACAGCTTGAGCAGCCTGACCTGGTCGTCGCTCGACGCCTGGGAGAGCTCCAGTACGTCCCCGTCCAGCTCGATCCGCACCGTCCGCTTGGCCTTGCCCCCGCGGCCCATCCACTGGAAGACGGTGCCGAGGACGGCCTGGAGTGCGGTGGCCGACTGTCCCAGGCTGACCACGAGTTCGCCGATCGTGGCGACGTCCACCGCCCTGGCTCCGGGCGGCGGGGGCCCCGCCCTGACCGGCGTCACATCCTCCACGTCCAGCTCAAGCAGCTGCCCACGCAGGAACCTGGTGAGCTTGTCCAGCCGCTCGGAGTCGGAATCCTCCTCGGAGAAGGTGAGGTTCAGCTCGGCTACCATCGGTCCCCCTCTCGCTGGCGGTGCCCCGGCGAGCGAGCCTGGTGTTCGCCTCTGTTATCCACGCTAGGCCACACAAGAGTGGTCATCACCTGCGAGATCCCAAGATCGAGAAGATCCTTGGACCGAACGTGACTCCGTCTCCCAAGACGGCCCCTGCGAGCGGACCACCGAAGCGACAGCCCCGGTTCCGTGTCGCGCCTTCCGCTTCCGGGGCCGGTCCCCCGAAGGGGCCGGATCTCCGACCTGAGCCTTTCGTTTCCTGAACGGGTCGCGCGAGCTCTGCGTTTACTCGACGCCGCCGTCGACCTTGAAGTTGTAATTCACCTGCTTGCCGCTGACCGAGGTGGCAGTGACGGTGACGCCGAGAGTGGCGCTGCCGGCAGTGAGCTGGCAGCGGATCGTGGCGCCGACCCGGGCCGGGAGGTGCTCAGGACAGGTGACCCTGTCGGGACGCTTGCCGGCGTTCGCGGCGAGCTTGTCGGAGATCGTCTGCGCGACTCGGGCCTTGTGGACGGCTCCGCCCTCGCTGACGCCCGTGTCCTCGGGCTCTGCGGGGTCGTCAGCGACTCGATTCTCCTCAGTCGTCTGCGGCTTCTCGGTGGGGGCCTCCTCGGCAGCGGGTGCTTCCTCGCTGGCCGTCGCCTCACTCTTCTTCCCCACGTCGCCAAAAGTGAAGGAGCATCCGGTGGCGAGAAGCACCGTCAGTGCGCCCAGCGTCGCCGCGGCCGCAATCCTCTTGTTACGCTCCGTATGCCACATGATTTCCCCTGTTGGTGGGTGATGAGAAAAAGATCAGGATGCCGGGGGCGGCTGCGTGCTCGATACGGCGACGGCGAACGCTCCGCTTGGCGCCGTAGACGCCAGGCGATCGCGCCGGTGGAGGGCAACCTGCGCGGCGCTCTCCCTTCCCTGACCTCGTCCATAGACCTTAGGGTCATCGTGGGCTTCGGACTTTGTCATTCGTGCTGGGAACTTTGTCAGTGGTGCACAGCCCAGGCGCCGTATGAGGCGAGGGCTCCGCGGGTGCCCGGCGAAGCCGTTGTACAGCGAGAGGCGATCGCGACACACTGATGTCGGGAACCGGCCGTGTCGAGGGGAGTCCTGTGGGGGAACGGGCCGAGGTATCGCCAGGTCGGCTCTGTGACCGACGCGGACGAAGGCCCGTCTCATGAGCCCGGTCCTCGACACCGCGTTCATACCGCCGCGGGACCGGGAGGAAGTGGTCCGGAACGCGGTGTGGAAAGGCATGGTGGTAGTCGACATCGACCACGGTCCGCCGGCTGAGGACATCGCCGTTCGCATGGGGCTCGGCACCGTCGGGCCTCTCAGGGTCTGTTCGGCGCGGGCGACCGCCGTCACGCTCCGTCGGACGGAGCGGCTCGCCCGGGAGGATGAGGAGCCGGCCGTCACTCTGGGTGTTCAGATGACGGGCAGCAGCATGGTGGTGCAGAACGGTCGCGAATGCCTGCTGAGGCCAGGAGACTGCGCCGTCTTCGAGTCGGTCGCTCCCTACACCCTTCTCTTCGACGAGGGAGTCGACCACCGCTTCATCCGTTTCCCCCGCGCCGTACTCGCGCTCCCCGACAGATTGCTGAGAGACATCACCGCGGTCCCTCTGGGATCCGACAACCCCATCGCGCGTCTCGCCTTCACCTATTTCTCCGAACTGACCGTCACCGACGAATTGCACCAGAGTGTGCACGCCGACGCCGCCGTGCAACCCAGCGTCGAACTCCTCCGTGCCGTCCTGACGTCCCAGCACGGCAACTCCAGCTTGGCCAAGGCGCCGTTGGAGGCGACGCTCAGCCTGCGGGTCACTAATTACATCCGTGAGCATCTGGCTGATCGGGATCTGTCGGCGGCGCGGATAGCCGCCGCGCACGACATCTCCGTACGCCATCTCTACGCTGTGCTGTCCCGCTCGGGAATCAGCCTCGGAGACTGGATCCGTACACGCCGGCTGGCCGAATGCAGGCGAGAGCTGGCCGGCCAGAACGGGCGGCTGCGGACCATCGCGGCGATCGGGCGGAGCTGGGGCTTCGCGGACGCGACCCACTTCAGCAAGGTGTTCAAACAGACATACGGCATCTCACCGCGGGCCTGGCGCGAACAGAACCACCCCCGCGCCTCCGCGCACTGAAGAGACGTACTGAAGAGACGTACGTCCTGACCCGAGCAGGATCGGGCAAGAGTCCGCGAGTTTTGGGCTCACTCTCTCCCTTGTCGGACTGTTTGAATGGCCTGTCAAAGCCCCCCTGCCGTCCGGCCGTACACACGCGGCTCCGTCGCGTGGTGAGAAAGGCGAGACATTGACCGATGACACCCATGCCGAGATCGCGCTCCGCGTCAACGACGTGACGCACCGGCTGCTGGTCGACAACCGCACGACGCTGCTCGACGCGTTGCGGGAGGGGATCGGCCACACCGGCTCGAAGAAGGGGTGTGACCGTGGGCAGTGCGGGGCCTGCACCGTGCTGTGCGACGGCAGGCGGGTGGTGTCCTGCCTGACCCTGGCGGTCGCCGCCGAGGGCGCGGAGATCACCACCGTCGAGGGCCTCGCCGGTGACGGTGAGCTGCGGCCGATCCAGCGGGAGTTCGTCCGGCTCGATGGCTTCCAGTGCGGTTACTGCACGTCCGGGCAGCTCTGCTCGGCCGTCGGGATGCTGGCCGAGCACGCGGCGGGCTGGCCGAGCGCCGTCACCGCCGACGTCTCCCCCGACGCCCCGGCGCCGGAGCTGGACGCGGCGGAGGTGCGCGAGCGGATGAGCGGCAACCTGTGCCGCTGCGGCGCGTACCCGTCGATCGTGCGCGCGGTCCTGTCGGCCGCTCGCGAGGAGGTGGCAGGGTGAAGGAGTTCGCCTATCGGCGCGCGACAGAGGTGCGTGACGCGCTCGCCCTGGTGGCCGCGGGCGACGGCGCCCGCTATCTCAGCGGCGGCACGAACCTCGTCGACCTGATGAAGACCGGGGTGGAGGCGCCCGCACGGCTGGTGGACGTACGGTTCCTGCCGCTCGACGGGGTGCGTGAGGCGGCGGACGGCGGGCTGGTCATCGGCGCGACGACGACCAACAGCGACGCGGCGGCCCATCCGGAGGTGCGCCGGCGCTTCCCGGCGTTGAGCGAGGCGATCCTGGCGGGCGCGTCGGGCCAACTGCGGAACATGGCCACGGTGGCCGGCAACCTGCTGCAACGGACCCGGTGCGGCTACTTCGCCGACCCGTCGCAGGCGTGCAACAAGCGGGTTCCCGGCAGCGGGTGCGCCGCGATCACCGGGGAGCACCACAACCACGCCGTCCTCGGCTGGTCGCGGCACTGCGCGGCGACCCACGCCTCGGACATGGCGGTGGCGATGGCCGCGTTCGACGCGGTCGTGCACTACGAGACGCTCGACGGCCCCGGCGAGCTGCCGCTGTCGGAGTTCTACCCGCCGGTCGGCGACACGCCGGACCGGGAGACGGCGCTGCCGCCCGGAGCGCTGATCACCGCGATCGCCCTCCCCGGGTCCGCGGTCTCCCCGCGGTCGCGGTACCGGAAGGTTCGCGAGCGGGCGTCGTACGCCTTCGCCACCGTGTCCATCGCGGCCGATCTGGACGTACACACCGGATCGGCGCGGATCGCGCTCGGCGGGGTCGCGTCGCGGCCGTGGCGCGCCCTTCGCGCCGAGGCCGTCCTGCGGGAGGGTCCGCTCACCGCCGACCGGTTCAGGGCCGCCGCCGACGCGGAGCTGTCGGCGGCCGAGCCGCTGCCCGGCAACGGCTACAAGGTGACGCTGGCGCGCAACCTGATCGTGGCCGTCCTGACCGAACTCGCCGATCGGGACCCCGCGTGATCCGGCCTGATCCGGCGGAGCGCAGGAGAGGAGATCCACCCATGAACGCGGTCAACAACATCGGGGTCGCGCGACCCCGGATCGAGGGGCAGGCCAAGGTCACCGGCCGCGCCCGGTACGCCGCCGACAAGCCGATGCGGGATCTGGCCTTCGGCTCGGTCGTGGTCTCCACGGTGGCGCGCGGGCGCATCCGCGACATCGACGCCTCGGCCGTCAAGGACATGCCCGGCGTGCTCGGCGTGATCGACTACCGCAACGCGCCCCGGCTCAACCCGGAGGCAGGGCACTTCTTCGGCCCCGACGGCGGGCTGCAGCTGCTGCAGGACGACGTGATCCCGTTCGCCGGCCGAGCCGTCGCGCTCGTCGTGGCGGAGACTCTGGAGCAGGCCAAGGCGGCGGCCGACGCACTGCCGGTGACCTACGACGAGGAGCCGCACGACACCGGCTTCACCGCCGATCACCCGAACGCCCGGCCGGCGGCGCCGCTCTTCGACGGGCCGGAGGACATCGGCGACGTGGAGGCGGAGCTGGCCGCGTCGGCGGTGGTGGTCGACGAGCGCTACCACACGCCCGAGGAGCACTGCAGCGCCATGGAGCCGCACTCGGCGACCGCGTGGTGGGAGGGTGAGCGGCTGCAGGCCATCGACTCCAACCAGGGACCGTTCTTCATCTCCACCGTCCTGGCCACGCTGTTCTCGCTGGATTTCGAGCGGGTACGGGTCCGCACCGAGCACGTCGGCGGCGGTTTCGGCTCCAAGGGCCTGTGCGGGCCGCAACTGGTGCTGGCCACGATGGGCGCGACGCTGTTCCGGCGGCCCGTGCGCGTCACGCTGACCCGCGAGCAGGTGTTCCTGATGACCGCGATGCGGCCGGCGACCGAGCAGCCGATCCGGCTCGGCGCCGACGCGAACGGCCGCCTGCGGGCGATCCAGCACGAGCCGGCGTTCGAGCTCTCCCCGCTCGCGGAGTACATCGAGGGCTGCACCGAGCTCACCAAGACGCTCTACGCGGCCCCCGCGATCCGCACCAGGAACACCGCGGTCCCCCTCGACATCCTGCCGCCGTACTCGATGCGCGGCCCCGGCGCCGCGCCCGGGTCGTTCGCCCTCGAGTCCGCCATGGACGAGCTGGCGGAGCGGCTGGGCCTCGACCCGCTCGAACTCCGGCTGCGCAACGAGCCCGACGTCGGCCCGGTGTCCGGCCTGCCGTTCAGCAGCCGCAACCTGGTCGCGTGCCTGCGTACGGGCGCGGAGAGGTTCGGCTGGGCGACACGTGACCACCGGCCGCGGATGCGGCGGGAAGGGCACCTGCTCGTCGGCACCGGGATGGCCGCCACGTCCTTCAGCGTCGGGGCGTTCCCCTCGGTGGCGTCGATCACCGCCGAGGTGGACGGGACCTTCACCGTCGTCATCGCCGCCACCGACCTCGGCACGGGCGCGCGCACCGCGCTGACCGCGATCGCGGCCGACGCGCTCGCGATCGACACCGAGCGGGTCCGGCTGGGCATCTCCGACAGCGAGCTCGGCCCCGCCTGGAGCGCGGGCGGCTCCAGGGGTACGACCTCCTGGGCCTGGGCGATCACCGAGGCCGCCGCGCGGCTGCGGGACCAGCCGCGCGATCCGTCGCGACCCGTGACCGTCACCGTCGACACCACCCAGTTGCTCAACGACCTGCCGTCCATGGAACGGCACGCCTACAGCGCGGTGTTCACCGAGGTGAGTGTCGATCCGGCGACCGGCGAGGTGCGGGTGCGGCGGCTGCTCGGGATGTTCGCGGTGGGCCAGGTGGTCAACCCGCTGACGGCGCGCAGCCAGGTCATCGGCGGGATGATCGGCGGGCTGTCCATGGCGCTGCACGAGGAGGGCGTGCGCGACCAGGTCTCAGGCAGGCACGTGAACGCGGACTTCGCCGGCTACCACATCGCCGCGCACGCCGACGTGCCCGACATCGAGGCGGATTTCGTACCGGATTATGAGCCTGGAATTCCGTTCGGCATCAAGGGCGCCGGTGAGATCGGGAACGTCGGCACCGCGGCCGCGATCGCGAACGCGGTCTGGCACGCCACCGGGAAGCGGCAGCGGAGGCTGCCGATCCGGCTCGATCGCGTCCTGGAGTGATCGGTTTGCCCGGCGCGGTTCGGCGATGGTTCCATGTGGTGTGGGCGCTATCTCCGATTTGGTGAACGAGTGCCGTGGCATCGTCGCGGCCCATGCCCGGCCGGACTACACGACGCCGATCGCCGGTCTGACGGTCTCCAGCATCGACACGGTGGCACCGGAGCATTCGCTGACCGAGCCGCTGCTGGTCGTCATGTTCCAGGGTGGGAAACGCATCCTGCTCGACGACCAGGTCTTCGAGTACCGGGCCGGGGACTGCCTGGTCGTCACCGCGAACCTGCCCATCACCGGGCACTTCCTGGACATCGGCCCGAGCGCCCCGTCGCTGGCCATGGCGCTGGTGCTGCGCCCGGCCGCCATCGCCCCTTTGCTGCTGGAGGTCCCGGCCGGACACTGGTCCGGCACGCCGGACGGGCCGCCCGCGATCGCGACCGGCCGGGTCGACGCCGACCTGCTGGACGCCGTGGGCCGGATGCTGCGGCTGCTGGACCGTCCCGAGGACGCGCCGGTGCTCGCCCCGCTGATCGAGCGGGAGATCCTCTGGCGGCTGCTCACCGGCCCGCACGGGGCCATGATCCGCCAGATCGGCCTGGCCGACAGCAGCCTGTCCCAGGTCAGCCGGGCGATCCAGTGGATCAGGGACAACTACGCCGAGCCCATCCGGATCGCCGAGCTCGCCCGGCTGGCCGGGATGAGCGCGTCCGCGTTCCACCGGCACTTCCGCGCCGTCACGACGCTGAGCCCGCTGCAGTACCAGAAGCGCATTCGCCTCCAGGAAGCCCGCTCGTTGCTGGTGGCCCGTGCGGGCGATGTCGTCGGCGTCGCTCATCTGGTCGGCTACGACAGCCCGTCGCAGTTCAACCGCGAATACCGCCGCCTGTTCGGGGCGCCGCCCGGCCAGGACGCCGCCCGGCTGCGCGCGGAATAGCCGCTCGCGATGCTCGTCCAACCGGTGCGGTGATGGTCACGGGGATGCCCGAGGGAGCCTGGGCGCCCGTGATACGCCTCAGCTCGGACTCGCCCGAACGGACCTCGCTGGTCTGCGGGACGATACCGGCGTCGGCCATCAAACGGGTCATGTCACGGCGCTGGTTGGGCAGCACCAGGGTGACGACGCTGCCGGACTCGCCGGCGCGGGCGGTGCGGCCGCCGCGGTGCAGGTAGTCCTTGTGGTCGCTCGGCGGGTCGACGTTGACGACGAGGTCCAGGTTGTCGACGTGGATGCCGCGGGCCGCGACGTTGGTCGCCACCAGCGCCGTGACGTGGCCGCTCTTGAACTGGGCGAGGGTGCGGGTGCGCTGGGGCTGGGACTTGCCTCCGTGCAGCGCGGCGGCGCGCACTCCGCTGTTCAGCAGTTGTTCGGTGAGCCGGTCCACGGCGTGCTTGGTGTCCAGGAACATGATCACCCGACCGTCGCGAGCAGCGATCTCCACGGTGGTGGCCTGCTTGTCGGCACCCTGGACGTGCAGCACGTGGTGCTCCATCGTGGTGACCGCGCCCGCCGAGGGGTCGACCGAATGGACCACCGGGTCGCTCAGATAGCGACGGACCAGCAGATCGACGTTGCGGTCCAGAGTGGCGGAGAACAGCATCCGCTGGCCACCTGGGCGCACCTGGTCGAGCAGGTGGGTGATCTGCGGCATGAAGCCCATGTCGGCCATCTGGTCGGCCTCATCCAGCACGGTGATGCCGACCTGGTCCAGGCGGCACTCGCCACGCTCGATGAGATCCCTGAGCCGTCCCGGGGTCGCGACGACGACTTCCGCGCCGTTGCGCAGCGCCTGGGCCTGGCGGCCGATCGACATGCCGCCGACGACCGTGGCCAACCGCAGCTTCAGTGCTTGGGCGTACGGCGTGAGCGCATCGGTGACCTGCTGGGCCAGTTCCCTGGTGGGGACGAGGATCAGGGCAAGCGGTCGCCGCGACTGTGCCCGCTGTCCGGAGGTGCGGACGAGCAGGGCCAGGCCGAAGGCGAGCGTCTTGCCCGACCCGGTGCGCCCCCGCCCCAGGACGTCCCGGCCGGCCAGGGAATTCGGCAGCGTGGCCGCCTGGATCGGGAACGGTTCGTTCAAGCCCAGGCCGGTGAGCACCTTCAGCAGCGCGGGCGGCATGCTCAGCTCAGCGAACGTCGCGGCTGCCGGCAGGGCCGGGGTGACAGTGACCGGCAGCGCGAACTCTCCCTGGACCGCCGCGGGACGCCGCCCGTTGCCGGACCGGCTGGAGGCGCCTGGACGGCCCTGAGCCGGAGAGCCGAATCGGCCGCCCCTGCTTCGCGCGGAGCCGCCCGTACGGGGCGAAGAGTTGCGATCGTGCGCGCGAGTTGCGTGGTTCATGCAGAACCTTCCTCGATGCGGCACGTGTCAGGCGATCCTCGGCGCGATGAGCGGCACAAGAACAGCTAGCACGAGCCGAAGAAAGACGAGTCGAACCGGCGGAAACAGCCTGGGCTCATACGTCGAAATGGTCGGCTTTCGCCGGGAAGAACGCGGCTGTGATGCCGCGCCGTAGAACTGGAGCGGGCCTGTGCCCGAACCGGAGCCATCGGTGGCGCATCGGTGTGCGGTGGAAGAACAGACACGCTGTGCTTCTCGGGTTGTGAGGTCATCACGGCACGAGGGATGCCACAAAAGCAACGCGCCGGGGACCGCGCCCTGCGGCGCGGGCCCCGGCTACGTGGTGCGCGGTGTCAGGCGGGAACGATGTTCTCGGCCTGCGGGCCCTTCTGGCCCTGCGTGATGTCGAAGGCCACCTTCTGGCCCTCGCGCAGCTCACGGTAGCCGCCGTTGGCGACGATGTTGGAGTAGTGCGCGAAGACGTCGGCGCCGCCGCCGTCCTGCTCGATGAAGCCGAAGCCCTTTTCCGCGTTGAACCACTTCACGGTGCCAGAAGCCATGTTGATCTCTTTCTATGGGTGCAAGCCGAAATCCGCATCGAACGGATTCCGCGTCGCCGCGATAGGACCACACACCCGGAAATGACCGGAGAACAAAAAATGCACCTGAGGTTACATACCGTCAGGTGCACACAAGTCTTTATGGGTACCACAACTGCAACTGAGCCCAATCTAGCACATGCGCCGTCGTGCTGCGCGTCCGAACGTCGTCGTGCCGTACGGACGCGAGGGATTCGACGTCGACGAACCACAGCGATCGGTCGGCCTGGATCGAGTCGATGATCCGGCCCCACAGGCTTTCGTGATCGCCGAGACCGGGCCGCGTCCCGCCGACGACGCCGGCGGATTTCTCGAGCACCACGAACAGCAGCTCACCCCACTCCGTGCGAGACGGGACGCGTTGACTGTTGCCACCCATCGTGTGGCGCCTGCTCAGATCTGGTTCGTGCCACCGTCGACGTAGATGTTCGCGCCGACGACGTAGCTGCTCTCTGCCGAGGCCAGGAAGGCCACGGCTGCGGCGGCCTCCTCAGGCCGGCCCATGCGGCCCTTGGCCACGGTCGCGGCGACATTCTCCTTGACGGCCCTGGCGGTCTCCTCGTCGCCGAAGGCGGCGGTGCCCCCGGGAGTCTCGATCCATGCCGGCGAGACCACGTTGACCCGGATGCCGCGGTCCTTGAGCTCGTTGGACCACGTCCGCGCGAAGGACCGGACGGCCGCCTTCGACGCCGCGTAGGCGCCGAACGCCTCTGCTCCGCGGTCGCCGGCGGTCGAACCGACCAGGACGATCGAGGCTCCGTCGTTGAGCAGCGGCAACGCCTTCTGCACGGTGAACAGCGTGCCTCGGACGTTGATCGCGAAGGTCTGGTCGAAGTGTTCCTCGGTGGTCTGTTCCAGCGTCATGAACGCACCGATCGCCGCGTTGGCCACGAGCACGTCCACACCCCTGCCTCGCGCCTGGACCGCCTTGTAGAGCCGGTCCAGGTCCTCCGGCTTCGAGATGTCGCCGGCGACCGCGGTGGCCCTGTCCGCTCCGATGGTCTTGACGGCGGCCTCCAGTTCGGACTCGCGCCGACCGGTAACGAACACGTACGCGCCCTCGTCCGCCAGCCGTACGGCGGTGGCCAGACCGATCCCGCTGCTGCCCCCGGTGACCACCGACGTCTTGCCTTCCAGCTGTCCCATGTGGGTGCCCCCGTCACTATCGATACCGATTCCTTCGACATCGATGCTGCGACAGATCGCGGATACTATCCATGATGCAGAGTCCGGCATTCTTTACGTATCGTCCAGGAGGTGTCGTCGGTGCTCGGATTTCGAGATCCGGTGGCTGACGCGATCGGCCTGCTGCGGCCCCGCACGGTGATCGGGCCCAGCCTTCGGGCCGCGGGAGAGTGGGCTTTGCGCTTCGATCCGTTTATGCACGTACGGATCGGCGGCCTCGTCCGCGGCACGTGCTGGTTGACCCTCGAAGGGCGCGAGCCGGTGCTCCTGCGGGAGGGTGACACCTTCATGCTGGGCAACCCGCCGCCTTACGTGCTGGCCGGCACGCTCGACGCAAGCCCACGCCCTGCGGAGCCGGTGTGGGCGGGTGCCGAAGACGGGTTCGTGCGGATCGGCCCGGAATCCGAGGAGGACCTCTACCTCTGCGTCGGGCACATCGCGTTCGACGACAGGAACGCGGCCCTCCTGACCGATCTTCTGCCGCCGCTCGTGATCGTCCGCGTGGCCGATCCTCATGGCAGTCGGCTCGGGCAGCTGATCGACCTCCTGGCCACCGAGGTCGAGGTCGCCGCCGCCGGCGGCCCGCTGGTGCAGAACCACCTCGCACAGATCCTGCTCGTGCACATGCTGCGTGCTCACGCCGGCCAGACAGACCGGCCCACCGGCTGGCTGGGCGCCCTGAACGAGGACGGCATCGGTGCCGCCCTGCGTGCCGTGCACGCGGACGTGGCCCATTCCTGGAGCCTCAAGGAGCTCGCCGAGATCAGCCACATGTCGCGTTCCGCGTTCGCCCAGGCCTTCAAGAGCCACGTCGGGGTTCCGCCGCTGGAGTACCTGATCCAATGGCGGATGAGCCTCGCGCGCGACGCCCTCGCCCGCGACACTCTGTCGATCTCCGAGCTCGCACGGGCCACGGGCTACCTGTCCGAGAGCGCGTTCAGCACCGCGTTCCGCCGCGTGGTCGGTTCGTCGCCCGCACAGTTCCGGAACCAGGCACGGCAGCCGCCGCACTCGGCCGCGAACGCTCCGTCCGAACGACGATCAGCCTGATCTCTGTGCCTGCCGGACACACAACGGGGGTTCCGCTTCCCCAGTCTATCGAATATCGTCGATGGACGATGAATGAGGAGAAGGAGCCTCTGCCGCGGGCGGAGGCAGAGGAGTACGCGAGCTGGTTCAAGGCCCTGGCCGACGCCACCCGGATCCAGATCGTGTCGCTGCTGGCCCGGCGGCGCGCGCCGATGAGCGTGGGCGAGATCGTGGCCGCGTCAGGGGTGGGCCAGTCCACCGTCTCGCACCATCTGAAGATCCTGGCCGAGGTGCGGTTCGTGCTGGTCGAGCGGCAGGGCACCTCCAGCCTGTACCGGATCAACGACAACTGCGTGAGCTGCTTCCCCACAGCGGCCGACGTGGTGATGGGCAAGCCTGTCCCGGCCGCGCCCACCTGCGAGTGAAGGAGCTTCCCCATGGCACAGGACGAGGTCGTGGCGCGCTACTCGCGTCTGGCGCGGGCGGCGCTGGACGGGCAGGACGTCGCCGACTGCTCGGAAGGTGAGTTCGATCAGGGTGGTTTCGGCGCGGCCGGTTACGACGACACCGGCGCGCTGCCCGCGGCGGCGGTGCGGGCGAGCCTGGGATGCGGCAACCCGGTGGCCGTCGCCGAGTTGCGCGACGGGGAGACGGTGCTGGATCTGGGGTCGGGCGGCGGGATCGACGTGCTGCTGTCGGCGCGCCGCGTCGGCCCGTCCGGCACCGTGTACGGGCTGGACGCCAGCCCTGACATGCTGGCGCTGGCCCGCCGCAACGCCGAACAGGCGAAAGTGACCAATGTCGAGTTCCTGCACGGCACGATTGAGCGGGTGCCGCTGCCGGACCGCCAGGTGGACGTGGTCATCTCCAACTGTGTGATCAACCTGTCCGACGACAAGGCGGCGGTGCTGGCCGAGGCGTTTCGGGTGCTGCGGCCCGGCGGCCGGTTCGGGGTCAGTGACGTGGTCGTGGACGGCGAACCCGATCCGGACCGGCGTCAGGCGGCTGAGCAGCGCATCGGCTGTGTGGCCGGGGCGCTGGCGGTGGCCGTCTACCGCGAGCTGCTGGCGGCGGCCGGGTTCGTCGGGGTGCGGATCACCCTGACCGCCGACCACGGTGACGGGGTGCGCTCGGCGATCGTCCAGGCCGTCAAACCCGCCGCCGAAGACGGCCTGGAGATCCGGCCGATGCGCGAATCGGACGCCGGACAGGTGCTGGCCGTCTATCAGGCGGGCCTGGACACCGGGCAGGCCAGCTTCGAGACCGTATCGCCGAGCTGGGAGGGCTTCACCACCGCCCGGCTGCCGCACCTGCGCTACGTGGCCGCCGACACCGGCACCGGGCAGGTGACCGGCTGGGTGGCCGCATCCCAAGTGTCTCCCCGGCCCGTCTACGCCGGGGTCGTCGAGCACAGCATCTACGTCCACCCCGGCTGCCAGGCCCACGGCATCGGCCGCGCCCTGCTGAGCGCGTTCATCACGGCCAGTGAGGACGCCGGCGTCTGGACGATCCAGTCCGGCGTCTTCCCCGAGAACACCGCCAGCCTGGCGCTGCACCAGGCCCTCGGCTTCCGCGTGGTGGGCACCCGCGAGCGGCTCGGCCGCCACCACGGCGTGTGGCGGGACGTACTGCTGATCGAACGACGCAGCGGCGTCACCGGCACTTGAGCACCTTCGCCCGTGGAGGTCGGCCATGCCTCGGAGGCGTCAGACGGCCAGCGGCGTGAACAGCGCGCCCAGCCTGGCCACCTGCTCGGGGACGATCCAGTAGTAGACCCAGGTGCCACGCCGTTCACTGCCGATCAGGCCGGCGGTGCGCAGCACTTTCAGGTGGTGGCTGATGGTGGGCGCGGTCAGGTCGAACGCGTCGGTCAGGTCGCACACGCAGGCCTCCCCGCCGGCGTGGGAGCCGATCATGGACAGCAGCCGCAGCCGGACCGGGTCGGCCACCGCCTTGAGCAGCACGGCCAGCTCGGCCGCCTCGCCTTCGCCGAGCGGCTGGCGGGCGATCGGCGCGCAGCACACCGCGTCCTGCGCGTCCTTGCTCTTCGGGACCAGGGGCAGGGTGGCGGCGGTCATGCGGGAGCCTCCGAGACAGACGGGTGGTTCGACGTTCATCTAAATGATAGGCGGTGGTAGCCGGCCCGCGCGGCCGCGGCGGCGATCAGGCAGATGAGCGTGACGGCGGCCACGGCCCGCAGGGCCGGCGGGGCCAGGGGTGCTCGGGGTGCGGGTCAGCCGCAGCAGCCGCCGCCCTGGGAGGCCCCGACGGTGGCCAGTGGCAGCGGGGTGGCCAGCAGGCCGCCGCTGACCCCGGTGGCCAGGCCCACGCGCTGCTCCTGCGCCTCGGCCAGGTTGGAGGAGCACACGCCGGTCTCGGGCAGATCGAGTTGCACGTCCCGGGCGGCCTCCCAGTCGCCGGCCAGGGCGGCGACGACGGAGCGGGCCTGCTCGTAGCCGGTGGCCAACAGGAAGGTGGGGGCGCGGCCGTAGCTCTTGACGCCGATGGCGTAGTAGCCGGGCTCGGGGTGGGCGAGTTCGTCGGCGCCATGCGGCGGGACGGTGCCGCAGGAGTGTGCGTTCGGGTCGATCAGCGGGGCGAGGGCTCGGGTGGAGCCGAGGATGGGGTCGAGGTCGAGGCGCAGCTCGCTCGCGATGGCGTGGTCGGGGCGGTAGCCGGTGGCGGCCACGATGCGTTCGGCGGTGATGGTCTGCTCGTGGCCGGACGGGTCGCGGCTGATCACCCGTGCCTGTTCGCCGTCGCGTTCGATGTTGTGGGTGAAGAAGCCGGTCACCAGGCGGATGCGGCCGCCCGCGACGTGGGCGTGCAGGCGGGTGCCGAGCGCGCCGCGGGCGGGCAGTGCGTCCGCTTCGCCGCCGCCGTAGGCGCGGGCGGCGTCGCCGGCGCGGATCGCCCAGGTGATCGGAGTGTCCTCCAGTTGGGCGAGGGCGAGCAGGGTGGTGGCGGCCGAGTGGCCGGCGCCGACGACCAGGACGTGCTTGCCGGCGTAGCGGTCGCGGTCGGCGCCGAGGACGTCGGGCAGCGCGTGGTCGACCAGCTCCGCCACGTCCGTCTCGCCGTGGGCGGGCAGGCCGGAGGCACCGAGCACGTTCGGGGTGGCGTAGGTGCCGGAGGCGTCGATGACGGCGCGGGCGTGCAGCTCGCTGCCGTCGGCCAGGCGGATCAGGAACGGCGCCTGCTCACGGCCCGCGGTGCGCACCCGGTCGTAGCCGAGCCTGCTGATCGCGCTCACCTTCACTCCGGTACGGACCCGGTCGCCGAGCAGCTTGGCCAGCGGAGCCAGGTAGTCGGCGATCAGTTCGGCGCCGGTGGGCAGCCACTCGGGGTCCGGCGCGCTCCAGCCGTCGGCTTCCAGCAGGCGGCGGGCGGCGGAGTCGATGTCGTACTTCCACGGGCTGAACACCCGCACATGCCCCCACTGGGCCACCGACGCGCCTGCCTGCTCGCCTGCCTCCAGCACCACGAAGCCGAGGCCCCGTTCGGACAGGTGAGCCGCCGTGGCCAGGCCGACCGGGCCGGCGCCGATGACCACGACGGGCAGGTCGCCGGGGTGTGCGGCTTGGTGGCTGGGCTCCAGTTCGACGGCGGTGGGACCGCAGCATCCGCTCATGGTGCTTCTCCTCATCGTTGCGCGAGCTAGCGCGTTGTTTTGATGGCTGTCTAAGCAGCTTCGATCGAAGAATGCCCGACAACTTAGAGGGATGTCAAATTAGAAGTACATCTAATCAGGAAGGTGAACTGCTTACGCGCAGGTGGCGGACGAGTGCGGCGACGACGTGGCGGGCGTCGGCGCCGACCCCCCGCAGGGTGTTGGAGGAGGGCGTACGCTGCCACTCCAGGCCCAGGTAGCCGAGGCCGGGATGGGTGAGCGACAGGCCACGGCGCTGGCGCGGGCGCCCGTCCGCGCCCAGCGCGCCCGTCTCGGCGAGATAGGGCGGATCCGGCCGGTACCCGGTGGCCAGCAGCACCGCGTCGACGCGCTCGCGCCGACCGTCGGACCAGACGACCTGATCGCCGTCCAGCCGGGTGAACATCGCCCGCCGCACGTAGCGCCGCTCGCGCAACGCCCGGCGGTAGCGGCCGTCGTCGAGCACCGGCGCGGCGGGCGGAGCGTCGGCACGGGCCAGCGGGAGCCGGTCGAACCCGGTCACCCGGAACCAGAAATGCAGGTCCCGGCCCAGCGGACGCTGCTCGACGAACCGGATCGGCGCCCGGCCGGCCAAGGTCACCCGGCGCTCGGCGGCCGGCTCGTACGCGACCTGGACCGCCGAGTTGCCCGCCCCGACCACGACGACGTGCTCACCGGGCAGCGAGGCCGGCGAGCGGTAGTCGGCGACGTGCAGCACCGGGCGCGCGAAGGCGTCCAGGCCGGGCAGGGCGGGCCGGTGCGGGCGGCCGAAGGAGCCGCTGGCCGCGACCACGGCGAAGGCGGTCAGCTCCTGTCCGCCGGCCAGTCGTACGAGGAAGCCGCTCGCGCCGGGCTGGACGACTTCGACGCGAGCGCCGGTGCCCCCGCATCGATCCCGGCCCCGATCCCGACCCCGTCCGCGGAACGCGCCGCTGATGGCGTGCTGGGGGTGCGTACGCTGCCGGAGGGGCAGGGCGTCGTGGTCGAGCTGAACGGCGCTGGACCGCGTCTCCCCCCAGCGGGTGGTCGCGCGCTGGCGGGTGCGCAACGACACCGACCAGGAGTACGAGTTCTGCGCGAAGCTGGCCGTGCCGTGGCACAGCTCCCGGCTGCACAGCAACTCCATCGACGGCCATGCCGACAACTCCGGCACCGACGCCATCAACGACCCACTGTCCGCCAAGCGGGCGCGCCGTCGAGGCGATGCTGCGCGAGCTGGTCACCCGTGATGGCCTGACGTACAGGGCGCGTGGGTATGGCTCCCGCCGCCCCATCGCCAAGAACGACCGCGAGTCGGGACGTCGCCTCAACCGTCGTGTCACCGTCAGCTTCGACCGTCCCGCCGCCGAGCCCGGTCCCTCCGCCTCCGCCTCCGAGACCGTTGGGACGGCCGCGCCGCGGCCCGCCACGACGAGCACGGAGCTGCCGGTCGTCGCGACGGCGCGGGCAGGCACCCCGCCGGACATCGAGCGGACGCAGTGGCCCCGGCAGGCCGAGGTGGACATCAACGAGCTGCGGCGCGACGCGGGCGGCAACGTCCTGCTCACCTGGACCGTGCGTAACCAGGACGAGACCCCGCTCCACGTCTGGAGCTCGCACGACTACGGCAGCGTCTACGAAGAGGCCAGCACCAGCGCGATCACCCTGGTCTCCGGCGAGCAGCGGTACCGGGTGTTGCGCGACGTGGAGACTCGCGTCGCCATCGGCCCCGACCTGATTCGCACCGGGCTGGACGAGTACACGGTGGAGAAGGGCGAGCGGTACACGCTGTGGGCGATGTTCAAGCCGCCCGCCGATCTTGCCCGCGTCACCGTGCGGATTCCCGGGTTCGAGCCCGTCCCTGACGTGCCGATCTCCTGAGGCCGTACCGACCTCCGCCCTCAGGCAGCCCCGACGCTCGCGATGAACTCGAGGAGCGCCTGGGACAACTCCTTCGGGGCCTCCATCGCCGCGTAGTGGCCCACGCCGTCGAGCTGCACGGACCGGATCTCCGTCGACGCGGCTCGCGACATGGTGCCGGCCGTGAAGGGGCCGCCGCCGGCGCCGACCGCGAGCACCGGCGCCTTCAGCCCGGGTTGTCGCACGAGGGCCTGGATCTCGGCGCCCTCGCGCAGCATCGACCGGTAGAGGCCGATCGCGCCGCGCCAGCCGTCGGGGCGTGCGTAGGTGCGGGCGAACTCCTCGATGTCGGGCTCGGTGAACGCGTCCGGGGTCGCGGTCATGGACGGGAACGCGTGCCGTCCGAGGAACTCGCGTTCGCGGCCGGTGAGCAACAGCTCCGGGATGCCGGGCGCGGCGAGGACTCCGATGTGCCAGGCGCCGCCACGGGTGACGTCGGCCAGCGCTTCCAGGCCGAACCCGGGCAGGCCCATCTCGATGGCGGTGAGGCTGAGCACGTCCTCGGGATGGGCGGTGGCCAGGCGGAACACGGTCGCGCCGCTGATGTCCTGCCCGGTGAGGTGGACGGGGCCGGCGCCGAAGTGGGCGATCAGCTGGTGGAGGTCCTCGGCCGCGGTCGCGCTGTCGTACGCGCCCGGTCCGTTGCCGGAGTCGCCGAATCCGCGCAGATCGACGGCGAAGACGCGATGGTGGACGGCGAGCAGCGGGATGAGTCTGTGGAACGTCCACCAGGTCTCCGGGAACCCGTGCACCAGCAGGATCGGGGGCCCGCCTGTGCCCGCGGCGACGTAGTGCAGGGTCGTGCCGTTGACCTCGGCTCGGTGGTGGGTGACCCCCAGAAGTGTGGCTCCGGCCATGGGCTCTCCTCAATTCGACAGTCAGGGTGTCGAAATATAGACACCCAGACTGTCTTTTGTCCAGGCGGTGCCGTAGTCTTCGTCCATGTCTCGTTCTGGCGCCGATCTCGCCCTGCTGCTGCTCGGAGGCTTCCGTACGCTCGTGGACGCCGCGATCGAGGAGCTGGAGCGGCGGGGTTTCGAGGATGTGCGTCCCGTTCACGATTTCGCGATGCGGGCCATCGCCGCAGGCGCCGACAACGCCTCAGAGCTGGGACGCCGCCTGTCGATCTCCAAACAGTCGGCCGCCAGGACCATCGCGGTGCTGCAGGAGCGCGGCTACGTGGCCCGCGACACCGACCCCGAGGACGCCCGCCGCAAACGCCTCCAGGTCACCCCGCTCGGCTTCGAGGTGATGCGCCAGGGCGAGGCCATCTTCGACGAACTGCGCGAGCAATGGGGCAGGAAGATCGGCGCCACCGAGCTCAAAACCCTGGAAGCCCATCTGTCAGCGCTGGTGGGCACCCTGCCCGTGCGCTTCGACACCCCGGGCTGGATCACCCGCGACCTCGGCGAACCGGCATCAGCGAGCGGGTGATCCATCAACCATCGTCCCGCCTCGGGGGCTCAGCCGGTGAATTCGTTGACACCGAGGGCGAAGTCCCAGTGGCCGATCCCGTTGCCGGCGAGGCTCACCGTGACCAGGCCCATTCCTTCCAGCCAGTGCGCCATTTTCAGGCCGCCGACGTCCACCGGGCGTAGCCCGAGGCTCTCGATGAATGCCGCCACGCCCGCCTTGGCCTGCGCATCGTCGCCGGCGATGAAGACGTCGGGCCGGCCGTTCTCCAGGACATTACGGAATATGGTGTTGAACGCCTTCACCACGCCGGCGCCGGCCGGGGCCACCTTGGCGACCTCCTGCGCGATCGAGGTCTCCTCGCCGTGAATCAGTCCGTCGAACGTGGCGTTGAAGGGGTTGCTGATATCGACGATGACCTTGCCCGCGAGGGCGTCTCCGTACTCGGTGACGACCGGAACGACTCCGTCGTGCAGCAGGGCCGTGATGACGATGTCCCCGGCCGGGACGGCGCCCCACTTGCCCGCCGTCGCGCCGCCGCCCAGAGCCCTGGCCAGGTCATCGGCCTTGGACTGATCGCGTCCCATGACCTCGACGAGGTTGCCGCCCGCCACCGCGAGCGTGCCGATGGTACGGGCCATGTTCCCCGTGCCGATGAGGGTGATGCTGCTCATAGATGTGCTCTTTTCTTCAGATGGCGGTGGTGCCGCCGTCTGCGATCAGTTCCAGGCCGTTGACGTAACTGGAGTCGTCGGAGGCGAGGAACAGGGCGACAGTGGCGATTTCTTCGGGACGGCCCATCGTTCCCCGGGGGATGAGGGATTCGAATGCGGCCTTGGTCGCCTCGTCGAACAGTTCTTCCTGTTTGGCGGTGGCGACCTGGCCGGGGGTCAGGACGTTGACCCGGATCTTGCGGTCACGCAGTTCGTTGAGCCAGACGCGGGCCCAGGCCTGCTGGACGGCTTTGCTGCCCGCGTAAAGGCTCCAGCCGGGGAAGGCGCCGAGGGAGGCGTTGGATCCGGTCATGACGATCGAGCCGTTGTCGTTGATCAGCGGCAGCGCCTTCTGCACGGTGAACAGGGTGCCGCGCGCGTTGAGTGAGAAGGCGCGGTGGAACTGTTCCTCGGTGATCTCGCCGAGAACGGCGGGTTCGCCCATCCCGGCGCTGGCCCACAGCACGTCGATCGAACCCTTTTCCCGCTTGACGGTGTCGTACAAGCGGTCCAGGTCGTCGAGTTCGGCGGCGTCACCCTGGACGGCGGTGACGTTGCGGCCGATCTGCTTGACGGCGTCGTCCAGTGCTTCCTGACGCCGGGCCTGGATGAACACGTACGCTCCTTCCTCGACGAACAGTTTGGCGCCGGCCAGTGCCATGCCGGTGGATCCACCGGTGATCACCGCTACTTTTCCATCAAGTTTTCCCACAATAACTCCGTTGAAATAATGGGTATCTTCACGAGATCAGGGAATCACGCCGTGCGACAAACCCGAATCGCCGACGTGCTCATCCTGATTCCGAATTCTCGAACCGAAATCGCCCGGACCCGATTAACGATGCCATCGGCCGCATTGGGTGTCCAAGACCTCTTTCAGCTGTGGCGATACCCTGGAGACATCGCCGGACCGGGAGGCTCCATGGATCTGGACCTGCGCAAGTTGCGCTATTTCGTCGCTGTCGCCGACAGGCTGCATTTCGGCCGCGCCGCCGATGAGCTGCACATCGCGCAACCGGTGCTCAGCCGGCAGATCCGCGCGCTGGAAAAGGATCTCGGCGCCTCGCTGTTCACCAGGGACAGCCACGGCGTGGCGCTGACCGACGCGGGCCGGCAACTGCTGGACGACGCCGGTCCGCTGCTCGCCTCCGCGCACGCGGTCCGGCGCCGGGTGTCCGTGGCCGCCCGCGGCAGCCGGCGGCTGGTGGTCGGCTTTCGAGCCGGCATCCCGGTCATCCCGGCAGCGCGGGTGTTCGAGGCCCGGCAGCCGGACGTGGTCGTGGACGTGCAGCGGATGGAGTGGGACGACCAAGCCCTGATGCTGCTGGACGGTCGCGTCGACGTCGGCTACGTACGGCTGCCCATCGACGAGACCGGCCTGCGCCTGACTCCGCTCTACACCGAGCCGCTCATGGTGGCGCTGCCCGCCGGTCACCGGCTGGCCGGCAAGGAGCAGGTCACCGAGGCCGACCTGGCCGGTGAGCGGCTGGTCTGGCATGCCGACCCGAGCACGCAGCCCACCAGGCGCCCGCTCCCCGACTCCGGGCTCCGGGTGCGCGGAGTGGAGGAGAAGCTCGAACACGTCGCGGCCGGCCGGGGCATCTCGTTCGTGGGGCGTTCTGAGACCGTGTTCTACTCACGTCCGGACATCAGCTACGTGCGCATCCCGGAGCTGGCGCCCGAACAGGTGTGTCTCGCGGTGGCGGCATCGCGCACGTCGCCGGTGGTCGACGACTTCTTCGCCGCGGCTCAGACGACGGCCGAGATCACGGCGGAATGTGGGAACTACGACATGTGGCCGCTTGGAAGCGGTGCCGTTTGAGGCCCACGGCATGCCCTACCGCAGGGAGAGTGCCTGGCCAGGGCACACGTGCACCGCTTCGCGGGCCTTCTCGGCCAGCTCGCCCTCCGGTTTCTCGTTCAGCACGATGACCGTGCCGTCGTCCTCGCTCTGGTCGAACAGCTCAGGCTCTGTGAGCACGCACTGTCCGGCACCGACGCACCTGCCGGTGTCCGCGATGATCTTCATGTGCCCTCCAGATGGCAGTTCGTCTACCAGGTCACCGGGAGCCGGTGCAGGCCGTAGATGTTCGCGTCGTCCTTGAACGGCAGCTCGTCGACCTCCATGGTCGGCCGCAGTGTGGGGACGCGGCGAAACAGCGTGTCGAACACGATCTGCAGCTCCATCCGCGCCAGGTTCTGGCCCAGACACTGGTGCGGCCCGAACCCGAACGCGACGTGGTGGCGCGCGCCGCGCTCGATGTCGAGCTCGTCCGGGTTCTGGAACGCCCGCGGGTCCCGGTTGGCCGAGTAGCCGAGCGCCAGCACGCCTTCGCCGGCCTTGATGAGCTGCCCGCCGACCTCGATGTCCTCGACGCACAGCCGGGCCGTCGCCGCGTCGATGATGGTGAAGTACCGCAGCATCTCCTCGACCGCGTTGAGCGTTCTGCCCGGGTCGGCCGTGATCATCGCGAGCTGCTCCGGGTTGCGCAGGAACGCCAGGGTCGACAGCGAGATCATGTTCGCCGTCGTCTCGTGGCCGGCCACGAGCAGCAGGAAGCCCATGCCGGCCAGCGCCGTCCGGCGGTAGGAGCCGTTCGCGCGCAGCTTGACGATCTGCCGCCCGAGCAGGTCGTCCGGCGGGTTCTGCTCCTTCTCCGCGACGAGGTCGGTCATGTAGCCCTGGACGGCCCCCATGGCCGCCAACCGGTCCTCTGGCGGTGTCGACTGGCTGATCATCTTCACCGTGTGCTGCTGAAAGAACTCGTGGTCGGCGTAGGGCACACCCAGCAGCTCGCAGATCACCAGGGACGGGACCGGCAGCGACAGCGACTCCACCAGGTCGCCGGGGCGCGGGCCGGCCAGCAGCTCGTCGATCTGCCCGTCGACGATCTCCTGGATCCGCGGCCGCAGCGCCTCCAACCGGCGCACCGTGAACTCGCCGAGCACGGCCCTGCGCGCCGGCCCGTGCTCGGGCGCGTCCATCTCGATCAGGAAGCGCTCCGCGTCCGGCCGCCGGGACGCCGCCTCGCCCTTGACCAGCTGCGGGAAGTCCGGATGTTGCCGGTGGGCGCTGAAGCGCCGGTCGTTCAGCACGGTTCGTACGTCTTCGTGGCGGGTGACCGCCCAGGCCCACCCGCCGTCGGGCAGGCGTACCCGCGAGACCGGATCTTCTTCGCGGATCTCCTCGTAGGCAGGCGGCGGCGCGAACGGGCACGTACGGGCCATGGGGAACTCGTACTTCTCGGTGGTCATGACTTTTCCTTCCGATAGAGGGAGCCTGGACAGCGCATTCACCTGCGGCCCGTCGCCTCCCGGGCGAAGTGCGGTTCCGCCGCTTCCAGTCGCGGTGCCGAGATGCCCAGCCGTCGTGCTTCCGCCAGGGTGTCCCGGCAGACCTCGCGCGGCTCCGCGGCCTCGGGGTCGGAGTGCGCCCCGAAGCTCATGCGTACGGGCGCGAAATGAGCGGTCAGCCAGGCCAACACGGGGGCCGTCAGCCAGGTGGGCGCCCGGAACAGCAGCACACCGCCCCGGTGACGGCGCAGGTCGACGCCGCGTGCCTCAAGGAGCGGCAGCAGCTCACGGCCGGCCAGCAGCGCCTCGCGCAGGTCGCCCGTCGCCCCGGCCAGCTTGGACAGGGACCCCAGCCGCACGCCCTGCGAGAACAGGCCGGCATCCGACACGAAATGGACCCACAGCCAGCCGCGGAAGTCGGGCCGCTCCTTGATCCTGAGCCCCGCCTGGCGAAACGCCTGGCGGACGGCACGCTCCCGGTCGGTCGGGGGCCGGCCGAGGGTGCCGAAGACGACCGACGGCAGCAGCATCGCGCGGAGCACGCCGTCCGCGCCGAACCCGCCACCGGCCTGGGGAAAGCCCCAGGCGATCCGGTCGACGGGGAGTGCGCCGATCGCGGCCGACGGTTCGGTCCAGAGGTTGCCGAAGACCAGCACCGTGGCCTGGCCGACACGCGGAGACAGGAAGGCCGTCGCCTCCGGGAGGCGGTGGTGCGGCACGCTGAGCACGATCAGGTCGAAGTCGTGCTCCGGTTCCAGCTCCTCGCGGTAGCGCACCGGCCACTTCTCGACGACGCGCCGTCCCCACACCCGGCGCCGCATGTCGGTCAGGTCGAGGTCCACCGCGTCTCCGTACGTCGCCGCGCGGCCAGGCCGGACGTAGAACTCGACCTCATGTCCCGCCTGCTGCAAGACCCAGCCGTAGACGGTGGCGATCACGCCTCGGCCGAACATCAGGATCTTCACGCTGCACCTCGTGAGGTACGATCGATCTGGAGACTATCTCCACTTTCGAAAATATGGAGACCATCTCCATTTGTCAACGCGAGGGAGCGCATGACCGCCGACAAACCGCTGCGGGCCGACACCCGCGCCGACAAACCGCTGCGGGCCGACGCCCGGCGCAACCGCGATCTCCTGATCGCCAAGGCACGGGAGCTCTTCGACGCCGGCGACTTCTTCGACATCCGCTTCGACGACGTCGCCCGCCTGGCCGGGGTGGGCACCGGCACGCTGTACCGCCACTTCCCCACCCGGGAGTCACTGGCCGAAGCGGTCTACCACGGGGAGGTCACCGCGCTGTGCGACCGCGCCCGCCGGCTCCAGGCCACGCTGCCCGCGGCGGAGGCGCTGGCGACCTTCCTGCGCGACATGGTCGACCACATCGATGCCCACCAGGGCCTGGCCAGGACGCTGGCCACGCTCATGGCCGATCACTCGGGCGCCCTCGCCGAGGGCAGCCGGGTGCTGGAGCAGGCCGTCACCGACCTGGTGGCCGCCGCCGTACGGGACGGCGCCGTTCGCGACGACGTGGGCGCCGGCGCCGTGATGATGGCGCTGCACGGCATCGGCGCGGCCCACGACCGGCCCGGCTGGCGGGCCGAGGCCGACGATGTCATCACCCTGGTGCTGGACGGGCTGCGCCGCCCGCTGTGACGAGGTGTGACACGACGTCGCAGCGCGCCGCGACCGCGGAGGTCAGGGAAGCAGGAGTCCCCGGTACAGGGCCCACAGGATGAACAGGACGCCCGCGGCCGTGACCACGCGCACCCGGGCCGAGGTCGTACGCCCCTCGCGTGAAGTCGCGCAAACCTGACAAGATCCCGCTATCGTGCGGCAGATCATTGCAACCGTCACAGGAGCCGCTCTCCTCATGCCGAACGTAGAAACCCCGCGCACAGAAGCTGCCCCGGCCGCCCGCCCCCGCCGGAAGCCACGGTTCCCGCTCATCTCCACCGCGGTCGCCGCGTCCGTGACAGCCGGTGTCCTCGTCGGCAACGCTCCCGTGCCGGCGCACCTCGCCCCGCAGCCAGTGGCCGTCCAGGCGCCGAAGAAGACCAAGACGGCCGGCTCGTTCTCCCTCGCCTACGTACGGGTCGCCGGCGCGTCCAGGATCAACCAGGCCGGGGTCACGTGCTACTACGGCCCGGTGAGCTTCGGCATCGGCCTGGACGGACCCAAGCCGGGAGCCAAGTTCTCCTACCGGTGGATCGTGGACGGCAAGGTCTTCAAGAAGGGCACCAGACGCCTCCCCTCCTACGGCCGCAGCGACTACTTCGGCTCCAAGAAGCAGGTCAAAATGGACCTGGGCACCGCACACAAGGTCGTCTTCCAGCTCACCTCACCGCAGCGGCGGTCGAAGTCTGCCAAATGGGTCATGTGCTGAGATAGGCCCCGCCCTGAGCTTCGCTACGACTGGCGATCATTGAGTTCGGCCCGGAGACCGTTGAGAATCGTTCGCAGGCCGAACTCAAGATCCTGGCCATGCGATCGACGAACAGCCTCTGAATCACAATCAATGGCGGCCGAACGCCTTCATCAGGCAGGGCAGCACGCCGCCGATCCTGGGGAACCCTCTTTTGCATGAGGAAAGGCCGGCGAACCGTGGTGAACGAAATTGTCGCTCGTTACACTGACGCGCTCGATCAGTTCGGTGAGGACATGACGTACACGGTGACGATCCCCGACTCGGGCGTCCTCACCGTCGAAGCTGCCGTGCGGCGCATGGGATACACCGCCGCCGACCTGCAAGGCCCGGACGAGCTACCGCACACCGGCGGCAGCATTTCCCTTCGTCAGGTCGGCGCCGGGATTGTCACCCTGGACGGGAATTTTCCTACGCCCGAGCGCCGGCAGGTGACCGACCGACTGGGCGGCGAAGGCTTCCGGCACTGGCATGTAGCCTTCGACATCAACGGCTGTACGAGCATGCACGTCCGTTACGGAGCAGCCGAGGGCGATCTGGAAGGCCCCGAACCGGCCTCCAGGCCTTACACACCCTGGACCGAACTCCTCGGTCCATTAAGTACGTACGTCGACCTCTTCACCAGGTGCTACGACAACGAGAAGGCAGACGCATCGGTGGACATCGTCGCAGCCTGCCTGGCCGTAGTCGAAGCAGAGAGCGGCATTCGCCTGGACCAGGAGCTCATGCGCAGTCCCGCCCCTGCGCTTTCACTCCCGAATCCAGACTGCGTCGAGAAGCGTGTCGATACAGTTACATGCTGAAATACCCCCTGCTCATCGGCCTCCTGTCGTAACGTCTGCACCGTGAGCGGAGACGACCCGGCAGGCGAGGAAGCGCGCGTGGGGCTGTCGCGGGCGGGCATCGTCGTGACGGCAGGCGTGTTAGCGGTGCTCGCCGGAGCCGGCGGATGCGGCGACACCGCATCCCCGTCCATCACGGACACGGTGACCGCCTCCTCATCCCCCAGCGACGAGACCGCTCCGGCACGTCCCGAGCGGTCCAAGCAGGTCCGCACCCCCGATCACACTCCGGGTCGCACGCCGCCCCCGTGCCTGAGCGGCGGCGGGGACCCGGTCAGCGTCCCGTGCCCATCGGTCAAGCGATCGCGCGTTCCCGAGCCCACCATCACGGTGCCGCTGCCGTCGACGTCACCGCCGGTCAACTCGCCGTCCCCCTCGGTGCGCGAGCCCGAGCCGGCACCAGAGGTGACCATGTCCGATCCGGCACCGCGGGTGATCACGTCCGAGCCGGCACCGGAGGTGACCGTGTCCGAGCCGGTAGCGCAGGCGACCACGTCGCCATGACGACCGAGGCGTCCGCGCACGACCCCGGTCCCGGCGAACGGTCCAAGCCGGAGCCGACCCGGCCGCTCGACGTGGTAGGGCTGATCGCCCTGCTGCTCACCACCTCCGGGGCCGCCCTGATCTACATGGGCTGGGCCTACCTGGACGGTTATCTGCGGCCGTTCTTCCTCAAGCCGACGGACCTGAACTACCGTCCGGACGAGTACGCGCTGTACGGGCTCAACCTGTTCTCCCCGGCGTTCCTGCCCTGGATGGCGGCCCTGCCGCTGCTGCTGGCCGCGGCCGGCCGGCGTGCCGTCCTGCTGCCGCGGCTTCCCGCCCGGCTGCGCGCCTTCGCCACCGCGGCCCGTGCGCACCGCCTCGCGCGCCTGCTGGGCGACCCTGCTCGCGTGGGCGCCGCCCTGACGGCGGTCGCCCTGGTCCTGGTCCTCATCTCGCTGCACCTGCTGACCGTCAACACCTATCTGCTGCTGGCTCTGGTCATCGTCGGGCCGTTGCTGCTCACCTGGCCCGCACGCGGCACCCCGCTGGGCCACATCGCCTTCGCCGTGGCCGCCACCATCGCCGTCTTCTGCCTGCTGTGGACGGCGGCCTTGTACGCCGCCGACCGGGGCACCAGCTCGGCCCGCGCCCTCATAGAAGGCCTCGACGACCGCCCCCAGGTCGCCCTCTACACCGCGGACACTCTGGCCCTCAGGGTCCCCAACGTCGACCGCGAGCCCTTCGCCGAAGGCGGATACAAGTACCGCTACATGGGTCTCCGCCTGCTGCTCGCGCGCGGCGACACCTACTACCTGATCCCCGCCGTCACCCTCGCCGAATGGTCCGCCGGCAACGGCCGCACCGTCGTCGTCAAGGAAGAAGACGACATCCGTGTGGAAATCCTGCCGGGCACCCGCCCGGGCTGACTTCGCGAACGCGTCGGGGGCCTGGGCTCAGGGTCGATCGCAGGCCGCGGGGCAGAGTTTGGCCTCGGGGTGGCGTGGTGACGGCTTGTCCAGGAGCGGCTGGGGCTTCGACTTCAGGTGCTGGTCGAGGAAGGCGGCCACATAGGTGCGGGTGAGCTCGGCGGCGCGGGCCGCGGGCAGTACGCCGTACGCGGGCTTGATCCCGAGGACGTCCGCCAGCAGCGGGGCGTCGGTGAAGGACTGGTGTTCCGCGCCCGTCAGCACGATCCAGCGCTTCCACCCGGTCAGCAGCTTCCAGTCGCGCTCCCACGAGGTGTCGGGGCCTCCGGGTACGTGCTTCTCCGAGCCCAGGAACATGAACGGCCGGGAGAGCCCGCTCTTGGGGATCCGGGCGTAGGTGGTGCCGTCCATGTCGATCCCGGCCCGTACCCGGGAGTCCTTCACCATCGCCGCCAAGGCGCTCGCCCCGCCCAGCGACTGGCCCACCATGGCGATCCTGGACCGGTCGATCCGGGAGGAACCGTCCCACTTCGCGGGCAGTTGATCGAGGACGAAGGAGACGTCGGCCGCCCGGCCCGCGACCGCCCCCGTACCGAAGCCAGGGTCGCTGTCGCTGTCGCAGGCGAGGCACTCGGCGACCCGCCCGCCGGTCAGGGTCGTGGCGTGGCTCTCGTAGGTGTGGTCGATCCCGGCCACCACGTATCCCCGGCCGGCCAGGCCCTCGGCCAGGGAGGTGAGCGTGCTCATGGGGTTGGTGAAGCCGGGAGAGAGCACCACCAGCGGAAGTTTGCGCCCCGTGGGTTCGGCGTCCGTGACGGCGTTCGTCCGGGTCCTGCTCAGGGTGTCGGCGGGCACGCCCGGGATCCGCTTGCCGCGCAGCAGGAGCTCCGACTCCAGCTGGGTCATGTACGGCGCCCGCGGCCCGTCCTTCCGCTCGGCCGGGTACCACAGGGTGACCTTGAGCTCTCTGGCGTCGGCGTCGAGGTTCCAGGGGTCGGGGCGGGAGGTGTCCTTCAGCTGGAGGACGGTGGTGCCGACCGGGTGGGGGCCGGTGGGGGCGGGCAGGGTGGCGGGGCCGGTCGGGGCGGCCGGCGAAGCGGCGGCGCGGGGCGGCGCGGGAGCGGAGCACGCGGATGTGGTGAGGACGGCCAGTCCCGCGGCGACGGCCAGGAGGTGTCTCATCCGGAGTCCCTTCACCGGTGCAGCAGGGTCAGGGCCTTGGCCAGGGCGGGGTCGCGACCGGTGGCCGCGTCTTCCTGGGACAGGACGACGTGGTGGTCGGGGGCCACGCCGATCCGGTCGATCACCTCGCGGCCTGGCCCCAGGTGGTGCTTGGTGGGGAAGCTCAGCGTGGTGTAGTTACTGAGGGGGTACGGCCGCGCCGGGCCGGAGATCACGCCGGCGGTCCTGGTGCCGATCAGCAGGCCGGCCCGCAGGTCCTTGATCGCGGAGCTGAAGTGCTCGCATGCCGAGGCGCAGCCGCGGTCGGTGAGCACGGCCAGCGGCAGGTCGACCAGCTCGACGGTGTCGTCGGTCCGCAGGGCCTCGCACGTGTCGTCCGCCTTGCACAGGTAGGCGGTGACCTTGCCATGGGTGAACGCGCTCACCAGCCTGGTCGCCTCCGTGGGGCTGCCGCCGCCGTTGCCGCGCAGGTCCAGCACGACGCCGGACAGCGTACGGCCCTTGCGCAGCCGGGCGATCGCCCGCAGGACCCGGTCCGCGGAGTCGGGGGCGAATCCGCGCAGCCGTACGTAGGCGATGTCGTCGTCCAGCAGCTCGGACCGCACCACTTGCAGAGAGGCCAGGTCCCGCTGGAACAGGCCGGGCTTGAGCGTCACGCTCCAGCGGCGGCCGGTGCTCGGCCGCAGCAGCCGCAGCCGCACCGGCCGTGCCCGCGGATACTCCGGATACAGGCCGGCGATCACGGGGCCGGCCTTCCCGTCGACGAAGGGCGCCGATCCGTCGATCGATTCGATGACGTCGCCCGGGCGCAGCCCGGCGGCCCGCGCCGCGCCGCCCTGTACGGCGGTGACGAACAGCGGGGGCACGGCGACGCCCGAGTCGCCGGGGGTGACGTTCGCTTCGAGTCCCAGGCCGTAGCCGTCACCGTCGTAGGAGCCGGGCGGCCGCCGGTTGCCGTGCGTCCAGCGGGCATGGTTGTCGCCGAGGGCGGCCACGATGGCCTCAAGGGTGACGACCGTCAGCTTGTCGCGCAGGCCGGGCACCTGGTCGGTGACGTTGCGGAAGGCGGTCTCGAAGGCGGTCCAGTCGGCTTCGCGGTCACCGGTGAGCGCCGGCATGGTGGCTCCCGGCAGGTCGCGCCCGCTGCGGTTGAGCTCCTGGACCAGGGCGGTGAAGCCGGCGTTCAGCAGCGCGCGGGCGTCCAGGGTGGCGCCGCTGTAGTAGGCGCCGAGGATGCAGAAGTACGCCTGCTGGACGACGTCGATCGTGGTGGGCGTCTCCGGCCCGGGGGATCCCTGCGGCGCGGGGCAGGCCGTACTGGCCGCCGCGCTCGCCTGGCCGCGCGGCGGCGTGGGCGCCGAGCAGCCCGCCGCCAGCAGCAGGGCCAGCCCGGCTGTCACGGCTCTCCTGATCATGACAGGCGCCTGCGGATCCACCAGAAGGACAACCAGGTCAGGCCGAGGGTGAGCAGGGCGTAGATCCCGGTCTCGATCCACTGGAACGGCCAGAAGCGCTCCAAGGGCTGGTAGGTCGCCTGCTGCCGGTAGCCGAGCCGGTTGACCTCGGCCAGGCACGTGCCCATGGCCGGTGATCCCGACGGTGCGCAGGGTCCCGACGTCGTCGAGATCCGGACGACCCCGGCTCCGGGCTCGGGGCCGGCCATCGTACGTCCGGACTGATCGACGAGCCGGCTGGACAGGACCCAGGCGCCCGCGTGCCCGGGAACAGCCGCATTCAGACGAATCTCCATTTGTCCACCTTGATCACGATTTATGCCGATGCCGTCAACGTTCGCCTGGTTGAGCTCGAACGTGGAGGTCACCGGGGTCATCAGGTGGGGCCGGACCAGCAGCGGCATGGCGAGCTGGATCGCGGCGAAGACCGCCAGGGTGAGGGCCATGGCGGGCAGGGTGCGGCGCACCAGCATGCCCACGGTCACGCCGAGGACGAACGCGAACGCCGCGTACCCCATCGGGGCGATCCCGCGCGCGCCGAACACCAGCGGAGCCATCAGGGCCAGGTCGTCAGGGGCCGACCTGTCCAGCGGATCGGACCACCAGGTCACCGCGAGGCCGGCCAGCCCGGCGGCGGCCATGGCCACCAGGCCGATGAACCCGAGCTTGACCGCCAGCCAGCGGGTGCGGGTGATGCTCTGGTTCCACACCAGCAGGTGCGTGCCGGCCTCCAGCTCGCGGGCGATCAGCGGAGCTCCCCAGAACAGCCCGACCACGGCGGGCAGGAGCAGCACGACGAGGCTGACCGCCATGAAGGGCGTGTCGTGCGCGCCGAAGAAGCGGTCGTAGAAACGCAGGCAGGTGTCGTCCTGGGTGCAGGCGGCGAGTCCGGAGGAGTAGTCGGCGACCAGGCCCGGGCCGGTCAGAGCCAGGACGGCGGCGAGGACGACGAGCAGCGCGGCCAGCATCGCGGCCGAACCGCGCAGCTGGCGCCAGGTCAGCCAGACCATCACCGCACCTCCAGGGCGACGCGCGGGCTGCCGGCGGTGCGCTGGTCCATGTAGGCCAGGACCAGGTCCTCCAGGCTGAGCCGGCTGACCGTCCAGGCGGGGTCGTGGATCGGGGCGTCGGTACGGATCACGTACGTGCTCTGCCGCTCGGTGTGGCTTGCCGAGATCACCTGCTGGTCGGCGGGCAGGCGGTCGGGGTCGCGGCGGGGGCCGACGAGCCGGTGGTGGGTGGCCAGCAGCTCGTCGACCTCCCCGGCGACCTGAACGCGCGAGTCCACCAGCACGATGAGGTAGTCGCAGATGCGTTCCAGGTCGGAGACCAGGTGCGAGGAGAGCACGACGCTGAACTCATGCTCGACGGTGGCCTCCATCAGGTGCTGCAGGAACTCCCGGCGGGCCAGCGGGTCGAGCGAGGCGACCGGTTCGTCCAGGATCAGTAACTCGGGCCGCTTGGCCAGGCCCAGGGTCAGGGCGAGCTGGGCGCGCTCGCCGCCCGACAGCCTGCCCGCCTTGTGGGCGGGGACGAGACCGAGCCGCGCGATGCGATCGCGTGCCATGGCCTCGTCCCAGCGGGGGTTGAGCCGCGTCCCCAGCCGCAGATGGTCGGCGATGCTCAGCCCGGCGTAGACGGGGGTGTCCTGGGCGACGAACCCGACCCTGGCCAGCTGCGCGGGCGTACCCGCCGGCCGGCCGCCGAGCACCGTGATGCCGCCCGCCGTCGGTTCGAGCTGGCCGCAGGCCAGTTTCAGCAGCGTGGACTTGCCGGCCCCGTTCGGGCCCACCAGCCCGACGACGTGTCCGGCGGGGATGTCGAGGGTGCACTCGCGCAGCGCCCAGCGTTTGCCGTATCTCCTGCCCAGACCCTGGGCTTGCAGGACGGAAGTCACGCTATGTCCTCCTGTGAGGCGGTCCGGAAGGTGGTCATGAACAGGGCCTCGATGCTCTCCTCGTCGAGACCGGCCCGGCGGGCCTTGGCCAGCCAGCGCCGCAACTCCAGCCGCAGCGGGCCGTGCTGGGCCAGCGAGGTGCCGGTGAGCGTCGCCGTCACGAACGTCCCCACCCCTGGCCGCGCCGCGACCAGGCCCTCGTGCTCAAGCTCCCGGTAGGCCTTCAGAACGGTGTTGGCGTTGATCGCCAGGTGCGCGACCACCTCCTTGACGGTCGGCAACTGGTCGCCCTCGCGGAGCAGGCCGAGCCGGAGCGCGTGGCGTACCTGCCGGACCAGCTGCTGGTACGGCGAAACTCCCGATCTGTCGTCCAGGTAGAACTCGATCACCGGCTCATCTCCATTTACCTAGCTTCCTAGCACTATAGGTTTATGGATGTTAGCGGATCATAAGATCGCCGCCGGACGGGCGCGGAAATGTTCGGGGTGGGAGGCTCAGAGCGGTCCCGGGCGGCGTGTCGCGCGTGGGCGTACGAGCGGGTGGACGCCGTGGGGCTCGCCGCCCGGAATCAGAGCTGGAGCGACTGGGTGCCCAGGACGATGGCGAGGGCCAGCCGGTCGGCGTCCTCGGTGCCGGGCTCGGCGGTGTAGACGGTGATGCGCAGGTCGTCCAGGGCGACGAACAGAGTGTCGCAGTCGAGGGTGATCGGGCCGACCGCCGGGTGGTCGATCGTCTTCTTCCGGGACGGGTCGGCCAGGGGTGGCAGTGCCTCGGCGTCCCAGAGTTCGGTGAAGCGAGGGCTGCCGGCGGCCAGGTCGGTGATCAGGCGGCGCAGGGTGCGGTCGGCGGGGTAGCGCGAGACCGTCAGGCGCAGGTCGGCCACGAGCCGGGCTTCGTGCTCGGCCTGCTCCTGCGGGGTGTGCACGACCCGCGAGGGCAGGCCGGCGACGTTGCGCCAGACGGCGTTGCGTTCCAGGCCGCGCCAGGTGACCGTCTCGCCCATGAGCGCGTCGTAGGGGGCGTTGGCCAGCACGAGTGTCCAGCCGGCGTCGTACACGACGACCGGGGTGTGTGACAGGCGGTCGAGCAGGCGTTGCACGCTCGGGGCGACCCGCGACGGCACGATGTCCGGGCCGGGCGGGGTCTGCCCGGCCAGCCGGTAGAGCAGGTCGCGTTCGGTGTCGGACAAGCGCAGCACCCGGGCCAGCGCCTCCACGACCTGCGCCGACGGCGCGGACGCGCGCCCCTGTTCGAGGGGCCGTGGCGCCCCCGAGGTGGTTCAGGCGATGAGCCGCGCCTTGGGCCGCGTACCGGGCGTGTCGACGCCACGACGCTCGGGGCCGCTGCTGGCCGCGACGGCCCTCGACGACAGGTGGGCGCACTTGCGCGATGGCGCGTTCGTGGTGAAGACCAGGCCGACCGAGGTGCGGCCGGTCGCCCACGACCGCGACCGGGAGCAACGCCTGTGGGAGGCCACCCTTGAACTGCTGGAACGCGCGAGCGCGTCGCGTCAGTAAGTACGGAAGCCGCCCGCTCTCCTCAACAGATGCTCAACACGTTCTCGACACCGCCCGGCGCAGGATGTGGCTCGCCAGTCGGTCCGGGCGTACGGCGCGAAGGAGTAGCCGGTGCACGAGCTGTTCGAGGTCGTCGCCGCCTGGCTCGACGGCCGTCCGACCACGGGCATGGTGGTGTGGGGGTGGCCCATGCTGGTGTGGGGCCGCCTAGGGAAGGCCATGTTGTACTTCGCCGCGCTGTCCGTCGTCCTGGACCTCCTCGACCCGGACAAGCTGCGGGAGCGGGGCGGCGGGCTGAAGGACCGCGCCGCGGACGCCCTCTCCCAGGCCCGGCTCAGGTGGTCGCAAGCCGGCGTGGCCGGCCTTTCCGCGAGCATGCGGGGGCACCTCACGTCCGTCTCCCCGGGCGTCTCCTACGACCAGTGGGGGATGACCGGCCGGCGCGGCGACCGTCACACGGCTGTGCACAGCCCTCCGGAGCACGTCCCGCGCGCGCTGGGCTGCTCGCTCGAGGAGTACCGGGCCTTCCATCGCGGCGTCATCGCGGAGTTGTCCCGCGTCCACGCATGCGACGGCGAACACGACGATCTGTGCTCAGCGCAGAGCGATCACATCCAGGCGCGGATCGAGGCGTTCCTGACGGAGCACGTGCCCGGCGATCGGCGCGGGTACGTGAAGGCGTTCCGGAGCGCGCTGCTCGCCAAGGCGGCGTGGTGGGCGCTGATGGGCGCGGCCGAGACACTCCTCGGCATGCTCCTGCATCGCACCCGGCCGCTGCACGTGTTCCGCTGGGCGGCGTTCGCCCTGGTGCTGGTCGGCGGGCCGCTCGACCTGCTCGCCGCATGACCGCTGATCAGGCGGTACGAGAAGGACGCGCCGCCCGGCGGCGAACCGGTCACCGGCCGGTTGGAGCCCGGTGACCGGCGGAGCGGTCTAGCGGACCATCTTGAGGCCGGTGTGCCAGACCCAGCCGTGTCCGCCGCCGTTCAGGTTCCAGACCTCGGTCCACTTCCAGACGGGCTTGTTGCCCCAGCAGTAGCCGTGGAACTTGGTGCCCTTCTTGGCGACCCGGTAGCCGGAGCTGAGGCTCTTGCGCTTGTGCACCTTCACCGCCCACTTCGCCTTGACGATGCAGGGCCACAGAGCGGCCGAGGACGTGGTGGCGGCGCTGACGGTGCTCTCGGTGGCGTTGGTGGCGCGCGCCGGTGAGACCAGCACGCCGGAGGCGAACGCGGCTGCCACGGCCAGGGTGGCGATCTTTCCTACGGATCTCATGTCCGGAAATGTAGGCCTACGGCTGTTGAGGATCCGTTGAGCATCGGTCGAGCCTCCTGGACGGTAAAGCTGTTGGCGCGGCCGTGGCGCACCCGTTTGAATCGACGGGCCGCAGCGACAGGCCGCGGATCCGTCGAAGAGGGGGAGGCGCTTGATGAGTGAAGCGTTCTACTCGCACGCGAGGCTGTACGACCTGATGTTCCCGGGCGGCGGCCCCGCGGTCGGCTTCTACCGGGCCGAGGCCGATCGGCAGGGCGGGCGCGTGCTGGAGGTCGGGTGCGGCACCGGGAACAAGCTGATCCCCATCGCGTCCGACGGGCATCCGTGCGTCGGCCTGGACCTCTCGCCGGACATGCTGGCCGAGGCGCGGCGCAAGGCGGACGAGCGCGGTGTGGCGGTGGAATGGAGGCGGGGCGACATGCGGGCCTTCGATCTGGGCCGCACCTTCGACTTCGTGTTCATCGCCGCCAATTCGCTGCTGCATCTGCATGAGGCCGACGATCTGGTGAGCTGCTTCCGGTCGATTCGGAGGCATCTGGCGCCGGGTGCACGGTTCGTCTTCGACGTGTTCAACCCGAACGTACGCCTGCTCGCCGCGGCCGATGGCGTACGGCGTGCCCGGGAGTCGTTCGTGGATCCCGAGCGGGGCGCCGTCACCGTCGACGTCGCCGATACCTACGACGCGTCCGCGCAGGTCACCCGCGGGACCTGGCACCTGTCGACCGACGCCGAGCCCGACTTCGTCGTCACACCGCTCGAAATCAGGAGCATCTTCCCGCAGGAGCTGCCCCTGCTCCTGTCGCTCGGCGGCCTGCGGCTCGTCGAGCGCTTCGGCGACTGGTCCGGGCGGCCGTTCGCCGGGGACGCGCCGATTCAGCTCTGCGTCTGCGAGCCCGCGTGATCAACGTACGGACGGAAACTGTCTGATCTTGATGGGAGAGTGTGGGGCAGTGCTCCCGTGAGAAAGGAAACGCCCCAGGATGGACGCGAACGACCGGCCGCGGACCCTGTACCCGCTGAAGCCTCTGGAGCTTCCCTCGCTGCTCCCCCTCGATCCGGTCGAGCCGGTCGAGCCGGTGGCGGCGGAGGTCGAGGCGGGCCTGGAGGCGTACCGGAATGGAGACCCGAACGACGCGATGACCGCGTTGCGGCAGGTCGCCGGGGCGGCGCGGACGGCGGGAGCGGGGCAGGCGGCGGCCGCGCTGGCAGGGATCGAGCTCGGCGCGGGCGAGCCGTGCTGGGAGTCGTTGGAGCAGGTGGCGGCGGGTGAGGACCCGTGGATGGGCCCTCTGGCCGGCGTGCTGATCGCGGAGCTGGAGCCGGAGGAGCACGATCGCGCGCTGCTCCGTGGCATCACCGCGCAGCTCACCGGGGACGTGGAGGCGGCACGGGCGCTGTACGCGGAATCGGACGACCCACTCGCGACCGTGCTGACCGGAAACCTGCTGATCGTCACCGGCGATCCGGTGGCGGCGGAGGAGCCGCTGATGCGGGCGCTGCGGTCGGACAGCGCCATTATCTCGGCATATGCCGGACATCTGCTGGGCCACCTCCTCATCGCGCGGAACGAGCTGGAGGAGGCCGGGCAGGTGCTGAACAACGCGTTCTGGCGATCGCACCCGAAGGGAACGGGTCCGGAAGGGCTCGTGCCGTGGGTCGGCGTCCGGATCGGTGAGCTGCTGGCCGGGACGTTCGAGCTCGACGTGGTCGCGACGCTGATGGAGGAGAGCCGCATGGACGAGCTCTACTTCACGCGCGACTTCTTCGAGAACGCGGCCTTCTTCACCCTGTACAGCGAGCCGTCGCTCACCAAGATCGGGTTGCACCTGTTCACCGGCGACTTCGACGTCGTTCACGACGCGCTCGAACGGCTGCGCCTGTGGAGCGACGAGCGGTACGAGCGGGGCCGCGCGCTGGCCGTGCTGCTGGGCAGGCGGCTGCTCGAAGACACCGACTCCTGGTCCGACCGCTACCGGCCGCTGCGCGAATTCATCGCGGACGTCGGCGGCGTCTAAGACGGGACAGCCGTGACGGTCCGGCGTTCCCGCTGCCGGAAAGTGATCACCGGGGGTAGGGTGCTGCTGTGACTCGCCGGCCCCCTGACGATCACCCGGATGAGCTGATCGGGCACGAACGTACGAAACCATGAGCCAATACCAGTACTACGAGTTCCTGGCGATCGACCGGCCGCTCAGCAGCCGGCAGCAGGCCGAGGTGCGCGCTCTGTCCACCCGGGCCCACATCACCACCACCTCCTTCACCAACGAGTACCACTGGGGCGACTTCGGCGGCGACCCGTCGGCCATGATGGAGCGCTACTACGACGCCCACCTCTACCTGGCCAACTGGGGCACCCACCGGGTCATGCTGCGGCTGCCCAAGGCCGTGCTCACCCTCAAGCAGGCCGAGCGGTACTGCGTGGGCGAGCAGGTGAACGCCTGGACCAGTGGCGATCACCTCATCCTCGACCTCACCAGCGAGGCGGAGGAGGAGTACTGGGAGGACGACGCCGAACGCTCGCTCGCGGCGATCGCCGGCATCCGCGCCGAACTGGCCGCCGGTGACCTGCGGCCGCTCTATCTGGCCTGGTTGTCGGCGTACGGGAGCTGGGAACGCGACGAGGACGCCTTCGACTACGAGGACGAGGACGTCCTGGAGCCGCCCGTCCCGCCGGGGCTGGGCTCGCTCAGCGCACCGCAACGGGCCCTGGCCGGCTTCCTGCGCCTGGACGACGACCTGCTCGCGGCGGCCGCCGAGGCCAGCCGGGCGGTGCGGCCCGTACCGCGTGATCGCAAGGCGCTGGCCGCCTGGATCGCCGCTCTGCCCGGCAAGCGCAAGAACGCGCTGCTGTTACGGGTGGTCGAGGAGGACAGCGCGAAGGTCCGGTGGGAGCTGCTGCGCGAGTTCGACGGCGGACTCACCGACCAGGAGCCGGAGACGGCGCGGACGGTCGCCGAACTGCTGGACAACGCCGCCGCCCGCCGCCACGCCCGTGAGCGGCAGGAGACGGCCCGGCGTACCGAGGAGCAGGAGCGGCGGGAAGAGGAACGGCGCAAAGCCCAGGAACTCCACCTGAACCGGCTCGCCCAGGACCTCGAAGCGGCATGGGATCGGGTGGAGACCTCCATAGGCACGAAGAAGCCCCGCGAATACGACCAGGCCGTGCAACTCCTGCGCGACCTGCGCATCCTGGCCATCCGCGACGAGCACGCCGGCGTCTTCGCCCAGCGCCTCGCCCACCTGCGCGAACGGCACCAGGGCAAGCCCAGCCTGATGAAGCGGCTCAACGACGCGGGCCTCACCACCGAGTGATCGGCCTCGGCTCATCCCGTTCTGCCCGGGGATGGACGCGGCGTGGGCGCGTGGGCGATCCTTTAGCGTGCTGTTGCGCCAGTTGGAGTACCTGGTGGTTTTGGCGAGGGAGCGGCATTTCGCCCGGGCCGCCGCGGCCTGCCATGTCTCCCAGCCGTCGTTGTCGGCGGCCATCCGTAAGCTGGAACGCGAGCTGGGCGTGCCGCTGGTCCGGCGAGGGCAGCGGTTCGCGGGGCTCACCCCTGAGGGCGAGCGGGTGCTGCTGTGGGCGCACCGCATGCTCGCCGACGCCGACGGCCTGCGCCAGGACCTGTCGGAGATGCGCGACAGCTTGTCCGGCACGCTGCGCATGGGCGCGATCCCGACCGCGCTGACCGCCGCCTCGCTGCTGACCACGCCGTTCTGCGAGCGTCATCCGCACGTACGGGTGCTGCTGACCTCGCTGTCGTCACGGGAGATCGCCCGCCGGCTGGCCGAGTTCGAGATCGACATGGCGATGACGTACCTCGACGACGACGAGGAGGACTTCGGCGAGGTGCACGTCAGCCCGCTCTACCAGGAGCGTTACCTGCTGCTCACCCCGGCCGACGGCGAGCTGGCCGACCGGCAGGTGGCCCGCTGGGCCGAGGTGGCCGCACTGCCGCTGTGCCTGCTGGCCCCCGAGATGCGCAACCGCCGGATCCTGGACGCCAACTTCCGGCACACCGGCGCGGTGGCGGTGCCGGCGATCGAGACCGACACCGTCTCGGCGCTGTTCGCGCACGTGGCCACCCATCGCTGGTCGAGCGTCATCTCGTACGCGTGGCTGCACATGTTCGGCGTGCCCGAGGGGATGCGGGTCGTCCGGCTGGAGCGGCCCCTCCGCGAGCCGCGCGTCGGGCTCGTGCTGGCCCGTACGGGCCCGGAGTCGGTGATCGCCAGGGCCGTGCTGGACGTCGCCCGCGACCTCGACCTGCGCGAGGTGTTCGACCGGCTCGCGGCCCAGCACCTGACATAGCCTGATATAGCCGTCACGGGGCCCCTATCCGGCGACCCGCTCCCCGCCCGCGTAGACGTTGCAGCGCTCACCGCGCAGGAAGCCCACCAGCGTGATGCCGAACTCCCTGGCCAGGTCGACCGCCAGCGACGACGGCGCCGACACCGCGCACACCGCCGGGATGCCCGCCGACAGGGCCTTCTGCATGATCTCGTAGCTGGCCCGGCCACTGACCATGAGCACGTGGTCCCTCAGCGGCAGCCGGCCGCTCATCGCCGCCCAGCCGACCAGCTTGTCCACGGCGTTGTGCCGGCCGACGTCCTCGCGCGCCGCCACGAGCGTCCCCGAGGCCGAGAACAGCCCGGCCGCGTGCAGGCCGCCCGTCTTGCCGAACCCGCTCTGCACGCCGCGCAACGCCTCGGGCAGCCCGTACAGCAGCTCGGCGGTGAGCGTCAGCTCTCCCCTGGGGAGGGGGCGGCAGCGGTCGTGCAGCGACTCCAGGCTGGCCGAGCCGCAGACGCCGCACGCGCTGGAGGTGAGGAAGTGGCGGTCGAGCGCGGGCAGGTCGGGGATGGGGCCCCTCAGGTGCACGGTCACCGTGTTGTAGCGGGCCTCGGGCGGGAGGTCGTCGTCGGTGCAGTACGCGATCGCGGCGACGTCCCCCGGCCCCGCCAGGCCCTCCCCGCTCATGAACCCGGCTGCCAGCTCGAAGTCGTGCCCCGGTGTCCGCATGGTGATGGCCGCCGTACGGCGCGAGCCGTCGGCGGCGGACATGCGGATCTCCAGCGGCTCCTCCGTGGCCAGGTCGTCGCGGCGGTCCCTGGCCGTCGCACCGGACAACTGCCTGATGCGGATCGGGGTCGTCGGACCAGGGCGCACCTTCACAGCGCTGTCCCGGCGGAGCGGGCCGGTCGGCGGCCGGCCGTGTCGCGAGAGATCCGCGGCTTCCTCATCTGACCATCGTCCCTCCTGCTCGCGACATGCGAACACCCGGCCATGAGATACCGCCTTCCTGCGGCCGATCAAGCACCGCACCGCCGCCGTTGTGGACCGGCGCCGACCGGCCGCGAACAGCAAGCCGCCGACCTGCGCTGATAGAAGCCGTCTATCGGCCGAGAGAAAGAAACGATTGGACGCCCGAGATGCGGATGCATGACCGTGCAGAGAGATCCCCCCGACCGAAAGGCTGGTCATGACGTCGTCGTCGGCGCAGTCTGTTGAAGATTCGGCGCAGTCTCTTGAAGATCACGTGCGCTCGGTCGTCGCGCGGCACCGTGACGACCGGGGCGCTCTGCTGCCCATCCTGCACAGCCTCATGGAAGAGCTGGGCCACATCGATCCGGCGGCGATCCCGTTCCTGGCTGACGAGTTGAATCTGTCAAGAGCCGACGTACACGGCGTGGTCACCTTTTATCACGACTTCCGGCAGACGCCGCCCGGCCGGACGAAGGTCCGGATCTGCCGGGCGGAGGCGTGCCAGGCGGTGGGCGGGGACGAGCTGGTCGAGCGGGCGAAGAGCCGGACCGGCGTCGGCCTCGGGGAGACCACACGGGACGGCGCGATCACGCTGGAGCAGGTCTTCTGCCTCGGCAACTGCGCGCTCGGCCCGTCCGTCCAGGTCGGCGACCGGCTGTACGGCCGGGTAGGGGCGCAGCAGCTCGATCGCCTCCTGGAGGGCGCCGCGTGACGAGCGAGCCGATGACCGTGTACGTCCCGCGCGACTCGGCCGCCCGTTCCGTCGGCGCCGACGAGGTCGCCGAGCGCATCGCCGAGGCGGCAGGGCCCGGGGTCCGGGTCGTGCGCAACGGCTCCCGTGGCATGTTGTGGCTCGAACCGCTGGTCGAGGTGGCGACGCAGGCCGGGCGGGTGGCGTACGGGCCGGTGCGCCCCGACGACGTGGACGACCTGCTCGCGGCGGGACTGCTGGACGGCGCCGAGCACCGGCTGCGCCTCGGTCCGACCGAGGAGATCCCGTGGCTGCGCGAGCAGACGCGCGTGACGTTCGCCCGGGTCGGCGTGGTGGACCCGCTCTCCCCCGACGACTACGTGGCCCACGGCGGGCTCGCCGGGCTGACCCGCGCGCTGTCCCTCACCCCTGAGCAGGTGGTGGCCGAGGTCACCGACTCGGGGCTGCGCGGGCGCGGCGGCGCCGGCTTCCCGGCCGGCATCAAGTGGAAGACCGTGCTCGGCGCCGCGTCGGAGCTCAAGTTCGTCTGCTGCAACGCCGACGAGGGCGACAGTGGCACCTTCGCCGACCGGATGCTGATGGAGGGCGACCCGTTCACCCTGATCGAGGGGATGGCCATCGCCGCCTGGGCGGTCGGGGCGAGCGAGGGGTACGTCTACATCCGCTCGGAGTACCCCGACGCGGTGGCGACGCTGCGTACGGCGATCGACGCCGCCTACGAGCGGGGCTGGCTCGGCAAGCGGGTCCTCGACCGCGACTTCAGTTTCGACCTGTTCGTCCGGGTGGGCGGCGGGGCGTACATCTGCGGCGAGGAGACCTCCATGCTGGAGAGCCTGGAGGGCAAGCGCGGCATGGTCCGCGCCAAGCCGCCGATCCCGGCCCTGGAGGGCCTGTTCGGCAAGCCCACCGTGGTCAACAACGTGCTCACCCTGGGCTCGGTGCCGATGATCATGGCCGCCGGCGCGGAGGCCTTCGCCGGGCTCGGGGTGGGCCGCTCGCGCGGCACCCAGGTCTTCCAGCTCGGCGGGAACATCGCCCGCGGCGGCATCGTGGAGACCGCCTTCGGCATCACCCTCGGCGAGCTGGTGGAGGGGTACGGCGGCGGCACCCGGTCGGGCCGGCCGGTACGGGCCGTGCAGGTCGGCGGGCCGCTCGGCGCGTACCTGCCGACGTCCAGATTCGACCTGCCCATGGACTACGAGGCGTTCGCGGCGGCGGACGCCATGGTCGGCCACGGCGGCGTGGTGGTGTTCGACGACACCGTGGACATGGCGGCGCAGGCCAGGTTCGCCATGGAGTTCTGCGCCGCCGAGTCGTGCGGCAAGTGCACCCCGTGCCGGATCGGCGCGGTGCGCGGCGTCGAGGTCATCGACCGCATCGTCGCGGGCCAGGAGCGAGGCCGCAACCTGAAGCTGCTCGACGACCTGTGCCACCTGATGACCGAGGGTTCCCTCTGCGCGATGGGCGGCCTGACACCGATGCCGGTGCAGAGTGCGCTCAACCACTTCCCCGGCGACTTCGGAGCGACGACGGAGGAACGGCGATGAGCCTGATCAAGGAGCAGGACTACGGCACTCCGGCGCGCTCGGGCGAGGCGACGGTGTCCGTGGAGATCGACGGCAAGCAGGTACTGGTCCCGGAGGGGACCTCGGTGATGCGCGCCGCGGCCGAGTGCGGCATCGACATCCCGAAACTGTGCGCGACCGACAGCCTGGAGCCCTTCGGCTCGTGCCGCATGTGCCTGGTCGACATCGACGGCCGCAAGGGCTCGCCGGCGTCGTGCACCACCCCGGTGGCCGACGGGATGAAGGTGCGCACCCAGACGCCGGAGCTGGCCGACCTGCGCCGCGGCGTCATGGAGCTGTACATCTCCGACCATCCGCTCGACTGCCTGACCTGTCCCGCGAACGGCGACTGCGAGCTGCAGGACGTGGCCGGGCAGGTCGGCCTGCGGGAGGTCCGCTACGGCTTCGACGGCGAGAACCACCTCGACCTGCCGACCGACAGCACCAACCCCTACTTCGACTTCGACGCGAGCAAGTGCATCGCCTGCTCGCGCTGCGTGCGTGCCTGCGGCGAGGTGCAGGGCACGTTCGCCCTGACCATCGAGGGGCGCGGGTTCGAGTCGAAGGTCGCGGCCGGGGCCGGCGGCACTTTCATGGAGTCCGACTGCGTCTCCTGCGGCGCCTGCGTACAGGCGTGCCCGACCTCCACGCTGCAGGAGCGGTCGGTGGTCGAGCTCGGCATGCCGAACCGCACCGTGCTCACCACCTGTGCCTACTGCGGCGTGGGCTGCTCGTTCAAGGCCGAGTTGCGTGGTGACGAGGTCGTGCGCATGGTGCCGTACAAGGACGGCAAGGCCAACGAGGGACACTCCTGCGTCAAGGGCCGCTTCGCCTTCGGCTACGCCTCTCACCCCGACCGGCAGCTCAAGCCGATGGTGCGCGAGCGGATCACCGACCCCTGGCGCGAGGTGGAGTGGGAGGAGGCCATCGGCCACGTCGCCGCCCGCATGCTGGAGATCCAGGCCAGGCACGGCGCCGGCGCGATCGGCGGCATCAGCTCCTCCCGGTGCACCAACGAGGAGGTGTACGTCGTCCAGAAGATGGTCCGCGCCGCCTTCGGCAACAACAACGTCGACACCTGCGCCCGCGTCTGCCACTCGCCGACCGGCTACGGACTCAAGCAGACGTACGGCACGTCGGCCGGCACCCAGGACTTCAAGTCCGTGGAGCAGGCCGACGTCATCCTGATCATCGGGGCGAACCCGACCGACGCCCACCCGGTGTTCGCCTCGCGGATCAAGCGCCGGCTGCGCCAGGGCGCCAAGCTCATCGTCGCCGACCCGCGCCGGATCGACCTGGTCCGCTCCCCGCACATCCAGGCCGAGCACCACCTCCAGGTGCGGCCGGGCACCAACGTGGCGCTGATCAACGCCATGAGCCACGTGGTGGTGACCGAGGGCCTGGTGGACCGGGAGTTCGTCGCGGAGCGCTGCGAGGACTTCGCCGCATGGGTGCGCTTCATCTCCGCCCCCGAGCACAGCCCCGAGGCGGTCGAGCCGATCACCGGCATCCCCGCCGCCGAGGTGCGGGCCGCGACCCGCCTGTACGCGAGCGCCCGCAACGCCACCATCATGTACGGCCTCGGCGTCACCGAGCACAGCCAGGGCTCCACCATGGTGATGGGCATGGCCAACCTGGCCATGGCCACCGGCAACATCGGCCGCGAGGGCGTCGGGGTCAACCCGCTACGCGGGCAGAACAACGTGCAGGGCTCGTGCGACATGGGCTCGTTCCCGCACGAACTGCCCGGCTACCGGCACGTCTCCGACGACGTGGTACGCGGCACGTTCGAGACGCTGTGGGGCCGGGTGCTGGACCCCGAGCCGGGCCTGCGCATCCCCAACATGTTCGACGCCGCGATCGACGGCACGTTCATGGGCCTGTTCGTGCAGGGCGAGGACATCGCCCAGTCCGACCCGAACACCAAGCACGTCACCGCCGCCCTGTCGGCGATGGAGCTGGTGGTCGTGCAGGACCTGTTCCTCAACGAGACCTCGAAGTTCGCGCACGTCTTCCTGCCGGGCACCTCGTTCCTGGAGAAGAACGGCACGTTCACCAACGCCGAGCGCCGGATCAACCGGGTCCGCCCGGTGATGGCGCCGAAGACCGGCAAGCACGAGTGGGAGATCGTCTGCGAGATCGCGCAGGCGATGGGCTACCCGATGAAGTACGACGACTCCGCGCAGATCATGGACGAGATCGCGATGACCACGCCCACCTTCTCGGGGGTGTCGTTCGCCAAGCTCGACGAGGTCGGCAGCGTCCAGTGGCCGTGCAACGACGCGGCGCCCGAGGGCACCCCGATCATGCACATCGACGGGTTCGTCCGCGGCAGGGGCCGGTTCGTGCTGACCGACTACGTGGCGACCCAGGAACGCAGCACCCGCAAGTTCCCGCTGATCCTGACGACCGGGCGCATCCTGTCGCAGTACAACGTGGGCGCCCAGACCCGGCGTACCGGCAACACCGCCTGGCATCCCGAGGACGTGCTGGAGATGCACCCGCACGACGCCGAGGTGCGCGGCATCCGCGACGGCGACACCGTCGCGCTGACCAGCCGGGTCGGGGAGACCGGCCTCCGGGTGAAGATCGACGACCGGATGCCGGTCGGGGTCGTCTACACGACCTTCCACCACCCGGTGACCGGCGCGAACGTCGTCACCACGGAGAACTCCGACTGGGCGACCAACTGTCCCGAGTACAAGGTGACCGCGGTGCAGGTGACGCTGAAGCACCCGGCCCCGGCGGGGATGGTGTGATCATCATGGCCAAGACGCAGACGCCACCGCACATCCGGATGGCGAACGAGATCGCCGTGCAGTTCAGGAACCGCGACCCGGCCTGGGCGGCCGAGCGGATCGCCGAGCACATCCGCGCCTTCTGGGATCCCCGGATGCGGTCCAGGCTGGTCACCGACGCCACCGACGACCGCCTGGACCAGCTCATCACGGCCGCCGCCGCCCTGCTGCCCCCGGTCTCCTGAGCCGGTCGTGAGCCGGGCTGGTCAGGGCCGCGGCGGCATCGGCCGTCGTCCTGAGACGGTCAGCAGGATCTCCTTGACCGGCAGGTCGACGGGCTCGCCCGTGCCCAGCCCGATGTCGGCGTCGGTGCCCCGCAGCTGCACCCCTGTCAGATCGATCCCGAAATAGGACAGGCTCCGGTCGTTCGCGCTTGCCAGCACGAGGGCGACGCGCTCGGCCGGAGGCGCCGGCAGCCCCAGCGGCTCGGTCATGTCGAGGCCGTGGATGACGTCGTGACTCAGCGCCCCGGCGAGCCCGCCGCCCGGCGGCCGCCACTCGTTGCTGAGGTTGGCGCGCAGGCAGGCGAGGAGGTCGGCGTCGGACATGCGGGTGGTGTCCTTGCGGGCGGTCCGGTCGGCGTACCGGTCGAAGGAGAAGCGCGCCGCCGCGAATCCGGCCACGAACCGGGGCAGACTCGTACGGAACGGCGCGGTCATGTGGGCGACGACTTCACGTACGCGCCACCCCTCACACAGGGACAGGCTCTCCCACCCCTTCGCGGGGAGCCCGGCGAGCAGCTGGGCCAGTCGTTCTCTCTCGGCGTGGATGTGCTGCTTGAGCTCTGCGTCGGTCGGTGCCATGAGGATCACCTTCAGGTCGTAGTGGAAATATCCCCCCTTGTACGACCGAAGGCGGCCGAACTCATCGCCTCCCTCCGCATCAAAGATCGTCAGGCAGGCCGAACTCCGCGAAACGGTCACCCCCGCCCAGGAACGTGACGATCTCGCCGATGCGCCCGTTCCGGAGTTCCAGCACCAGCAGGGCGAACGGCCGCAGCACCCCGTCCTCGTCCGGCCGATACTGACCGAGCGTCCAGCACCCGTTGGCCGGCTCGCCGGGAACCAGACGGTCGCCGGCACAGGCATCCGATGCCGCCAGCACCGCGCCGATCTGAGCCGCCCCGTCCAGCCACCACAGGAACGGCGGCATCCCCGACCGAGCATCGTGGGCCAGCACGGCAACGAGCTCGTGCACGTCATGCGTCTGGAACGCGGTGACGTACCGATGCAGAAGATCAAGCTGGCCCGCGTCGTCCAGCCGCGGACTGTCAGTGGGACGCGGCCGATGCTTCTCCAGCGTCGCCCGCGCCCGCTGCAGCGCGCTGTTCCCCGCTGCCACCGACGTCCCCATGACCTCGGCGGCCTCCACGGCGCTGAACCCGAGCACGTCCCGCAGCACCAGCGCGACCCGCTGACGCGGCGGCAGCCGCTGCAGAGCGGCGACGAAGGCCAGCCGCAGCGTCTCCCTCCGCGTCGCCAGGGCGGCCGGGTCGGCGCTCCCCATCAGCCGGGAATCCGCCATCGGCTCCACCCACCGCGCCGCCGGCAGCGGAACCCCGAGGCCGCCGCCGCTCGACGCGGGCCCCATGTCCCACGGCAGCGCCCGCCGCCGCGCGCTTCTGAGCAGGTCGAGGCAGACATTCGTGGCGATCTTGTGCACCCAGGTCGAGAGCGCCGCCCGCTCGGGGTCGTAGCCGTCGATGGCCCGCAGAGCACGCACCATCGTCTCCTGCACGGCGTCGTCGACCTCGCTCGCGGAACCGAGGACGCGGTAGCAGTATCCGGTCAACGGCCCCCGCAACGACTCCAGCATCGGCAGAACGTCGGATTCATCCCTGACAGCCACCCGCCCATCATGACCGTTTCCGGCAGCCGATGTGCCGGCCGGCTCAGTGGGCCCGCTGCTGGAGTTCGTCGAGGTAGTCGGTCATCGCGTCGCGGTTGCGGGTCAGGATGTCGATGCGTTCGGTGAGCCGGTCACGCTCCCGCTCCAGTACGGCCACCGTCTCCGGCAGGACGCCCTCGAAGACGATGGGGTCGCGGGGCGAGTCGAGGCAGGGGACGATCGCGAGGATGAGCCGGGTGGACAGGCCGGCCTTGAGCAGTTCGCGGATCTGCTGGACCCGGGCCAGGGTCGTCTCGCTGTAGTCGCGGTAGTTGTTCGGCCCCCGGGTCGAGGTGATCAGGCCCTTGGCCTCGTAGAAGCGTACCTGCCGGGTGGAGGCCCCGGCCCGTGCGGCCAGTTCGCCGATCCTCATCCCGCCGACGGCCGACCTCGACCTCTCCGCGCTCGACCCCGGCAGCGTCGCCCACCGGACCTTCACCGGGCCCGCGGCCGATGCGGCGGCGGCCAACACGCCGGCCTGGCGGGCCGCTGAGCTCGGCGCGGCCAACGGCCACGGCAACGCCCGGTCGGTGGCCCGGATCCTCGACTCGCACACACGACTCCTCAAACCGGCCACCCTCGACCTGATCTTCGCCGAGCAGTCGAACGGGCCCGACCTGGTCAACGGGCTGCACCTGCGGTGGGGCATCGGCTTCGCACTGCCGGACCGGCGGACCCTGCCGTGGCTGCCGGACGGCCGCATCGCGTTCTGGGGCGGGTGGGGCGGATCGATGGCGATCATGGACTTCGACCGGGGCGTGACGATCGCGTACGTGATGAACAACATGGTCGCCGACATCCTCGGCTCCGCCCGCTCCGCCGCCTACGTCCAGGCCGTCTACCAAGCGCTCGGCCGCTGAGCCGTACGGTCAGTGAAACCAGGCGTCCTCGCCGGTTGATCGTTCGCCGCGTTGCGGAGAGCCGTTAACAGCTTGCCGTCCACTGGCTCACCTCTCGGTCGCGCTCCCGGCCCATTTTCACACGAGCATCGCCACGAGGGCGTCCTCGTGGCGATGCTCCTTCGTTCAACCGGCGATCTGGTCTTCCGTGCCGGGTGGTGGCGGGATCGCCCGGACGCCGGTCGTGGCGTCGGCCGATTCGAGGAGTTCCGGGCTGCCGAGCGGTCGCGTGCTCTGCTCGGCCGCCTTGAGCTCGACCAGCCGGCTCTCCACGACCTTGAGCGTGTGGAACTTGCGTGCCGTCACCATGACCCGGCCCTCCATCGACCCGACCGTGTCGTTGTACGCCTTGACCGACCGGTCGAGCGACCTGCCCAGGGTGTTCAGGTGCCCGCCCATGACGGAAAGGCGCTCGTACAGTTCGCGGCCGAGTTCGTAGACCTGCTTGAGGTTGTCCTGGAGCGCCGCCTGGGTCCAGGCGAAGGCCACGGTGCGGAGCAGGGCGATGAGCGAGGTCGGCGTGGTGATCAGGACGCCCTTGGCGGAGGCGTATTCGAGCAGGGTCGGTTCCTGCTCCAGCGCCGGCTGCAGGAAGGCGTCGCTGGGCACGAAGAGCACGACGAACTCCGGTGAAGCGGCGATCTTCCGGAAGTACTCCTTGTTCCCGAGCGCGTCCACGTGGTGGCGCAGTTGCCGGGCGTGGTCGGCCCAGTGCCGGTCCGCGTCGGCCTCGTCGGTGGCCTCGATCGCGGACATGAACGCCGCCATCGGCACCTTGGCGTCCACGACGACGTGTTTGCCGCCCGACAGGTGGACCACCATGTCAGGCCGGAACGAGCTCTCGCTGTCGGCGACGTGCACCTGCGTGTCGAAGTCGCACCGTTCGACCAGGCCGGCCTGTTCCACGGCCCTCTTGAGGTGCATCTCGCCCCAGGACCCGCGCACCTGCGGCTTCTTGAGCGCCTCGACGAGCGCCCTGGTCTCCTTCCTGGTCCGCTGTCCCTCCTCGGTCAGGGTGGTCAGCTGCTGGCTCAGCGTGGCCTCGGCCGCGACACGGGTGGTGGAGAACTCCTTGAGCTGCCGGTCCATCTCGGCCAGCTGGGCGTGGACCGGCTTGCTGGCCGCGCTCAGGGTCGCCTCGGCCTTGGTCACCAGCTCGACCTGGGACTTCTGCAGCAGCTCGGTGGTCGCCGCGCGCAGCGTCTCCTCCAGGAGCCGGTTGTTGTCCGCGCGGGTCTGATCGAGCTCCTGCCGTACGGCCTGCACCGTCGCGGCCTGCTCCAGCAGCGCCTGCTTCTGCATGAGCAGCTCGGCCAGGTGCGTCTTCAGCTCGTGGATCTCCGTGCGGAGCACCGACTCCCTCGCCTTCAGTTCGGCGATCGAGAGCTCGGTGTCGCGGAGGCGACGACCGGTTTCCGCTCCCCGTGTCTGCTCCGTCTGAAGCTGCATGCGCAGCCGCTGCGCCTCGGCGCATTCCTGCTGGAGGCTTCTTCGCGTCGCCTCCAGCTCGGCGCCGAGCCGGCCGAGTCGCTCGTCCAGGGTCCTGCGTTCGGTCAGGGCGGTGGTGTGGGCCCGGCTCAGCTCGGCCAACTGCTTCTGCGCCCTTGCCCGTTCGGCCGCCGCGCGGCTGCGGGCAATCAGATAGGCGATCGTGGCGCTGATCAGGACGAGGGCGACCGTCAGGATGACGAAAGAGAAGGTCGTCATTTCAGCTCACCCGCTTTCCGTCGGTCCCCTGGTGCGGCGGGTTTTCATGGGCGTTGTGGCTGGTCATGCCGGGTCCTCTCGCGGGTGGACGTCGCGTCCGACGGGATTGCTGAGAGAACTGTGGCCAAGGGAACTTGATGAGCGCTGAATTCGCGCCGATAACCGTTCTTACCAACAGAAAGCGCCTGTGCCTCGATCTTCCCGGGGCGGCTCAGTCGGTGACGGCGCGGACCTCGTCCAGGAGGCCCGCGGCTCGTTCCTCGATGGGTCTGGTGCCGATGGTCCTGGCGATCTCCACGGCGGCCTCCAGCTGGGCGGCGGCCTCCGCGGTCCGGCCGGCCGCGTGGTAGAGCTCGCCAAGCGACGTCCGTACGCGGGCCTGGATGAGCCGGCTCTTCAGGCTCCGGGCGATGTCCACCGCCTGGGTCAGCACGACCTCGGCCTCCTCCAGCAGGCCCTGCCGCATGCTCGACTCCCCCAGGCCGTGCAGGGCCAGCGACTCGCCCACGCGGTCGCCGATCGTGCGGGCGCCGGCCAGGGTTCTGGTGAAGGCGTCGCGGGCCTCGCCGTACCGCTTCTCGCGCAGGTCGAGGCTGCCCAGCCAGTAGAGGGTCTGGGCGAGGCCGCGCGGGGTGTCCAGCGGCTCGTAGATCGCCAGGGCGGCCTCGAAGTTGGTCCTGGCGAGCTGGAGCCGGTCCTGGTCGAGGTGGATCTGCGCGATGTTGCGCAGGACGAACGCCTCCGTGCCGAGGTCGCCCGCCGCCCTCAGCTCCTCCAGGGCCTGCTCGTAGCGGCTCATGGCCTGGTCGAAGTGGCCCACGAAACGGTCGACCATGGCCAGGTACGTACGGGCGATGCCCTGCCCGTGCACGTCACCCGCTTCCTCGAACAGCTCCAAGGAGCGGTCGTAGTCGGCCCGCCCCAGGTCGTAGAGGGCCTTGTCCACGTGCAGCATCCCCCGCCGCTGGAGCACCGCCGCCATGCCGCGCACGTCGCCCGCCCGTTCGGCCGCCGCGTAGCCGGTCTCCAGCATCGTGTGCTGGTCGTCGAGATACTTCAACAGTGAGAAGAAGATCGCGGTCGTACAGGCCAGATCCCAGCAGAGGTCCTCGTGGCCGGCTCTCGCGGCCAGGTGGACCGCGTTGACGATGGTCAGCCGCTCGGTCTCGAACCACTCCACCGGATCGGCGACCAGCTCCCGCAGGTAATCGGCGGGCAGGCGCCGGCGTTTGGGGGAACCGCGGACGATCTGGTGCTCGCCGCCGTACAGGACGCTGTACGCCTGTCTGCTGACCGACAGCAGGCAGCTCAGCAGGCGTTCGACGGCGTCCCTGCGCACCTGGGCCGAGTCCTCGGCCTCGCCCATCTCCCGGGAGAACAGCCGGACCAGGTCGTGGAAGAGGTAGCGGGTCCGTCCGGCCGAGTCGGTCGCGGCGACCTGCAGCAACTGGGCGTCGACCAGGGTTTCGAGCAGCTTGTCCGCTTCCGGTACGTCCACGTCGAGCAGCGCGGCGGCCGCCCATGAGGCGAAGCCGGTGGCCTCGATCAGCCCCAGCCGCCGGAAGGCGCGCCGCTCGTCCGGCTCCAGGCCCTGGTAGCTGAGCGCGAACACGGCACGCACATGCAGCGACCCGTAGGCGAACTCGTCCAGTCTGCGCCGCTCGTCGCTGAGCAGCGACACCAGCGTGGTGGCGGTCCAGTGCCGCTTGACCGCGAGGCGGGCGCCGGCGATGCACAGGGCCAGCGGAAGGTAGCCGCACAGCGACGGCAACTCCTGGGTCGCGGCGGGATCGCGGGCCAGCCGCTCCTCGCCCACGATCCGTTCCAGCAGGGTCGCGGCCTGCGCCGGGCTCAGCACGTCGAGATCGACCTGCCGGGCGCCGGCCAGCGACCCCAGCGGCCTGCGGCTGGTGACGACGACGGCGCAGGACGGGCTGCCGGGGAGCACCGGCATGACGTGGGCCGTGTCGGCCGCGTTGTCCAGGATGATCAGGGCCCGGCGGTCGGCCATCTGCGTACGGAACAGCTCGGCCCGCTCGTCGAGCGTCGGCGGGATCGAGTCGCCGCCCACGCCCAGGATCCGCAGGAACCGGCTGAGCACTTCGCTCGGATCGACCGGCTCGGTCTGGGTCCCCGTGCCGTGCAGGTCCATGTAGAGCTGCCCGTCGGGGAACTCCGCCCGCAGCTCGTACGCCAGATGCAGGGCGAGCGCGGTCTTCCCGACGCCGCCCATGCCGGCGATGGCCACGATCGCCACGGTGTTCCTGCTCGTGTCGCACAAGTGGCGCCGCAGCTCCCGCCGGATCTCCTCGCGCCCGGTGTAGGCCGTCACGTCCGGCCTCCAGCACGATCGTCAGCGAGCCGGTCACCATGGAGGTCGCCGAGCCGGGGGGTGGTCAGCGGGGCGAGCACCCATAGGGCGCGGCGCCGGCTTTCTGAGCCGGGCATCTACCGCACCTCGTGCGCGTACAGGAGTTGTTCGAGCCGGGTGTTCTGTTCCTTGAGCATGGCCAGGGCTTGGCGTTCGAAGACGGCCCGTTCCGCCGGGTCCTCCGGCATCGGCGGGGCGATGTTGGGGTGCAGCCGGGACGTGCGCAGCCAGGTGTCGAGATCGTCGTTGCCGGCCCAGCGCAGCGCTTCGGCGTTCGCGGACAGGGCGAAGCGCAGCCAGTCCGCGTCCGTTCGTGGGTTCGGTGTGACGGGGCACAGGTCGTTCTTCACGGTGTCGTCCGGGTAGGTCGCCTCCACGTGCGCGATGAGGGCGGCGCTGAACACCGGCTGACACACCCGGACCGACTGCAGGGTGATGAGCCCGTCCTGGAAGATCGGGACGACGGGGAGTTGTCTGGTGGCGTCGGCGGTGCAGTCCACGTGCAGCACCCCAGGGCCGGTCGGAACGGCGCCGCCGTCGAGTTCGATCTCCGTTTCGGTGATGCGTTTCACCCGGCCGAGGCGGACGACGTTCCTGATCCGGCGTAGCTGCTCCAGCTCGGCCCGCGAGACGGTGGCGCAACGGAACGCCGTCGGCCGGTCGTCCGGGGAGATGCGCAGCAGGGTGCCGGCGGCGTTGAGCCGCTCGAAGAGGTCGGGCAGGGACTCGGCGCTCATGATGGCCTCGTGTTTGGCCATGTAGTCCCGCCCGATGTCCTCGGCACGGCGGAGGGGGATCGGCTGCACGGTGGCCCGGTCGATGAGCCAGGGCGCGCGAGGCATGATCCAGGTCAGGCGTTCGGGGTCGAGGCCCTGTTCCAGCAGCCAGAGGCAGGCGTCGATCCCGGTCTTGCCCGCGCCGACGACGACGTACCGCTCGCGGGGTTCGCGGACTGCGGGCAGCTCGTTCGGCGGCACCACCTGGATGGCGGCGGCGGTCGGGAACTCGGGCGGTCGCATGGCCGGGACGGTGACGCCCTGGTAGGTGGTGTCCACGATCTTCCTGCGTACGGTCACCTCGTACGCGTCGCCCGAGGTCGTCAGGTGGAACCGGCCGGCGCCGTCGTACTCGGCCATGGGGAAGTACGACACCCGGCCTGACGGCAGGAACGTCTGCCGCATGACCTGGTCGAAATAGCTGCACACCTCGCCGGCGCCGGCCAGTTCGTACAGCCCGGCGTTCAAGCCGGTCTGGTCGATCGTGTCGTCGCCGAGGGGACGAGAGTTCACGCCGTACATGGCCGACGGCTGGTGCAGCCGGACGTAGGGGTAGGCGACGGTCCAGTGGCCGCCCGGCTGGTGGTAGCGGTCGACCATCACCACGGTCGCGTCGGATTCGGTCAGCAGCGTGTCCACGAAGGCCATGGCCGTCGCGCCCGCACCGATCACGAGGTAGTCGGCCTCGATCGTGGTCGTCATCTCAGGCTCCCGCCCAATCTTTAGAGTGTTATTTTAGTTTGGGAGTCAACTCCCATAGTAGGAGATTACACCAAGATTTTGACGGGGGTCGTCGTGGACGCGGGGCGTACGATGACCGCTGCAGCTGTGGTCGTGCGTTGAGGAGTGAAACGCGACGTGGTGACGAGTGAACTGCCCGGAGACGGGTCGCCCGAAGGGCCCTGGGAGCGCAAGCGGGCTCGGACCAAGCAGGCGATCCAGCGGCACGCACTGCGGCTGTTCGGCGAGCAGGGCTATCACGCGACCACGGTGGAGCAGGTCGCGGCGGCCGCGGATCTCGCGCCGAGCACGGTCTTCCGCTATTTCCCCACCAAGCACGATCTGGTGGTGCTCGACGACGACCTGCTCATGATCAGGCCGTTCATCGAGGCTTTCCGCGCGCAGCCGCCGGAGCTGGGGGTGCTCGCCGCGCTGCACAACGCCGTACGCACCGCGTTCGACAAAACCGGCGCCTCTCGCCCTGAACACGTGGAGATCCAGGACCGGGCCCGGCTGGTGGTGACCATTCCCGAGGTGTGGGCGGCGAACATGGACAGCCTGGCCTCCAGCATGAGCGGGATGGCCGAGCTGTTCGCCGAACGGGCCGGACGCGACGCCGGCGACCCGGAGATTCTCAGCCTCACCAGGATGCTGTGCGGAGCCATGACGATGGCGTGGCTCGCCGCCCGCAGCGGCGCCGCGCTCGATCTGCCCGCCGTGCTGGAGGACACGGTCGCCCGCCTGCGGACCGGCTTCAGCCTATGACCGCGCGTACGTGCCCGCCGCGTCCGGCACGCATCCTGTAGGACAGACTCGTCCCATGCATCCTGAAGGACAGACTCGTCCCATGCATCCTGAAGGACAGACTCGTCCCATGCATAACGAACGGCTCATCACACGCGTCGGCGGACTGTTCGCTCTGATCGGCCTGGTTCTGCTGTGCGTCACCATCGCGCTGGCCGCCTCCACGGCGAGTTTCCTGGCCTCGGCGCAGCGAACGGACGGGACCGTGGTCGAGCTGACCGCACGCACCAGCACGACCCGGGATTCCGACGGTCGTCATCGCCGCAGCACCACGTGGCACCCGACCGTCACGTTCACCGCCGCGGGCAGGCAGTACTCGTTCGAGAGCTCCACGGGCAGCAACCCGCCGGCCTACGCGGAAGGCGAAGCCGTACCCGTCGCCTACGACCCGGCTGATCCGCGCGACGCCCGGATCTCCTCGTTCTGGTCGGCCTTCCTCGGCCCGCTGATCACCGGCGGCCTGGGCGTGGTGTTCACGCCGCTCGGTCTGCTCCTTTTCGTGCGCGGACGGCGGATCGCCCGGCAGCGAGCCTGACCGTGGCCGCGGCACGACGAGTCGTCGGCTCGTCGCGGCAGCGGGGGGCTAGGTGTCCGAGCCGTTCAGCAGGGCGTGGTGGAGTGAGTCGCGCAGCCATCGCTCGGCCTTCTCCAGCGACCAGCCGTTGTCGTCGGTCAAGGTGAAGTAGGCGTTGTTGTTCAGGTAGAACCAGAGCGTCTCCGCGGCTTCTTCCGCGTCGGTGCCCGGTCGCAGGGCGCCCAGTTCGGCCAGGCGCCGGGCGGTGCGGGTGAGGCCGTCGCGGAGGCTGGCCTGCGCGGTCCGCAGCGCCTGGGCGGCGCCGGCGTCGTGCGGAGCGGTGTCGGCGACCACCCGCATCAGGTCGCGGGAGCGTTCGAAGCGGACCCGGGTGGCGTTGACGATGAAGCCCAGCAGCTCGCCCGCGTCCGTCGCGGCGGCGATGTGGGCGTGGACCTCCGCCACGTCCGGCGCGGTCGTCCTGGCCTCGATGATCGCCTTGAGCAGGCCCTGCTTGCCGCCGCCCACCGCGTACACCGTGGCCGGCGCGACCCGGGCGGCGGCGGCGATGTCGTCCACGGTGGTCGCGAAGTAGCCCTTGGCGCCGAACAACTCGCGCGCGGCGTCGTGGATCGCCCGGCGGGTCGCCGCGGCGTACTCGGCCCGCCTGCTCTCTCCCGCGTTCTTCGATGACCTGGTCGGCACGGGAGGCATGCTACTCGCTCTGTTGATCAGAGTTAGACTCTGATCAACAGAGCATCTCCCTATTCAGCGGATACGGGCTTGGAGTCGCAGGTGAACTACGTTTTCGTTCCGGGGGCCTGGCACGGCGGTTGGTCGTGGCATCCGGTGGCCCAGCGGGTGGCCGAGGCCGGTCACCAGGGCATCGCGCTGACCATGCCCGGCCTCTCGGCGGGTGACGGCGCGGGCGAGCCGCGGCTGGCCGACGCGGTGACGTACCTGGTCGAGGAGGTCGAGCGCCGCGACCTCACCGACGTCGTGCTGGTCGGCCACAGCTGGGGCGGCATCCCGATCGCCGGCGCCGTGCCGCGGCTGCGCGGCCGCCTGCGCGGGATCGTCTTCGTCAGCGCGTTCGTCCCGCGCGCCGGTGAGTCGATGGCCGACGCGATGGGCCCGGAGGTGGGTGCCTTCCTCCGCGCGACGATCGAAGCGTCACCTGACCACACCGTCTCCGTGGACTTCGAGTCGTTCCGCCGGTCCCTCATGCCGGACGAGCCGGAGAACGTGCAGCGGCTCGTGCACGACCTGCTGGTCCCGCAGCCCGGGAACTACATGCTCGACGCCCTCGACACCGTGGACTTCACGGGCCTGCCGATCGCCTACCTCCTCGCCGAGGGGGACCAGGCGCTGGCCGCGCCCGGCGCCGAACTCGCCGCCCGCGTCGGCGTCGAGCCGGTGCTCCTGCCCGGCACCCACGAGACGATCCTCACCCACCCGGACGAGGTGGCGAAGGCGCTGCTCGCGTTCACGCTGGACTAGCGTCACCGGCCTGCCCGCGGCGCTCCGCGCGAGAGGCCCCGGCGGTCGAGTCGCGTTCCACCAGCGTGGGGGCGATCAGCTGCTTCAGCGGACGGGCGCTCCGCCCGCCCGCGATCTCCTCAAGCAGCAGGTCGGCCGCGATCTCGCCGACCTCCTCCGCGGGCAGCCGGACCGTGGTCAGCGACGGCGACAGGAACGCCGAGAACGGGTGGTCGCCGAAGCCGATCACCATCAGGTCGTCCGGCACCTTGAGCCCGTGCTCCGCCAGCGCGCGATACAGGCCGAGGGCGAAGTAGTCGTTGCCGACCACGACCGCGTCCGGCAGCCTGGCCCGGCGCAACATGCGGCGGGCCACCTGGTACGCCTGCTGCGGCTGCCACGGCAGGGCGGCCTGGTCGTGGCGGCGGGTGGGCACCCGTATGACGCTGCCGCGCGGCATGGCGAGACCGGCCTCGGTCATGGCGCGGCGGTAACCGGCGATCCGGTCGGCGATGGTGGTGATCGGCAGGTCCTCCTCCAGCACCACGATCGAGCGGGCGCCGCGGGAGATCGCGTGCGCGGTGGCGCGATAGCCGCCGAGCTCGTTGTCGGTGCCGACGAAGCGGTAACCCAGGTCGGGCAGGTCCCGGTTGAGCAGCACGGTGGGCACGCCGACCGCGCCGAGCCGCCGCCACGGATCGGCGCTCGCCTGCACCGGTACGACGATCGCCCCGCTCACCGACGACCGCAGCAGCGACTCCGCGGCCCGCGCCTCGTTCTCCGCCGATTCGTCGGTCACCGTCAGCAGCAGCGAATAGTCGTGCGCCCTGGCGCGTAATTCGATGCTGGAGATCAGCTGCGCGTAGAACGGGTTCGACGGATTGGTGATGACCAGCCCGAAGGTCATCGCCGAGCCCGTCACGAGCGACCTGGCCATGGAGTTCGGCACGTAACCGACCCGCTCCGCCTCCGCCCGTACCAGCGCCCTGGTCTTCTCCCCGATGCCGTCCTTTCCCGAGAGGGCACGCGAAACGGTGTTGACCGACAGGTTCAACGCCGCGGCGATGTCCCGCAGTGTGTGACGCCGGCCCCCGGCCCTGCGCATGCCCTTCTCCCGCTCGCTCCCGTGCCTTTTCCCGGTCGCGCTCAGCTCTTGGCGGTGAGATAGATGCGCAGTTTCGCCGACGGATTTCCGCCCGTCACCGTGCCGCGCAGCCGCAGCCATTGGCCGAAATGCTCGACCGGCCAGGTCACCAGGCCGGGGCCGGTGACGACGTGCTCGTGGCCGTCGAGGTCGCACCAGGTCAATCCGTCGGGCGAGATCTGGGTGACCAGCCGCACCGCGACGTCGTCACCGGACGCGGAAAGGGTGTGCACGAACCAGCGCGCCTCACCGGCCCACGCCACCTCGTACGGTTCCGTCGCGAAATCGGAGTCGAACGTCGTGTCCCGTTCGAGAACCGCCGTCTGCACCTGCCGCATGAACGTCACCACTCCGTGGAAATGAGTACCGAATCGAGGAACAGGAAATTGCGCACCGACGAATGGGTGCGCACCGAGAAGTAGAAGTTCAGCAGGTTCTCCAGCGAGTCGTAGCGCTCCTTGTACGGCGGCACCGGAATCGCGGACATGTCCATCACCCGGTCGTTGATCTGCAATTCGACGTTGCGCCGGGCGCCGGTGTCGATGACCCAGCGCAGGTAGTGCCAGTTGACCTTCGTCGGCACCTCGTTGTAGCAGAGCTCCTGCGGCTCGCCGAACGGCTGCCAGTCCTCGGGGTTGGGCGCGGTGAAGTCGGCCCCGTAGGCCAGTTTGACCTTGCCCTCAAGGTGCTCGCGCGGCGTCGGCTCCGGCACGGTCGGGTAGACCCACTGCCGCGACAGCGTGTTGTCCAGCGTGGTGTTCAGGTAGCGAGCCACCGTGTGATAGCGCAGGCCGCCGTCGCCGCACAGGTCGGTCGCCACGGTGAAGCAGCCGAACTGCGCCTCCGACGGGTGCAGGTTGCCGTCCCAGGTGACATCGCCGAACTGGTCGCCCGCGCTGCCGTCGATGGTCGCCTCGGCCTTGAAGGTGAAGTACGCCTCGATCTGCAGCAGGCCGCGCCCGCTCATGGTGAGCCGCCTGATGGCGGTGGCGGTGTGGCCCTCGTAGGGCCGGGTGGCCAGTTTGAGCGCGTACGAGCCGGTCATCGCGCCGTGGCTGCCGATGTCGAAGAACGAGCAGTTGGACAGCTGCGGCGGCCGGAAGTCGCGCATGTGGTCGTCGACCGTGGACAGGTCGCCGTTGCCGTTGTAGTTGCCCAGCAGCTCGGTCCAGCCATGGGCGCCGGAGTTGAAGTCGTCGTAGGTCAGAATGCGCCGAAGCGGGGAGAACTTCGACAGCCTCGGGTCCGCCGACAAAATCGCGGCGCGAAGTTCTGCGGCCAGGTCTGGCCGCTCCGTCATGGTCATGCCGGAGGCTCCTGGGAGATGTTGAGGCCATTCGGAATGGCGAAGGTCCACGCCCGGCCGATCGACCGGAGCGGATCACACGGTTGCTCGGACATTAACGTTCATGCTGGACGGACGTCAACCGTGCCGACGACCGCCGCCGATCCTCCTCACGTCCCGCCAGACTCCATCGTGATTCTCATTTAGGCAGGTCACAGGCATAGTAGAGAGATCATCGAGCCCGCCGACAGGCAGAAGAGACGAGCCGGACCCTTGACGATCAGAGTCCTCGGTCCTAGCATCAGCCACCAATCGCATTAACGTTAATGTTTGCGAGCCGGTCATCCTGCCGCTCCCCTGCGGCCGACGGCTCGCCGCCTCTGTGGACCACCCTCCAGAAGTCCGGCCGGCTCCGCGGGCCGGGCCATCCCCCACCCTCAAGCCGTCACCGCCAGACGCCTGCCGCGTCATGGCTCACCCAGGAGTTGCCTGGCGATGCTGAAACGGGACGCCGACCGACCGCGATCGGACCGGCCATGACCGCGTACTTCATCCGGCGCGCGCTGTTCGCCGTCTTCGTGCTGTGGGGCGCCGTGACCATTGTGTTCCTGGTGCTCCGGCTGGTTCCCGGCGATCCGGCCCAGCTCATCCTCGGCTCCGACGCCACCCAGGCCGAGATCGCCCAGTTACGCGAGCAGATGGGGCTGAACCGGCCCTTGGCGGTGCAGTACGGGATCTATCTCGGCGACGTGGCCCGCTTCGACTTCGGCGACTCCTACCGCTACCACAGTGACGCCATGGGCCTGGTGACGGAGAAGTTCCCGCTCACCCTGCAACTGGCGGTCGTGGCGATGCTGATCGGCCTGGTGCTCGGCATCGCGCTCGGCGTGGTCGGCGCGCTGCGGGTGAACCGCCTGGCCGACCGGGTGGTCTCGGTGTTCGCGCTGCTCTCCCAGTCCATGCCGTCGTTCTGGATCGGGATCATGTTCATCCTGGTCTTCGCCAGACAGCTGCACGTGTTGGCCAGCGGCGGGTACGGCGGCCTCGACCGGCTGATCCTGCCGGGCGTCACGCTCGCGCTGCCACTGGTCGCGGTGCTGATCCGGCTGACCCGCAGCGGCCTGCTCGACGTCGTGCACGAGAACTACGTCCAGACCGCGCGGGCCAAGGGCCTGCCGGAGCGGCTGGTCATCTCCCAGCACGCCATCCGCAACGCGCTGATCCCGATCGTCACGGTGGCCGGGCTCGAATTCGGCAAGCTGCTCGGCGGCGCGGTCATCGTGGAGACGGTCTTCTCCTGGCCCGGCGTCGGACGGCTGCTCATCGACTCCATCTCGGCCCGCGACTACAACGTGGTGCAGGCCGCGATCCTGCTGATCGCCGGCGGCTTCGTCCTGATCAACCTGGTCGTGGACGTCCTGTACGGCTACCTCGATCCGCGCATTCGGCTGGGACGGTGACCATGGACAGGTCGACCGGGCAGGTTCTGCCCCAGAACGCCCCGCTCCCCGGCGAGAACCCCGCCGGCGACGCCCGCCCGGCGGCGGGCCGAAGCCGGGTCAGGATCGGGCGGCTGCGCATCATCGTCTCGCTGGCGGTGGTCGCCCTCTACGTGGTCGCCGCGGTGGTCGGCCCGATGGTGCTGGAGTTCAACGCGGTCGCCACCGACCTCGGCTCCCGGCTGAAACCGCCCGGCTTCGTCCTGCCGGACGGGCACACCGCGATCTTCGGCACCGACCAGGTCGGGCAGGACGTGTTCGCCCAGATGTTGCAGGGCGCCCGGGTGTCGATCACCGTCGGCGTGGCGACCCTGGTCCTGGCCGGCGTCATCGGCGTCGCGGCCGGCGTCGCCGCCGGGTACTTCGGCGGCTGGCTCGACATGGTGCTGATGCGGCTGGCCGACATCCAGCTCACCTTCCCGTCGATCCTGCTGGCCATCTTCATCGCCTCGATCCTCGGGCCCAGCGTGGTGAACGTCGTCATCGTCCTGTCCATCTCCAACTGGGTGACGTTCGCCCGGGTCACCCGCAGCCAGGTGCTCGGGCTCAAGAGCCGCGACTTCGTCGACGCCACCCGCACTCTCGGCGCGCGGACCTGGCACCTGGTGACGCGCAGCATCCTGCCGTCGGTGACGGCGCCGATCCTGGTGGTCGCGACGGTGGAGCTGGGCCACGTGATCCTGGCCGAGGCGTCGCTGAGCTTTCTCGGCCTCGGCACCCCGGCCAGCACGCCGAGCTGGGGGCTGACCATCGCCAACGGCCGCGACTACCTGTCCAACGCGTGGTGGATCTCCACGATCCCCGGCATCGGCCTGGCCGTCCTGGTGATCAGTTTCGGCGTGCTGGGCGACGCGCTGCGCGACCGCTTCGACCCGCGGCTGAGGAGCATGTGATGGACGACCCACTGCTGTCGGTGCAGGACCTGACGGTACGCTTCCGCACCCGGGCGGGCACCGTCACCGCCGTCGACCGGGTGAGCTTCGACCTGGCCGAAGGGGAGACCCTGGCCATCCTGGGTGAGACCGGCAGCGGCAAGAGCGTCACCGCCCAGGCCCTGATGGGGCTGGTCCCGCGGCCGGCGGGCGAGGTGACCGGCGGCCGGATCGTCTACGCCGGCACCGATCTGCTGACCCGCCCGCGCGCCGACCGCCGCCGGCTCAACGGGACCGACCTGGCGATGGTCTTCCAGGACCCGCTCAGCTCGCTCAACCCGGTGTTCCGGGTCGGCGCGCAGATCGGCGAGCTGTTCCGGCGCCGGCGCGGCGCCTCCCGTGCCGAGGCGCGGCGCCGGGCGATCGAGCTGATGGACCGGGTCGGCATCCCGGCGGCGGAGCGCAGGGTGGACGACTATCCGCACCAGTTCTCCGGCGGCATGCGGCAGCGCGTGATGATCGCGATGGCCATCGCCCTGCAGCCGCGCGTGCTCATCGCGGACGAGCCCACGACCGCGCTGGACGTCACGGTCCAGGCGCAGGTCATGGCGCTGCTCGCCGAGCTCAAGGCGGAGCACCGCATGGCGATGATCCTCATCAGCCACGACCTGGGCGTGGTGGCCGGCGTCGCCGACCGGGTCATGCTCATGTACGCGGGCCGCGTGGTGGAGACCGGCGGGCTGCGCGAGGTCTACGAGACGACCGGGCATCCGTACACACGCGGGCTGATGGCCTCGATCCCGGCGCTGGACGGGCCGCGCGAACGGCTGACGCCCATCAAGGGCTCGCCGCCTGACCTCACCCGGCTGTCCGCGAGCTGCCCGTTCCAGCCCCGGTGCGACTTCGCCACCGACGTCTGTGACGCCGAGCGGCCGGAGCTCGTCCGGGTGCCCGGCCGGCCCGAGTCGCACCGCGCCGCCTGTCACCACGCGAAGGAGGTCGCCGCCGATGTCGTCCCCGGCTGACCCGCTCCTGTCCGTACGAGATCTGCACACCAGCTTCCCGATCCGCTCCAGCGTGCTGCGGCGCAGGACGGGAGCCGTTCAGGCCGTCTCGGGCGTCTCGTTCGACCTGCCCGCGGGCCGCACGCTGGGCCTGGTCGGCGAGTCCGGCTCGGGCAAGACCACGCTCGCCCGGACCGTCATCGGCCTGGAGCCGCCGGAGTCAGGCCAGGTGCTCTTCGAGGGCCGGGACCTGCTCACCCTGCCCCCTGCCGAGCTGCGGCAGGCGCGCCGGCAGATCCAGATGATCTTCCAGGACCCGTACGCGTCGCTCAACCCCCGGCTCACCGTCGAACAGATCATCAGCGAGGCGTGGCTGATCAACCCCGGGGTGGTGCCCCGCGACCGGTGGGCCGCCGAGGTGAAGGACCTGCTGGACCGGGTCGGGCTGAACCCGGACCACGCCGACCGGTACCCGCACCAGTTCTCCGGCGGACAGCGCCAGCGGGTCGGCGTCGCCAGGGCCCTGGCGCTGCGGCCCCGGCTGGTGATCTGCGACGAGGCGGTGTCGGCGCTGGACGTCTCGGTGCAGGCGCAGGTGCTGAACCTGCTCGTCGATCTGCAGCGGGAGCTCGGGCTCGGCTTCCTGTTCATCGCCCACGACCTGTCCGTGGTGCGGCACATCAGTGACGAGGTGGCGGTGATGTACCTCGGCAAGGTCGTGGAGAGGGGGACGACGGCGCAGATCTTCGCCGCTCCGGTGCATCCGTACACGCAGGCGTTGTTGTCGGCGGTGCCGGTGCCCCGCCCCTGGGCCGCGCCGCCGCGGCGGCAGATCCTCCTCAAAGGTGACATTCCATCGCCGGTGTCGCCGCCGTCCGGGTGCCGGTTCCGTACCCGGTGCTGGAAGGCGCAGGAACGGTGCGCCACGGAGGAGCCGGCGCTGGTCGATCGGCTGGGCGATCATCCTGCCGCCTGTCACTTCCCCGAACTGCCGGTCGCCCCGGCGGGTGCGCGATGAGCGGCCGGGTGCGTCTCGTCCTCGTCCGGCACGGCGAGTCGGTGTGGAACGTCGAGGAGCGTTACCAGGGGCAGTCCGACTCGGGGCTCACCGCCACCGGTCGCGAACAGGCCGACGTGGCCGCGGCGGCGCTGCTGGCCCGCTTCGGTACGCCCGACCTGGTCGTCTCCAGCGATCTGCCCAGGGCCATGGACACGGCGCAGGCGTACGTTCGTCACTTCGGCATCGAGGCCAGGCTGGACGCCCGGCTGCGCGAGGCGGACATCGGCTCGTGGGCCGGGCGGCCGTTCACCGAGATCGCCGCGGAGTACCCGGACGTGCTCGCGGCCGTCGGGCGCGGGGAGGACGTGCGGCGCGGCGGCGGCGAGACGTTCGCCGAACTGCGCCGGCGGGTGTGGCAGGCGCTCACCGAGGCGGCGGACACAGCGGTCGGGGGCGCGACCGTCGTGGTGTTCACCCACGGCGGCCCGATCCGGGTGGCCGCCGCAGCCGCGCTGCGCCTGCCGGTGCCCGGCCATCTCAGCTTCGCCCCGCCGGTGAACACCTCGCTGACCGTCATCGGCTACGCGGGCGAGCGGCAGGACCACGCGGTGGTCGAGTACAACGCGCCGACCACCTGGGCCGCGCAGGCCGCGCGGGCCGACTGAATCGGAAGGGATCAGCATGCTGACCGGATCGTTCACCTTCGTCGCCATGACCTACAACCTGTGGGGCGACTGGCACCTGGAGCAGCGCGAACCGGCGATCCGCGACCTGTTCACCACCCGGCCGCCCGACCTCCTCGCCACCCAGGAGCTCCGCCCGCGCTCACGTGCGGTGGTGGACGAGGCCATGCCGGGACACGCCCGGGTGCACGACGACTTCCCCGGCTGGGGCACGCAGAGCAACCTGTGGTGGCGGCGGGAGCTGTTCGACCTGGTGGAGTACGGGACGCGGGACGTCGGCATCCTCGCCGCCGACGCCAGGCTGTTCTGGGTACGGCTGCGCCCCCGGGCCGAGGGAGCCAGGCCGCTGGTGTTCGCCACCGCGCACCTGACCTGGCCGGGCCACGAGCGGGAGCGGGAGGACCGCCGCAACCTGCGCACCGGGCAGGCGGAGCAGGTGGCGGCCGCCCTGGACGAGATCGCCGGCGACGAGGTCTGCCTGTTCACCGTGGACATCAACGACATCGGCCAGCCGCTGTGGGTGCTCGGCAACAGCGGCTTCCTCGACTCGTTCACCGCCCTGGGACGCACGTCGCCGGTCACCCACCCGGTGTCGCCGCTGCCGTTCGTCACCGAGCGCGGAACGCGCCTGTCACCTCTGGGGTCCCCGTCCAAGGCCATCGACTGGATCTTCGCGAGGGGCCCGATCACCACCCGGGCCAGCGAGGTCGTCGACTTCTTCTCAGCGGGCACCGCCCCGTCGGACCACAAGCCCGTCGCCGCGACCTTCACCCTGCCGTCCGTGACGGCGTAGAACCAAGCAAGGAGACAGGCAATGATCGCACGTTCCCGGGCCAAGGGCGGCCTCGTCGCGATGGCCCTCGTGCTCGGCCTCGCGGCCTGCGGCGGCTCCGGCGGCGCCGGCGACGCCGCAGGCGGCGGGCAGGTGCTGCGGTACGCGCCGCAGCTGTTCCCCGTGTCGCTCGACGTCCAGCAGTTCCCCGCGGAAGAGGCCGTTCAGACCACCGTCCAGCAGGGGCTGGAGACGCTCACGGTGATGAAGGACGGTCAGCCGGCGCCGAAGCTGGCCACGTCGTGGGAGAGCCCCGACGACAAGACGTGGGTGTTCCACCTGCGCGACGGGGTGACCTTCAGCGACGGGACCCCGTTCACCGCCAAGGACGTCAAGGCGTCCGTGGAGCGGCTGATCAGCCTCAAGGGCTCGCTGGCCCCGCTGCTCGCCTCCATCACCGGCGTGGAGGCCACCGACGACCGCACGGTGACGTTCCGCACCTCGGCACCGCTGGGCACGCTGCCCAGCACCCTGTCCCTGGTCTTCATCGGCCAGGGCGACAAGGTCGCGAGCGACGCGTACTGGCAGCGGCCGATCGGCACCGGGCCGTTCACATTCGACGCGTTCAGCCCCGACGACAAGGTGGAGCTCAGCCGCAACGACACCTACTGGGGCGCCAAGGCCAAGGTGGCCAAGCTGGAGATCCTCAACATGCCGGAGGTCTCGGCCCGGATCACCGCGCTGAACAACGACGAGGTGGACGTGCTCGCCTCGATCCCGCCGGACCAGGTGGCCGAGGTGTCCGACGTGGACGGCATCACGTACGGGACCGGGCCGAGCTTCAACTACTACTTCATCTGGTTCAACCAGAACAACAAGCCGTTCGACGACGTCAAGGTCCGCCGGGCCATGCTGCACGCGATCGACGTCAAGGGCGTCGTCGCCAGCCTGTTCGGCGACCTCGGCACGGTGGCCCAGTCGCCGATCACGCAGGCGGTCTTCGGATCGACCAAGCTGGAGCCGTACGCCTACGACCCGGAACTGGCCAAGAAGCTGCTCGCCGAGGCCGGGCATCCCGACGGGATCAGCACCACGATCCAGTGGCCGCTGGCGGGCGGGCCGAACATCCGGGCCATGGCGCAGGCGTTCATCTCGTCCTGGGAGAAGGTCGGCATCAAGGTGCAGCCGCTGGAGAAGGAGCGGGCGACCTGGCTCAAGGACTTCGGCGCGCTCAACTGGGACATGAACCTGCAGACCAACACCACCGGCACCGGCGACGCCGACTTCACCCTGAACCGGCTCTACACCTGCGACGCCAAGCGGATGGGTTACTGCAACAAGGAGCTGGACTCGATCCTGGCCAAGGCGCGCGCGTCCCTGGACCAGGACGAGCGCAAGACTCTGTACGCCCAGGCCAGCAAGACCATCTGGGATGAGGCGGTCGGCATCTTCCCGGTGGACCTGAAGAACAACTACGCCGTCCGCGACAACGTCAAGGGGCTGGAGATGCCGGTCAGCGGGCGGCCGGACTTCTCGCTGGTGTCCGTCGAATAGCGCCTCCGCCCACCCTCGCCCTCGACACAGCACCCTCAGCACAGCGCAAGGAAACACCCATGCCTCGAATCCGCCCCGCCGTCCTGGCCGGGCTCGCCGCCCTGACCGCCTTCGCCGCTCTGTCCGTACAGACGATCGACGTTCCCGCCGCGCAGGCCGCCCTGCCCGAGCCCGCCCGCAGCGCCTGCCGTAACGCCGCCGAGGTGCCGGTCACGACCGGCGCCGCCTTCAACGACCCCGTCGCCGGCACCCCGACCGCCGTCGTGGAACGGATCTGCTCGCTGATCAAGCAGGCCCCGGCCGGGTCGTCGATCGAGATCGCCGAGTTCGTCATCTCGGGCGACGCCGGCGCCGACTACGTGGCGGTGCTGCTCGACGCGTACCGGCGCGGCGTCCAGGTGCGCATGGTCATCGACGGCTACCAGATCGACAACCCCGCCGCCGAGCAGTTGATCGCCACCCTCGGCACCGACAGGTCGGCCGCCTCGTGGGTGCACGTCTGCGGCCACATGAGCCCGGAGGGCAACACCACCTCCTGCCAGGGCACGAAGGGCATGCACAACAAGTTCTCGCTCTTCTCGCGGACCGGCGGCCGGCGCGACGTGGTCGTCCAGGCCTCGAACAACCTCACCGACGTCAACTCCACCAGCTACTGGAACAACCTGGTCGTGCTGCCCGGCAACCGCAAGCTCTTCCAGGGGTACGGGAAGTACTTCGACGACCTCGCCGCCGAGGTGCAGAACCCCGACTACGACACCACCGTCAGCGCCGCCGGGCCTGGCGGCCGGATCACCGCCCAGTTCTACCCGGTCGCGGACCGCGACCCGATCGAGCAGCGGCTCGGCCAGGTCCGCTGCGCGCCAGGGAACGGCACCCGGGTCGAGATCGGCCAGTCCGAGTGGGACGACACCCGGCTCGCGATCGTCGACCGGCTCGCGGCGCTGGTGAGCGCCGGCTGCCAGGTGCGCGTGGTGCACGGCCTGGCCGACGACGCCGTCACCGCAGCGCTGGACGCGGCCGGCGTGGGGCGGCGGGTGCTCGACGGCTCGACCTCCGCCGGGCGCATCCACTCCAAGTACATCGTGGTCACCGACCGGGCGCCGGGGCGGAGCTGGGTGATGACCGGCAGCCACAACTTCAACGCCACCTCGCTGCGACGCAACGACGAGGCGATGATCGAACTGTCCGAACGCTCGATCGTCCGGGCGTACGCCGACAACTTCGCCCGGGTGTGGGAGGTCGGCGCGATCCCGGCCGGGTGACACGAACCCGGAGGCCCAGGCCGGGTGACACGGAGATGAAGGCCCAGGCCGGGCGACACGGAGACGACGAGGAACGGCGCCGGAACTCTTCCGGCGCCGTTTCTTTGCGCTTCTGGCTTGCTCCCGCAATAGTCAGGGGCTAACTTGTGTTGAGATAAGTCAGGTCGCCGCCTCCCGATGGGCGGCGCCCGACGGTTGACGACTTTGGGGGAGCTGCCATGCGAATCCGTAATTCCGTCGCGCTGGTCACCGGCGCCAACCGGGGCCTCGGCCGGCACCTGGCCGCCCAGCTGGTCGAACGCGGTGCGGCCAAGGTCTACGCGGCGGCCAGGGACACCGCCACCATCGACCTGCCCGGCGTCGTACCGCTGCGGCTGGACATCACCGACCCCGACGACGTGGCCCGCGCGGCCGAGGTGGCCGGCGACGTCACCCTCCTGGTCAACAACGCCGGCATCGGCGCCCGCGAATCGCTGCTCACGGGCGACATGGCCCGCATCCGCGCCTTCATGGACACCAACTACTACGGCACCCTGAACATGTTGCGGGCCTTCGCCCCGATCCTGACCCGCAACGGGGCGGCGGCGGACGGCGCGGGAGTGCTCAACGTGCTGTCGACCGCGTCGTGGCTGCACCTCGCCGCACAAGGCGGCTACAGCGCCTCGAAGACGGCCGGGCTGGCGCTGACGGACGCCGTACGCGAGGAGCTGCGGCCCGACGGCGTGCTGGTCACCGGGCTGTTCGTGGCCTTCATGGACACCGACATGGCCGCCCGGGTGCCGGCCGACGCGAAGATCGACCCCGCCATCGTCGCGACGCGGGCCCTGGACGGCGTCGAGTCCGGGCACGAGGAGGTCCTCGCCGACCCCCAGACCGCCGCGGTCAAGGCCACGCTGTCGACGCCCGGCCCGGTACCGGTACCGGTGCTCCCATGAGCAACGCCGGCCCGGTCCGCTCCTAGGTACGCAAGAAAGGTCAAGCAGTTATGTCACTCAGTTACGACGTGTTCATCGCCGAGCCCATCCCGCTCAACGTGAGGGAGCGGGTACCCAACGGCGACGAGCGCAGGTTCTCCCCCCTGTCGATCACGCTGGTGTACGGCGACCGCGACGCCGTCCTCGTCGATCCGCCTCTGACGCGGAACCAGGCGGACGACGTCGCGCGGTGGGTCGAGGCCACCGGCAAGAACCTCACCCACATCTTCGCCACCCACGGCCACGGTGATCACTGGTTCACGGCGAGCCTGCTCGCCGAGCGCTTCGACGCCCAGGTGGTCGCCTCGGCGGGCACGATCGAGGAGATGCGGCGCAACGTCGCCATCCGCCCGCAGTTCTGGGACGCGCTGCTGCCCGGCCAGATCCCCGACGCGCCCGTCACCGCGACCGTGCCGGACGGGAACCGCATCAACCTCGAAGGCCACGAACTGCGCATCGTCGAGGTCGGCCACAGCGACACCGACGAGACGAGCGTCCTGCACGTGCCCGACCTCGACCTGGTCGTGGCGGGCGACGTCATCTACAACGGCGTCCACCAGTACCTCGTCGAGTCCAAGGACGGAGGCGTCGACGCCTGGCGCAAGGCCATCGACATCGTCGAGGGCCTGCGGCCCCGTTTCATCGTGACCGGCCACAAGAACAAGGACCTCGACGACGACGCCCAGCGCGCCATCGCCGAGACCCGCCGCTACCTCGACACGGTGGACGAGCTCCTCCCGCGGCACGAGACCGCTCGCGGCTTCTTCGACGCCATGCTCGAGCGCTTCCCCGCGCTGCTCAACCCCGGCGCCATCTGGAGCGGCGCGCTCGCGCTCCGTCCGGAGAAGACTCCATGACCACCACGTACGCGGCCGACCAGGCCGAGACCCGCTACGTCACCTCCGCCACCGCCACCTACGGCTATCGCCGGATGGGGCCCGCGGGAGGCGTTCCGCTGGTCATGGTGCTGCGCTTCCGCGGCACCATCGACTACTGGGACCCGGCGCTGCTGGACGTCCTGGCCGCCGAGCGTGACGTGATCGTCTTCGACAACCGCGGCCTCGGCCACTCCACGGGCGAGCCGGCCGACTCCGTCGAAGGTCTGGCCGAAGGCGTCATCGACTTCCTCGACGGGCTCGGTCTGAGCGAGGTCGATCTGCTGGGCTGGTCCCTGGGCGGGTACGTCTCCCAAGGCGTCACCCTTCGCCGGCCCCACCTCGTCCGGCGCCTCGTCATCGCCGGCAGCGGGCCGGGCGGCGCGATTCCGGACATGCCGCGGATGAGCGAGAAGACGTGGCTGACCGCGACCAAGCCGGAGAACGTGGACGACGACTTCCTCTACCTCTTCTTCCCCGAGGACGAGGCGGGCCGGGCGGCGGGCCTGCGGTCGCTGCGCCGCCTCGACACCCGGCTGAGCGAGACCAAGGCGGGCGTCAGCCCGGCGGCGCTCGCCGCGCAGATGCGGGCCGCCGCCACGTTCGGCGGGTACTGGGACCGGATCGAGGAGCTGACGCTGCCGATCCTGGTGGCCAACGGCGCGCACGACGTCATGATCGACGCCTGGGGCAGCTGGGTGATGTCGCAGAAGCTGCCGAACAGCAAGCTGGTGATCTACGGCGACGCCGGTCACGGCTTCCTGTTCCAGCACGTCGAGGACTTCGGCCGGGAGGTCCTGGCCTTCCTGCGCTGACCGCCGCGGAAAGGGAGCAACATGCGTGCCTTATCGCGCAAGGTCAGCGGTTTCTTGGCCTTCATCACCCTGCGGACGACGTTCGCGGTCCTGGAGCGCGTGGCGCCGGGGCCCGGCTCGGCGCTGGCCGAGCGGCTGTGGTGCACCGTGCCGCGCCGCACGGTCAGACCGGCGAACGTCCTGCCCGGAAAACGGATCACCGTCTCCGTCAACCGCCGGGCCGTGGCCGCCGAGATCTGGGGCGACGGGCCGACCGTCTACCTGATGCACGGGTGGGGCGGCTCGCGTGGGCGGTTCGAGACGTTCATCCCTCCGCTCATCAAGGCCGGTTACCGCGTCGTGGCGCTCGACGCGCCCAGCCACGGCGCCTCGGCCCCGGGCGTGCACGGGCGGCGGCGGGCGGTGGCGGCCGAGTTCGCCGAGGCGCTCAGGTGCCTGATCGCCGAGTGCGGGCCGGCGTACGGGATCGTGGGGTATTCGCTCGGGGGCGCCGCCGCCGCGCTGGTCGTCCTGGACGGCGTGCCGGCGGGTCGGGTCGCTCTCGTCGCGCCGATGGCGAGCCCGCTCGCGTTCGCCGGCACGTTCGGCCGCGTGCTCGGCCTCGGCGAGCGCGTCCGGGCCGGCCTGCTCGAACGGGTGGAGCGCCGCAACGGCCGGCCCCTGTCCGACCTCGATCTCGCGGCCCGGGCCGCGACCATGAGCGAGCTGCCCCCACTTTTGGTCGTGCACGACCGGGACGACCAGGTCGTTGATCTGGGCGGCGCGGAGGCGATCACGAAGGCGTGGCCGCGAGCCGAGCTGCTGCACACCGAAGGGCTGGGCCACCAGCGGATCCTCCGCGATCCGGAGGTCGCGCGGCAGGTCGTACGCTTCCTCGCCGGCCCGCCGAGATAGTTGCGGCCGGGCGCAACCGAGAGGGTAACCTGCTCGGATGACGACCCCGGTGACCGGCCTGGACCGCGAAGAGGAGATCCTCTGGCGCTCCCTCATCGAAGTGCTCGTACGACTCCCGCGCCTGCTCGACGAGCAGTTCACCCGGGAGGCCCAGGTGGGGATGACCGAGTACTCGGTCCTCGTCGCGCTGTCCGAGGCGCCGGACGGCGAGCTGCGCATGGGGGAGCTCGCCCAGGCGACCGCGCTGTCCCGCAGCCGGATCAGCCGGGTCGTCGACGACCTGGTCCGCCGCTCGCTGGTGACGCGGCGCAAGTCCGAGCAGGACGCGCGCAGTTCGCTCGCGGCCATCGCCCCGGCCGGCGCGGCCGTGCTGGCGGCGGCCTATCCGGGACATCTCGCCCGGGTGCGTTCGCTGGTCTTCGACCATGTCACGAGGAGTGAGATGCGGACGATGACGGAGGCGCTCTCCCGGGTCCTGGTGGCGCTACGCGAGGCCGCGGGCGACGACTGACCGACCCGATCCTGCTTCCGGCGGCGGGATGCTTGTCGGCATATAGTTGCTTGCTTCCGCAACTAATCTGGCGCATACTGACGATCGTGACACCGGCTTCATCCTGGGATAGCCGCGCACTCTAGCGACTCCCGACCAGCAATCCCGACTCCACTTCTGCCATCTACGGGCGGAAACTATTTCACAACGCAACTACTTGGAGCGCATCATGACCTCCTCCCCCACTTCCTCCGATCGGCGCGCCTTCCTGCGGCGGGCCTCCGTCGCGGCCGCCGTTCCCGCCGCGGCCGGCCTCCTCGGCCTCAGCCTGCCCCGTGCCGCGTCCGCCGCCTCGGCCGCGGCGGGCGAGCTGCCGGACTACGCGCCCGTGCCGGCCGGCGCCCTGGGCCCAGCCGTCAACGAGTCCGGATATTTCGTGGAACGCGTGCGCGGGAACCTGTACTGGGTCACCGACGGCTTCTACCAGGCCATGTTCCTGACCACCACGGAAGGCGTCGTGGTCGTCGACGCGCCGCCCACCATCGGCCGTAACCTGCTGCGCGCGATCGAAGAGGTCACCGAAGCCCGCCACCGGCCCAGCCGCGTGACGCACCTGGTCTACTCCCACTCGCACGCCGACCACATCGGCGCCGCCTCGATCTTCGGCAGCGGCGTCACCCGCGTCGCGCACTCGGAGACCAAGCGCCTGCTCAAGACCGCCAGGGACGCAAACCGCCCGCTCCCGGCCGTCACGTTCGACGACCGCCACGAGCTGCGGGTGGGCGGCGAGCGGCTGGTGCTCACCTACCACGGCCCCAACCACAGCCCCGACAACATCTTCATCCACGTGCCGTCCGCGGCGACGCTGATGGTAGTGGACGTGATCTTCCCCGGCTGGGTGCCGTTCAAGAACCTCGCCGAGTCGCAGGACATCCCGGCGTGGATCGCCGCCCATGACACGGTGCTGGCGAGCTCATGGAGCACACTGGTCGGCGGGCATCTCGGGCGCCTCGGCAGGCGCTCCGACGTGACCCTGCAACGCGACTACGTGCGGGACCTGTCCAGCAGCACGCGTGCGACCATCGGCAAGCTGGACCCCACGCCGTTCTTCGCCAAGTACGGCCCCACCGGCAACGCCTGGGCCGTCTTCAGGTCGTATCTCGACGCCGCCGCCGCGCAGGCCGCCGCCCCGGTCGTCGCGAAGTACAGCGGGCTGCTCGCCGGCGCGGACGTCTTCACCACCTCCAACGCGGCGGCCCTGGTCAACTCCGCCCGCATCGACCAGGGCGTCCTCGGCGCCTTCGGCATCCACCCGTAAGGACAGACTAGCCTCGACAAAAGTCAGCTCGGTACAATGAGGGACATGGGGAGTGTGCTGGAGAATCGGGACGCGTGGTCGATGGAGAACTGCTCGATCGCGCGGGCGTTCGAGGTGATCGGTTCGCGTTCCGCGGTGCTGGTGCTGCGGGAGGCGTTCTTCGGCGCCCGGCGGTTCGACGACTTCGTCCGCCGGGTGGAGGTCGGCGAGCCCGCGGTGGCGGCGCGGCTGAAGGAGCTGACGGCGCTGGGGCTGCTGGAACGGGTGCCGTATCGCGAGCCCGGCCAGCGGACGCGATACGAGTACCAGCTGACCGGCAAGGGCCGGGCCCTGTTCCCGGTGATCGCGGCGCTGCGGGAATGGGGAGACGCGTGGGCGGCCGACGCTGCCGGCCCGCCACTGCGCTCGGTGCATCGGGGATGCGGGGCTGACGTGGGGGTCCGGCTGGTGTGCGCGGAGGGTCATGAGGTGACGTTGGAGGAGATGGAGGTCCGCGCGGGCCCAGGCCTGATCACCTCCTGACGGCTCGGACCGAGCGCTCCGGCGCCGGCGCCCCTTCTTGAGGGAGGGGCGCTCACGGCCCTGCCCCTACCTAGTGATCGGGCGCCAGCGCGCGGCGCATGCCGGCCAGGCCGTACTCGAAGGCCTGCTCGACGTCGCCCCCGAGCTTGAAGGCGCCGAGGAGTTCCATCTCGATGAAGCCGGTGATCCACGCCGTCAGCAAGCGGGCGGCTTCGAGCGCATGCTGTTCGCCCACGATCTCCCTGGAGACGCGCAGCACCGGATCGGCCACGCGGGCGCGGACCTCGGGCGCCACGTCCGCGGTGAGCATCAGCCGGAACCCGGCCGGCCAGTCCTGGGCGAACCGGCGGTAGCAGCGCCCCAGCGCGTCGATCGACCCGTCGGTGGCCTCCAACCGGGTGATCAGGTCCTCGATGGTGGCCTCGGCGACGGCGGTCAGCAGCGCCGCGTGGTTGGCGACGTGTTTGTAGAGGGACGGGGCGCGCACTCCGACCTTCGCGGCGACGTTCTGCATCGTCAGCTTCTGACCGCCGCCCTCCTCCAGCAGGTCGCGTCCGGCGGCGACGATGCGGTCGAGCGAGGTCTTCACTGGGGTCGGCACCGTTGATCCTCCCGAGGGGAAAGCTATTGACGTTAGCCATCATAGCTAATTATCGTAGCTATCAACAGTCCCGTCCACCTTGGGGAAGAAGACCATGAAACTCGCGCCCAACCTGCACCGCCTCGGTAACGATCTTGTGGCGTGCTATCTCGTCGACACCCCCGACGGCATCACGCTCATCGACGCCGGACTGCCCGGCCACTGGCGGGACCTTCAGCACGAACTCCGCTCCCTGGGCAAATCGGTCGAGGACATCCGCGGGCTCGTGCTGACCCACGGTGACTCCGACCACATCGGCTTCGCCGAACGCCTGCGGCGCGATCACGGCGTGCCGGTGTTCGTGCACGCCGCCGACGCCGTCCGCACCCGTACGGGAGAGAAGCCCAAGACCGCTCTCGGCCCCATGCGGATCGGCCCGACGCTCGGCTTCTTCGGCTACTCCGTCGGCAAGAACGGCCTGCGTACGCGCTACGTCAAGGAGGTCGTCGAGATCGGCGACGGCGACGTCCTCGACCTGCCGGGCAGCCCAGTGATCATCGGCATGCCGGGGCACTCGCCGGGAAGCGTGGCGGTGCACGTGCCGGTGGCCGACGCGGTCTTCGTCGGCGACGCGCTGACCACGCGGCACGTGCTCACCGGGCGCGTGGGCCCGCAGCCCGCCCCCTTCACCGACGACCCGGCGGAAGCGCTCGCCTCGCTCGACCGGATCGCCGGGCTGAAGGCGTCCTGGGTGCTTCCCGGCCACGGCGCTCCCTGGCGCGTCTCACCCGCCGAGGTGGGCGAGACGATCAGGAAGGCTTGAGCCGCCCCGGCACGCCGTACGCCGCCCGCCGATCAGCGAGGGCGGGGACGCTCCGGGCACGCCGTACAGCCAGGTGCCGGGAGCGTCACCTCACAGAGAGCGTTCTCTCACAGCCAGGTGCGGAGGGCGTCGATGTCGACCAGCGGCAGTCCCCAGCGCAGGGCGGACGCCTCCAGATCGGCCGCGCCGGCCATGACGCCGTCGCGGCGCATCACCTCGCAGCACACCCCCACCGGCGGCAGGCCGGCGGCCAAGCACAGGGCGACCGTCGCCTCCGTGTGCCCGCCGCGTTCGCTCAACAGACCCGGCCTGGCGGCGACCGGGACGACATGGCCGGGCCCGACGAAGTCGGCCGGCCTGGCCTCGGGATGGGCGAGCCGCCGTACGGTCGCCGCACGTTCCGCGGCGCTGACCCCCGTGCCGGTGCCGGCGGCCAGATCCACCGGCGTGCGGAAGGCCGTCCCGTGGTGATCCCCCTCGCCGGACGGCGCCAGGATCTCCAGCCGGTCCAGGACCTCGGGCGCGCACGGGACGCACGGGTAGCCGCACACCTCGGTCAGCAGGAACGTGAAGGCGGCCGGGCGCAGGTTCTCGCCGGCGAAGATGACGTCGCCCTCGACCTCGCGATCGGGGTCCCACACCATGACCGCGCCGCCGGCGGCGATCTGCCGAACCGCCTTCTCCACCCCGACCCGGCCCGAGAGGTGCCCGGCCCAGCCGAGCGCCGCGACCGCGCGGGCGACGTTCGCGCCGGCGGAGGCGGGCCCGGCCTCGGCCAGGCGGCTCACCAGGTCGGATTCGAGGTTGACCCGGTCGCCCTCGGCCAGCCCGGCCAGGGTCGTCCCGGCCAGCGTGGCCGGGATCAGCGCCACCGAGAACCGGTCCTTGACGATCTCGGCCACCGTCAGGCTCACGCCCTCGACCGCGACCGACCCCTTGGCCGCGATCCTGCTCAGGAACCGGTCCGGCGGGCGGATCCACAGCCGCCGCCCGCTGCCGGGCTCGTCGTCCACGCGCACGACCTTGCCGACGCCGTCGACGTGGCCCTGCACCAGATGCCCGTCGAGCGGGTCGCCGACGATCAGCGGCGTCTCCAGGTTCACTGGCCGGCCGGGCTCCGGGGGCTCGTCGAACGTGGTCCGGCGCCGGGTCTCGGCGCTGATCGAGGTACGGATCAGGTCGTGCTCCACGCTCTCCGCGGTCACGCAGACCCCGGCGACGTTGAGCGAGCCGCCGGGGACCAGCCGCCCCGCGGACTTGGCCGCCCGGATGCCGAGGCCGCTCGCGTCGGCGTACTCGATCACGCCGATCTCGTGGATTCGTCCGGTGAACATGCCCATTCCCTTCGTGCCGGCGTCGGCCGCGTCCGTCGCGGCCGGTGGCGTCAGGGACCGTCATGGGGTCCGAGAGGGGGCGGGGTATCACCGCGTGGCTCCGGAATCGCACCGGATCGTTCCTCCCTGGGGAGAAACCGGGGGCTGTCACCGCCGCACCTGGAATTGCACCGCTGTCAACGATAACCGGCGCGATCTCCGATGGGAACAGCAGTCCGGCTGCTCCCACGCGTTCTACCCCTTGATCACGTCGTCGCGTGGACCGCCGTAGACGGGGTTCCTGGTGAGGCGGCGCACCTCGACCCGATAGTGGTTGGCCAGCACCTTGCGCGCCACGCCGTACAACCACAGGGTGGCCTGCTCTCCCTCCGGCACCTCGCCCATCCGCCGCCAGGCGATGGCGAAGGTCTCCGCCACGACGTCCGCCGCGTCCTGCGGCGAGTGACAGCGGCGGGCCGCGTACGCCGTGATCAGGCCGTACGTCGCCCGGTAGACGGCCTCGAACCGGTCCGGCTCGCTACCCACGGGCCGGTCCCGCGTCCGGTTGCCCCGGCATCCCCATGGCGGCCTCCTTCATGGCTTTGGCTTATCGACATCTGTGCCTATGTAAGGAGTCGGACCATCATTTCGCGCCAAAGCCGGATTTTTCACGACTGCTTCCGCCGTGGCACCGGGCATGATCGGGCCAACACGGCAGGAACGCCGAGCACGCCTGGGCCATGGGCGCCGTGCTAGGGGACGGAACCCTCACCTCCGCGTTCCGTGTACTCTCCCGCCGGGCCGAGATCGTGGACGGCGGCGGCGGGACCTTCGAGTGGAAGCCGGCCTACGGCCGGGCGCCGCTGACGATCGTGCGCGACGTGCTGGTGAAGCGGATCATGATCGGGCCGCGGGTGACGTCCGTGGTGGCGTGGTCCAGGGTGACGATGACGTCGTCGGTGCCGGGGGCGAGTTCGATCCATCGCCCGGTCGGGATCGGGGCGTCGCGCAGTACGGTGAAGCCGAGGGCGCCGGTGTAGAAGCGCAGCGCCTGGTCCTGGTCGGTGACAGGCACGCTGACGGTTCTGATGCCGGTGATGAGCTTCGCCGGCGCGCTCATCGCGCGATCCGCTCGTCGAGGGTGACGGTGACGGTGTCGCCGGCCTGCTTGCCGATGCGGGCGCGGGTGCCGGCGGTGAACGCGAGCTTGTGCGTGCCGTCGCCCAGCGCCATGAACGAGCCCTGGAACGGCTCGCCGTCGACGCGTCCCCGGACCTTCACCAGGCCGCGGGTGCCGAAGAAGTCGGCCGAGCCGGGCATCACGACATAGGTCCAGCCGCCCTTGGCCGGGCTTTTGCGCAGGGTGGCGGTGAACGTCTTGTCCAGTTCGGTGCTTGCCGGTGCGGTCATGAGTGGTCGCCTCCGTACATGAGTGAGCCGGGTGTGGTGAGTTCGGTGCCGGTCTCCAGCCAGGTCTTGAGCCCAGACATGATCATCGGCCAGCCGCCGTAGAGGTGCTCGTCGGCGTCGGCGGTGAGCTGGTCGTGCCGGACGACGAGCCGGCAGCTGTCACCGACCTGCTCGATCTCCCAGGTCACCCGGCTGGTGCCCTGGGCGGCGATGTCGTCGTCCCAGATCGCGTGGTAGCTCTGCACGAGCCGCCACGGCGGGTCGACCTCGAGGTTCTCGCCCTCGATCAACCCGCCGGCGCCCTCGTGCGTGACCCGGTAGGCGGACCCGGCGGTCCAGTCCGAGTCCACGCGTGCGCCGAACTGGAACCGCGCCCGCGTCTCGGGATCCGTGATCGCCTGCCACAGCCGCTGCGGCGTGGTGCGGATGAAGATCTCGAACACCTTCTCCACGCGTGCCTCCAGTTCTCGTTTGAGGTCGACGAGGCCGGCGGCCCAGGTCGAGGTGTACTTGCTGACCCATCGGTCATGAACGAGGCGGATCGGCACAGCGTTCAGGAAGTGCAGTTTCTCCCTGCCCCGCCGGTCCGACACCACCAGGCCGGCCTCCTCAAGCAGGCGGAGGTGCTTGGCCACGGCGACCCTCGTCATCGCGAACCGGCCGGCCAGCGCGTTGAGCGACTGCCCGTCCCGCTCGAACAGCTCGTCGAGCAGTTCGCGGCGGGTCGGGTCCGCCAGCGCCTTGAAGACCAGTTCCACGCGCACCACTATAGGAAACCATTTGGTTTCATGTCTAGCCCTGCGAGCCCTGAAGGAGCTCGGAGGCGATCTCGATCGGGTCGCCCTGGGGTTCGGTCGGATACTCGGTGGGCTGGTCGGCCCACTGCTGGCCGTGGGCGTTCCAGTCGATGGAGCCCTGGTCGAAGAAGGTCTGCCAGCGGCTCCGGTAATAGTCGCCCATCAGGCCCGCCCAGTTGCGGTTGGCGTACTCGGTGAGGATGGCGGCGTCCGGGCCGCCCCACACCGTGACGAGCCGCTTGGCCGCGCGTTCCAACTGACGGCTCTCCTCCTCGTCGGCACCCCAGCGGTGGGCGTCGCGCAGCCAGCGGCCGAGGAGGTGCTCAGGGCGGGTGGCGAGCAGCCGGTCCTGGAGGTCGATCAGGCGCAGGAATCGCTGCTGGGCGTCCGCCGAGGCGAGGTCGGGCACGAGGGCGCGGCCGCGGTCGTCGAGGACCTGGCGGGTGACGTCCACCAGGTCGTGCCGGTACGTGTCGCGGTCGCGCAGCCGCGGCGCCGCCGCCAGCAGCAGCCGCCAGGCGGCCTCCACCTGGGCCGGGTCGTAGTGGAGCCGGTGCGGGCCGACGGCGGAGGCCTGGTCGGCGGTGTGGGAGGGGGTGGCGGCGAAGACGCTGTCGGTGGAGGCGTAGACCTTGAAGTCGCTCAGCTTCTCGTCGAAATCCCCGAACTCCTCCTCCATGGGCATGATCCCGCCCCAGGTCGCGTACGCCGACGTACGCAGCAGCCGCCAGGCGGCCAGCGCGTCCGGGTCGGCGGCGCCGTAGCGGGCGTGGACCCAGTCCGCCAGCCAGGCGTCCAGGTCGACGGGCTCACGGGTCCAGGTGAGGTCGGCGAACAGATCCCAGACCACCGGGTTGGTCTGGACGCCCTCGGCCATGTTGGTCAGGGCGACGAGCTCTCCCGAGGCCAGCGGGCCGGCCAGTTCGCCGGGGGCGCCGGCGATGTCGGGCAGGGAGCCGTACAGGCCCTGGCGGCCGCCGTAGTTGGGCAGGATGCCGAAGCCCCACGGCGCGCCCCAGAACCCGCCCTGGCCGCGCCAGGTGTCGCCGGTCAGGTCGAGCACGAGCATGCGGTCCCGGTCGCAGGCCTCGAACAGCTCCTCGCGCGGGTTGCCCGCCCACGCCTGCACCACCCACAGGTAGTCGGGGTCGGCCGCGCGCATCGCCCGTTCGACACCCGAGGCGGCGCCCGCAAGCGTGGCGTCGCCGATCCGGCCGCCCTCGTGCAGCAGGTCGACCGCCCAGGTGCCGCTCTGGCCGAAGCGTTCGCGCTGGCGGCGGTAGAAGGCCTCGGCGACCCGCGCGTAGTGGGGGGTGGAGGTGTCGAGCCAGTCGGGGCGGGCCGGGCCTGCCACGTCCATGAACCACAGGCCCTGCGGGACGACGGTGGCGCCGGGGTTGCGGTCGGCGAACCCGCCGGGGACGGTGCCGGAGAAGCCGGGCAGAATGGGTCTGATGCCGAGTTCGCGCATGCGCGCCAGCACTCGCAGGGCCAGCTCGGCGCGGCGTTCGATCAGCCCGCGGGTGGTGCCGCCGCCGAAGCTGTGGATGTTGTTCAGCCACTGCCACGGCTGGTGCGACGGCGGCACGATCCAGGCCAGCAGCTCGTCCTCGGTGTAACCGAACTCGCCGAACGCCTCCAGCCACACCGCCTCCTGCCCGAGCGTGAGGTGGGCGGCGTTGACACCGGAGGCGGCGAGCAGGTCGAGCTCGCGCTGCCACTGGTCCCAGTCGTAGAACGGCGTCGTGTACCCGGCAACGGTGAGGTTGTAGGCGACCCGATAGCGGTACGGCGACGTCGCCGTAAGGGTCGTCGCCGGCGGTGGTGCGGTGGACGGGAGATTGTCTCCCCAGCGGCCGACCTGGCCGCGGGCCACGTGCCGCAGGTAGTGTGCGAACGCGCTGGTCACGGCGACCGGGCCGGTGCCGGCGAGCACCGTCCTGCCGCCCTCCGCACGGATCTCGAAGCGATCGTCCGTTCCGGGAAGCGCGCGGACGTCGAAGGCGTCGGCGAGCGGGCCGGCGAGTCTGCGCAGCGACTCCTGGGCCGCGGGGATCCAATCGGGCGTGCTCATCGCTGACTCCAGGGGTCGAAGTGTCTCAATGGGACACTTTATAGCGCACCCGGAAATTTCCCGCTGAGCCTACTGTCCCAATGAGACACTTTTGCTCTACCGTATGCCCATGACCAGCGGCGAGACGTCTACGGGACTACGAGAGCGCAAGAAGGCCGGCACCCGCCGCGCCCTCATCGAGGCCGCGCTGACCCTGTTCGAACGGCAAGGCTTCGACGGCACGACAGTTCAGCAGATCGCCGACGAGGTGCAGGTGGCGCGGCGGACCTTCAACCGCTATTTCACCTCGAAGGAGGACGTCGTCCTCGCCCACGAGGACCAGGTCATGGAGGACCTGCTCGCCGCGATCGACGGCCGCCCGCGCGGCGAGTCGCCGGTCACCGCCCTGCGCGCGGTATTTCAGGCCCTCCTCGCCGATCCCCACTGGCGCCGGCACGAGCTGCCCAGGATGCAGCGCGTCCAGCTCCTGCTGGCCGACAATCCCGCGCTCATGGGCGAGAACATGCGGCGCTTCGCCGTACGCGAAGAACTGCTCGCCCACCACCTGGCCGAACGATCGAGCGCGGGTCACTGTTTCCATGCCCGGCTGCTGGCCTCGACGGCCTTCGCCGCCCTGCGCATCGCGTTCCAGGAGTGGGCCGGGTCCCCCGACGCCGACCCCGACTCCTGCGCGCGCCTCGTCGACGAAGCCCTGCAGCGACTGGACCTCGGGCTGGACCTTCCCCCTCTCATGGAGTAGGCATGACCATCACCTCCGGCCGAGACGGCCGGGACGCAGGTGCCCGCACCGGCCGTCTCGGCGCGCTCTTGGGCGCGATGTTCCTGTTCAACGTCGCCGGCTACGCGGCCGTCGGCGCCGCACTGCAAGTCCTGCTGCCCACCCAGGTCGAGGCGGCCGACCCGGTGGGCAAACTCTCGGCGTTCGGGCTGGTGACCGGCGTCAGCGCCATCGCGTCGGTGTGCGTGCCGCCGATCGTGGGCGCCATGTCCGACCGCACCCGCGGCCGGTGGGGCCGCCGCTCCCCCTGGATCCTGTACGGCGGCGTCGCCACCCTCGCCTCCCTCGTCCTGCTCGGCTGGATGTCGACCGTCGCCGGCCTGCTGATCGGCTGGTTCCTGGTGCAGGGCACGGTCAACATCGGGCTGAACATCCTCATCGCCGTGGTGGCCGACCAGGTGCCGAAGGACCGGCGCGGGCTGGCCTCCACCGTGGGCGGCCTGGGCGTGCCGGTGGGCTCGCTGGCGGGCACGGCGGTCGGCGCCACCGTCTCTTCGGCGCTGCTCGCGTACACGCTGCTCGGCGTGGCGTTCCTGGCGACGTCGGCGCTGCTCGCGCTGTTCAGCCGGGAGCGGCTGACCGGCGAGGAGTCTCATGAACGCGTGCCGCTGCGCGCGCAGTTCGGGTCGGCGCTGGCCAGTCTGCGCTCGCGGGACTACGCGTGGGCGTTCAGCTCGCGGGCGGTGATGTTCCTCGGCTACTTCGCCGTCTCCTCGTTCAACCTCTACATCCTCCAGGACTACATCCACCTGCCTGCCGGGCTGGACCCGAAGAACGCGCTGACGTTGCAGGTGACGGTCCAGACGGTGAGCCTCGTCCTCGGGACGATCGTGGCGGGCCCGCTGGCGGACAAGCTGCGGCGGCACAAGTTGTTCGTGCTCATCTCCTCGCTGCTGGTCACCGTGTCGGTGGCGCTGCCGCTGGTCTCACCGACCTGGACCGTGCAGCTGGCCGGCGCCGTCATCGGCGGGGTGGGCTTCGGCGCCTATCTCTCCGTGGACCAGGCGCTGGTCACGCTGGTGCTGCCCGCCGCTGAGGACAGCGGGCGCGACCTCGGCGTCTTCCACATCGCGTTGAACGCGCCCCAGGTCGTGGCCCCGTTCGGCGGCTCGCTGGTCGTCGCCCACCTCGGCGGTTATCCGGCCCTGTTCGTGACCGGCGGCCTGCTCTCGCTCGTCGGAGCACTCATGATCATGAGAGTACGCAGCGTACGGTAACGCGAACGCGGGCGTCTCCTGCACGGAGACGCCCGCCTTCGTGTGTCAGGGGTGCAGCGTGAGCGGCAGGCTGCCCCACCCGTGCGCGATGAACGACGGCACGTGCGGCACCTCGCCCTCATCCACGGCCAGCCGCAGGTCAGGGAACCGGGCGAACAGGGCAGGAAGGGCGGTCAACGCCTCCTGGCGGGCGAGCGGAGCCCCGATGCAGCGGTGCACGCCGATGCCGAAGGCCAGGTGCTCGGCGGTGTCCCTGGTCGGGTCGAACCGGTCGGCGTCCTCGCCGTGCTGGTCGGGGTCGTGCCCGGCCGCCATGTAGCTGGTGATGATCGCGTCGCCCGCCTCGATCGTGACGCCGCCGATCTCGATCGGCTCGATGGCGAAGCGCAGCGGCAGGTTGGCGATCGACGGCGCCCAGCGCAGCGTCTCCTCGATCACCGCGTCCCAGGTGATCTCCCCAGCCAGCACCCGCCGGAGGTGGTCGGGATGGGTGAGCAGGGCGTGCACGGCGTTGCCGATCAGGTTGACCGTGGTCTCGTGCCCGGCCGCGATCAGCAGCAGCAGGGTGTCGCACAGCTCGGTCTCGCTGAGCGAGTCGCCGCTGTCACGGACGTTGATCAGCTCGGTGGTCAGGTCGTCGCCCTGGTGCTCGCGCTTGTAGGCGACCAGCGCGGGCAGCACCGTGGCGATCTTCGCGGCCGTGGCCTGCGCCTGCTCAGGGGTGGCGGTGGTGTCCATGATGGCCTCCATGACCTGGGCCATCTCCTCCCGCATGTGCGCGGGAACGCCGAACAGCTCGCAGATCACCCGCATCGGCAGCGGGTGGGCGTAGAAGGAGCGCAGGTCGACGGGCTGACCGGGCGGCTGCGCGGCCATCGTGTCCAGCAGCTCGGCGACGATCTGCTCGACGATCGGCTGCATGGCCTTGCTGCGACGCGCGGTGAAGCTGGGGGCGATCAGCTTGCGCAGCCGGCGGTGCTCGTCGCCGTACGCGCTCAACATGTTGGACACGCCGATCCAGGTGAGGATCCAGGACCAGCCCGGCGTGACGAGCGCCTGGTCCAGCTTGCCCCAGTGCCGCTTGTCCTTGCTCACCCGTGGATCGAGGATGAGCTGCTTGAGCAGGTCGTGCCGGGTGACCGCCCAGGCGGGGATGCCTCCGGCGAGCTCTACGAGGACCAGGGGGCCGAGGTCGCGTAGTCGCCGGACCTCCCCTGGGAGGTCGGTGCCGAAGGGGTCGAGGACGACGGGGGCTGAACTGCCCAAGGGGATTCTCCTGGCTGGTCAGGTCGAATGGGAGTGAAACGCACCGGCAGATGCGCCAGCGCGCGGTGGAACGGGCCCGGCCGCCACGAGAGCTCCTCGCGCGGCACGGTCAGTTCCAGGTCACACAGGTGAGAGGTCAGGCGTTCGATCGCGGTCATCGCGATGATCATGGCCGGGTCGCTGGCCGGGCAGCGGTGCGCCCCGGCACCGAAGCCCAAGTACGCGCCACCGTCGGAACGCAGCTCCTCGGGCACGTTGGTGGGCTCGGTGTTGGCCGCGGCGTAGGAGACGAGGACCAGCTCGGCCGGCTGGATCCAGGTGCCGTGGAAGTGCACGGGCTGCCGGACGAAATAGGGCCCGTAGTTCGACATGGCGGGCTCGGCGCGCAGGGCCTCCATCAGGGCGTCGTACGTGCCGAGCGCGCCGTTGGTCAGCGAGCTGTAGTAACGGTCGTCGCTGACCATCCGGGAGATCGTGTTGGAGATCAGGTTGGCCGTGGGCTCGTACGCGGCGGCCATCACCAGCACGAGCGTCTCGGCCAGCTCGTTGGGCTGGAGCGCGGCCGGATGGTCGATGAACCAGGAGGTCAGGTCGTCGCCCCGCTGGGCGTGCTTGGACTGGACCAGCTCGCCGATGTAGCGGCTGAACGCGTCGCTGCCCTGCTTGCCCCGCTCGCCGTCGGCCTCCATCAGGTCCGCCATGGCCTTGATCAGGCCGGCGCTGTCGGAGTCCGGCCGGCCGAAGAGTGAGTTGAAGATGCGGGCCGGGATCGGCTGGGAGAACTCCGAGACCAGGTCCGCCTCGCCTCTCGCGGCGAACTGGCTGATCAGCGAGTCCGACACCTCGATCACCATCTGGCGCAGCTTGTGCGGCTGGACCAGGTCGAAGCAGTCGGAGATCACCTTGCGGAACCGGGCGTGCTCGGCCCCGTCGGACATCAGCGCGTTCGGCCGGTAGCCGAGCATGGCGACGGGTCCTGCGGCCTCGGGGGTGTCGGGGACGCGGGCCTGCCAGGCGGTGCCGTTCTTGATCCAGACGCCGCCGACGTTGGTGAGCACGTCGAGCGCGGCCTGGTAGCCGATCACCAGATGCGCCTCCATGCCGGGGGCGATCTCCACGGGCGCGACCGCGCCGTGCCGCCGGCGCAGCTCGGCGTAGACGGCCTGGGGGTCCTTGGCGTACTCCGGCCCGTAGAGGCGACCGGCGTCGGGCATGTAGCGCATCGTCATGACAGCACCAGCTCTTTGATGTGCTCCACCAGCGCGATCAGCGAGGCACGGGCGGAGACGGGGTCGCGGGCGTCGCACACCACCAGCGGCGTGCTCGGCTGGAGGTCCAGCGCCTGGCGCAGGGCGTCCGGCGGGTAGTCGGGCGAGTCGGGGAAGTGGTTGACCGCCACCGCGTAACGCAGGCCGGCGCTCTCCACCAGGTCCAGGACGGCGAAGCTGTCGTCGATCCTGCGGGTGTCGGCCAGCACCAGGACCCCGAGCGCGCCGCGGACCAGCTCGTTCCAGAGCACCTGGAACCGGGTCTGCCCCGGCGCGCCGAACAGGTACAGCACCACGCCGGGCATGGTGAGGCGGCCGAAGTCGATCGCGGTGGTCGTGGTCGTCTTCTCGTTCACGCCGGTGAGGTCGTCCACCAGCGTGCCCGCCTGGGTGAGCACCTCCTCGGTGTTGAGGGGCTTGATCTCCGAGAGAGCGTCCACCAGGGTCGTCTTGCCCACGCCGAACGGCCCGGCGATGACCAGCTTGACCGGTATGTGTTCGGTACTGATACGGCTTTCAGAGAGCGCGGAGGCCACTGAGCACCAACTCCAAGATCTCAATGTCGGGCAGGTCGGTGGCGGGCGGATCGCGGGTCAGCAGCGTTCCGCTTCCGACCAGCCCGGCGACCAGCAACCGCACCACGCAGTACGGCAGGCCCAGGTGCGCGGCGCACTCGTACACCGACAGGGGCCCGTCCCCCAGCAGGGTCAGCAGATGGGACCCCGGTGGGTCGAGCCCGTTGGTGGTGGCGTCGGGCGCGATGTAGACCAGCGTCGTACGCTCGACGTGGATGTTCTCGGGAACGGTCAGTCGCGCGGCGGCCATGTAGTCCGGGACGACCCGCCGCCGTTGTCGTCCGGAGGTCATGCCCGGACGCCTGGCGTCCTGGCCGCACTGGCCTCGTCAAGAGCCTTGATCAGTTTCTGCACCTGGAGCTGCACCTCGTACGCCAGCGTGCCGATGTTGACGCCGCCGGTGGCGGCGACCACGATGGCGGCGCGGTCGCCGGCCGGGGCGACGTAGTAGTAGCCGTTGCCGGCGGAGATGACGATGTCCACCACCTCGTCGTCGGCCCCGTTGCTGAGGCCCGCGCACAGGGCGCGCGCGGCCCCGAGCACGGAGCTGGTCATGGCGGCGGCCCGCTCGCCGCTCTCGGTGGTCACGTTGGCCGAGCCGCCGAGGATCAGCCCGTCCCGGCTCAGCACCACGCCGCTGGCGACACCGGGCAGCGCGAGCAGGGGTGAAAGGACCCAGGACACGTCGAGGGGCAACGGGCGACCCTTGGCCTGGACCCGGCCGGAAGCGCTGTGAGCGTCCATGGAACGGTCATTTCCCTTCGGTTGCGTCGTGCTGCTCGGTGGGGAGCGCTTCGCGGCGGCCCGCTTCGGCTCCGACCTGGAAGTCACCCCATCGTTTCTGGGCCTCTTCCGGGGTGGTGAGCAACCTGCCGCCCGTACCGCCGGAACCGCTGCCCCCGCCGGCCGGCGGCGGGCCGGCGTCACGCGGCTGCTGGCGGCGGCGCTGCGGCAGCGGCGCCAAGTCCTCGGCCGTCCACTGCTGGGGCGCCGTGACGGGCTGGGGCCGCACGGAGGAGGCGGCCGGCTCGGGGCGGGAGGCCGAGGCGACCGGCTCGGGCCGGACGGCGGGGGCCACCGGCTCGGGCCGGGGGGCCGGCGCCGGCTCCCGCCGGGCGGTGGGAACGGACACGGGCTCCGGCCGGGGGGCCATGGAGGCGGGGATGGGATCCCTGCGGATGGCCGTGGCGGCGGCCGGGGCGACCGCGCGCACCGGCTCGGGCGCCAGCACCGAGGGCCGGCTGTCCTCCGGCATCTCCACCAGCAGCGCGGAGGGGATGTTCAGCACGGCCTGCACGCCACCGAAGGCGCTCTTCTTGACCGTGACCTGCATGCCGTAGTGCGCGACCTGGCGGCCGATCGCCGCCCAGCCGGTGCGGGGCGGGTTGCCCAGGTCCACCAGGCGGACCGGGTGGTTGCCGCTGAGCAGGCGGCTCGCGCGGGCGTACTGGTCCTCGTTGAGGCCGACACCGGCGTCGTCGATGACGATGGCGGCGCCGTTGTTGGTCTCGTGCACGGCGATGGTCACCTTGAGCGTGCCGTGCGAGTGGTGCACCGCGTTGGCCAGCAGCTCGGCGGTGATGAACAGGATCGACTCCGCGGCACGGGCGGCGACGCCGATCCGGCGGCGCAGGTGGTTGGCCGGGCCGTCGATGCGCAGCTCGAAGTTCTCCACCCGCGAGACGGCGCCCACCACCAGGTCCACCAGGTAGGTGTCGTCACGCGACAGGCCCGGGGTGGCGCCGCAGGCGATGCCGGTGACCTGCATCCGGCGGATGATCAGTTCGTTGAACATGTCGAGGCCGAGCACTTCGCGCAGCAGCGCCGTGTGCTCGTCGCCGCTGTAACGCTGCTGGACGCCGGCGAGCAGGTCCTGGGCACGCAGGGCCTGGCTCTGCACGCGGGACATGGCGCCTCTGATGACGGCCTGGGCGCTCTCGTCGATGCGCTCGGCCTCCTCGCGGATGCCGCGGGTGAGCGCGTCGAGGACGGCGCGGTGCTGCCGGTCGACGTCCGTGCCGGCGAGGGCCTGGTTCTGCATGCCGGGCACGATCACGTGCGGGGCGCGCAGGTGGGACAGCAGGGCGGGGATGCGCTTGTTGATCAGATGGTCGGTCTCGGCGCGTAGGAGGTCGTGCTGGGCGCGGGCGTCACGCACCTGGTCCGCGTTCTCCTGGACCTTGCGCTCCGCCTGAAGCAGGCGCTGGCTCCAGGCACTGGACTCTCGGGTCAGGTGATCCTGCACCTGACGGTTCTGCGCGAGCTGACCGCGGGCCTGGGCGAGCTGGCCGCGTACGCGCAGGTAGAGAATCAGGACGCCCGCGAGGGCGAGCACGAGGACGGCGATGCCGATCACCGTCGGGACGCTGAAGGAGTCTGGCGGCATGAAAGTCCTGGGGTCGGGGGGAGTCTGCGGGATCTGTCGACCGCCGCGAAAGGCTGCGCTAGCGGTGGGTGCCGGTCCCGTCCGGTGGCCGGTCGGGGCCGCGCCGGTCTGGCGCGTGCCTCTCCGCGTCGTCGGCGTCGCCGGCAGCCTGGTGCGGCTCCGCCCGGTGCGGCGTCGCCTGATACGGCTCCGCCTGGCGTGGCTCCGCCTGATACGGCTGTGCCAGATATGGCTCTGCCTGAGGCATCGCGAGGCCGAACGACGACATGGGAATCCTCGTCTCACTAGAACGACGGCCCAATCGGGTGACCAGTATTCCGCTTAAGTCGCGTTAGTCAACTGTGTGTAGTTCCGTCACTCCGTTCACAGCACCTCAGCGGACAGGTGCGGCGCTCGGCCCCGTGTCCGCCGCCCGCTCACGACCTGCGCGTCCTCTCCCGGAGGGGGCCGCAGGGCGTCAACTGGATACCTGACCGGATGTCGTAGATCCAGTTCGCGAAACCCAGCCGAGGAAGACGCCCTCGGGGCTGTGCGCCGCCAGCGCCGCCGCGATCGAGCCGTGCAGGGCGGCGTCGTCGGGCAACCGGAGCCGGCGCGGGTCCGGCTCGTCGTAGAGGGACAGATCGAGCCGGGCCGACCGGTGCCGGCGCACCCCGTTCACGACCTTGGCTTCGCCCTTGTACGACAGCGCCACCGAACGGAGCCTGGACCACGGATGCTCGTTGAGCTGCCGGCCGGTGACGGTCAGCACGCCCATGGCCCCGGCCCGGACATTAATCCAGACGTATCCGGCAATTCCCCCCAGAATCACCAGCACCACGCCTACCATGAAGGCGATATAGTCCGGGGCGTCCGTTCCCCGGTCCGCCGGCAGCGTCGCGCCGATGGCGCCGACCACGAACAGCATGAGCAGAGTGACCACGATCATCAGGCAGCCGAACTTGCCCCTGCCCTGTCGGAGCGCGGCGGACCGCAGGTCGAAGGCGGTCCCGTCGGGCGGCTGCCGGACCACCCGTACCGCGACCGTGGCCAGGCTCCACCGCTGGACCTCACCGCGCATGAGCAGCACCCCGGCGAAGATCCCGCACACCGCGACCGCGAAGGCGACCAGCTGCGACGGGTACACCTCACCGCCGCCGATCCCGACGGCCAGCCCGGTGGCGAAGATCAGGATCGGGCCGAGCCCGAAGAGCGCCTTGCGCATCAGCCCGATCGCCATCGGACCGCCCAGCCAGATCCGGGCGATCCAGAAGAACCACACCAAGCTCCAGAACGAGCCCGCGAAGAGCTCGAAGGGGGCCGCGCCCTGCCAGACGAGCGCGATGCCACCGATGAGGCCGAGCCAGACGACGACGAGCAGGCCGACGGCCGACACGAGGGCGAGGGGGCGCTGCATGCGCGGCATCCTAGCCCTGCCGCCGGACCGCCAGGACGGCCAGGACGTCCAGGACGGCCAGGACGGCCACGCCCGCCCGGCCCGCCAGGCCCACGCCCGCCCGGCCCGCCAGACCCGCGGGCGCCCGGCCCGCCAGGCCCGCGGGCGCCCGGCCCGCCAGGCCCGCGGGCGTCAGATCCGTCGTGCACATGAGCGTCAGACCGGTCGCGCATCCGGGTGTCACGTCCGCTGGAGATTTGCCCGCTACCTGCGCTTATGCCGGTAAGCGGAGATCGTCGAACAGGCTGACAACACCGATCTCCTGGCGGACACGTGAGGCGACCCGCCAACGTGGACTCCGCCACACCGGCACCGCCTCAGCCTTTCGCACCAGGAGTGATGATGAAGTTGCCCGCATACGCCGCCGCCCTCATGCCGAGCGTCCTGCTCGCCTCGCTGAGTGGCGCGTTCGGGGCGTCGGCGGCGCAGGCGGAGTCCCGGGCCCTTCCGCGCGTCAACATGGAGGCCACCGTCAAGGCGGCCCAGATCGACCCGCGGCGGCCCGACAACACGCTCACCCCTGGCGCCAAGGCCGGCGTGCTCCTCGTCGAGCAGGCGCTGCGCGACCGGAAACTCCTGGACGCGAAGTGGGTCGACGGCTACTTCGGCACCACGACGGTGGCCGCCTACGCCAAGTACCAGAAGTCTCTGGGCCTCACCGGTCTGGACGCCAACGGGCTGCCGGGCAAGATGTCGCTCGCCAAGCTGGGGGCCGGCCGCTTCAAGGTCACCGCCGTCCTCGATCCCGGGCCCCGGGTGCCGTTCGGCGGCTTCGTGGTCAACACCCGTACCCGGGACATGCTGGCCGAGGCGAAGCGGCTGTTCGGGCGCGGTTTCAAGCTGGATCAGGGGTCGTACAACCCGGGCGGCGATCCCACATCGGCCGGCACCCACGACGGCGGGGGCGTCGTGGACATCTCGGTCAAGGGGATGAGCGCCGCCACCAGGACCGCGGCCGTCCGCGCGCTGCGCCTGGCCGGCTTCGCGGCGTGGGTGCGCAACCCTCAGCAGGACGACTGGCCGTGGCACATCCACGCCGTCGCCATCAGCGACACCAGTCTCTCCGGTCAGGCGCAGCACCAGGTCGGCGACTACTACCTCGGCCTGAACGGCCTGGCCGGCCGGGCGCCCGACGACGGCCCGAAGGTGACCATCCGCACCTGGGAGGAGCGCCGGCGCCGCTGACACCCCGGGCTCCGCCGCCCCGCAGCACACGAACTTCCCGACTCTTCGGAAGACGAACTCCGCAGACAGGAGAAACAGCATGTCCATGCTCACCAAGATCCTCACCGCGACGACCGCCACAGTGGCGCTCGGCGGCTCGCTGCTCGCCACCGCGGCGCCGGCTTCGGCGGCCGCGCGCGACGGCGTGTGTCAGAGCGGTGAGTTCTGTTACTACTTCAACAGCAACCTCCAGGGCTCGCTGTCCGACTTCACCACGTCGGTCGCCAACTACGACACCAAGCAGCCCACCTGCTACGACTACAAGGGCCCCGGCGCCGGCAAGGGCAAGTGCATCAAGAACGCCGCCGCCTCCGCCTGGAACCGCAGCAGCAAGACCGTCCGCGTCTACTTCAACAGCGGCTACTCCGGCGCCTACCAGGACTTCGCCCCCGGCGCCAAGGCCAACCTGAAGGCCGGGCTGAAGAACCAGAACGCCTCGCACCAGATCGGCCCGTCGTCCGGGGGCGGGGGGTCGCGCAAGAACATGTCGTTCTCGCTCTACTCGGCCGCCGGCACGATCACCTGCGGCTTCGACGGCTACCGGAACACCTCCGGCCGGCACGAGGGCATCGACATCGCCAGGGGCGTCGGTGCGAACGTCTACGCCCTGACGGCGGGCCAGCTCATCAACGTCCAGCGCGGGAGCACCGGCCGGTCTGGGCTGTCCACGATCGCCGTCTACAGCTCCTCGCTGAACAAGACGGTCATCTACCTGCACTCCGCCCCGCTCTCCTCCCTGCGCGTCGGCCAGTCGATCCGTCGCGGCCAGGTCATCGCCAAGGAGTCGTGGAACGGCGTGTCGAGCAAGGGCGCCGCCCACACCCACGTCGAGATGCGCCCCGGCCGGCAGACGCGCGCGGCCAAGAGCGTCGGCGACCCGCACCTGCAGAACCCGAACCCGACCTCGTTCTGGAACTCCCAGGGCTACACCGTGCGATGACACGGCCCGCCTCGGCCCAGCGTCAGCGCTGCCTCGGCCCGGCCGTCTCGGCGCTGCCGCTGACCATCCTGGACCTCCGGACAGAAGGAAGACTCCTGTGTCTGCACGTACAGCACGGCTGATCTCGCGGCTCGGCGCGGCGAGCGTCGCGGCGGCGCTCGGCGGGACGTTACTCGCCGCCGGGGCGCCCGCCTCGGCCGCCGCGCGCGACGGCGTCTGCCAGAGCGGCGAGTTCTGCTACTACTTCAACAGCAACCTCCAGGGCTCGCTCTCCGACTTCACCACGTCGGTCGCCAACTACGACACCAAGCAGCCCACCTGCTACGACTACAAGGGCCCCGGCGCCGGCAAAGGCAAGTGCATCAAGAACGCCGCCGCCTCCGCCTGGAACCGCAGCGGCAAAACCGTCCGCGTCTACTTCAACAGCGGCTACTCCGGCACGTACCAGGACTTCGCCCCCGGCGCGAAAGCGAACCTGAAAGCCGCGCTGAAGAACCAGAACGCCTCGCACCAGTTCGTGACCTCGGGGTCGCCGACCGGGTGCAAGACCGACGGCACGGACACCCGGCTGCCCACGACGATTCTCGTCTACCGAAAGTCGCTCGACCGGGTGGAACGGGTGGAGTTCAAGAGCTACGTCAAGGACGTCCTGCCCAATGAGTGGGTGGCGAGTTGGCCGGCCGAATCGCTCAAGGCCGGGGCGATGGCGGTGAAGAACTTCGGCTGGTACTGGGCGCTGCACTCCAACCGCAAGACTCCGAGCGGCCAGTGCTTCGACGTCTACGACCACACGTCGAGCCAGGTGTACAAGCCCGGCTCGGCGAAGTCGACGACCAGCGCCGCGGTGGACGCCACCTGGGGCATGCGGCTGACCCGCAACGGAAAGATCTTCCGGGCCCAGTACTGCGCCACGACGACGGACTGCGGCAACTGGGTCGACGGCGACTGGATGTCGCAGAAGGGCTCTCGCGACAGGGCCAACGAGGGCTGGAACTACGCGCAGATCCTGCGGAAGTACTACACGGGAATCGCCATCGGTTCCTGATCGCCGAGATCGTCCGGCGCTGAAATTCCCCGTCGTGTTCCGCACGGCGGGGATTTTCCGTTTCAGTCGACGATGAGCTGGAAGTTGATCGGCCGGTTCCCGGGGAACGCGACCTTTCCGGAAGCGTCCACCATCTTGAAGCGCACATAACACAGGCCGGGTTTCTTGGGCGTGGTGACGACGGTCTTGATGTCGACGGTCTCGCCCGGCATCGTGTCCTTGATCGGCACGTCGGTAATGGTCTGGCACTGGTCGGCCTGCTGGGTGGGATGGTCGAGGCGGCGCAGCGAATATCCCTGCCACGGCACCGACCCGGCGTTCTTGAGCCGCCACACCTTGGTCACGGTCTGGCCGCCGGCGACGCGCGTGCAGTCGGAGTACGTGACGTCCGTGATGAACACCGCCTTGTCGTCCTTGTGCCGCGGCGGGGCCCAGGGCGGGTTGGTCGTGTGCACGGGGCAGTCGGCCGGGGTCAGCGCGGCGAGCGACGGGGCGGCGGTGGGGCTCGGGCTGCGTACTTCCGGCTCGGTGCCGCTGTTGATCACGGTCGCGACGAGGACGGCCGCTCCTGCGACGACGGCCGCCGCCGCCGTGAGCACGGCCGGGTGGGTCAGCCGGAACCGCCTCCCGCTCCCCGGCGGCTTCACGTCACCCGGGAAGCCGGACGGGGGCGGTGCATCGGATTGTGCGCCGCCCGCGAACGGGGCGGACGGTGGTGGCGGCGGGAAAGCTGAGGTCTCGCCGGCCGGCCAAGCGGCCGGCGCCCCGGTGGCGAGGTGCGCGGCACGGAGGTTCGCGCCGCCGGTGGCGGAGGTCGCGAGCTCACCGGGCGCCACCGACGTGCCGGCGCTGGTCGCGGGATCCCCGATGGTCACGGATCTGACCGTGCGGTTCGCGGTCTCCCAGCGTTCACGGTACGCGGCTGGGTCGGCGTCACAGGCCTTGACGAACTCGACTGTGGTCTCCCAGCTCGGGAGCCGGTTGCCCTTGGTGGCCTCGTGCAGCGTCGTGTGGGAGATCGCCCCTGACCTACCGGACATTTCCCGAAAAGGTGGGTTGCCGACCGCGTTGCGCAACTCCCTGAGAGTCGCCGCGAAGCCCTCGATCGCCTCCACTCGTGCACGCCTGTCGCCCACCGTGCGAAGGTAACAGCACCCGCAGCCCCGCTCAACCGATACCGCCTGGATGCCCGGCGATCCGCATGACAGGACGTCTGACGGGACGCGTCCGGCTACGCGGTGTCACGGTTCAGACGGCGAAGAGCAGGGCGGCGCTGATCAGGACGACCACGGCGGTCGCGAAGTGCACACCGAACGCGACCGCCTTGGTGCCGCCGTTGCGCAACACGATCAAGGTGTCGCCGAGCGGCGCGAGGGCCACGACGAGCATGAACCAGGCTTCGGCGTAGGCGCCGACGAAGGCCAGCAGCGCCAGGCCGACCAGACCGTACGTGCTGTCACGTACTCCCTTGATGGACAGGTAGGCGCGATCCGTCTCGGCGGGGACGCCGTAGCCGGTGGCCGCGGCCACCGGCGTGAACAGGAAGCGCAACCCGATGAAAAGGATCATGAGGTTGAGCGCGATGGCAAGGCCGTAGGCGATGACGGTGAGCATGAACGTCTCCGATATCTAGCGTCGCTAGGAACAGGAACAAAGCTAGCATAGCTACGACATTCACGCTAGCGGCGCTAGATTCGGGAGCGTCCGCGGCGTCCAGTGCCTTCAGAGCGGTCCTGTGATCACGCCGGGGTGGGGCCGCCGGGGTGGCGGGGTGCCGCCGCGGCCGGGAAGATACTCGAAGTGCCACCACTCGTTGTCGTAGATGCGGTAGAGGTCGTAGCGGGCGCCGTGCTGCTCCAGCCAGCGCGCGCCCTCGTGCGGGCGTACGTCCAGGGCGAGGCCCCTGACGTGCGGGGACAGCGCCGGCGGCAGCACGAGCATGCGTGCCGAGGCCACCGAGCCGGAGCGGCGTACCTCCTCGTCGAACAGCCGCTGCTGGGCGGCGGGATCGCGGTAACCCGAGGTGAGGCCGATGAGCTGGCCGTGACGCCAGAGCGCCTCGGTGCGCGCCGCAGTGAACGCCGCCAGGGCGCCCTCGGTGAGCCCGGTCAGATCCTCGGCGGGGAAGCGCAGCCGCAACGCCCAGCGGCAGGCCAGTTCGCGGGCGCGGCCCGGGTCGCGAACGAGCGCCGCGGGCAGCAGCAGCACGGCGAGCACCAGCGTGACCACGGCATACACCCGATCTCGGGGCCGGGGTGGAATCATGCGGGGTTCGTCCATGCCGATTACGATTGGCGGCGAATGTGCGCGCGCCGTCCGCCGCATGTCACCGTTTCTCGACGGCGGCCGCCGTCCGAGGGCGCCCCGCCCGGCTGGGACTTGGCGGGGACCCGGCCGTGACACGACCATGACATCGCGCGGACGAGGCGGAGACACGGCCGGTCGACAATGGACGGGGGTTGACCGGCGGACGAGTGACGGAGCGTGTGGTGAAACTCGGCGGCGTGTCGCGAGTGTTGCTGATCGAAGACGACCCGGCCGTGCGTGAGGGCCTTGAGCTGGCCCTGAGCCGGCACGGGCACCGGGTGCGCGCGGTGGAGTCGGGCGAGCTGGGGCTCGACCGGCTGCGTGCGGACGTTCCCGACGTCGTCGTGCTCGACCTGATGTTGCCCGGGATGGACGGGTTCGAGGTCTGCCGCCGCATCCGGGCCATCGGCGAGGTGCCGATCATCATGCTGACCGCGCGCGGCGACGACATGGACGTGGTGGCCGGGCTGGAGGCGGGCGCGGACGACTACGTGGTCAAGCCGGTGCAGCCCAGGGTGCTGGAGGCGCGCATCCGCGCGGTGCTGCGGCGGATCGGCCGGGACCAGGCGGAGCTGGAGCGCTACCGGGATCTGACCATCGACCGGGCCGGGCTGGTGGTGACCAACCGCGGCGAGCCGGTCAGCCTCGCCCCGACGGAGCTGCGGCTGCTGCTCGAACTGTCCGGCACGCCCGGCCGGGTGCACAGCCGCCAGCAACTGCTGGAGTCGGTGTGGGAGCAGGACTACTTCGGCGACTCCCGCCTCGTGGACGCCTGTGTGCAGCGGTTGCGCGCGAAGATCGAGGACGACTCGGCGGCGCCCGTCTACGTGCAGACCGTGCGTGGGTTCGGCTACCGGTTCGGGCCGGTGTGAGCCGCCCGTGACACCTCGGCCGAGCCCGGGGCTGCGCGCCCGGCTGCTGTTCGCGTTCGCGCTGCTGTGTGTGGTCACCGCAGCGGCGGTGGCCGGCGGGTTCTACGTCGGCGCCCGCAACGCCATCCTGCAGCGGGCCCAGGACGCCGCCGTGGAGGCGATGCGGAGCCGGCTGGAAGCGCTCTTCCCGTTGCGTACCGCGACGCCGGGGCCGGCCGACCTCGAAGAGATCGCCCGCGCCATGACCGAGGGCAACACCTTCACGATCGCCGTCTACCGCGACATGCACGCACCGTCCCTGACCCGCCCCGCCCGCCCGCCGGCGGACCACCAGTCCCAGGACCGCCGACCCCAGGACGACCCACTCGGGGACGGCCCGACCCAGGACGAGCCGACCCAGGACCGCCGGCTCCAGGAGGACCCGAACCAGGACGGCCCGCTGAGGCCCCGGCTGCCGGCCATGCCGGCGGACGCGCCGGTCGCCGATCTCTCCATGATCCCGGCGGGGCTGCGGCGGACGGTGGCCGGCGGCGAAATGGCGTGGAAACGCCTGGTGCGGCACGAGCAGCCCATCCTGATCATCGGCGCGCCACTGCTGATCACCGAATCGGACCGGACGACCCGCGTGTCCGGCATCGAGGTCTACACCGCGCTCAGCCTGCTTCCCGAACAGCGCAGCATCGACGAACTCGCCGCGTACGCCTGGCTCGCCGGCGGGGCGGCCCTCGCGTTCGCGGTCCTGCTCGCCTCGCTGGCCACCCGTGGCGTGCTGCGCCCGGTGCGCGAGCTCGGCCATGCGGCCCGCCTGCTGGGCGAGGGCGAGCTGCGTACCAGGATCGCGATCCGCGGCTCCGACGAGCTCTCCGACGTGGCGCGTACGTTCAACCACACCGCCGCGGAGCTGGAACGGCACGTCGCGCAGCTGCGTGAGATGGAGGCCGACGCGCGCCGGTTCGTGGCCGACGTGTCCCACGAGCTGCGCACGCCACTGGCCGCGCTCGCCGCCGTCGCCGACGTCCTCGACGAGGAGGCCGCCGAGCTGCCCGAGCCGGCCGGCCGGGCCGCCAGGCTGGTCAGCCAGGAGACGCTCAACCTCACGGCGCTGGTGAACGACCTGATCGAGATCAGCAGGTTCGACTCGGGTGTCGCGGCCCTCGCGCTGAACGAGATCGACCTGGCCGAGCTGGTACGCGCGACCCTGCGCACCCGGGGCTGGCCGGAGTCGGTGCGGACCGAACTGCCCGCCGGGGTGACGGCCCGGCTGGACCCGCGCCGAGTGGACGTCATCCTCGCCAACCTGGTCGGCAACGCCCTGCGGCACGGCGAGCCACCGGTGTCGGTACGGCTTTCCACCGACTCGTCCTGGGTCACCGTCGAGGTGCGCGACCACGGCCCCGGGCTGGACGAGGCGGCGCTGCCGCACGTGTTCGACCGGTTCTACAAGGCCAGCGCGGCCAGGGCCAGGTCGGAGGGCAGCGGGCTGGGCCTGGCCATCGCACGCGAGAACGCCCGCCTGCACGGAGGCGACCTCACCGCCGCCAACGCCCAGGACGGCGGTGCCGTCTTCACCTTGCGCCTGCCCCGCCTCACGCCCGACCCCGACGAGCGGACCGAACGCCCAGCGGACGGCCAAGCCAGCCCCGACGAGCGGACCGGATGCTCAGCGGACGGCCAGGACGGCCCCGCCGAGCGGGCCGACCGCCCAGCACACCCGGCGGACGGCCCGGAGACCCCGGACGGGCGGACCGACGTGGGAGGCTCCAAGTGAGCAGGGCCCGCCGCGTACTCGCGGCAAGCCTGGTGTCGCTCGTCGCCGTGGCCGGCTGCGGCGTGCGGCCGAGCGACGTCATCCCCGTCGGCCCTCCGCCGAGCGGAGCCGTCGCGCCGACCCGGCCGATCACCCTCTACCTGGTGAAGAAGGGCAAGCTCAGCCCGGTGACGCGGCCCGGCCGCCGACTCTCCCAGACGGACACGCTCGCGCTGCTGGCAGCCGGCCCGACCGCCGCCGAACAGGCCCGCGGCCTCACCACCGACATCCCCCTCGAAGCTGGCCCGTTCTCGGTGACCACCGGCCCGGCCGGCCGCGTCGTGGTGACCGTGTCCGCCGGCGCCGGCGGGCTGTCCACGCGGGCGGTCGAGCAGATCGTCTGCACGGCCGCCACCGCCACACCGCAAGGCACCGCCGACGTCACCGTCACCGGCACCGACAAGAACGTCGACCCCCGGAACTGCCCCGAATAGCAGGGGGCGGGATCATTCGGCGTCCGGTTCGGGGGCAGGCGCGAGCCGCAGGGGCGCGGCGGAGCCGGCGGCGAGCTCGCGTCCCTGGTTCAGGGTGTATTCGAGCTGCCTGGCCAGCAGCGGAACGGTCGCCGGAGGGAGATACACGTCGGCGCCGGCGTCGAGCAGCCGTCGTACCGGGCCGTGATACTGGACCCCGAGTTCGTGATCCTCGATCTCGGCGACGACGACGCGAGCCCGCTGAAAGCTCGCCCGCAGCGCCGCGATCAGCTGCGGGCTGCCAGGGGGCACCAGCAGCACATCGGCCGTCGCCGGGGCCGCGTGCAGGTCGAGGACCACGTAATCGGCTCCGAGCTGGGTGGACAGCGCGACCCTGGCCGCCTTCGACAGCTCCATGGCGGTGACCACGACCGTCACGCCGTCGTAGTCGGGCGGCGCCTCATCGCCGGTCTCGTCCGAGGCCGCACGATCGACGACGGCGCCCTCGACCACCGCGATCGTGCTGGAGATCGTCGCGATCGACGCGCCGTCACGGGTGAGGATGATCTCCGCACCCGGCTCCAGGGCGTCGATGAGCGCCACGACGTCCTCGGGCAGGCGCGTCACCTCGACCCGCGGGGTGGCGCGTGGGGTGCGTTTGCGAATCATCATCCCTGTTGGATGCTTTTGCGCGACCGCCGGTTCGAAACCCTGGGCGAGGTGATCAGGCGATTCGGTAGCCGACTCCTCGTGCCGTCGTGATGGCCGGTGGGTCGCCGAGTTTGCGGCGCAGGCGGCCGACCGTGACCGTGACGGTGTTGGTGAAGCTGTCGGCGTTCTCGTCCCACACCCGTTCCAGCAGGGTTTCCGCGCTCAGGAAGCCCGGGCTGGCCCGCAGCAGTGCCTCCAGCACGGCGAACTCCTTCACCGAGAGGTCGAGCTGCCGCCCGTCGCGGACGACCGTGCGGCGTACCGGGTCCAGCAGGATCCCGGCCACGTGCAGCGTCCGGGGGCGCGCGTCCGGGCGGCGGCGGGCCAGTGCGCGGATGCGCAGGATCAGCTCGGGGAAGTGGAAGGGCTTGGCGAGATAATCGTCCGCGCCCAGGGTCAGCCCGCTGACGCGGTCGCCGGGCGCGCCGGCCGCGGTCAGCATCAGCACCATCGGCCGCTCCGCCCGCTCGACGAGCAGCCGGCACAGGAGGTCGCCGTGCAGTCCTGGCAGGTCGCGGTCCAGGACCACCACGTCGTACGCGGTGAGGTCCGCCTTGGCGGCGGCGGTGAGCCCGTCGTAGGCCAGGTCGACGGCCATCCCCTGGTCGCGCAGCCCTTCGGCGACGACCTCGGCGAGGGCGTCGTCGTCCTCGACCACCAGGATCCTCATGCCCCCACCGGCCCCTCAGCGACCAACACCCCAGCGACCGGCCCTCCGGTGATCGGCAGGGTGATCGAGACGCGCAGCCCGCCCTCCGGCCGGGCCAGCAGGTCGAGCCGGCCCCCGTGGGCGGCGGCCACGGCGGCGACGATCGACAGGCCCAGGCCGGATGAGCCGGTACGTTCGCCGCCCAGCCGTTCGAAGGGCCGCGCCAGCCGGGCCACCTCCCGCTGGTCGAGTATGGGCCCGCCGGTCTCGACGACCAGCGTCGTCTCCCGCTCGTCCACGGATCCGGTGATCCCGATCCAGCCGCCGGGCTCGTTGTGGGTCACGGCGTTGTCGACGACGTTGCCCACCAGCCGCGCCAGCAGCGCCGGGCTGCCCACGACCGCCGTCTCCTGCGGCACGTCCACCGCCACGCTCAGCTCCTTGCGCCCGACGTCCGCGGACCTCTCCCGCAGCGCGGCGTCGATGAGGTCGCCGAGGTCGACCCGCGCGGTGTCGGCCGGCGGGCCGTGCTGCGCCCTGGCCAGCACGAGGAAGCCGTCGAGCAGGTGGTCGAGCCGGTCGAGCTGCCGGCGTACGCGGGCCGCGAGCGCCACCGTCGAGTGGGCCGGGTCGGGCTTGGCGACCGCGACGTCCAGCGAGGCCCGGATGGTCGCCAGCGGCGTACGCAGCTCATGGGAGGCGTTGGCGACGAACCGCCGCTGCGCGGTGAACGACTCCTCCAGCCGTCCGAGCAGTTCGTCGATGGTGTCGGCGAGGTCCTTGACCTCGTCCGCCGGGCCGGTGACGGCCAGGCGGCGGTCCAGGCTGTCGGCGGAGATGCGCCGGGTGACGGCCGTGATGAGCCGCAGCGGCCGCAGGACGCGCCTGGCCAGCACCCGGCCGAGCAGCACCGAGACGACCGCCATCACGACCAGCGCGAGCAGCGAGCCGACCAGCAGTTGCCGGGACTGCTGCGTGTGCACCGCGGCCAGCTGATCCTCCAGCACCCTGATGCGCTCGTGCGCCGCGGTGACGTCGCCCTGGGCCGGAGGGCCTTCCGCCGGGGCGGTCTCGCTCAGGCTGCCCCCGCCGGAGAGCAGGAAGGCCAGGGCCAGCAGCCCGGCGCCCGACAGCAGGAACACAACGGCGTACATCATCGTGAACCGTGTGCCCACGGTCCCACTGCGCGGCCCGACCATGCTGTCAGCATGCCCCGGCGAACATAACACCAGCATGACGGGGCCGGTTCGGGCCGTGTTATGCGCGCGGACGTACAACCGACCGCATGTCGACCACCGAACTGCTCCGGCGGGAATGGACCGGGTTCCGCCGCCCGGGGCGGCTGATCGCCCTGGTTTGCGCGGCCCTCACCGTCGTCGCGCTGGGGCTGCTGCTCGCGCTGAACAACCGTTCGTCCTGCTCGGGACCCTGCCCGGCCGTGCCCGTCGCCGCCGACGGGTCCGTGGTCAGTGACACGTTCTGGCTCCTCCATCGTGACCTGGGCCGCGAGGGCTCGATCACCGTACGGATGACCTCGATGACGGGGACGATCACGTATCCGCCGCCGAAACACGACCGGATCGTGTCCGGGCTGGTGCCGTGGGCGAAGGCCGGGATCATCGTCAAGGACGGCACGCGGCAGGGCTCGCGGTACGCGGCGCTGATGATGACCGGCCATCACGGCGTGCGCTTCCAGCACGACTACCGGTACGACGTCGCCGGCGGCCCCGGCGGCGTCTCGGCGCGCTCCCCACGCTGGCTGCGGCTGACCCGTTCCGGCGACGTGATCACCGGCGCCGAGTCGGCCGACGGCAGCCGGTGGCGCACCGTCGCGACCGCGACGCTCGACGGGCTGCCGGACACCGTGCGGGTCGGCCTCTTCGCCACCTCGCCCGGCGACCTCACTCTGCGCGAGACCGGCCTCGGCGGGGCGATCGAGGAGGTCAGGTTCACCCAGGCCGTGGGCGTCTTCGACCACGTCACCGTCAAGGGCGGCGCTGGCGGGTGGGACAGCGAGCCGGTCGGCGCGATGAACCACACCGACTGGGAGAAACTCCACAACGCGTCGGGGGCCGTGGTGAAGGACGGCGTCATCACGGTCAGCGGCACCGGGGACATCGGGCCGGTCAGTGAGGAGGGGACGCGGGCCGTCGAGAACACGCTGCCCGGCCTGCCGATCGCCCTGATCGTCTTGGTGATCACGACCGCCCGCTACGGTGCCCGCACAGCCGGTGCGGTGGCCGGCTCCAGCGCCCGCACGGGCGACTCGCCGACCGGTGACGGCACCCGCACGGCCGGCACAGCGGTGTACCGGCGGGTGATCGCCGCTCGGGCGCTCGTCGTCGCGGGGGCCGTCTTCGTCACCGGGCTGGTCGCGGTCGGCGTCGTCCTGCCGGTGGGGCTGGAGATCATGAAGGGCAACGGCATCGTGGTGCCGCCGCTGCCGGTGCCGACCGGGGTCCGGGTGATCGCCGGTCTCGCGGCGGTGCTCGCCCTCTGCGCCGTCGTCGCGTACGGACTCGGCGTGCTCCTCCGCCGCGGGTGGACGGCGATCGTCGCCGGCGTGTCGCTGATCGCCCTGCCGTACGTGGTCACGGCATTCCCGCTGCTGCCCGACACGGTCTCCGACTGGCTGCTGCGGCTCACGCCGGCGGCCGGGTTCGCGGTCAAGCAGACGTTGGTGGAGTATCCGCAGGTGACGCAGCACTACGCGCCGTCGGCCGGGTATTTCCCGCTGCCCTGGCCGGCCGGGCTCGCCCTGCTCTGCGCGTACGCGCTGATCGTCCTGCTGATCGCCACCCGCAGGACGAGGCCCGTCGCATCGTGAGCAGCCGGTCGCACCGTGAGCAGCCAGTCGGCCGTTAGCAGCCCGTCAGCCATAAGCGGCCTGTTGGGCGCCGTCTGCTGTGAGCGGCCGTTCAGGTGAGGTCGACGGTTTCGTGCAGGCGCAGGCGGCGGTTGAACGCGGCGGCGATCCGTACCACGGCGGTGCGTGGCAGCAGCCGCGCGGGCCAGGTCATGGCCCGGGTCACGGCCCGGCCCGGGTAGGACACCGCGCGCCGCCTGGCGTAGTCGTCCAGCGTACGGGCCGCGATGGCCTCCGGCGTGTCGGCCACCCGGGGGTCGATCGTGGCGGAGGTGCCGTCGAAGAAGCCGGTCGCGATCGCGCCGGGGTGCGCGGCCATGACGTGCACCCCGGTGCCGCGCAGCTCTTCGGCCAGCGCCTCGCTGAAGGAGAGCACGAACGCCTTGGTCGCGGCGTAGCTGGCCTGGTAGGGCAGGGGCTGGAAGGCCGCGGTGGACGACACGTTGATGATGCCGCCGGAGCCGCGGGCGACCAGTTCGGCCCCGATCACGTGGGTCAGCGCGAGCAGGCCGCTGACGTTCAGGCTGACGGAGCTCAGCTGCGGCTGGAGCGGGCGGCTGAGGAACGGGCCCGCGCTGCCCATGCCGGCGTTGTTGAGCAGCAGGTCCACGGTCAGGCCGCGGTCGTGCAGCTCCCGTACGATCCGCTCGGGACCGTCCTGGGCGGTGAGGTCGCCGACGATCACCTCGGTGCCCGGCCCGCCGTGCGCCTCGTCGATCCGGGTGGCGAGCTCGCGCAGGTCCGCTTCCGAGCGGGCCAGCAGGATCACCCGCGCGCCCCTGCGGGCCAGCTCCAGCGCGTACGCCCGCCCCAGCCCCTTGGACGCGCCGGTGACGAGCGCGGTGACGCCTCGATAGTCGTCGTCTCTCATCCGATCCTCCATTGTTTCGAGTCTCGAAGCAAAACGCTAGCACGATACTTCGATACTCGAAACGTCGTAGGATGGCGGCATGTCCGGGCACGAGCTCACCGCAGCGGTCACGGCGACGTACGAGATCTGGATGCGGACCAACGCGCTGATCATGGAGGCGTTGGCCGGCCACCGGCTGACGCCGGCCACGTTCCAGGCGCTGTGGGCCATCGACCCGGACGAACCGCCGCCGTCCATGAAGGTGATGGCCGAGCGGCTCTACTGCAACGCCCCCAACCTGACCTTCATCACCAACCAGCTCACCGAACGGGGCCTGGTGGAACGCGCCGTGGACCCGTCCGACCGCCGCTCCCGCGTCCTGGTCATGACCGCCAAGGGCCGCGAGGTCCGGGCAGAGCTGCTCAGGACGACGCTGGAGAAGACCCCGCTGGGGGTGCTGTCGGACAGCGAACTGCGGCAGCTCGCGGGGTTGCTGAGCCGCGTCGTCCCACTCGAAGGACCCGCCGCCGGCTGAACGGGGCCGCTCAAGGAGCGGCGGCTTTCAGCCCGCACCCGCCGGCTGAGTTGTCAGAACGACTGCCAGGTGCCGGCGAGGGGTTGTTGCTGGATGCCGGGTTTGGACCAGTCGCAGACGCCCTGCGGGAAGATGCGCCTCAAGCGGTCGAGCTGGGGCTGGGTCAGCGGAGTGCCGTAGGCGGTGGGGTCGAGGGGGCGGAGGTGGCATTTGACGATGTCGCCCGCCATCGGGCTGCCTGCGACGAGGCGCGGTGAGGTCCACACCGGGTACAGCGTGTTGCAGGTCGTCGTGCCGCTGCCGGCCACCTGGGGTTCGGCGATCTTGCGAGGGGTGGCGTCGCGGGTCCAGCAGGCGTCCGTGAGGTCCTGGGGTTTGTTCCGGACCGCCTTGGGGCCGGGGCGGTGGTCGGCGGCGATGGCGGTGAGCCACTGGTCCATCCGGGTCAGCGCCTCCATGAGGACGGGGCTCGACAGTGAGAAGCCGCCGTAGCGGTTGTCCTCGACGAGCATGACCTGGTTGGCGTACGTGCCGTTCGCCTTCAGCAGCCGTTCGCGGGTGGCGAAGGAGTGGAAGCGCATGTGGATGTCGCCGCCCGGCGCGTCGTCGGTGTAGGCGCGGTAGTCGATCATCGGCATGCTCGCCAGGCCGGCGCCCGCGTTGAGCAGCCGCCCGCTCCGGTACGCCGCCCGCGTCGCGGCCAGGTCGGCCCGGGTGCGCTCCGGTACGTGGTTGGCGTCGGCGTCGAAGCCGCCGATCCCCTCGTTGAGGTCGAGGAACTGGTCGACGGTGATCGTCTTGTCGCGCAGTGAGCCGAGCCCGTACTGGATGCCGGTGTTGTCCAGGGGCCGCCGGGCGAAGCCGGTGCGCGGGTCGCGGCCGTAGACGTTCACGGTGTGGTCGTAGACGTCGCATCGGGCGCCGGTCGGATTGGTCTCCGGGTGATAGCGGAGCGGCGCCGGAAGCTGGCCGGGGCAGAAGATGCGCGGGTCGATCCGGCCGCCGCCCGCGGCGAGGTTCGCGATGCTCTCCCACCGGCCGAAGCCGGAGATCGCCTGCTGCTGCTCCTGGCTGAAGGCGCCGGGCGCGACCTCACGGAAGTAGTGGTTGAGCAGGCGCGCGTCGGTGATCGCGTTGACGGTGGCGAAGCCGACCTCGGGGAAGCTGCATCCCGAGACGATGCCGTCGAGCAGGCCGGGGTAGTTGTCGCCGATCTGGTGCGTCTGGTACGACCCGCCCGAGCACCCCCACCCGATCGTGAACGCCGGCGCCCCGTACGCCTCGACGAAGCGTTCCTTGACCATGCTCGCCGACTCGGCGGCCAGCAGGTCGTTGCAGTTGTTGCCGAAGACGTTGAGCGACGACGACGCCACCGCGTACCCCTGGCGGAGCATCCGGTCGTCCATGACGGAGCCGGTGTTGCGGCCCTGGACGTACCATCCGCCGGTGCAGCCGCCGCCGAAGGTGTAGATCAGCCGGCCGTTCCAGCCGGGCGAGCGCCGCCACGGGTCCGGCGGCTCGGCGGCGGGGTCGGCCAGCATCGACAGCTCATAGACGGCCCGGTTGATCGTGCCGGTCTCCACCCGCACGATGTACGGCACCCGCTGACCGGTGCTCGTCGTCGTCCAGGCGAGGTCGGCGGGGCGGGTCTCGTTCGCGGGTAACGGCGCGAACTTCCCGGCTGTGGTGCGGTAGACGTGGTCGACCCGGGTGGCGACCGAGCAGTCCGAGTCCGCAGGCGGGCCGAGTTTGCCGCCGGTGACGGTGGTGAAGGCCGCCGTGTCGCAGATGAACGGCTGCTCGTGCGGGCCCGAGAAGACCGGTCCGGTGACCGGGTGGTCGTCGAGGACGAGCCGGGCCGATCGGGCGCCCGGCGCCGTCGCGGTGAGCACGTTGCGCCCGGTACGCAGGCCGGCGACCAGCCCTTCGAGCCCAGCACCGGCGCGCACGAAGCTTCCTGTCACGTCCGTGCCGTCACGTTTCACCCGCACCTTCGCCGCGGGGACCCCTCGCGGGAGCTCCAGGCGGATGAGAGCGTCGTGCGCGGACACGGCCTGCGGGCGGGACGACAGCACGGTGAGGGTCAAGCCGCTCCCGTCCGAAGCGGCGGCGGGCGCCGCCGAGGAGGCGAGGACCGCCACGACCGCTCCGGTAACGGACAGCAGGCGCGTACGACGTACAAACGATCTCATATGGGGTTTGTACGTCAAAAACGATCTACAAGCCAGAGCCGATCAACCCTGGCGTCACCACTTGGTGGAGCAGACCGGGATCCGGCGGGTGGAGGAGTTCGTGATCCTGAAGTACTTCTTCTTCGGCGCGATCCGGCCGTTGGCCAGGCGCTCGATCTTGAAGAGGCCGGGCCGGCCGCGGAAGTAGCTGGTGCCCGTCACTCTACGCGCGGAGCCCGCGACGCCCGGCCCCTTGACGGTGACCGTCACCGGGCCCACGCGCGAACAGTTGAAGGAGAACTTGACGAGCGCGTACGGCGGCGTCGCCGAGGCGGAGGCGGGAGCGAGCCCGATGGCGGCCAGAGCGACCCCCATCGCGAGCGCGCTGGTGAGGACGGAACGCCGAACGATGCGCAGCATGGAGTGATCCTTTCAGGTGATCGCGGCCACCCTAGCGGCGTCGTCGGCTTGATGTCGCCTTGGGGGCTCACCATGCGACTGGCACTCTTCGCCGGAAAACGGAGTATTACCCGCCAAGAATCCCTTTTCGGGGCTTTATTCGGAAATGTCGTACACAAGGAAATCCTTCGCGCCGATGGGGCGGCGAACGGAGAAATCACCGCCCCCCGACCGATTCAGCGGGCCGTCATGGCGCCGTCCACCGCCATCGGCAGGCCGGTGACGAACGACGCGGCGCCGGAGCTGAGCCAGGCGATCGCCTCGCCGATCTCCGGCGGGTTCGCGTAGCGGCCGACCGGGTGGTAGGCCGCCGTCTGCTCCAGCGTCATGATGCCCTGCTCGATCAGGTCGTCCACCATCTGCGTACGCACCGCGCCAGGACACACGGCGTTCACCCTGATGCCCGAGGTGGCGTACTCCAGGGCGGCCGCCTTGGTCAGCCCCACGACGCCGTGCTTGGCCGCGATGTACGGCGACACGAACGGCGCCTCGATGCCCACCAGCCCGGCCACCGAGGCCACGTTGACGATGGAGCCCGAGCCCTGCGCCACCATCTGGGCCAGCTCGTGCTTCATGCACCACCAGACGCCCTTGAGGTTGACCTCGAACGAGGCGTCGAAGGACTCCTCGCTCACCTCGTGGAACCGGCCGTCGCCCGCGGTGTCCACGCCGGCGTTGTTGACCGCGCAGTCCAGGCGGCCGAAGCGCTCCACGGTGAAGGCGACCATGTCCCTGACGGCGTCGGAGCTCCGTACGTCCGCCCAGACGAAGGCGGCCTCGCCGCCGATCGCCTCGACCTCGGCGACCGTACGCCTGCCGCCTTCCTCGTTGATGTCGGCGACCACGACCCTGGCCCCGTGCCGCGCGAACACCAGAGCCGTCGCGGCGCCGATGCCCGAGGCCGCGCCCGTGATCAGTGCCGCTCTGCCGTCAAGGAGAGAACCTGCCATTTGCGAGCGACTCCAAGATTGTTCCGAAGGACAGAAAGGGGCACCGTACTTCGCGTTGATCAATATGTCGAGAAATCTGCAACCTGATGACCACATGGAGTGAAATGTCGTAAGATCCCATGTCACTCGCCCCGCGATCATGGAGGTCGGGAACCGGTCGTCGCTACGCGTTCGGCCCCGTCGGGTTCGCGGTGACCGTGATCCACTCGCCGACGAGGAACTCAAGATGTCAGCATCGGTACGTACTCGCCATCGCGCGGCACATCCGCGGCTGGGTGATCCCCTGGTCGTCCTGGCTATCACCGCCGCCGTCATGGGGGCCGCGTCGCTGACGGCAGTCCTCACCGCCCCGACCTCCTCGCGCGGCCACCTGGCCTGGGCCCTCGGCGTCGCGGCCGTCCTGGTCTGCGCCGCGATCACGTTCGCGGCCTCCAACAGACGGCAGATCCAGCAGCTCAGAGGCAGGATGGCCCTCGGAGACGCCGAACTCACCAGACTCGCCGCCGAGACGCTCCCCGAAACGGTGCAGCTCATCCGCACGGGGATGTCGGCCGAGTCCGTCCTCGCCAGGATCCACCGTCCGGCGAACAAGGCGCAGCAGCAGATCCTGCGCTCGTTCGTCAGCGAGGTGAGCAGGGAGGGACGCGTCCGCGCCGCCACGACCTCCGCCTGCGCCAGCGCCGCCGGCCGGGTACAGGCCCTGGCCACCAGCATGCTGGCCGACCTGCGCGAGATGGAGGACCGGCACGACCAGATCACGCTCGGCGACCTGCTCAAGCTGGACCACACGACCGCCCAGGCCGGACGGCTCGCCGACAGCATCGCCGTCCTGACCGGGGCGCGCTCGGGACGGCGCTGGACCAAGCCGATCGTGATGGAGAGCATCCTGCGCGGGGCGATCGGCCGGATCAGCGCCTACCAGCGGGTCCGGGTCCACTCCACCAGCACGTTCGCCATCGCCGGGCACGCCGCCGAGGGCGTCATGCACGCCCTCGCCGAGCTGATGGACAACGCCACCAGCTTCTCCCCGCCGACCGAAGAGGTCCACGTCTACGTGGAGGAGGTCACCGCGGGCATCGTGGTCACGATCGAGGACTGCGGCCTGGTGATGAGCCCGTCCGCGCTGGCCAGGGCGGAGCGGGCCGTCTCGGCCGAACCGCTGGACTTCACCACGCTGTCCGGCTCGCGGCTCGGCCTCGCGGTCGTCGGCTGCCTGGCCCGCAAGCACGGGCTCACCGTCTCCTTCCGCCCGTCCTCCCGTGGCGGCACCGGGCTGGTGGTCATGATCCCGCAGCAGCTCATCAGCCAGAACGTGCCGGCCCCGGTGCCGGCGCAGGCACGGCCCGCCGGGGCCACGCAGGTCCCGGCCACGCAGGTCCCGGCCACGCAGGTCCCGGACAAGCAGGTCACAGCCAGGCAGGAGGTCCCCGCGCAGGTGTCCCCCGAGCCGGACGGGGAGCTGCACGGCCTGCCGCGCCGCCGCCGCGGGCAGACGTTCGCGGCCGCCTCGTCCGCGCAGACGCCGTCCCGCCCGGCCCCCGCGCAGGAGCCGCGGCGGGCGCCGTCGGACGCCGGCAGCAAGTTCAGCGCCTTCCACCAGGCCGGCAAGGCACGGCAGAGTCAGGCGAGCGAAGCACGACAGATGGGTGAGGAAGAGACTCGATGAGAACTTCGGACCAGGAACTCGCCTGGCTGCTCGAGAACCTCCTGGAGAGGACTCCGCAGGCCAGGTACGCCGTGGTGCTGTCGAGAGACGGCCTGCGGCTCTCCCACACCGCCGCGCTGTCCGTGGACCGCGCCGACCAGCTCGCCGCGATCGCCTCCGGGATCCAGAGCCTGTCGTACGGCGCCTCGATCGAGTTCGGCGACGGCACCGGCGGCCTGCGCCAGTCGATGACCGAGTTCCACGGCGGCTTACTGTTCATCGTGGAGGCGGGAGAGGGCGCGCACCTGGCCGTGGTGGCCGGTGACGAGGCTGACCCCGGCGTCATCGGCCACAACATGAACGAGCTGGTGGAGCAGATCGGCGAACACCTGACCGCGCCACCTCGTGCGCCACAGACGAGCAGCCGAAGCTGATGGCCCCGCGCCTGGAGGACGAGAACCCGGACCGCCTCTACATGGTGACCGGCGGGCGCAGCTACGTGGCCGACGACGGCCTCGACCTGGTCACGCTCATCGTGAGCGAGTGCGACCCCACTCCAGGCATGCAGTCCGAGCATGTCCGGATCCTGCGGATGTGCACGAGTCCGACGGCGGTCGTGGAGATCGCGTCCGAGCTGCGGCTGCCGGTCAGCGTGGTCCGCATCCTGCTCTGCGACCTGCTCGACATGGGACGCATCACCGCCAGGAACCCGCGTCCGGCGCCGGCCGAGTCGCGTCTGCCCGACCCCGACGTTCTCAGACAGGTGCTCGTTGGACTCGAAAATCTCTGATGTGGCCGCGCGAACTCCACTGGCCAGTTCCGCGACCACCGGACTCAAGATCGTCATCGTCGGCGGGTTCGGCGTGGGAAAGACCACCATGGTCAGGTCGGTCAGCGAGATCCGCCCGCTGAGCACCGAGGAGACCTTGACCAGGGCCGGCGTGGAGATCGACGACCCGCGCGGCGTGGAGTGGAAGTCCACCACCACGGTCGCGTTCGACTTCGGCCGGATCAGCCTCAATCCGGAGATGGTGCTCTACCTCTTCGGCGCGCCCGGCCAGGAACGTTTCTGGTTCCTGTGGGACCGCCTGTTCACCGGCACGCTCGGCGCCGTGGTCCTGGTGGACACGCGGCGCCTGGCCGACTCCTGGTACGCCATCGACCGGCTCGAACACCACCGCATGCCGTTCGTCGTGGCCCACAACCGGTTCGGCGAGAGCACGCACACCCTCGACCAGATCCGCGAGGCGCTCGACCTGTCCCCGGACGTGCCGCTGGTCTCGTGTGACGCGCGGCAGCGCGACTCCAGCAAGTCCGTGCTGATCACGCTCGTCAACCATCTCTACGCTCTGTCTTCCGCCCGGTAGGTGACCTCATGACTGACTTCACGCAATCCTCCTGGTTCGCCAACCCAGCGGAAGGGCCGGACCAGAACGCGTTCGAGGGCGCCTTCCCCATGTACGGCCGGGCCTACCACCAGAACCCGGCCGCCGCCTTCGACGAGATGCGCCGGCATGGGCCCGTGGTGCCGATCCTGCTGGAAGGCGACGTCCCGGGCTGGCTGGTGCTCGGCTACCGCGAGCTGCGGTACGTGCTCAGCAATCCGAAGCTGTTCGTCCGTGACTCCCGCTACTGGAACCAGTGGGACAACATCCCGCCCGACTGGCCGCTGATGGCGTACGTCGGCTACCAGCCGTCGATGTTGTTCGAGATCGGCGAGGCCCACGAACGCCGGGCGGGCGCGGTCAGCGAGGCGCTGGCCGCGGCCGACCAGTTCGAGCTGCGCGCCAACTGCGAGCGGGTCACCGAGGGGCTGATCAACACGTTCATCGGCTCGGGCCGGGCCGACCTGATGGCGCAGTACGCCAACCCGATCCCGCTGCTCGTCCTCGGCTCCATGCTGGGCCTGCCGGACTCCGACACCCGCGCCCTGGTCGGCGAGGTCGCCACCACGCTGAACGGCGGCCCGGCCGCCATGGAGGCCTACGGCCGGGTCCAGGCCATCATGACCAACCTGCTCGAACTCAAGCGCAACCACCCCGGGCCCGACCTGCCCTCCCGGCTGCTCGCCCACCCGGCGAACCTCACCGACGAGGAGCTCATTCAGGACCTGCTGCTGACCATGACCGCGGGCCACGACCCGACGGCCACGTGGATCGGCAACACCCTGCAGCTCATGCTGACCGACGACCGCTTCGCCATGACGCTCTCGGGCGGGCGGCGCAGCGTCGGCCAGGCGCTGAACGAGGTGCTGTGGAAGGAGGCCCCTGGACAGATCGCCATCGGCCGCTGGCCGATCATGGACACCCAGGTCGGGGGCCGCCGCATCAAGGCCGGCGACCTGCTCGTCTCCGGCCTGGCCGCGGCCAACCTCGACCCGAAGGTGCGCCCCGACTTCCACGAGGGCTCCGTGGGCAACCACGCGCACATGTCGTTCGGGTACGGCGCGCACGGCTGCCCGCATCCCGCGCCGGAGATCGCCGAGATCATCGCCCACATCGCGGTGGAGACCCTGCTCGACCGGCTGCCCGACGTGGTGCTCGCGGTGCCGCAGTCGTCGCTGGAGTGGCGCTCGTCCATCCAGATGCGCAGCCTGGAGTCACTGCCGGTCGAGTTCACCCCCGGCTACCGCAGCTGACCCGTTCACGACCTCGCCAGGACGCCGACCCGCTCCGCCCACCGCCGGTACGCGCCGGCCAGCTCGCTGACGAGGGCGGGGTGCCGGCCGGCCAGGTCGGTCAGCTCGGAGCGGTCGGCGTCCAGGTCGTAGAGCTCCCACGGCGCGGCGTGCTCGCGGACCAGTTTCCACCGCCCCCGGCGGACGGCGGCGTTGCCCAGGTGCTCCCAGAACAGCCACGCGTCGGGGACCGGCGCCCCGCGCAGGGCGGGCAGCATGGAACGCCCCTCCGGGGGCGGCACCGCCCGCCCCCGGCGTCGCGCCGGGTAGGCGACGCCGGTGGCGTCGAGCAGGGTGGGCAGCACGTCGGTGAGCTGGAACGGCGTCCGCACGATCCGGCCCCCGGCCAGGTCGCCCGCCGGCCAGTGCACGATGAACGGGGTCGCGATGCCGCCCTCGTGGACCCACCGCTTGTAGAAGCGGAACGGGGTGTTGGACAGGTTGGCCCACGCGGGACCGTAACTCGCGTAGGTGTGCTCCGGCCCTGGATCGACGTCGGGGAGGTTGCCGACGCGCATTTCGCCGCCGTCGCGGGTGCGCGCGGGCACGATGTGCCGTTTGGCGCGGAACTCCTCGGGGTCGCCGAGCGGCAGGATCTCGGCGCAGCCGCCGTTGTCCGACAGGAACACCACCAGGGTGTCCTCCAGCACGCCGGAGGCCGCGAGTTGGTCGAGGATCCGGCCGACGCCCCGGTCCATCCGCTCCACCTGGGCCGCGTACACCTGCATGCGGCGCGCCTCCCACGCCTGGTCCGGCACCACCGCCCAGGGCGGCTGCGCCGGATCGCGCCCGGACAGCGCCGACTCGGCCCCGAGCAGCCCCTCCGCGCGCAGCCGGTCGAGGCGGCGGGCGCGCAGCTCGTCCCAGCCCGCGGCGTAGACGCCGTCGTACCCGGCGACGTCCTCCTCGGGCGCGTGCAGCGGCCAGTGCGGCGCGGTGTAGGCGACGTAGGAGAGGAACGGGCGGGCGGCGGCGGCCTGCCCGCGGATGAACTCCACCGCGTGCTCGGTGATCGCGTCGGTGTAGAAGAAGTCCGGGTCGCGGGTCTCGGCGCTCGCGTCCGTCTCGCCCCGGAACAGGGTCGCCGGATCGTAGTAGCTGCCGCACCCGCTGAGCGTGCCGAAGAAGTCGGCGAATCCGCGCCGGGTCGGCCAGGATTCGTGCGGCTCCCATAAAGGCCCGCTCAGGTGCCATTTGCCCGACATGCCGGTGGCGTACCCGGCGTCGGCGAGCACCTCGGCCACGGTGACGCAGCGGTCGTCGAGGCTGCCCGGGTACCCTCCTGGCGTGCCGTTGCCGGCCAGCACGCCGATGCCGGTCTGGTGCGGGTGCAGCCCGGTCAGCAGGGACGCGCGCGACGGGCTGCACCGGGCCGTGTTGGCGAACTGCGTCAGCCGCACCCCTGACCGTCCGAGCCGGTCGAGGTTCGGCGTGCGGATCTCGCCGCCGTAACAGCCGAGGTCGGAGTAGCCCAGGTCGTCGGCGAGGATCAGCACGATGTTGGGCTGCTTCATGGTGCGCGGTCTCATGGCCGGGCTCGTGTCGGGCTTTCTCGCGTCAGGCCGTCTCATGTCGTACGGTCGTCCCGCATCCGCAGCCAGGCAGCCGTGTCCGGGCCGAGCGGGTCGCCCGAGGCACGGGTGTCGCTGCGCAGCAGGGTCACCGCACCCTCGGGCAGCGGCACCTCGGCGGAGCCGAAGGTGACCACGCACTCGAAGCCCGGCCCGCGCCGGAAACGCAGCACGGAGCCGCCCCGGCCGGCCCATTCGAGCTCCTGCGGAAGATCCAGCTCCCGCCGGATCCGCAGCGCCCGCGCCACGAGGTTGTAGGTGGAGCCCGGGTCGTCGATCTGGACGGCCGCCGAGAGCCGCCCCCAGCCGGGAGGCTGCGGCAGCCACGGGTCCGCGGCGCCGAATCCGGCGCCGTCCGGCTCCGGCGTCCAGGGCAGCGGGATCCGGCAACCGTCTCGGCCCCGGCGCCGCCCGCCGGAACGCGTCCAGATCGGGTCGCGGAGCCGGTCGTCGGGGATGTCCAGGTAGTCGGGCAGGCCCAGCTCCTCGCCCTGGTAGAGGTAGGCGACGCCGGGCAGCGCCAGCATCAGCAGCAGCGCGGCCCTGGCCCGGCGGCGGCCCAGGTCCTCGTCCACCGGGCCCAGCTCGTGGCCGGACCTCCCCTGGTGCTTGCGGGTGTCGGCGCGACCGTACCGGGTCACCGTACGTTCGACGTCGTGATTGGACAGCACCCAGGTCGGCGGCGCGCCGGACAGGGACATCGTCCCGAGGGTGGCGTCGATCACCTTGAACAGGTCGCCGGCGTCCCACGCGGACTGCAGGAAGGGGAAGTTGAACGCGGTGTGGAGCTGGGCCGGCGCCACGTAACGAGCCAGCCGTTCCGGATCGGCCACCCACGCCTCGGCCACGAAGATCCGCGGCGGGTCGTACGCGTCGGCCACCGCGCGCCAGTCCCGGTAGATCTCGTGCACCTCGTCGCGGTCGCGGTGCGGGTGGTCCGGCACGTCGGTCAGGACGAGCAGGTCCTCCTCCCGGTAGCCCAGGTCGGGATAGCCGGGGTGCTTGACCAGGCCGGTGGCCACGTCGATGCGGAACCCGTCCACGCCCCGGTCGAACCAGAAGCGCAGCAGGTCCAGGAACTCCGCCCGGACGTCTGGATTCGACCAGTTGAGGTCGGCCTGGGTGGGGTCGAACAGGTGCAGATACCACTGACCGTCGGGCACCCGGGTCCAGGCCGGGCCGCCGAACGTGCTGCGCCAGTCGTTGGGCCTGACCCCCTCGGCGGGGCCGTCCGCGAAGTGGTACCTGGCGCGTTCCGGGGAGCCCGGCGGGGCGGCGAGCGCGGCCTGGAACCAGGGGTGCTCGGTGGAGGTGTGGTTGGGCACGATGTCGAGGATCACCCGCAGGCCGTGCCGGTGCGCCTCGGCGATCAGCTGCTCGGCCGCGCGTACGTCGCCATACTCGGGGGCGATGGCCCGGTAGTCGGAGATGTCGTAGCCGCCGTCGTTGTTCGGCGACTCGTACCAGGGCGTGATCCACAGGGCGTCCACGCCGAGCCCGGCCAGATAGCCCAGGCGGGCGCGGATCCCGGCGATGTCCCCGATCCCATCGCCGTCGCCGTCGGCGAAGGAGCGGATGTAGATCTGATAGATGACCGCGCGGCGCCACCACTCGGCGTCAGTCATCGGCGGCTCCGATCAGTTCCGGCTCGAATCCCGCCAGGAAGTCGCGCAGCGCCGTCAGCTCTCCGTCGTTCAGCGTCCGCAGCGGCGGTGCGACCGCGGCGGAGCACAGACCGCGCAGGGCCAGCGCCGCCTTGACGACCGGGACTCCCGGGCGGATCCGGTGCACGGGGAGCAGCCGATCGATCCGTTTCTGGGCCAGGGCGGCCCGCTCCAGGTCGCCGGCCCGGTACGCGGCGACCAGCTCCAGGGCGACGCGCGGGGCGAGGTTGGCGATGCCCGGCGTGATCCCGTCGGCGCCGGCGGCCAGCGCGTCGAGCAGCGCGCCTTCGGCTCCCTGGTTCACCCCGAAGTCCGGCCGATCGCGCTTGACGTCGAGCCACCGGCGCAGGATGTCCGGATCGCCGGAACTGTCCTTGATGCCCACGACGTGCTCCATGTCGCCGACGGAGGCGATCGGGCCCGCCGAGAACGGCGCCGCGTACCGGGGGATGTTGTACGCGATCACCGGCACGGCCGCCGCCCGGCTCGCCCGGTAGTGCTCGACGATGTCCCGCTCGTCATGGCGGAAGTAACAGGGCGGGCTGAGCGCGACCGCGTCACAGCCGGCCTCGGCGGCGACCTCGGCCCGCGCGAGCGATTCGCGGGTGCCGGCGGCGGAGACGTTGACGATGACGACGCCGCCTGGAACGAGCCCGCGCCAGTGGGCGACGGCTTCGCGCAGGAACGGGCCGATCTCGGTCGTCTGGTGCAGCGGCCCCTCGCCGTTGGTGCCGAGCAGCATGATCTTCTCGACGCCCGAGGCGGCGAGCGCGCCGAAGTAGCGAGTGCCGGCCGCGAGGTCGGGACGGCCGTCCGCCCCGATCGGGGTCACGGCGGGAACGATCACATCGGAGACGAACATCAGTACCCCCTGATCTCCGGCCAGGCGAGCTCGACGCCGTCGGCCTTCAACGCGCTCTGGAACGCCCGCAGATGCCCGTCCTTGCGCCGGACGTCGTGCGGCTCCACCGTCTCCCCCAGGCAGTAGGCCACCAGCGAGGCGGCGGCCTCCCCGATGTTCCACTCGACCGGGTGCAGCCGGTAGCAGCCGTTGGTGATGTGGGTGCTGCCGATGTTCTTCCCGGCCGGCAGCAGATTGCGCACGCGTACGGGCAGGAGCGCCCCGAGCGGGATCTGGAACGGGCTGCTGGGGACGTCGATGTAGTTGTCTCCGCCCGTCGAGGGGTGCAGGTCGATCCGGTACATGCCGATCCCGACCGTGTCGTCGTACGCAGCCGCGCCCGCGTCACCCCGTACGGCGAGGGAGACGTCCTGTTCGACCACCGTGTACTCGGCCCTGATCCGGCGGGACTCGCGGATGTACGGCGCGGCGGCGAAGCCGTCGGGCGTGTCCATGACGTCCGGCCGCAGCCGCAGGCCCGGCCAGCCACGGCCGCCGTCCGGCCGGGGAGCCTCGGTCTGCAGCCAGTAGAGCATGCTTTCCGACAGCTCCCGCGCGCCGGCGAGGTGGCGGGCCTTGTCCTGCTCGCTCACCCCGATGATCGGCCCCTCCACGTAGTCGATCATGGGCCAGTTCACCAGGGTCACGTCACTGGTCACGAAGCCGGGCTCGTACAGCTCGCGGGCGACGGCCCGGCGGAACTCCCACAGCTCCCGGTCCCCTGGGTCCTGGCTCTGGTCGGCGAGCACGGGGCCGGACGTGAGGTTGGGGGTGAACGTCCGCGTCAACGGCTCCCGCGTGCGCGGGTCCGGCGCGGTCAGCCCGATCTGCGTGCCCGGCCAGTAGTCCGGGCGGTAGGCGCGCCAGTGGTCGTAGTCGGCCGGCCGGTCGATGACGTGGTCCTCGCCCTCCCGGTGATCGATCGCGAACACCCAGGAGAAGGCCTGCATGTTGCCGGGCTGCGCCACCTCGGGCGCGCTCGGCTCCCCCGTCTCGTGCCGGGACTCGAACCCGGTCACGTGTTCCACCCCCGCCAGCGGCAGCAGGTCGCCGAGCTCGGTGGCGTCCAGATAGTACGGAGCCACGAGATGCACCAGATCGTCGTCCGCGCGCCGCACCGTCACGCCGGTGATCCGGTCGCCGTCGGTCTCGGCGGCCACCGGTCGTGCGTTGAGCAGGATGCGCAGCCGGCCGCTGCTCAGGTAGGGATCGACCAGCGCGCGCAGCACCGCCCCGCTGACCCGCGGCTCGTGGCACAGCGCGCCGACCCGGCCCAGCCCGGGATTCAGGTAGGGCTCGTTCCTGGCCGCCACCGTGAGGGGGTACCAGGTCCGGTAGTGATCGCGGACCGCGTTCCGGTAGCGGCGGTAGGAGGCGGTGCAGCCGAACTGCTCGATCCACCTGTGCTCGTCAGGAGGCACCCCCTGGCTGGTGAACTGCCCGCCGATCCGGTCGCCTTCCTCGGTCAGCACCACCCGCAGCCCGTGCCGGAGCGCCGCCAGCGCGGCGGCGACTCCACCGACGCCGCCGCCGATGATGGCGAGGTCCGCGTCACTGATCCGCGATTCCACCGTGTTCCCCCTGATCGCATATGTGTTTCAGGCGCCCTCTAGGTCGAGGGCGGCTTCGAGCAGTGTCTTCGTGTACGGATGGCCGGGCCGCTCGAACAGGTCGTCGGCCGTCGCGGTCTCGACCAGGCTGCCCCGGTGCATGACCGCCACCCGGTCGGCGATCTGCCTGACCACGCCGAGGTCGTGGGTGATGAAGAGGATGGCCAGCCCGCGGGCCGCGCGCAGGCCGGCCAGCAGCCGCAGGATCTGCGACTGCACCGACACGTCGAGCGCGGAGACGGCCTCGTCGCAGACCAGCAGCCGGGGCCGCAGGGCGAGCGCGCGGGCGATGCTGACCCGCTGGCACTGCCCGCCCGACAGGGCCGCGGCCCGCCGGTCGGCGACGCCGGGATCCAGGCCGACGTCCCCGAGGAGCTCGTCGATCGCGGCCTCCCAGGTCCGGCCCTCGGGCGCGACCGAGGGGTGGGTCCGCCAGGTCTCGGAGATGATCGCCCTGACGGTCATCCTGGGGTTGAGCGAGGCGGCGGGGTCCTGGAAGACCATCTGGATCGCCCGCCGGGTGGCCGGCGACCGCTTCGACACCGGGCCGATAGCGGCCCCGTCGAACCGGATCACGCCTGCCTGAGGGGCCTGCAGCCCGACGACGCAGCGGGCGGCCGTGGTCTTCCCGGAGCCCGACTCCCCGACGATCGCCAGGGTCTCGTCCGGACGCAGGGCGAAGGAGACGCCGTCCACGGCGTTCGGCTTGCCGGCCCTGCGCTCCCTGCGGCTGTGGAAGTTGACCACGAGGTCGCTGACCTCGACCAGGGGCGATGCGCTCACGTCTCCTCCGGGAAGTGACAGGCGACCTGCCGGCCCGCGGCGACCTGGCGCATCCTGGGCACCTCGTTCGCGCACCTGTCCTGGGCCTTGGCACAGCGCGGGTGGAACGGGCAGCCGCTAGGGCGCTCGGCCGGGCTGGCCGGGCTGCCGGGCAGCGGCTCGGCGATGGCCGTCTTGCTGCGGACGGCCGGGACGCTCACGACGAGCGCCCGCGTGTACGGGTGCGCCGGGCTGTTGAGCACCTCACGGCCGCTGCCGATCTCGCAGATCCGGCCGGCGTACATGACGACGACCTCGTCCGCCACATGGGCCATCACCCGCAGGTCGTGGCTGACCAGCAGCATGGCCATGCCCTCCTCGTCGCGGACGCGCCGCAGCAGGGCGAGGATGCGGGCCTGGACGGTGACGTCGAGCGCGGTCGTCGGCTCGTCGGCCAGGATGAGCTCGGGCGAGCCGGCCAGCGCCGTCGCGACCATGGCCCGCTGCCGCAGCCCACCCGAGTACTGGTGCGGATACTGGGCGTGCCGCGTCTCCGGCTCGGGGATCCCCACCCGGTCGAGCAGGTCGATCACGGTCCTGCGGACCTCCTTCTTGGGCATCCCGCCGCGCCGCAGGATCTCGCCGACCTGCCGGCCGATCGTCTGCGTCGGGTCCAGCGCGGCCTGGGGATCCTGGAAGATCATCCCGATGCCGCGCCCGCGCAGCCGCCGCCGGTCCTGCTCGGCCATGGTGACCAGGTCCTCGCCGTGCCACATCATCCGCCCCGAGACCGCCGCGCCGGGCGGCAGCAGGCCGATGATCGCCGTCGCGGTCATCGTCTTGCCGCTGCCCGACTCGCCGATCAGGCCGGTGGTCCGGCCCGCGGCCACGGTGAACGAGACGTCGTCCACCACGCGGACCGGGCCGGCCGGACCCGGCAGGTCGATCGACAGGTGCTCGACGCGGAGCAGCGGCGCCGGCTCGGCGCCGCTGCCGACCGGCGCCGGGTCCGTCATGTTCGACGACCGGCTCATGAGCCACCATTGCCGATCTTGACCGTGGAGAAGTCCGGCGTCAGGTCCGGCGGGATGACCAGGCCCTGCACGGACTTGTTCCGGACGAACGCGTTGCGCACGAACATGGGGTACATGCCGACCGCGTCATCCCAGATGATCTTGTTGGCCTGCCCGTACAGCTCCTGCCGCTTGGCGTTGTCGCTGGTGGAGCCGGCCTGGGCGAGCACCTTGTCGAGGTCGGGATTGCAGTAGCCGGTGCGCTTGGCCGCGCAGGTGTAGAGCCGGCCGAGGTTGGTCGCCGCGTCGAAGCCCGCGGTGCCGAGCTGCTGGATGTTCAGGTCCCACTTGAGCGCCAGCAGGTCCTGGAGGAAGACCGCGGGCTCCTTCTGCGTCGGCTCCGCCTTGACCCCGATCTTGGCCAGGTCGCTCGCCACCGCGTCGGCGAACTGCTGGAACTGGGGCTGGGAGAACTGCATCCGGATCGTCTGGCCGTAGTCCCAGCCGGCGTCGTCGAGCGCCTTCTTGGCCGCGGCCGGGTCGTACGTCACCGGCGTCTGCGGCGCGTAGCCGAGCACGCTGGGCGTCACCACCGAGTCCGCCACCGAGCCGGTCTCGGGGAACAGCGACTTGATGATGGTGGGGAAGTCGACCGCCTGCCACAGCGCGCGCCGGACGGCGGCCTCCTTCAGCCCCTTGACGGAGCCGTTCATCCACATGGTGACGACGCCGCTGCCCGAGTCCTTCTCCACCACCAGGTCCGGGTTGCTCTTCAGGCCGGGCAACTGGTCGTCGGGGACCGCCCACGTCATGGCGACCTCGCCGGTCTTCAGCGCGGTCATCCGCGCCGCCATCTCACCGATGCTGCGCAGCTCCAGGCGGTTCAGCGCCGGCTTGCCGCCCCAGTAGCCGGGGTTGGGGGCGAGCACCAGGCTCTGGCCCGGCGTGAACTGCTGCACGACGAACGGGCCCGAGCCGACCGGCTTGGTCCAGCCGTCGTTCAGGTGGGCTTTCGGGGTGACGTAGAAGGTGATCAGCTTGCCCAGCAGCGCCGGGTCGGGGTCCTTGGAGGTGATGACGACCGTGCCCGCGTCGCCCTCCTCGGCCTTGTGGCCGGCGTAGTTGCTGGCCATCGCGCCCTTGAGCTCCAGCACCCGCTCGAAGGAGGCGACGACGTCGGCGGCGGTGACCGGGGTGCCGTCGGAGAACGTGACGCCGTCGCGCAGCTTGAAGGTCCACTCCGTGGCGTCGTCGTCGGCCTCCCACGACTCGGCCAGCACGCCGTCGAACTTGCCCTTCCCCGACGTGCTGACCAGTGGGCTGAAGATCGCCTTGGCGGCGACCTGGGTGCCGTTGTCCATCCCTGACGCGCCGTGCGGGTCCAGGTTCTCGATCGGGGTCCAGACGGCGACGGCCAGTTCCTGCGGCGCGTCACCGCCGGTGGACGAGCCGCCGCCGGTGGTGGTGCTGCAGGCGACCAGCCCCACGATGGAAAATGCCGCGGCGGCGAGTGCCGCCGCCCGACGAAGCCGAACGGGCCTCATGGAATTCCTCCTGACCTTGGCTGTGCTGTCAGCGGCTCGTGCCGAGACGCTGGGTGAGGTGGTCGCCGAGCAGGCCCGTGCTCACCACGAGGCCGGTCAGCGCCAGCCCCGGTAGCGCTGAGATCCACCAGGCGGTGTCGAGATAGTCCTTGCCGTTCGCGATGACCTGGCCCCAGGAGACCGTGGCCGAGGGCAGACCGAGACCGAGGAAGCTGAGACCGGCCTCCGACAGCACCGCGCCGGCGAACTCCGTGGTCGCCAGCGCCGTCACAGGACCGATCACAAACGGGATGATGTGCCGGATGATCACGATCGGAGTGGGCACCCCGATCAGCCGCGCGGCGTCGACCCACGGCCGCTCGCGCAACGAGAGGGTGACGCCGCGGGTCAGCCGGGCGAAGCCGACCCAGCCGGCCACCGAGAGCGACAGCACCACGACCAGCATGCTGCGCTGGAAGAGGCCGGCGATCACGATCGCCAGCAGAATGCCGGGGAAGGCCATCAGGATGTCGATCAGCCGGGAGATCGCGATGTCGGTCCAGCCCGCCAGGTAACCGGCGAGCGTGCCGAAGGCCAGCCCGACCGCCAGGCAGGCAGCCACCACGGAGATCCCGATGATGATCGACGTCCTGGCGCCATAGACCAGCTGGCCGAGCATGTCCCGGCCGGCTCCGTCGGTGCCCAGCAGGGCGAGCGTGCCGTCCGCCCTGGTCGCCCCGATCGGCAGCAGCCGGTCCGCCACGCTGGTCGCCACCGGGTCGTACGCGATCAGCAGCGGGCCGATCAGCCCGACGAGCACGTAACAGGCGAGCACGACGGTGGCGACCGCGGCGACGGCCGGCGTGGACCGCAGGCGGACGGGCCACAACCTGGGCCGTACGGTGATCGCGCTCATGCCCTCGCCCCCAGCCGTACCCGCGGATCGAGCCGGGCGGCGATCAGGTCGGCCGCGACGTTGCAGCAGACCACGATGACCGCGATGAGCAGCACGGCGGCCTGCACGATCGAGTAGTCCCTGTTGGCCACCGCCGTCACCAGCAACGAGCCGAGGCCCGGCCAGGTGAAGACGGTCTCCACGATCACCGCGCCGCCCAGCAACGTGCTCACGTGCAGCGCGCCGACGGTCACCACCGGCGTCGCCGCGTTGCGCACCACGTGTCCCGTCACCACCTCGCGGGTGCTGAGCCCCTTGGCGTACGAGCGCTGCACGTAGGTCTCCGCCATGGTGTCGGCCACGCTGCTCCGGGTGATCCGGGTCAGCAGCGCGGTGAACGGGGCGGCGAGCGTGAGCGCGGGAAGGACGATGTGGGCCGGGGTCCCGGTGCCGGCGCTGGGCAGCAGCCGCAGCTGCAACGCCATCACCAGGATCAGCATGATCCCGATCCAGAACGGCGGCATCGAGTAGAGGAACAGGGCCAGACCGGAGATCCCGCGGTCGATCCACCGACCCCGGTAGGCCCCGGCCAGGGCGCCGAGGACGACGCCCGTCATCGCCATGAGGGTGGCCACCAGCGTGAGCTCCACCGAGGCGGGCACCCGCGACAGCACCAGCTCGAACGCCGGCCGGCCGAAGCGGTAGGAGTCACCGAAGTCGAGCGTGGCGAGCTGGGTCAGGTAGTGCCAGTACTGCACCGGCAACGGCTGATCCAGCCCGAGCCTGGTCCTGGCGGCGGCCACTTCGGCGCCCGTGGCGTCCGGGCCGAGCAGCACCAGCGCCTGGTCACCCGGGGCGATCCGCATGATGAAGAACACCAGCGTGGCGGCGCCGAAGATGATCAAAACGCCGGTGGCCGCCGTGCGCAGCGCGTACCGGGTCATCGCCGCACCACCCGGCTGATCGAGTTGCCGCGTACGTCCGTGCACGGCACCACGAGCTGCAGCGGCGACCGTTCCGCGTCCTCCAGCAGGGTGACCAGCAACTGCACGGCCGCCCGGCCGATCTCGACCCGGGGGATCTCGAACGAGGTCCAGATCCTGGTCGCGGTCGGCGGCGGTGCGGAGCCCAGGAAGGCGACCGACAACCGGTCGGGGATCCGCACGCCGGCGGCCTCGGCGGCCGCGGCCAGGGCGAGGCCGCTGGCGTTGTCCTCTGAGGGCTCGACGAGGACCGCCGTGACGCCGTCGTCCACCCATCCGGTGACCCGGTCGGTGCCGAGGTCCCCGGCGCCGGAGGAGTACTCCACCAGGAGGTCGTCCTGGCTCAGGCCCGCGGCCTCGGCACCGCGCCGCAGGCCGAGCTCACGGTCGTCGCCAGGCTCGGCGCCGTCGCTCTGCCGCAGGAGCAGGATCCGCCGGTGGCCGAGCGCGGCCAGCTCCTCCACGAGAGCCGCGGTCGGGGCGACGTAGTCGGGGGCGACGTAGGACAGCTCGGTGCCTTCGATGTCGCGCCGGCCGATGAAGACGAAGGGGAAGCCCTCGTCGACCAGGTTCGTCAGGTCGTCACGCGAGATGTGCCGGCCCAGCAGCACGCAGCCGTCGGCCTTCAGCAGCGCGTTGCGCCCTCTGGCGTAGACCCCGCCATGGGCGGTGTTGGCCGAGGTGAACAGCAGCAGGTCGTACCCGAGCCTGGCCGCCTCCTCCTCCACTCCGACCAGGAACGGGTGGTAGAAATCGCGCTGGTCGACGGGGAAGACCGACTCGAACGTGTAGAGGCCGATGGTCTTGACGCTCATCCCGCGCAGCGCGCGGGCGGCGGGGTTGACGGCGTACCCGAGCTCCTCGATCGCCTGCTGCACCCGCTGGCGGGTCTCCTCGGCGACCGGCACGCCGGGTCGCTCGCTGAGCACGAGGGAGACGGTGGCCTGGGAGACGCCGGCTCGCTGGGCGATCTCGACTTGGGTGGGGCGTCGTGGCCCCGCTCGTTTGCGCATGGGGATCCAGTTGACTAATACGTAACGACTCCGGGGCACTCTAGACACCTGTCGACGCTCACCACAAGGGGGAAATTTCACGAACGTTGCCGTCAGATGTCTAGATGTCATCCAATTATCAGCATTTATTAGCTCTTGTGAGCCGGATTGGCCGTATGTACGATCCCCGATCAATACGTATCAATCCGCGCAGCCGGAGGTAACGGCCATGCCCGAGTGGACCGATCGTCGAGCGCTCCTACGGATCGGCGGTGCGGCGCTCGGCGCCGCCGCGGCCACCGCCACCTGGGGAGCCGCACCCGCGGCGGCCGCGGGCCCGGAAGACGCGGACCCGGCGGACATCATCACGCCGCAGCAGTTCGGCGCGCTGGCCGACGGGCAGCACGACGACACCGACGCCATCGAGCAGGCCATCCTCGCCACGCGGACCCGGACCACCCGGATCGTCGTCTTCCCGCCCGGCACCTACCGGATCACCAGGACCATCGTCATCCCCGACGTGGCCGGAGAGTCCTTCAACCGCATCCAGCTCCGCGGTTACAGCACCATGACGAACCGCGCGTCGATCATCCAGGTGACGCACGACGGCGTGGGCATCGACGTGCGCTGCTCGCTCGCCGCGATCTACGGCCTGGCCTTCGTCGCCCCCGCCAAGACCGAACGCAACGTGGCGCTGCGCTTCGCCGGCGAGGTCAACACCGACGACACCGACGCCGCCATCCTGGAGTGCACGTTCGTGTCGTTCAAGCTCGCCGTCGAACACGTCGGCCGCGGGCTGTACTTCTCGCACAACCTCGTCGCGCTCTGCACCACCGGCGTCAGCCTCGCCTGGCCCACCAGCGGCGTGGAAGGCGGAGCCGACCACGTCCCGCCGTACGGGCTGCGGAAGTGGCTCATCACCAACAACCACTTCCACAGCCCGTTCCAGGCCATCGTCACCCAGGGCGCAGAGAGCAGCGACTTCCGCGGCGCGATCATCCAGGGCAACCTGCTCGACATCGGCCGGCGCCTGTTCATCGGCAGCCTCACCAACTCCACCATCAGCGGCAACGTGGTGGAGAAGGCGGACAACGGGGCGATCATCGAGATCACCAGCGGGGGCCACAACCTGACGATCGGCGACAACGTCCTCGGCGGGTTCGAACCACCGCAGAACAACGGCACCCGCGCGATCCAATTCTCCAGCGGCGTCAAGGCGCACAACGTCACCATCAGCGGGAACACCTTCAACTGGCTCAACGGCTCGCCGATCCGCTTCGAGAACGACGCCAGCCGGATCACCATCGCCAACAACTCGTTCGACAACTGGAACCTCTCCGGCAGGAACGACAACGCCGCCATCGCGGTGGCCGGAAAGGCGAGCGCGTTCAGCGTCATCGGCAACGTCATCTCGCCCGACCCCGCGAAGCGGCCGCCGATCACGACCACCGGCGGGCTGCACGGCTCCCACGTGATCGGCAACGCCTCCGAGCAGGTGCCGCTGGTCGCGGGCCCTGTGGGGGCGGACTCGTTCGTCCAGGCCACCCCCGGCCGGTTCAACCGGATCGAGGTGGCCGGGCCCCTGGGGGCGGCGGCGAAGGTGGTCAGCACCTCGACCGAGCCGGTCAAGGTGGGCACGGACCGGTACGGGTCGTTCGTCGTGGAGGGCAGCAACGCCAACCCGGGCGTCAAGGGCGGGGTGCGGGTGGTGCCGGTCAACCAGTCGGGATCGGCCGCCACCGAGCTGCTCTGCTCGACCACGTCCACGAACGAACTGGTGTCCATGGCCGCCAACGCCACCGGCCTGGTGCCGCCCGCCGACAACGCACGGGACCTGGGCAGCACCACGCAGCGGATGCGGACCGTCTACGCGCACCAGGTGGTCCTGGCCGAGCACACCCCGGACACCCTGCCGGACGCGGCCGGCCAGGCCGGGGGGATCGTCATGGTTCGCGACCCGAAGACCGGCAAGCGCGGCCTCGCGCTCTCCGACGGAGCCGCCTGGCGCAACGTCGTCCTCGGCCCCAAGGTCTGACCCGGCCCTCATGACACCGACCCCGGCCCTGATCCGCACTGGACTCGCATGGCGGTGATCCGGCTCATCCCCGGCGCCGGGCCGGCGGTCTGGCGGGGCGCTCTGGCCTGGACGGAGGAGGGCGGCGCCTGGCAGCCGTGGCGGCTGCCGCCGGACCGGATCGCCACCGCCCACGCACCCGTCCTGGTCACGCGGGCGCGGATGCCGGCCGGCGTGCGCGCGGTCGTCCGTACCGACGCGGCCGCGCTGGAGTTGCGCACCTACGCCGCGGCCGACGACGTGACGTCGCTCGACGTCACGGTGGACGGCATGCTCTGGCGGCGGACGGCGCTGGCGGCGGGGGCGGTGACGAGCCGCGTCGAACTGCCGCCCGGCGCCAAGGTCGTCGAGGTCTGGCTGCCCCAGTTCGGCGAGGTCAGGACGGGACCCCTCGTCCTGCACGACGCGACGTACGCGACCGCGGCCGGGGACGAGGGGCCGCGCTGGGTCACGTACGGAAGCTCGATCACGCAGTGCCGCTCGGCGGCCGGACCGAGCGAGACCTGGCCCGCCCTGGTCGCGCGGCGCCTCGGCTGGGACCTGACCTGTCTCGGCTTCGCCGGCGAGTGCCACCTCGATCCCGTCGCGGCCAGAGCGATCGCGCGCACGCCGGCGGACCTGATCTCGCTGTGTCTCGGGGGCAACGTCCATGGCTTCGCGAGCATGAGCCTGCGGACGTTCACCGGCCAGGTGTCCGGATTTATCCAGACGATTCGCGACACACAACCACGGGTGCCGATCGCCGTGATCTCGCCGATGACCTCACCGCCTCGCGAACGGCTGGTCAACCCGGTGCATCTGACCCTCAACGACGTCCGCACCGCCGTCGCGGACGCCGTACGGACGTTGCGGCGGTGCGGCGAGACCCGGCTGCACCTCATCGACGGCCCGAGCGTCCTCGGCCCCGACGACGCCCACCTTCTGCTACCGGACGCCCTGCACCCGAACGCCGACGGCTACCGCCTCATGGCCGAGCGCCTCGCACCCCGCCTGGCGGCCGTCGCCGCTGCGCCGTAGCGCCTCGTTCGGCTGATCACCCGGCCGGCCGCAGCTCGACCGCCACCCCGCCGCCACGCGAGGCGGCAAGGCGTAGAGCCACTTTGGCATGTATTACGCCGATAATTCACGGTATTCAAGTGTGCTGTCTGATATCGCGCCCGCTGTCCCCCTTGAAGATGCTGTGGCAGTAAAGGAGAAATGGGATTCTAGTTGCGACATCCGACCCAGAAGTGAATGATTCTCCCAGGCGACCCATCGGCCTCGCGGGAGTGGACCTGTCGGAGGAAGTGTGCAACGTCGTTATCCCATCGAATGGCCTTCGAATACCTTTATGGCCGAATTGAGCCCCACCCCCGGCCAGGAACTGCTCTCCCTCACCCCCGCCACGATCCAGCCCGCCGGCAGGGTTCTGATCAGGCAGGGCGAACAGACCGACCGGCGCGTCTTCCTCCTGTCCCCGACCGGCACGAGGCCCGGCGCCCTGGCCAAGGTCACGACCGACCTTCGAAAACGTATGGATAGGTCTTGTCCGGCTGGATCATATGCCAGGGTTTCCTCATCAATTAAGCGGCAATTCCTTCCTGGAGAAAGCAAATGCCGACAAATCCGATAAACACCGGCAGATATCTGCTGCTGGCGACGGACATCGCCGGCTACGGCAGCGGGGACGCCCAGCGTCATCGCAGTATTCAGCGCACCTTGGTGGACATTCTGCACGAGGCGGCCGACGCGGCCGTGCTGCACAGGAAGTTGTGGACGACCCAGCCGTCCGGCGACGGAGAGCTCGCCATCCTCCCCACCTCCGAACCGGAGCACCGCCTCGTCGACGACTTCGTCAGGCACCTGCACCGGCTGCTGAACCAGTGCAACGCCACCAGGATCGAGGAGGCGCGGCTGCGGCTGCGGATGGCCGTGCACGAAGGCGTCGTCTCGCAGGCGGCCAACGGCTTCGCAGGACAGGCGGTCGTCCAGGTCAAGCGGCTGCTCTCGTGTAGTGCGCTGAGGCAGACGCTGGAGACCTCCGACACGTCCCTCGCGGTGATCGTCTCCGACGAGATCTACGACGGGACGATCAGCCAGGGCTACACCACCTACCACCTCGACGACTTCCGCCGGGTCCAGGTGCTGGAGAAGGAGTACCGGGGACATGCCTGGGTGCACGTGCCGCGCACGTTCGTGCAGAGCAAGGCGAGGCCCGTCTCCCTGCCGGACGGCGTCATCCCCGTGACGCCCGTGCCGGCCAACGGGAACGAAGGCGCGTCATGAACGATGAGTTGTGCCGGCCGGAGCCGGCGCGGGCTTAAGGGGATTAGGGGTCGCCGACGCTGGTGACCATCAGGGGCCGCCGACGCTGGTGAGCGTCAGGGGCCGCCGACGCTGGTGAGCGTCAGGGGCCGCCGACGCTGGTGAGCGTCAGGGGTTGTCGGCGCTGGTGACCTTGAGTGTGGCCCCGAGGCCCGGAGCCGCCTTTCCGGCCAGTTCGCTCGCACGGGCCAGGTCGGCCTGCTTCGCGACCACGATGGCGGCGCGGTCGGGCATCAGTGAGGCGGCGGCGACGGCGTACCGGGCGGCCACCGCCTGGTAGGCGGCGATGGCCTCGGTGGGGCGGGCGCCGTTGAAGTCGGTGCCGACGGAGAGCGCGGGCCGGGCGGTGCGGCCCGTACCGACCTTCAGCGACACCACGTCCGACAGGGGCCGATGCCGTCCGCCGTCGGTGACCAGGTCCTCGAACAGCGTCATCGCGGCGGCGGCGTCGGTCGCGGTGAGCTCGATCCGCCAGCGGACGACCCCCTTCGTGGGCGCGTCGTGCAGGTCGCCGGTCAGCGTCCGGTCGTCGGTCGTCAGTGACCGCCACAACGACAGTGCCTCGTCAGCGCGGCGCCGGTCGGCGACGACGGTGAAGCTGACGGCGCCCGCCGTGATCCGGCCGGTGACGTTCCGGTGCTCGGCGACGTAGCGCCGCAGGTCGTTCGCCAGCACGCTCACCCGGTCGGCCGGCGTGCCGTCCCTGAGGATCAGGGTGCCGGAGGCCGAGCCCGCGAACGGGAGCGTGTTGTTCCTGGTCGTGTCAATCTTGGTGACGTCCGGCGTTCCGGCCCAGTCCGCGTCGAAGTCCGCGGCGAGCGCGGTGCCCTTGTCGATGGCGCAGCCACTCGACAGGAGCAGGCCCACGACGACTGCGACGAGCGCGATGAGCGGGAGCCGGCGCCGCGGCCTGTCTCGTCGCAGAGTCTCTCCTTCAACGGGGAGCCGGCCGGGACGATCTCCAGCTCGTGAGGAGCACCGTAGCAGGGCCCGCGTCCGTCACATCGCGGAGGCCGCCCCATCGCGAGGCCGCCACCTCGCGGGACCGTCCCCGCGATGCCGTCCCACGCGGCCGTCACGCGCGGCCGTCACGCGCGGCCGTCACGCGCGGCCGTCACGGGGCGATGTCCACCAGGACCTTGCCGACCGCGCCGCCCTCCACCGCCCGGTGCGCGTCGGCCGTACGGTCGAGCGGGAAGCGGACCAGCGGCAGGCCGTGCTCCTCACCGACAGGCAGGGCCCCGTCGCGGACGGCGGCGGCGACGTCCTCGGCGCCGGCGGTGAGCGCCTGCGTGCCGACCGTGTAGAGCACCAGGAACTGATAGCGCGTGTTCAGCATCATGTTCTGCCGCACGTCCAGGTTGACCGGCTTGTCACCGTCGTTGGCGTAGATCGCGATCGTGCCGCGGGTGGCCAGCACGGCCAGGTCCAGGTCCAGGTTCGCCCCCAGCGCCACCTCTGCGACGATGTCGACGCCGTCCGGGGCGAGCTCGCGGATCCGGGCGGCCGCGTCGCCCTCGCGGTAGTTGATCACGTGGTGGGCGCCGGCGGCGGTGGCCAGCCGGGCCTTCTCCGGGCCGCTGATCGTGCTGATCACGGTGGCTCCGGCCCAGCGGGCGAGCTGGATGGCCGCGTGCCCGACCGCTCCTGCCCCACCGGCGGCGAGCACCACCTTGCCGTCGAGCGCGCCGGGGCCCAGCCGGCGCGGCCCGTCCTCGGCGACGGTGAGCGCGCGGTGCGCGGTGAGGGCGGGGACCCCGAGCGACGCGCCGAGGTCGAACCCGGCCGCGTCGGGCAGCGGCACCGCGTTGGCGGCGGGCACGACGGTGAACTCGGCGGCGGTGCCGGTGGGCCGCCCGACGGTGGCCATGAACAGCCAGACCCGCTGGCCGACCCGGCCCGGGTCGACCCCCTCGCCGACGGCGTCGATCACGCCGGCGCCGTCGAGGTGCGGGGTGACCTCGGGAAAGCTCTTCCTGTTGGTCGCGCCGGAGCGGCTCTTCCAGTCGGTCGGGTTGACCCCGGACACGGCGACCCGGACGCGGACCTCGCCGGGGCCGGGCTCGGGCACGTCACGCTCGACGAGCTGCAGAACGTCGGCGTCGCCGTGGTCGCGGTAGATGATGGCCTTCATATCGTCTTGTCCTTGCTCGCTCAGTGCTGATGTCTCGGCAACGATCTCTTACCCGCCCAACGCCGATCAGCCGAGCGGAACGTCGCTGGAGCGCGACTCGACGGCATCGAGGGCGGCCATGGCCGCGGCGTCGAGGGTGATGTCGCCGACCGCCCGGTTGGCCTCCAGGTGGGCAGGGTCGCCGGTGCCGGGGATGAGCAGCACGTTCGGGGCGTGGTGCAGCAGCCAGGCGAGCCCGATCTGGGACGGCGTGACGCCGAGCGACTCGGCCACGGCGCGGACGGCCGGCTCGTCGGTGACCTTGGGCATGCCGGGGAAGCTCCCACCGAGCGGGAAGAACGGCACCCAGGCGATGCCCTCGGCCGCGCACAGCCGCAGCAGCTCCTCGTCGTCGCGGCAGACGAGGCTGTAGGCGTTCTGCACGCAGGCGAGGCCGGCGGGGATCGCCCGGCGCAACCCGTCGATGCCGACGCCACTCAGCCCGATCCCGCCGATCTTGCCCTCGTCGCGCATCGCGGTCATCTCGGCGAGCTGGTCGTCGAGGTCGGCCACCTGATCGCCCTCGGGCCGCAGCCCTGGGCCGGAGTCGAGGCGGCGCAGGTTCACGACGGGGATGTGGTCCACGCCGAGGGCGGTGAGGTTGTCCTCGACGCCGGCGCGCAGTTCCTTCGGCTGCTGGGCCAGCCGCAGCGGGACCGGGCCGCCGGGATTGGCGGTGGCGCCGACCTTGCTGACGATCATGACGTCGTCCTCCGGCCCGATCGCGGCGCGGAGGATCTCGTTGGCGTAGCCGTCGCCGTAGAACTGCGCGGTGTCGATGTGGTCCACGCCGCTGTCGATCGCCCGGCGCACGAGCGCCAGGGCCGCGTCACGGTCGCCGCGCAGGCGTTCGAGCTGCAGGGCGCCGTAGCCGATCCGCGACACGGTACGGCCGGCGAACGGAGCGGCGCCACCGGGCCGCGGCGCGGCGTCCCGCCCGCCGGGAGCATCGGGAGAAGCGGGAGAGCTGGTTGAGGGCATGGGAATCCCGTCCACGTAGAATGCCAGAGATAGCGGAGGACCCTCCGTTATCCTCGATCGACTATAGGGCAATACCGGAGGTTCCTCCACTTTGGCCGCGCTCGAACCCACGCCCACCCCGGCCGCACCCCAGCGCCCGCTGCGCGCCCACGCCCAGCGCAACCGCGACAAACTGGTCGCCGTCGCCCGCACCGCGTTCGCGGCGTCCGACGACAGCGTTCCGCTGGAGACCATCGCCCGTGAGGCGGGGGTCGGGATCGGCACCCTCTATCGCCACTTCCCCACCCGCGAGGCGCTCGTGGAGGCGGTCTACGCCGCCGAGCTCGACGAGCTCAGCGCGTGCGTCCCCGACCTGCTCGAACGGCTTCCGCCACTGCTCGCGCTGCGTGCCTGGATGGAGCGGTACGCGGCGTTCGCGGTGATGAAGCACGGCATGGCCGACGCGATTCGGGCCGGCCAGACCGCGGGCCGCATCCCGACCACCACCACCAGGGAACGCATCACCGCCGCCATCACGGCGTTCCTCACCGCGGGCGCCGCCACGGGCGCGCTGCGCGCGGACGTCGAGCCCGAACAGGTCACCATGATGATCCTCGGGATCTTCCTGGCCACGGCGGCCCTCGACACGCCCGAGCAGATCGGCCGGCTGCTCGACCTGCTCGTGGACGCCCTGCATCCCCAGCCGGCCCCGTGACCCCTCCCCGTGACCTCGGCCGAGCCTGAACACGGGGCGGGTGCTCACTGTTTCGAGGCGTCCAGCACGGCCAGGGCGCGGCGTTCGAGCAGGCGGAAACCGCACGAGCCCGCGATCGCCAGGGCCCGCTCGGCGATCCGCCGCGCCGACGCCGGATCGCCGTCCGAGAGCCGGGTGGTGGCCAGGCCGACCAGGGCCCGCGCCTCCACGAACGGGTAGGTGTCGCGCGCGATCGTCACGCAGCGCTCGAACCACTGGACGGCGGCCCGCACCTCACCCAGCGCGTGGTAGGCCTGGGCCGCGGTGGCCGCGGTCTGCGCCGTGGCCTTCCTGTCGTGCACCGCGATCGCCATGTCGTACGCCCGCCGCGCCACCTCCAGCGCGGTGGCCGCGTCCCCGCGTTGCAGGTGCAGCCGGCTCAGCTCGTCCAGGGTGGACAGCTCACCGCGCAGGTTGGCCCCCTTCCTGTACGCCGCCAGCACGCCGGTGAGCAGCTCGAAGGCGTGCCGCTCCGAGCCGAGCTGACGCAGCGCGCTGGCCAGGTTGCCCCGGTTCGCCAGCGCCGAGGTCTCCCTGCCCGTCGTCTCGTTGATCTCCAGTGCCGCGTTGAGCAGGTCGGCGGCGTCCACCAGCTGGCCCTGATGCAGCCGTAGCACCCCGAGCCCGTTGAACGCGACCGCGCGTACGTGACCGAGCGGGTCGTCCTCGGTCAGGTCGAGCGCGCGGCCCATCCACTTCTCCCCGTCGGCGAGCTTGCCCCGCTCCAGGTGGTGCCAGCCGATGTGGTGGGACAGGTACGCCGCGGCCGTCGTCCAGCCGGTGGCGGCCGCGAGCCGCTCACCGGCGAGCGAGTCCGCCAGCGCCTCCTCGTCGCGGCCGACCGACCACAGCGCCTGGCCGCGGCTGATCAGCATCGCGGTACGCGCGACGTCGTCCCCGGCCAGGACGGCCGCCTCCATGCCCGCCTCGGCCGCGGGCAACCAGCCGTCGATGTGCCGGCGGATCAGGAAGTAGCCGCGTAGCTGGTCGGTGATGCGCCAGGCCAGCGCGCGGTCGGCGGTCCCTGCGGTGTGCTTGACGACGGCGACGAGCGCGGGCAACTCGGCGTCCAGCCAGGTGAGGGCGTCGGTCTCGGTGGCGAAGACCGACTCCCGCGCCGTGTGCGTCTGGAGCCGGACGAGCTGCGGGTAGACCCACTCCATCGCGGCCGTCACCGCGTCGGCGTACCAGGTGTAAAGGCGCGAACGGGCGATCTCGCCCTCGGCGTCGTCGGCGAGCAGCCGCCGGGCGTACAGGCCGAGCAGGTCGTGCAGCCGGTAGCGGTCGGTCGCGTACTGCATCAGCATGTTCGCTTCGAGCAGGTCCTCCAGCAGGCGGTCGGCTTCGAGCGCCGGCAGGTCGAGGAGGGCGCCCGTGCTGTCGGCGCCGAAGTCGTCGGCGGGATGCAGGCCGCACAGCCGGAACGCGCGCTGGGCGGCGGCGCTCAGGTCGGCGTAACTGAGCTGGAAGCTGGTGAGCACGCTCGACTCGCCGGTGGACAGCTCGGTGAGCCTGCGGTTGTCGTCGTGCAGCCGCCGGGTCAGGTCGCCGATGGTCCACGCCTGCCGGGTGGCCAGCCGCGCGCTCGCGATGCGCAGCGCGAGCGGCAGCCGGGCGCACGCCTCGGCGAGCGCGCCGGCCGCGCCGGGATCGGCCTCGATCCGGTGCGCTCCCGCGGTCGCGGCGATCAGGGCGATCGATTCCTGCGGGCTGAGCGGTTCGAGGTGGACGGCGTTCGCGCCGGCCAGGCCGGGCATCCGGCGCCGGCTGGTCACGATCAGGTCGCTGCCGCCGGCTCCGGGCAGCAGCGGCAGCACCTGGCCGGCGTCGTGCGCGTTGTCCAGCAGCACCAGCATCCGCCGGTCGGCGAGCTCGCTTCTGAACACCGCGGCCGCCTCAGTCTCGTCGGTCCCGATCCGCCTGCCCGGCACGCCGAGCGCGCGCAGGAAGCGGCCGAGCACCCGCATCGGCTCCGGCCCGGTCGCGGTGGTGCCGCGCAGATCGGCGTACAACTGACCATCGGGATATTCCCCGCGTAATCGGTGCGCGGCGGCGAGCGCGAGCGCGGTCTTGCCGACTCCCGCTATGCCGTCGATCAGCACGATCCGGGGCGCGGCCGGTCCCGGATCCAGGTCCGACCTGGCGAGCGCGGCCTCGATCCCGGTCAACTCGTCCGTCCTGCCGACGAAGTCGGGCGGCGCGGCGGGCGCCTGCTGGATCGCGGTGCGTCCCATCGCCCGCCGGGCCTGCCGCTCCTGCTGCCGCAGCACCGCGAGCTGGGCGTGCCTGAGCCGCTCTCCCGGATCGATGCCGAGCTGGTCGGCCAGTGCCGACCTGATCCGCTCGTACGCCGCCAGCGCCTCCGCCTGCCTGCCGCTCGCGGCCAGCGTCAGGATCAGCTCGGCGTGCAGCGGCTCGTCCAGCTCGTGCCGGAGTGCGAGCTGCCGCACCGGCCGCAGTGCCCGCTCCGGCCGGCCCAGGTCGCGGGCCAGGGTGGCGAATGCCTGGACGGTGGCGGCGTACTCGCCGGTCACCGCGGTGTAGAGCGGGCTCGCCGCCACCCGTTCCGCGTCGATCTCGCCGCGCCACAGGGCGACGGCCGCGGCGAGCCTGGCCAGCGCCTCCTCCGGCGCGTCGTACGCCGCCCGCGCCGTGAGGTCGCGGAACTCCAGCAGGTCGAGCTGATCGGCGGTGAGCGCGAGCCGGTACCCGTTCTGGCCGCCGAGGAGCACGCTCGCGGCGCCGGAACCGGAGTCCAGCAGCCGCCGCAACCTGGCGACGTGCGTGTGCAGCAGGCTGACCGCGCGCCGGCCCGTGCGACGCGCCGTTCGATGGCCGCCGCTGTGGGGCCACAGGAGCTCGATGAGCTCGTCCTGCCCGGCCACCGCGCCGGCGCCGAGGGCGAGCCGGGCGAGCAGCGTGCGTTGCAGGTCGGAGCCGAGCGGCGCCTGGACCTCGCCGTGCCAGACCTCGATCGGGCCGAGTACGCGGACGCGCAGCGGGCCGCCACGGGCCGGATCGGTTTCGTCGCGCCGGACGCGACGCGCCTCTGCGGCGGCGTGCAACTGCTCGGTGTCGGAGCCGCTCAGCCCGAGCGCGCCGGCGATGGCCTGGACGGAGTCCCGTTTCGGGCTTCTCGTCCTGCCCTGTTCCAGGTCGCGGATCGCGCCCGCGCTCACGCCCGCCCGCTCGGCGAGTTGCCGCTGGGTCAGCCCGGCACGGCGGCGATGGGCGCGCAACAGCCCGCCGAAGCTGGTCCGCGTCACTCGTGCCTGCACCGAGTGAGCAGAACGTCGATCCACGGCCTTGGGGGCACTGCACGATCTTAGGTCAGGAACCCGCCGAGGCCCAGAGTGCCTGGCTCGGCACACTGGGCTCGCGGCGGGAACGATGTCAGTCTGTGGGCACGGTCGCCACGCCGAGGATGCGGAAGGCCGCGACGCGGACGTTGCGCAGGCCGCCCTCGGGATGGACGGAAACCTTGGTGCCCGGTTCGAGCGCGTCGAGGACGTTGCCGTCCCCCTCCCAGAACGAGACGTGGCCGACGGCTTCATCGGTCGTCTTGTAGAAGATCAGGTCGCCGACCTTCAGGTCGGACCAGGCGACGGACTTGGCGTAGAACTTCGACGGGGACTGGTGGCTCTCCGCCCATCTCCACATGTCGACGGCACGGCGGACGGGCCAGCCGGGGAAGTTGCCGATCGGGTTGTAGGAGGCGTAGACGAGGCCCGAGCAGTCGTACCCGGGTTTGGCCGGCGTCCCCTCACCGCCGAGCACGTAGTCGACGCCGCGCTTCGCCATGGCGTTCTTGTGGCCGATCATGCTCCAGTTGTAGATCTCCCGCACCTCGACGCAGTTGGTGCCCTGGGCGGTGGTGCCGTTCTGGATCTGCACCCGCAGGTGGTTGATGTTGCCGATGGCCTCCGGGTTCCAGTCGGACTTCAGGCCCACGTCATGGGTGCCGTTGCCGCTGTTGAGGACGAAGTGCGCGTCGCCGCTGGGGAACGTGAACGGCGCCGAGCTGTGGTCGGCGTCGTGAGCCTGGATCCGCAGCACCGGGGAGAAGTTGCTCGCCGTGCCGGTGTCGTCGACCCGCCAGCGGATGGTCACCTTGTCGCCGGCCTTCCAGTCGACCTGGAGGAAGCTGCTGGCGCCGTCGCACTCGGTGGTGAGCGTGCCGCTCGGGTTGCTCAGGCCGTCGGCGGAGGCGGAGGGCGCGTTCACGAAGACGGCGCTGGTGGTCGCGACTAAGAAGGCCACGACCGACGCGATGATTCCTGGTTTCACTGGTTTCCCTTCATGGCGGAAGTCGATGAACGACAGATCGGCGCGATTCACGAAGAGTCACTTGGGAGAACGTGAGCACAGTGACGTCACGCGGTGCCGTACGTGTACGGCTGTCCGGCCGCGGGTCCGGTCGAGGTCCAGATCTTGGGCGTCTTGACGAGAACGCTAGGGACCGCCGCTGGCGCGGCGCTGTCCGTACTCCGCCCGTACCGGACCTCGTGTCGTGGTCGGGACGGAGTCAGCGATCCGACTCGGGCGCGCGGCCCCCGCGCTTCCGTCGTGCCGCCCGCCACAACCGGGGAGCCAGTGCGGCGAGAGCGAGCACGCCCAGGACGAGCAGCAGGTTGCGGACGTAGTCGAGGGGGAGGATCGACGGGTTGTCCGCCCGCCGGCCCAGCGCCAGCACGGTCGGCAGGGTCGCGAGCGTCACCGTGCCGGCCACGATCGCGACCGCCCGCACCGCACCGCCCGCCCGGCGCACGGCCAGGCCGATCAGCAGGACCACGGGAACCAGGATCCCGTCATGCGCCACCACGACGCCGCCGAACCACAGCGCCCAGCCGATCGGACCGCTGTCCAGGAACAGGCCGGTGAACCCGAGGCCCACCAGCGCGGCGCCGGCCGCGTACAGGACCCACCTCATGCGACCCTCACCGTGCCGACCCACTTGGTCTGCATGACGCCGGGCCGGTTGGGCGCGATCAGCCGCACCGGGTAGCCGTGGTCGGCGTCCAGCGGGTGGCCGTTCAGTCGGAGTGCCAGGAGGGTCAGCGGGTCGTTCCAGTGCGGGGGGCGTACCTCGCTGGTGCGGTAGTAGCCGGTGCGTTCGAGCGACTCGATCGTCAGGAACGCGTCCGGCGCGGCGCCTGCCCGGGTGATCAGGTCGCGCAGGCGTACGCCCGTCCACTCGCACTCCACGCTCCAGCCCTCCACGCAGGCGATCGGCAGCCGTACCGTGTGCTGGGGCAGGGCGGCGAGGTCGGCGTAGGCGAGCGACAGCTCCGTGCGCACGGCTCCCGTCACCACCAGCCGGTACGCCGGATCGCCCGGCGCCACCCGCACCCCCGCCGCCGCGGCCGACCGGTTGACCGGCACACCCTGCGGCCCCGCGTCAGGATCGCGCGGCGCCAGCACCGCCAGCCCCTTCAGCGGGGTGACCGCCTCACCCACCGTGACCAGCGCCGCCACGCCGCACGCGGCGGCGACCGTGGTCAGGAAGCGGCGCCGGTCGGGGTCCTCCACGCGTACCCACAGATGCCGCCTGACCTTGGACCACTCGTTGACGGCGTGGATGACGAGCGCGCCGTAGACGATGAAGGCGGTCCAGTAGTGCGCCTGCACGAACCCGAACGGCCACGGGTAGGTGTAGGCGATGTTCAGCAGCCCCGTGACGAGCTGGAACAACGCGCCCGCGACCAGCAGCAGCACGAACAGCCGCTCGGCCGCGTGCCCCGCGGAGCGGAACGGCGGCCACTGCCAGAGCTTCGGGTAGACCGTCCACAACTTGGCCAGCAGCAGCGGGACCGTGGCGATGCCGCCGATGACGTGCAGGCCCTGCGTCACCCGGTAGAGGTTGACCGGCCGCGACGGCCACAGCAGCCACGTGGGCGGATGCTGGGTGAAGTGGCTGAAGAGGCCGGTCGCGAAGGCGACGGTGAAGCTGATCCCCAGCCACATCCCCAGCTTGGCCGCCACCCGTTCCGAACGCAGCCGGCTGGTGAACCTGCCGGCCAACGACTGGCCGAAGGTCACCGCGATGCTTGTCAGGCGCCTGCTCATGTCTCGAAGCCTGACACCGCCGAGCGCTCCGGTGGCCGTCCCGGGCGGTACCGTCCGCGGTCCGTAAGAAGTGCGGCGGGCGCGGGCCTCGGCCGCTGCGCGCGTGGCGGTCGCGGTCTCCGGGAAGCCGCTGGTTAGGGTGGAGGTGAACGGCGACCTGGGGTGGGCCACACCACGGCGAGGATCATGACGGCGAAGCTCTTGTCGGTGAACGTCGGGATGCCGAAGGACGTGTCCTGGCAGGGCAGGACTGTGCACACGGGCGTGTGGAAACATCCCGTCACCGGCCCGCGCCTGGTCAGGCGGCTCAACATCGACGGCGACGGCCAGGGCGACCTCCAGGGACACGGCGGCGAGCAGCGGGCCGTGCTCGTCTACCAGATCGAGTCGTACGCCCACTGGCAGGAGCACTTCGGCCGCTCCGACTTCGAGTACGGCCAGTTCGGGGAGAACTTCACCGTCGACGGGCTGCCCGACGACGAGGTGTGCGTCGGCGACCGGTACCGCATCGGAGAGGCGGAGTTCGAGGTCACCCAGCCTCGGGTCACCTGTTACCGGGTCGGCATGCGGCTCGGCGAGCCCGAACTGCCCGCCCTGCTCGTCTCTCACCATCGGCCGGGCTTCTACCTGCGGGTCATCACCGAGGGGGTGGTGCGGGCGGGGGACGCCATCGTCAAGACGCGGACCGGGCCGGGGGCGCTCAGCGTGGCCGACATCGACGCGTTGCTCTATCTTCCGGGGCGCGATCCGGACAAACTTCGCAGAGCGCTCGCCATTCCGGCGCTCAGTCCTGGGTGGCAGCAGTCGTTCCGCGATATGGCGGCTGCCGCTGGGACTGCTGAGGTTGGCGGGGCTGCTGAGGCCGGGCCACGTGCGGAGGCTTGGCCGGGGTTCCGGCCGTTGCGGGTCACCGGGCTCGTGCACGAGACCCCGTCCGTGCTCTCCGTCGAGCTCGAAGCGGCCGACGGGGGCGCGCTGCCCGCCGCCGAGGCCGGTCAGTACCTCACCCTCCGGGTCGACGGGGCCGGCGATCCGCCGCCGGTACGCAGTTACTCTCTCTCCTCCGCGCCTGGCGCGTCCGCGTACCGGGTGAGTGTCAAACGCGAGGAGCACGGCCTGGTCAGCCGCTACCTGCACGCCGGGCTGCGGGTCGGCGCGGTGCTGGAGGTGGCGGCTCCGCGCGGCGACTTCGTGCTCGTCCCCGGGGACGGGCCGGTGGTGCTCGTCTCGGCCGGCGTCGGCGCGACCCCGGTCATGGCGATGCTGCACCGCCTGGCCGCCGAACGTACCGCGCGGCCCGTCTGGTGGATCCACGCGGCGCGCAACCGCAGCGAGCACCTCTTCGCCCACGAGGCGCACGCCCTGCTCCGCGACCTGCCCGAGGCCCACGAGCACATCTTCTACACGGCGAAGAACGGCGCGACCGGCGACGGCTCGGATCGCGCGAGCGGCCCCGGCCCCAGCCCTGGCGACGGCAGCAGCGACGGCGGGGACGGGGTGCGGGCTGAGGTTCATCGGGGCCGGCCCGGTCTGGAGAGTGTGGCGGGGCTCGGGCTGCCCACCGACGCCGGCGCCTACCTGTGCGGCCCGGCCCCTTTCATGGACGCCATGCGCGCGACGCTCACCACGATCGGGCTGGCGGACGACAGGATCCACACCGAACTGTTCGGTGCGCTGGCCGCCATCAACCCCGGCCTCACGACTCGCCCCGCGGTGGCGCCGCACCAGCCGCCGGGCGAGCCGGGCACCGGGCCGCTGATCACGTTCGCCCGCAGCGGCCTGTCGGTCCGCTGGTCACCACGCCACCGTTCCGTGCTCGATCTAGCGGACGCCTGCGACGTGCCGACGCGCTGGTCCTGCCGTACGGGGGTCTGCCACACCTGCACGACGCCGCTCCTGGCCGGGGACGTGTCCTACGCCCCCGACCCGCTGGAGCCACCGCCCACCGGCGAGGTCCTCATCTGCTGCGCCACACCGCGCCACGACCTGGTGCTCGACCTCTGATCAACCGGCCGCGTGCTCTCGTACGTACCGGATCAGGCCGGCGACGTCCTCGGGGACGAGGCGGCCGATGGCCCCGCTGGAGTACACGCTGACGAGAACCCTGCCGTCCGGGTCGAGCACGAAGCCGGTCGACTCCAGGTAGGTGGGGTCGGTGTGCACGAACGCGCCCGTCACCGCCGCGAAGGCGGCCGCGTCGGCGCTGTGCCCCACCGGGAACGTCAGGCCGTGCTTGCCGACCAGCTCCTTGGTGGTGGCTTCGTCGTCGACCGAGACCGCGACCACCTTGACGTCCAGCTCGGCGAGCTTGTCCAGCGACCGCTGGAACGCGCGGAGCTGGGCGTTGCAGTACGGGCACCACGAGCCCCGGTAGAAGAGCACCACGCCGAAGCCGCCGGCGAGAGCGTCGGGCAGTCGGAGCGTCTCGTCGCCGGGCAGCGACAGCGTGAGTGCCGGGAATGCGTCACCTGGGTGCAGCAGAGCCGCCGGAGCGGTCTTGCCGTTGAACGAATCGGTCATACCTGGTTCGCGGCGGCCACCGGCGAGGTCTTACCCCCATGTGACGCGCGCCACAGCGCCACCGCATCCGGGCTCAGGGCCCTTGGCCGGTGACCGCGGCCAGCAGGCCTTCGAAGTCGTCCGAGCACGGGCCGCACGCGCGCAGGTGGGCGGCGATGCCCGGATGATGCCGCTCGGCTCCGGCGTCCCGAGCCACCAGTTCGACGTACACGTGGAGCAGGGCCATCGCCTCCTCGCAGCCCACGTCGCGTGGATCGGTCTCCAGGAAGCGGTCCAGCTCAGCCCAGCCGTTCACGATCGCCTCACCATGTCGTGATCCATGTGACCGGCCGCGACGAGCGCGGCCCTGAGCTTGCGCCTGGCGTCGAACATCGTCTTGTAGATCGCGTTGCGGTTGGTGCCGAGCTCGACGACCAGGGCGTCCAGCGGCACCTCCGCGAGCACCAGCGCGACGAAGATCCGGCGTTGCCGTTCGGTCAGCTTCTCCTCGACGGCGCGGCGCAGCGCGGCGAGCAGGTCGCGCCATTCGGACTCCGCGGCCGGGTCGAGCCCGAACCGGTCGGGCAGCCGCTCCCAGTCCTCGGTATCGAAAGGTACGCGGGGGTTGCGCCAGAAATGTCGCCCGACCTTCGCCGACACCTCCAGGATGACGAACTTGTAGGCCCAGGTCGTGAACCTGCTCTCGCCCCGGAAGTCGCCGATCTTGCCGGTGATGGCCAGCAGCGCGTCGGCCGCGGCCTGGTGGGCGAGGTCATCGAGCTCGGGGCCGGTGACGCCGAGCCGCGCGCTCCGCCTGCGGACCTCGTTCCTCGCGATGCGCAGGAGCAGCGCGTGCAGCCGCTCGACGGCCGCCTGCCGATTCGGCTCAGGGCCGCGCAGCGCGCGCACCCACCCGGCCGACTCGGGATCGAGCGCGGCGAGGTCGCCTGTCCGGTCGTGTGCCGTCGCCACCCTGCCATCGTATCGACCCGGTCCTCAGGGCTGGATCTGCTCCAGGTCCTCCAGCAGGCTGGGGTGCTTCGGCTCCCAGCCGAGCGTCTGCCGGGTGTGGGCGCTGGACGAGGGCTGGTCGGCGGCGAAGATCGGGGCGAGCGGGCCGTAGGTCTCCGGCGGTACCGACTCGACCGGCAGGCCCAGCCGGCGGCCGATGACCGCGGCGATGTCGCGTACCTGGTCGCCTTCGTCGGCGACGGCGTGCCAGGCCGTGCCGGCCGGTGCCGTCTCCAGGGCGAGCCGGAAGAGGACCGCCGCGTCGAGCGCGTGCACGGCCGGCCAGCGCTGGGTGCCGTCGCCCAGGTAGCCGGACACGCCGGCCTGCCGGGCGATGCCGGTGAGCAGGCCGGCGAACCCGCCCTGGCCCTGGTTGTGCACCGTACGCGGCAGGCGTACGGCCGTGCTGCGGACCCCGCGCTCGGCCAGGTCCAGGATCGCCGTGACCGCGCGACCGCGACCGCCGACCGGTCCTTCGGTCATCGCGGGGTCGGCCTCGGTGGAGGCGCGGCCCGGCGCGAGGGGCGTGCCCGAGGCGGCGACGAGAGGGCGGTCGCTGCCGACGAGCTCCTCCCCGAGGGCCGCGAGGGCGGCGCTCTCCTCGGCGACCGCCTTCACGAGGGCGTCGGCGCCGCTGAAGTCGTTGGCGAAGGCCAGGTGGATCACGCCGTCGGCCTGGGCGGCGCCGGCGCGCAGGACGTCCAGATCGGCGAGACCTCCGCGCAGCGGCTCGGCGCCGGCCTCCTTGGCGGCCCGCGCCGAGGCGTCGGAGCGGGCGAGGGCGAGGACGGTGTGGCCGTGGCCGAGCAGCTCGGCGACGACGGCGGAGCCGATCAGGCCGGTGCCGCCGGTGATGAAGACGCGCATGGAACACTCCCACAAGTGATGAGACTTTTGTCCCATCACTGTAGCAGGGTGATGGGACAAAGGTCTCATCACGCTACGATGGAGCCATGGGCCGATGGGAACCAGGTGCGCGCGAACGCCTCGTCGTGGCCGCCGTCGACCTGTTCACCGAGCAGGGATACGACGCCACCACGGTCGCGCAGATCGCCGAGCGCGCCGGAGTCACCAAGAGCACCTTCTTCCGCCACTTCCCCGACAAACGGGAGCTGCTGGTGGCCGGCCAGGAGACGCTGAGCCGGCTGCTGGCCGAGGGCATCGCCGAGGCGCCCGCCGACGCCGGCCCGCTGGAGGCGGTCGCCGCCGGTCTCCGGCGCGCGTCGAGCACGATGGGGCCGGCGAATCGCGAGTTCGCCCCCCGGCTGAAGGCGGCCATCGCCGCCAGCGGCGAACTGCAGGCACGTGACGCGCTCAAGACCGTCAGCCTCGCTGCCGCGATGACCACCGCGCTGGTCGCCCGGGGCGTACCCGATCCGATCGCGGCTCTCGCGGGCGAGCTGGGGGTGCTCGCGTTCAAGCGGGGTTACCAGGAATGGGCGGAGGGCGAGCGCGACGGCGATGACGACCTGGCCGGCTACGCCCTGGCCGCCCTGGACGAACTCCGCGCGGCCACCGCCTCACTGAGCTGACCGGACCGGCCGGCTTGCGCTGTTTGCGTGGGGACGTGAGCCCGTACGACGAAGCCGCCGTCCGCCTGCGGAGCCGCGCTGAACTCGCCGCCCAGGGCCTCGACCCGGTCGCGGAGGCCGGCCAGGCCGCGCCCGCTCCCGCCGGGAGAGCCGGACCGCGAGCCGGTGCCGTCGTTGGCGACCTCCGCCTCGATCACGTTCTCACCATGGCGGACACGAACCACGGTGGGGGCGCCGTGGGCGTATTTGAGGGCGTTCGTCAGCGACTCCTGCACCACCCGATAAATCACGAAATGCCCGCCACCGGATGGATCCGCGGCCTCGCCCTCCTCGACGAACTCCACCGGCTGCCCCGCCTGGCGCGTCTGCTCGACCAGGGCACGCAGGTCGCCGGAGGCCGGCGTCTCGTCACCTGAGTCATGGCCGGGATCGAGCACGTCGAGCATGTGCCGCAGGTCAGTGATGGCCCGCCGGCCGGTGTCGGTGACGGCGCTGAGGGTCGCGTCGAGGCGATCGGGCGCGGCGGTGAGATAGCGGGCGGCCTCGGCCTGTACGACGATCGCGGTCACGTGGTGGGTCACCACGTCGTGCAGTTCGCGGGCGATGCGGGTGCGTTCCGCGGCACGGGTGGCCTCGGCGACATGGCGGCGGCGCTCGGCCTCGGCCGCCCTGGTGTTGCGCAGCCAGGCGCCGACTCCCCACGCGAGCACCATCGACAGGTAGAACAGCGCGTGGTTGGCCGGCGTCTCCTGCCCGCCGGCCCGGTCGAGCGCGTACGCGAACCCCAGGTACGCCAGCGACAGCAGGACCATGACGACGCGCCGGCCCCGCCGCAGATGGGCGCCCACGCTGACGAGCGCGAAGGGCAGCGCGGTGCCCCCCAGCGAGTGGTAGGCGAAGACCTGGTCCAGGGCGAACCCAACCGACACCAGCGCGACGCAGACGATCGGCCACCGGCGGCGCACGGTCAGCGGCAGGCACTCCAGCGCGACCACCAGGATGGCCAGCGCGTCATAGGGCCGAGTGGGCAGGCCGCCGATCTGGGTGCCGTTGCCCTGGAACTCCGGCAGGAGCGGCACCATGGTCAGGAAGAGCGCCACCGGGAAATCTCGCACCGTGACGTCGCACCGCCGCCACAGATCCTTGACTCGCCGCGTATCGATCACCGGTCGAGCCTAGTAAAGAAGGGTTCGGACGGCATGGTTCATGCGAATTCCGGCACTCGGGGTGTGGCCCGGATCGCGGGCCACACCCCGATACTCCTAGCAGACCGTCTTCGAGGTGATCGTGATGGGGGTCGACTGGGTCTCCTTCCCGTCGTACGCGATCAGCGTCGGGGTGTAGACCCCGACCGGGAGCGGAGCGATCGAGATCTGCAGCCAGCCGTTGATCGTCGTCGCCCCGTTCTCGGGGTTGGGGTAGTTGGAACCGGGCGGGATCGCGTCGTCGCCCAGGGTGGTCGAGCCGGGAGGCAGGTTACGCAGCCCGACGCGGACCGTCTTCGACCACTTCCCGACGACCGCGGCCACGAAGTACGTGTTGGGATGGCCGAAGCTCGACGTGACGCACATCCGCTGCTCCAGGTCGCGCAGCTCCCAGGTGGACGCCGAGGCGGGGGTGCTGCCGGCCAGCGCCAGCACCAGCCCGGCCGTCGTGCCGACGGCGAGCTTGGCGACTCGGTGGATCCTTCTCACGGCTGCCTCCTTGACGCTTCGTGCGATGGGATGGCTTACGCGTGAATTATTGAGCTTTTGACGATCTATGTAAAGTTTCTCTTTCCGAGCGAAACTTTCGACGTCATCCGGCCAGCGCCGCGACGCTCTCGATGGCCTTGACGGCGATCTCGGGCTGGTCCACGTAGATGTAGTGCTCGCTCTTCTCGGCCGTGGTCAGCTTGCTGCTGGTCGACAGGGCGAGCCAGTCCCGCTGCCCCGCCGACCACGCCTTCTCCAGCAGCGGCCCGTACGTGGGCAGCGCGGCGAGGTACGGCTTGCCGTGCGTGAGCACCTCGACCGGGATGTCCCCGGCGGACTCCACCTTGCCGTCGGGAACGGCGAGCTTCTCGGGGTTCTGCCCGGCGAAGATGGCCAGGTTCTGGGCCCGCAGTTCGGCCGCCGGGCCCTTGGCCGACTCGGGGATGGCCTTCTTGATGTCGGCGGTCATCGTGGACGGCGTCGCGTCCATCAGCACCAGACCCTTGATCCGGTCCTTGTGCTCGGGGGCGTACCTGGCCGCGATCAGCCCGCCCAGCGAGTGCCCCGCCAGCACGACCGGCGACTCGCCGGCGACCCGGTCGAGCACCCCGGTGAGCACCTTCCCGCTGCTCGCGAAGGTCTGCGGGCCGTCGGGCTGGTCGCTCGCCCCGGAGCCCAGCCGGTCGTAGGAGCAGACCCGGTTCTTGCCGCTCAGCGTCTTCTGCAGCGCCGCCAGCTTCTCCACCCCGTCACCGGCGCCGTGCAGCAGCACGATGACCAGCTCGCCCTCCGCCGCGTCGCCCGAGCACGACACGTTCACCTGCTTGCCCTCGACCTTGATCTTCTGAGTGCCGTTGATCGGGGCGGCGTCGGCCTTCTTCTCGGTCTGCTCGGTGCCGGCGAGGGGGTCCCAGTCGTCCATCGCGTCGCTCTCGCAACCGGCGAGCCCCGCGCCGATCGCGGTGCAGCAGAGTGCGACGACCACGGACCGCTTGATCGTGCGGAGCATTCGAGTCCTCCAGGGAGAGCGGTGACACCGGGGCGGTTCACCCGGCGGCGGGATGCGGCCGAAGCGCCGCGGCCATGCCGCTACGCTACGGATCCGATCACCCCGGCAGCGTCACCACTCGGTGGACAATCGCCGGTAGCTCGCACGGGGGACAACCCGCGGGCCACCCGGTGTTCCTTCCACCCGGAGTTCCTCTTCGACCGCGGAGGGAGAGGGGCCGGTCAGGCCGCGCGGATGAAGTGGGGGGCCAGACCGGTGATGCGGAGCAGGCGGGTCATGAAGGGTGGGATGCCGGTCAGCGACAGGGTGACGCCCAGCGCGCGGGCCCTGGCCTGTACGCCGAGCAGCACGGCCAGCCCGCCGGCGCCGCAGAAGGTGACCCGGGACAGGTCGAGGACGAGCGTGCCGGTGGTGCGGCTCAGGGCGTCGAGCAGCCGCTGGCGCAGTTGGGCCGTGGTGAAGATGTCGATGTCACCCGACAGGTGGATCAGGGTGGGCTTGAGGGTGCTCGCTTCGTGCGGCTTCATGGCATTGGTGATGGTCATACGTCTCCTCTGCGGAACGACGGTGAAGGAAAAGTCGACGGGTGCGCGGCCGCCCGGCACCATGGCGGTGCTCTCGTGGCGGTCCTGGATCTGAGCCGAAGGAGGAGTGCGAGGACGAAGCTGTGCTGAGCGGTGCACACTGATCGGTTGTTGCGTCATGGTCGCTAGCCCCATCCAGGCCCGCCGAGATGGGGCCGCTGGTGTGGTTCGCCGGGGGCGACGCTGACTGGGTGCCGACGCTCGAATAGTCCTCGGTGCTTTGAGTCTACTTCATGGCCGTTCAGCAGCCTGTGTGGGCCGGTGCGGCGGGTCGGTGCGGCGGGTCGGTGTGGCGGGTCGGTGTGGCGCGTTGGTGCGGCGGGCCGGTCAGGAGGCGATGACGGCGCGGATCTCCGTCACGGTGAACGCGTCCACGATGTGCCGGTTGCCGACCAGGAATCCGACCAGGCCGGCGATGGCCTCCGCGCTCGTGGCGGCCCGCGCCTGGCCGCTGAGCAGGTAGACGAGCGGGGTGGACGGCTGGTCGAGGGCGAAGTTGCGGCCGTGCCGGCGCACGTCCTTCAGCACCCTGATCGGCATCGGCCGCTCCGAGGTGAACCACACCGCGATCCGCCACAGCGGCAGCGCCGGGTCGGCGTCGGTCGAGGCCTCGTAGCAGGCGACGCAGCCCTTGCCCGCGTGGCGTCCGTGGGGGCAGGTCCAGTGGAGGGCGTCGGGGGCCGGCTGGCCGCGCGGGCTCAGCTTCGCCTCGCTCACGTGGGGGCGTACCCGCCGGGCCGGCTCCTCGGACGGGGGAACGGCAGGAATGGCGATGATCGGTGTCCCTTCGTCGAGGTGGAGGCGGGTATGGAGGTGCTCGGCCAGGATGCGGGCGTCGCGGTAGGTGAGGGCGGCTGCGGCCGGGGCGACGCCGGCGCGGTTGCCGACAGGCTGAAGATCCCAGTCCATCCACCATACGCCGCCCGCTCCCGCGCGCCTCTGTCCCACACGGGCGGTCGGCGAACCGATGCCGTCGTACGCGGGCCGGGGCATCCGGGCATGCGGCGAATGTACGTTTCATGGCTCGGCGCCGGGCGTACGCGCGTCGTCGCCGGTCAGCGGCCCGGAGCCGGCGCACCGGGCGGGCGCGGTGATCGCGGGCCTGGTTGGGACGCCGGGCGAGCCGCTACCGTCCGGTCTGCGGATCCCGACGATGCCCCGGTCTGGAGTTCGACATGCCAGGAAGACGCTGGGCGGCCCCCGTGCTGCTCGCCCTGTCCCTGCCACTTCTCGCCCCGCTCAACCCTCCGCCGGTCGCCGCGACGACCGGCTCGCCCGTCGCGCGCGCCGCCGCCACGGTGCCGCTGGAGGAGATCGACGCGACCACCACCCAGGTCGCGTTCGGGCTGCGCCGCCCCACCGCCATCGCCGCCCCCGACGACGGCACGCGGCGGCTGTTCATCACCGAGAAGCGCGGCACGGTACGCGTCTACCACCCGGACACCGGCCTGGCGCAGACGCCGATCATCGACATCACGGCCTCCGTCGACGAGTCCGGCAACGAACGGGGCCTGCTCGGCATCGCCCTCTCCCCCGACTTCGCCCAGAGCCAGGACCTGTACCTGGCCTACACCGCGCTCCCGGACGGCGCGGTCACCCTGGCCAGGTACCGGCTGGACGACGCCCGCCTCGAACCCCTGCTCGCCCAGGAGCACGCCGAGAACAGCAACCACAACGGCGGCCAGATCACCTTCGGCACCGACGGCCACCTCTACATGAGCATCGGCGACGGCGGCGGCGCCGGTGACCCGTTCGACAGCGGCCAGCGCCTGGACACGCTCCTGGGCAAGGTCATCCGGGTCGATGTCAGCAGAAGCTGCGGCGAGCTCGCCTACTGCGTGCCCGCCGACAACCCGTTCGCCGGCGTGGAGGGGGCGCGGGGGGAGATCTGGCTGTACGGCGGCCGCAACCCCTGGCGGTTCTCCGTCGATCCGGCCGACGGCTCGCTGTGGGTGGCCGACGTGGGCCAGGGCCGGTGGGAGGAGATCAACCACCTGCGGAAGGGACGGCAGGCGGGGGCGAACCTGGGCTGGTCCTGCTACGAAGGGCTAGAGGTGTTCGACCGGGCCCAGTGCCGTGCCGGGGCCGCGTACACCGCGCCCGTCTTCACCTACTCCCCGCACACCGGCGGCTGCGCGGTCATCGGCGGGCAGGTGTATCGCGGCAAGCAGTTCGCCGGCCTGGTCGGCGGCACCTACCTCGCCACCGACTACTGCTACTCGACCGTGTGGGCGCTGCGTGAGAACGGATCGGGCGGCTACGACCAGGCCGAGCTCGGCCAGACGCCCACGCAGGTCACCGCGTTCGGCGCCACGCCCGAGGGCGAGCTCTACGTCGTGAACGACCTGCCCGGCGGCCTGCACCGCGTCTCGTTCGAGCGCGCCGAGCCGACCTGCCGGATCGCGTACACCACGCGGACCTGGGGCGGCGGCATGACCGTCGACCTCACCGTCACCAACACCGGCGCCACCCCGATCGACGGCTGGACGCTGCGCTTCCCCCTCGCGCGGGGGCAGAGCGTCATCGGGGACTGGAACACCGACCTGACCCAGAGCGGGGACATGATCACCGCGGCCGACGCGGGCCACAACGGCTCGATCGCCCCGGGGAGCAGCGTCACCCTGGGCTACCTGGTCGCCCACACGGGCGACGCGTCGGCGCCGGCCCGGTTCTCGCTCAACCGGGACGCGTGCGCGGTCGTCCGCTGACCTCGCTCCGCCACCGGCTCAGCGGTCGTCCGCTGATCTCGCTCCGCCACCGGCTCAGCCGGCGGTCCAGGTGAACTTGTTCGACACCGTACTTGGTCGGCGCGCCCTTGGACGCGACGATCCGCAGCTCCCCTGCGGATGACGATGGCGAGGCGGGCTGGGTGACGGGTGGTGAGGCGGGCTGTGTGGCGGACAGCGGGGGTGCGGTCGCGGCCGGGGAGCCGGTGAGCCAGGCCGTCGCGGACGCGGCCAGCGCCAGGGCGACCACCACCGCCACCAGCACCGGCCACCGGCGTAAGGCCGTGTCGCGCGCCTTGCGCCACAGCGGCGGCGGGTCGGCGACGTCACGCAGGGCGTCGCGGGCCTCGGCGGCGGCCGGGCGTCGCTCCGGCTCGCTGCGCAACATCGCCGCCAGCACCGGGCGTAACGGCCCCACGTCCACCGCCATCTCGATGACCCCGTGGTGCGCGGCCCGCCCGACGATGCGCGCGTCAAGGGAACCGCCGCCGTCCGCCCGGCGCGAGGCCGCGGCGGAATCGCCGTCGTGGGCCCAGGGACGTGGGGGGTGGCCGGCGACCAGGGCGTACACGGTGGCGCCTAAAGAGAACACGTCGGAGGCCGCGCCCGGGCGCCCGCCGACGAGTTCGGGCCCGGCGTAGTCGGGCGTGTAGGAGATCGGCCGGTCGGGCGAGATCGTCTCCACGCCGCCGATCCGCCACACGGCGTCGAAGTCGGTGAGCTTCGCCGTGCCCTCGGCGTCGGTGACGATGTTGGCCGGTTTCACGTCGCAGTGGACCAGCCCCTTGCGGTGCAGCGCCGCCAGCGCGTCGGCGATCTGCGCGCCGATCCTGGCCGCCTCCCGAGGGGAGAACGTGCGCTCCGACAGGCTGCCGTTCGGCATGCGTTCGAGGACCAGCCACGTGCCCGCCCAGGCCCCGTCGTCGAGGGTCAGGACGTCGTGGACGGTGACGATGTGGGGGTGGGTGAGGGTGCCAGGGCGCGGGTCTCGACCGAATCGGTGCGCTTGAGCACGACGGGGCGGCCGAGCTGCTCGTCGTGGGCGAACAGCACCCTGCCCCTGCCCTCGGCGACGGACGCCTCCTCCACCCGGAATCGCGCGCCGAGCCTGTCTGCGGGCTCTTCGTCCACCATCCGCCTCCCCGCGGTCCGGGCGGCCGCGTCGTCACGTGCGGTAGGCCCGATGGTCCACGAGAGTAACAAGAACACCGCCCGGCCGCCCCCGGTCGCGGGCAGCGCACCAGGTCAGGAGGGGCATCGCGGATAACGTTCCGCGAACGTTCGCTGTGAAGTCACTGGTCAGACCTACCGCGAGCTGACCTGGGTAGGCAGAATCCAGCAAGCACGTTTGTGAATGGTCAGTGAACGAAAGTAGGACGGCACGACGATGGAAGCCCGCGCTACCAGGGAACGGGGACCGACGGGCGAACGCCGGTTAGCACTGCTGTATTTGGCGCCCTCGCTGATCATATTTGCGATCTTCGTCTTCTACCCGCTGGGCAGGACCTTCTACCTGTCCACGATGGGCACCGACATCATCGGCCGGGCCAACAAGTTCGTCGGTCTCGACAACTTCACGGCCATGTTCGGCGACCCCGGATTCTTCAAGGCGCTGGGGACGACCGCGCTCTTCGTCCTGTTCACGGTGGTCCCCGCGATCGCCGGCGCTCTCGTGGTCGTGCTCTTGCTGGAGTCGCGGATCAGCGGGCAGCGCATGTTCAGGACGGTGTTCGCGCTGCCGTTCGCCTTCTCGGTGGCGACCGCGTCGGTGATCTTCGCGCTGATCTACAACCCGGCCGTGGGCATGGCCAACGGCGCGCTCAGCTACCTCGGCGTGGACCGGATCGGCTGGCTCACCGAGCCGGACCTGGCCCTGATCTCCATCTCGATCACCACGGTCTGGATGACACTGGGCTACAACGTCCTCGTCCTCTCGGCGGGGGTCGGCGCGATCCCGGCGGAGGTGGTGGAGGCGGCCAGGCTCGACGGCGCCACCGGATGGCGGCTGCACAGCCGCATCACCATCCCGATGTTGTCGCCGCAGCTCTTCTTCCTCGTCGTGATCTCCACGATCCACGCGCTGCAGAGCTTCGGGCAGATCCACATCCTGACCAAGGGCGGCCCCGACGGCGCCACCTCCACGCTCGTCTACTGGATCTACGAGAAGGCCTTCAGCTACGGCTCATCCGACTTCGGCACGGCCAGCGCCGCGGCGATCGTCCTGCTGGTGATCGTGCTGGTCTGCACGGGCATCCAGTTCGGCGTGCTGGAAAGGAAGGTCCACTACCGATGAGCAGATCCGCCACCTCCTCGGTCACGAGCAAGATCATCGTCTATCTCGTGCTCATCGTGTGCGCCATCCCCGTGGTCTTCCCGCTGTACTACGCGTTCATCGGCGGCATCATGACGCCGGGCGACCTGTCCAGCTATCCGCCGAAGCTGCTGCCGACGGCGATCGACCTCGGCAACTTCACCTCGGCGCTCGACACGATCCCGCTGGGCAGGCAGTACCTCAACTCGGCGATCCAGACCGGCATCGTCACCATCTGCCAGCTCCTGTCGAGCGTCCTGGCCGCCTACGCGTTCGCGTTCCTGCGGATGTGGGCCAAGACGGCGATGTTCGCGCTGTTCATGGTGACGCTCATGGTGCCGTGGGAAGCGATCATCCTGCCCAACTACCTGCTGATCTCGGACCTGGGCCTGACCAAGGGGCCGCTGACGTACCTCGGTCTGACGCTGCCCTTCCTGGCGCACGCCTTCGGCACGTTCCTGCTGCGGCAGTCGTTCCTGCAGTTCCCGGTCGAGGTACGCGACGCCGCGGTGATGGACGGCTGCGGGCACCTGCGGTTCCTGTGGCGCATCCTGCTCCCGCTGTCGAAGCCGGCCATCGCGGCGGTCGGCGTCTACGTGTTCATGACCACGTGGAACCAGTACTTCTGGCCGCTGATCCTCGGCAACGACGACCGGTACAAGACGCTGCAGATCGGCGTGTCCATGCTGAACGACGCCGAGTCGTCCAGCCCCACGCTCATCCTGGCCGGAGTCACCCTCGCGTTGCTCCCCACCCTCGCTCTCGTGATCTTCGGACAGCGCTTCATCATCCGCGGGCTCACCGCGGGCGCGGTGAAATGATCGTGATTCAGAAACGGAGTTCCCCCATGGCACTACCCCGATCCCGGCGAACGCGCGGCGCACTGGCCGCGGTGGCCGCGCTGTCACTCACCTTGGCGGGCTGCGGCGGCGACGGCGGTTCCAGCGAGGGCGGCGAGGCCGCCACCGCACCGGGTGCCGACGCGATCACCGAACCGGTCGAGATCGAGTTCTGGCACTCCATGAAGGAGAAGAACGAGCTCGCCATCAAGGCCATGGTGGAGGACTTCAAGAAGGCCAACCCCAAGATCACCGTGAAGCCGGTGTTCAAGGGCGACTACGACCAGATGGTCGTGGCGTACAAGCAGGCCGTCCAGCAGGAGTCCACGCCGCCGCTGGTGCAGATCTACGACATCGGCTCGCGCTTCATGTACGACGCCCAGCAGGTCGTGCCGATGTACAAGTTCATCGAGGCCGACAAGTTCGACCAGAACGCGAACATCGAGCCCAACATCGCCAGCTACTACACGATCAAGGGCAAGCTCTGGTCGATGCCGTTCAACTCCTCGGCGCCGCTGCTCTACATGAACGCCGACGCCGTGAAGAAGGCCGGGCTCGACCCGGACAAGCCGCCGGCGACGCTCGACGAGATCGGCGAGTGGGCCAAGAAGCTCACCGTCAAGGAGGGCGGAACGGTCAAGCAGTACGGCTTCAACGCCGCGCTCTACGGCTGGTTCGTCGAGCAGCTGACCGCCCAGGACAACGCCGAATACTGCGACAACGGCAACGGCAGGAACGGCCTGGCCACCAAGGTCAACTTCGGCACCGGCGCCGGGCCCAAGTTCGCCCAGTGGCTGGGCACCCTGGTGAAGGAGGGCTACGCCACCAACACCGGCCGGCCCACCGACCAGGCCCAGAACGCGTTCAAGACCGGGACCGTGGCCCTGCACCTGGAGTCGACCTCCGCGCTCGGCGGCTACACCCAGGCCGCCGAGGGCAAGTTCGAGCTGAAGACCGCGCCGTTCCCCAAGCCGTCCGCCTCCTCCAACGGCGGCACGATCATCGGCGGCGCCTCCCTGTGGATCAACGCCGCCGGTCACAGCGACGCGGAGAAGCGGGCCGCCTGGGAGTTCGTGAAGTTCTCCAACACGCCCGAGCAGCAGGCGAAGTGGCACGCGGCGACGGGCTACGTGCCGGTCAACCCGCAGGCCAAGTCGAACGACAACCCCAACTTCCAGGTCGCGGTGACGCAGCTGCGCTCCCAGCAGCCGTCGGCGGCCACGTCGGGCTGCCTGCTCGGCATCATGCCCGAGGCCAGGAAGGCGGCCGAGGTCGGCCTGGAGCAGGCCGTGCCGGCGGGCGAGGGTCAGGAGCCGAAGACGTCGGCGGAGCAGGCGATGCAGACGGCGGCGACCGGCCTGCAGACGGCCATCCAGAAGTACAACGCCAACGTCGGGCAGTAACCCGGCCCTGGGGTAACGTGCGCGCGGGCGTCCTCGTACGAGGGCGCCCGCGCGTGTGGTTGTACGGGGCGGCTGGACGGGCCCGGCCGAGCGGGCTGCCCCGCGGATGACCCGGGTGGCCGGGCGGGTGGGAGACTGCGCGGCATGGAGTTCTTCTGCTACCACCGTGACCGGACCGGCTCGCTGCCCCTGCGTGAGGAACTGCTGGAAGCGCACTGGAGCTACATGGACCGGTACGCGAAGGAGCTGATCGCCCGGGGCCCGACCATGGCCGACGACGGCGAGACGCCCACCGGCAGCGTGCACGTCATCGACCTGCCCGATCCCGCCGCCGCCCGCGCGTTCGCCTTCGACGAGCCTAACTACCAGGCCGGCGCCTACCGGGACGTGCTGCTGCGACGGTGGCGCAACACGCTGGGCCGGACGATGTGGGACTTTCCCGGCGGCCGGGAAGGCGGCAACCGCTACCTGGTGCTCGGCCTCGGGGAGGGCGAGCCCGCCGACCTGGCTCTGCCACCCGCCGGGGAGACGCTGATCGCCTACGGGCCGCTGTCGTCCGACGACGGCACCGCCTGGCTGGGCACGGCGGCGCTGGTCCTGGCCCCGGACGCGGACACGGCCCGCGCCGTCCTGACCGCCGACCGGTACGCGGACATCGAGGTGCACAACTGGCAGTTCGGCGGCCGCTCCTGAACCCTGCCGCAGGTCTGCGGCGACGCTGGGCCCGAAGCGAGCGCCCGGTTGCCGCAACGCACTGCCTTCGTGTGACCGGCGTGGCGACGTGCGGCGTCAGCCGGTGAGGTCGAGGCCGCCGTCCACGGTGAGGATCTGGCCGGTGATCCAGGTGGCATCGGGGTCGGCGAGGTGGGCGATCCAGGTGGCGACCTCCTCCGGCCGGCCGCGGCGGCCGAGCGGGATGCGGGCGGCCTCGTCCTGCTTGATCTGCTCCACGGTCGCCTCGGGCAGCCCGGCGGCGCTCAGGGCCTCGCTCTCCGTCGGCCCGGGGGCCACGGCGTTGACGCGGATGCCGTCGGGGGCCAGCTCCAGCGCCCAGCTCCGGGTCAGCTGCTCCACGGCGGCCTTGCTGGCGGCGTAGTGGGCGGCGCCTGGCAGGGGGCTATGGCCGTACGTGCTGGAGACGTTGACGATCGTGCCCCGGCTGCTCCGCAGGTGCGGCAGGGCGGCCTGGGCGAGCAGACTGGGCGCGACCACGTTGAGTTCCAGCAGGCCGGTGACGCGCTCGGCGTCGGTGTCGGCCAGTGACATGACGGCGGTCGCGCCGGCGTTGTTGACCAGCACGTCCAGCCGGCCCCAGCGATCGACGGCCGCCGCGACGACCTCCCGCGGCACGCCGTCGGCGGTGATGTCGGCGGGCAGGGCGACGATGCCGGGGTGACCCGCGGCGGTCTGCTCCAGTGCTTCGGCGCGGCGTCCGACGCCGAGGACGCGCGTTCCCGCGCGGGCCAGGGCGATGGCGGTGGCGCGGCCGATCCCGGAGCCGGCCCCCGTCACGATCGCGACGCGTTCCCGCTCATGGGCGATGGGCTGGGCGGTCATGTCACCTCTTTGTTCGATGTTCGTGAAACGTCGAACAAGCTACCATGGACAAATGAGACAGGTGCACCACCCCGAAGTCGGCGAGATCTCGCTCACCGCGGTCATGGGGGCGCTCAGCGATCCGATCCGGGTCGGGCTGGTGCGGGTGCTGGCCGATGGGCGCGAGCGCGGCTGGGGCGAGCTGCGGGCGCCGGTGGCCAAGTCGACACTCAGCCATCATCTGCGCGTGCTGCGCGATGCCGGGCTGACCCGCACCCGTCAGGAGGGTACGCGCTGCTTCGTCACCTTACGCGTCCAGGACCTGCGCGAACGTTTCCCCGGCCTGCTCCGCGCGGTGCTGACCGCGGCCGACGAGCAGGACGTCGGACGCCAGGTGAGCACGCAGGACACCCCACGCCCCACCGTCGCCTGAACGCCCGGCCACCCGTCCGCGACCCCCCAAGGCCTGCCGTCGTCTGAACAGCCGCACGCGCGTGACAACCCCACCACCCGTCGGCGGGCGGCCTTGATGGGCCGTCTTGCGAAGAATTTAACGGCGGCTGTCACAAGTGAGAAAGGCGTCCTGTCTTAGCTGGCGTCCGTAGGGCAAAGGATGCCCCGGCGGCAGAAAGGGGATGTCATGAAGGTCGTCGTGATCGGCGGAACCGGCCTCATCGGGTCGAAGCTGGTGGCCAAGCTGCGCGAGCACGGCCACGAGGCGGTGGCGGCGGCGCCGAGCACCGGCGTCAACACGCTCACGGGTGAAGGACTGGCCGAGGTGATGGCGGGCACGCAGGTCGTGGTCGACGTGTCGAACTCGCCGTCGTTCGAGCCGGCCGCGGTGATGGAGTTCTTCGAGACCTCCACCCGCAACCTGCTCGCCGCGGAGGCGGAGGCCGGGGTCGGCCACCACGTCGCCCTGTCGGTGGTGGGCACGGATCGGATGCCGGACAACGGCTACTTCGCGGCGAAGATCGCCCAGGAGCAGCTGATCCAGAAGTCGGGGATCCCGTACTCGCTCGTGCACGCGACGCAGTTCTTCGAGTTCGTCCGGGGCATCGCCGACGAGGCCACGCGGGACGACGTCGTACGGATCGCACCCGTGCTCTTCCAGCCCATCGCGGGCGACGACGTCGCCGCCGCGGTCGGCCGGGTCGCGGTGGGCCAGCCGCTGAACGGCCGGATGGAGATCGCCGGGCCCGACCTGTTCCGGATGGACGACTTCTTCCGCGAGACGCTGGCCGGCTGGGGCGACCCGCGCCAGGTGGTCACCGACCCGCACGCGCGTTACTTCGGCGCGGAGCTGAAGGAGCGGTCGCTGGTGCCGGAGGACGGCGCGGCGCTCGGCTCGATCCGCTACGCCGACTGGCCCGGCCGCGACGCCGACGGCCGCTGAAAGGCGCGGCGCGACCGCTCGCGCCGCGCCACCGGCCCTCCGGCCGCCGTACGAACCGACCGGTCCGTACGGCCTCCGCCACGAGCCCGACCTGCTCGTAGCGGCCCACGAAAGGTGAACCTCATGTCCGACAGAACATCGCAGACGAGTGAACCGCGCTCGACCGCCTGGCAGACGGCGCTGACCGTGCTGCAGGAGGCCGAACCCCCGTTCATCCCGGCCGGGGCGCACGCCATGACCATCGTCATCGAGTACCCGCCCGGCGATCCTGGCACGCCGCCGCACCGCCACACGGGGCCCGCGTTCGGCTACGTGCTGGAGGGCGAGATGCTGTTCGAGCTGGAAGGCCAGCCCGAGCGGGTGGTCAAGGCCGGAGAGGTGTTCTGGGAGCCGGGCGGCGACGTCATCCACTACCAGGACGGCAACAACCGCGACGACGTGCGGCTCCGGTTCACCGTCACCATGCTGTGCGAGCCGGGCAAGCCGATGCTCACCCTGGTCGACGAGGAGGAGCTGGCCCAGCGCACTGACCGCCGCGCTCCCCGTCCCGCCTGAGCGCCTGCCCGACGACACAGGAGGCGCGTGGTGATCGGATCGGCGATGTCCGCCGAGTTCGACGACGTCCCCGGCTGGACCGCCGAGGCCGTCGAACAGCTCGGTGAGCGGCACGCCATCCCCGCCGCCTGCCGCGGCAGCGCGAGCCCGGCCGCGCTGGCCTGGCTGGCCGAGGCGTGCGAGCTCGCGCCGGGGATCAGGCTGCTGGACGTGGGCGCGGGAGCCGGTGGCCCGGCCGCCTGGGCGGCGGAGCGGTTCGGGGTGACGCCGATCCTGCTGGAGCCGATGCCGGCCGCGGGCCGGGCCGCCGTCCGGCTGTTCGGGCTGCCGGTCGTCGCGGCCGACGGGCGGCGCATCCCGCTCCGTACGGCGTCGGTGGGCGCGGCCTGGTGCCTCGGAGTGCTGTGCACCGTGCGGGAGAAGGCGGCGATGCTCGCCGAGATCCGCCGGGTGCTCACGCCAGGGGCCTCCCTGGGTCTGCTGGTGGTGCTCGCCAGGGGCCCGCAAGTCCTGCCCGCGCCCGACGGCAACCACTTCCCCACCGGCGGGGAGCTGCTCGGGCTGCTGGCCGGGGCCGGGTTCGAGGTCGTCGAGCAGATCGACCAGCCCACCGACGCGCCGCTGTCCTGGACGCGGCGGGCCGAGCAGGTCGCCGAGGTGGTGGCCAGCCGCCACCGTACCGACCCCGCCTTCCGCCTGGCCGCTCACCAGGGCGAACGTTTCGCCCGGCTGTTCGCCTCCGGCCAGATCGCGGTACGCCTGATCCACGCGATCAGCCGTACCAGCTGACCCCCACACCCATGGAGAGAAGATGACCGTTCCGAAAGACGAGGACGCCGCTCGACGCGGTGGAGGAGCTGGAGGGCGAGCACGGCGGCCAAGGAGCCTGATCCTCCATGACCGGCGAGGGGTCTGATCCCTCCATGACGGCCGAGCAGCCCTGATCCCTCTACCCGACGATGAACGTGCCGATCACCCCGGTCGCGCTCAGCAGGCCGACCGCGGTGAGCACGGCCACCGCGATCCCGGCGCCGGCCAGCCACCGGCGCCGCTGCGTTCCCGCGTTCAGGCTCGTCAGCGCGAGCGCCGCCCACAGCAGGCCCTCGATCAGGAACCACGGCTCGTTGAACAGCAGATCCTGCAGGTCGGCCGTGCGCCGGTCGAGGCTCCGCCAGAACGGCAGCTCGATGTGCAGCAGCCCGGCCAGGCTCAACGCCCGTTGCACGCTGTCGACCAGGGCGTGCATGACGCATCCGACCGCCGCCACCCAGCAGAGGGCCAGCATGGCGCGCCGTCCGGAACGGCGCCGCCACAGCGGCAGTGCCGCCACCGGCAGTACGGCGGCGACGAGCAGGATTCCCGCTCCGACCGCGTTGATCGCCAGCCACTGTGCCTGCGAGACAGGCGTGCCGAACATGCCGGCGGTCCCGCCCAGCGCGTAGTAGGCCCGGTAGGCGCTGTAGAGCAGACCCCATACGGCCAGCGCGACGCTGATCCGTGCGCGCGTGGTCATCCCGCCGCTGATCCGTACGCGCGCGGTCATCGCTTCCCCTTCATCATCCCAACGTCAGCGACAAAGCGTACGCAATGCGTAGATTCGCCATCGCTGCCGGGTCACCTGGCGTGGTAGATGTGCAGGCGGTAACCGAGGGTGGGGACGGTCTCCAGGACGACCGGGTTGCCCGGTTCGGGCTCGACGCACTTGCGGACCGCGTACACGACCGCCGCGACGTCCGAGTTGTCGTACGTGCGGCCCACCGGCCAGTCCTCCCTCGGGCCCCACAGTGCGGTGATGAGCTCGGCGTGGTCGCAGGCGACCTCGTCGGAGGACTGGCTGCGACCCCGTCCGACCATGAAGCGCAGCAACTGGTGCCCCTTGGGGCGCAGCCCTTCGATGAGCGTCTCGGCGCCCGACGGGTCCACCCGGTACGCCCGGCTCGCCACCCAGTCGTAACGCAGCCGGGCCCTGGGCGCGGGCAGGTCGAGCCGCGCGGGGGTGGTGGTCGTGTACCACTGTCGGGCGGGCAGGGTGCGCTCGTCGGCGTCGATGTAGACGAGCCGCCAGTGCAGCGGGACGTCGCCGTCGGCCATGTCGCCGATGATCAGCAGGCGGTCCTGGTGGTGCAGCATCTGGCGGCCGCTCACCGGGCGCGGCCCGCCGGGGGTGTCGTCGCGCTCGATGAGGGTGCCGTTGCGGGCGTGGTCGGTCACCCACCAGCGGCCGTGCTCGTAGTCGAGGATGCAGTGCAACCGGCTGATCCAGCCCTGCGGGTCTGGTCCGAGCACGACGTCGGGGCGGTGGTCGGCCACCGCGCGGCCGATCGTGTACTGCGTGCCCGTCAGGTCGTATCGACGTGATTCGCCCAAGGGGGAGATCACTTCGAGTACGGCCGTTCGCGACATCGCTACCTCCGGTCCGGCGGGGAAGATCCGCGCTCGTCCCGATGTAGCCACAGCCGCCGGACACGTGTCAACCGGCCAGAATCGGCGGTTGACCAGTGAACTTGACAACACCTTCCGGCGGAGAAGGCGTGCTCACTCATGCTGCCTGAACACACTCCAAGGTTTCGCTCAGGTTGACCACCTAGCCTGACACGATGCCCATCGACCTGGCCGCTCGCGGAGGCGGCGGTGAGCTGCGGATCGGACACCGGACGAGGACGGCCCAGGCGGCCCCGCCGGCCCGCCGGCAGACCTGGTTGGACGCCCTGCGCGGGCTAGCTGTGCTCGCCGTGCTCTTCGAACACCTGCTCGACCCCCTCTTCCCCGAGGTCCGCTCGGGCGCCAGCCCCTGGTTCGACTTCGGCCAGTACGGCGTCATGCTGTTCTTCATCATCAGCGGCTACGTGGTGCCCGCCTCGCTCGAACGGCGGGGCAGCGTCACCGGGTTCTGGATCGGCCGGGTGTTCCGCATCTACCCGCTGTGGCTGGTGGCCGCGGCCATCGGCACCGCGTTCGCGCTCGTCCCCGTTTACGCGGAGTTGCCCGCCCAACTGGGCGAGCATCCGGTCCTGGCCGGACTGGCGCACGTGACCATGCTCCAGGACTTCCTCCAGGTGGTCAGCGTCGTCAACGTGTTCTGGACGCTTTCGTACGAGATGGTGTTCTACCTGCTGGTGACGGCGATCTTCGTGATCGGGGCGCGGCGGGTGCGCACAACCGGGGTGCTCGCCGTCGCGGTCGCGGGCGTGCTCGTCGGCGGTCTGCTGCCGGCCGGCGCCCTGTCGCGCGCCTTCGGCTCCGACGTCGTCGTGCTGGTGGTGACCGGGGTGATGGTGGCGGGACTGGCCGCGGTCGTCGCCGGGGCTCATCGCGTACGGCTCTGCGGCGCGGCCACCGTGGCCGCCATGGCCGTCGTGCTGCTCGTCGTCAACAGCCGGATCGGCGCCTGGCAGAGCGTGGCCGTGGTCGCCACGATGTTCGCGGGAACGGCCCTCTACCGGCTGGACCAGGGGCAGGTCAGGCGGGGTGTGGCCGGGTGGGTGATCGGGCTCGTGCCGGTCGTGTCCGTCGGCGCGGCGGCGTGGTTCGGGCCCGGCTGGTCCATGGCCCACCAGCAGGCGGTGGCGTTCCGGTGGAGCTGGTCCACCGCCGTCGCCGCCGCGTGGCTGACGTTCCTGATCGGCCGCCGGCTGCGGTCGTCCGCGTGGCCGGCCCTCATCGTGCGCCTCGGGCTGATCAGCTACTCCGTCTATCTGCTGCATCCGCTGCTGATCCAGGTCCTGCGGCGGTCGATCCCCGATCCGGTGCCCGTGCCGCTCGGCTGGCGGATCACCTGGTTCTGGGTGCTGCTGGCGGCGGTGGTCGCCTGCGCCGTCGTCAGTCACCGCTTCATCGAGCTGCCCGGGCAGGGGGTGGGTCGCCGGCTGGCACGTTCCGACCGGCTGCGGCGCCTGCGTAGCGTCGTGCCAGGCGGGCGAACGCGTCCCTGAGCTCGGGCGGGCCGACCACCTCGATGTCGGCGTCGAACCTGCCGATGGCGGCGACCAGGGCGGGCCAGGACCACGAGCCCATGACGAGCCGGCAGCGGCCCGGGCCGAGCTCCTCGACGAGCCCGTCCCGGATGTAGCGGGACACTTCGGCCGCGGGCAGGCCGAGGATCACCTCCCCCTGGCACGGCCAGTCGCCGGTGCCGCCCGAGCCGCGGAACTTGCTGGTCACGTACGTGGCGACGTCGCCTCCCGGCAGCTCGCGCGGGGTGAAGCGGGGGCCCGAGGGGGTGCGGGGGGTGATGCGGTCGGCGCGGAAGGTGCGCCAGTCCGCGCGGTCGACGTCCCAGGCGATGAGGTACCAGCGCCCGCCCCAGGTGACGAGGTGATGCGGCTGCGCCCGGCGCGGCGGACGCGGCGGCTCCGGCGGGCCCGGCTCGCCACCGGCGGAGGCCGCGCCGGCGCGGGAGGCCGCGCCGGCGTCGGGGGGCGCGCCCGTGTAGTCGAAGCGCAGTTCCTCGCGGGCGTGGACGGCGGCGCTCAGCGTCATGAGCACGCCGCTGTCCACCTGGACGTCCGGCCGGGAGGTCGGCCGGTCGACGGCGGTGACCTGGAACGTGTCGATCCGGTGCCGCAGCCGGGCGGGCATGACCTGCCTGATGGTGTGCAGCGCGCGGGCCGCGGCCTCCTCGATGCCGGCGCCCGTTCCGGTGGCCAGTTGGAGCGCGATGGTCAGGGCGACGGCCTGCTCGTCGTCGAACAGCAGCGGGGGCAGCTCGGTGCCGGCCTCCAGCCGGTAGCCGCCGTCGGGGCCCTTGAAGGCCACGATGGGGTAGCCGAGCTCGCGCAGGCGGTCGACGTCGCGGCGCACGGTGCGCGGGCTGATGTCCAGCCGCTCGGCGAGCAGCGCCCCCGGCCAGTCCCGGCGGGTCTGGAGCAGGGAGAGCAGGGCCAGCAGGCGCGCTGAGGTTTTCGGCACGAAATTTATCCTGCCGCAAGTAGAGGCCACAACCTGGCCGCTACTCCTGTGAGCATTCATCTCGGGCGCCGCCCCGGGCGTCCACCGCAGAATCAGGAGTAGCGATATGTCGGTCAAATCCGTTCTTCATGTGAACTTCCGTGGCGAGGCCCGGGCGGCGCTGGAGTTCTACCGGTCGGTGTTCGGCGGTGACCTCGGCGTCGTCACGTACAAGGACGCGGGCACCGCCTCGGACCCCGCCGACGCCGACCACGTGATGTGGGGCCAGGTCGCCGGCGACAACGGCTTCCACGTGATGGCGTACGACGTGCCCGCGGGCATGCCGTACGAGCGGGGCGAGAACTCCTTCTTCGTCTCGCTGACGAGCGAGGACGCGGAGGAGATCACCGCGTACTGGGAGCGGCTCTCCGCCGGGGCGGAGGTCGTGCAGCCGCTGGAGCCCTCGCCGTGGGCGCCGCTCTACGGGATGCTCAAGGATCGTTTCGGCGTGGTCTGGGCGGTCAACGTCACGAGCACCTACCACGGCTGACCCGCCCGGACACCGGCCAGATATCGGAAGGAACCACCACCATGACCACACGGCTTCTCGACCTGCGGGCACGCGCATGACCGTCCTCGGCACCCGGGCGCTCAACCGCGCGACGCTCGCCCGGCAGTTACTGCTCGATCGCGCCGACCTGCCGGTCCTCGACGCCGTCGCGCACCTGTGCGGGCTGCAGGCGCAGGAGCCGCAGGAGCCGTTCGTCGGGCTCTGGTCGCGACTGCGCGCGTTCGACCCGGCGGCGCTCTCGGACCTGCTGACGGGACGCCGCGTGGTGCGCACTGTCCTCATGCGCCGTACGATGCACCTCCTCACGGCCGACGACGTCGTGGCCTGGCGGGCGCGGTACGAGGGCATGCTGCGCCAGCGGGTCCTCGGGACCTACCGCCGCGAGCTGACCGGGGTGGACCTCGACGAGCTGGCCGGCGCGGGCCTGGCGGTCATGGCCGACGGCGAGCCCCGCTCGATGGGCGAGCTGGCGCGGGCGGTGGCCGGGCGCTGGCCGGCGGCGGGGCCGCGCCCGCTGGGCGAGATGCTGACCGCCGCCCTCATCCCGATGGTGCAGTTGCCGCCGCGCGGGCTGTGGCGTACCAGGGCGGGGGTGCGTTATGTCCCGCTCTCCGCCTGGCTGGGACGTGAGCCGGCCCCGCCGGCCCAGGACGGCTCGGACCCGGTCGGGCAGGAGCTGGTGCGACGCTATCTGGCCGCGTACGGGCCCGCCGCCACGGCCGACCTGCGTGCCTGGTCCGGCTTGGCCGGGCTGCCGGCCGCGGTGGCCGCCGTACGCGAGGAGCTGGTCTCCTTCCGCGACGAGCGGGGCAGGGAGCTGCTCGACCTGCCCGACGCGCCGCGCCCCGACCCCGACACGCCCGCCCCGGTACGGTTCCTGCCCGCCTTCGACAACGCGATCCTCGGCTACCAGGACCGCGGCCGGATCATCGACGACGCCCACCGCAACCTGTCGGTCAGCGGCGCCCGCGTCGCGCTGGTCGACGGCCGGGTGGCCGCGACCTGGACCGTCGCGGACGACACCGTGACCGTCACCCCGCTGGGCCGACTCTCCCGTGAGGAGCGGGACGCGGTGGCCGAGGAGGGCCGGTCGATGGCGTCGTTCCTGTCCGACGGCGCCTCCGACCGTGTCCACGTCGCCGCCTCCCCCTGACCGCGCCCCTGACCGCGACCCTGATCGGCCCCTGATCGGCCTCAGTACCGGTTCTGTTCGGCGTCGCGGTCGAGCCCCTCGTCGAGCGCCTCGGCGGACAGTTCCTTGATGCCGAGGTGGTCCTTGGCGATGCGGCCGAGCGTGGGCAGGCTCTTGCGGTCGGGCCAGGTGTCCGGCTGCCACAGCGACGAGCGCAGGAACGCCTTGGCGCAGTGCATGTAGAGCTCTTCGACCTCGACGAGCAGCGCGAGCCGGGGCCGCTTGCCCTTGACCACCAGGTCGTCGAAGAACGGCGCGTCGGAGACGAGCGTGGCGCGCCCGTTCACCCGCAGGGTCTCGTTCATCCCCGGCACGATGAACAGCAGCCCCACCTGGGGGTTGGTGAGCACGTTGCGCAGGCCGTCGAGGCGGTGGTTGCCGGGGCGGTCGGCGATCACCAGCCGGTGGTCGTCGAGGACCAGCACCGACCCGGCGGGGTCACCACGCGGCGAGACGTCGCAGGTGCCGTTCTCGTCGGCGGTGGCCAGCAGCAGGAAGGGCGAGTGGGCGATGATCGTGCGCGCGTGCTCGTCGATCCTGGCGATGTCCTTGTCCCAGATGGGCTGCGGGGGCGCCGCGACGATCTCCCGCAGCTCGGCCTCGGTCGTCACCGTACGGATCTCAGAAGCGCTCATCCCCCCAACATAAAAGACATGCCGGACATCAGGCCGAGCCGGGCCAGCCGCGGCGGGCGGCGAGCAGGCCGGCCTGGAAGCGGGTGCGCGCGCCGAGCAGGTCCATCAGCTCGCTGACCCGCCGGTGGATCGTGCGCAGGCTCACCCCGAGCTGCCGCGCCACCGCCTCGTCCTTGAGCCCCGCGGCGAGCAGGGTGAAGAGCTCGGGATCGGGCAGCTCGGGATGTCCGGTGGACGGGGCGGACGGCAGCGGCAGCGCCGCACGCCACAACATCTCGAAGAGCGCGACCAGGGCGTCGAGCAGCGTGGAGGAGTGCACGATGACCGCGCTGTCGGCGTGCGCGGGCTCGGTGGTGCTCAGCGGCAGGATCGCGCTCTTGCGGTCGGCGATGGCCAGCTTCATCGGCACCTCGGGGCTGATCCTGGCCTGCTCGCCGGCCGCCGCCGCCTCCTGGGCCAGGCGCAGCTTGCCGGGGACCTCCAGGGCGGAGACGTCGTAGATGCCGCGTACGAGTACGCCGTGCGCGAGCCGGTTCATCTCCTCGGCGTTCTGCTCGGTGGGGTTCTGCGCGTAAGGAGGACGGTCCAGCACCAGGAGCTCCTCGGTCGCGGTCTGCTGCAGCTGGGTGAAGCGCTGCACCACGGCCGCCTGGCCCTGGACGACCTCGACGAGCTCCTCCGGTGACTGGTTCTCCGTCCGCGGCGTCTCGGCGAGCAGCGCGATCGAGGCCAGCCGGGCCTGGGCCAGCCCTTCCTCCCTGCGTGAGATGAGGGCGGCCACCGCGACGTCGGGCCTGGTCGCCAGGAACCGGGCCGGGCGGCCCGCCATGCGGCTGACCAGCCCGAGCGCCTCCAGCCGGGTGAAGGCCCGGCGCAGGGCCACGGTGGTGCGGCCGGTGTGCTCGGCCAGCTCGGGCAGGGTCGCGCGCGGGCGGCGGAGCAGGTCTCGGTAGACGCGCTCGTCGTCGGCGTCGACGCCGACGGCCGAGAGTGCGTTGTCGTCGGCGTTCACGGTCTCTCGCTGTGTCCTCTTCATGAAATGTCACAAATCTGCCAGTGCATTGCCTAGCCTAGGCGATTCTCCGCCCGGTAGGACGGGACGACGGGATGTTCCCGTTTGAGCCTGTCATGGAGGCAGTCGTGCGAAAGATGATCACCTTGGGAGTCGCGGCCGCGTTCGCGGTCCTGTCGGCGGCGACTCCGGCCGCCGCCGACGACCCGGCGCTGCCGCCCGCCGCCACGGGAGACCCGGCGGTGCCGGCCGCGTCCGCTGAAGACCCGGCGGTGCCGGCTCCGGCCGCCGGAGACCCGGCGGCGGCGGGTCTTGACGGTTTCGGCCGCTGGCACCAGCCGCGTTGCGCGACGGTCACCGGCGACGGGACGGTGACCTTCACCCGCGACGAGGGCAGGACCCTCACGCCGACCAGCCAGACGCCGCGGCCCGTCGTCTACACCCGCGGGCTCGTCGCACTCGACCGTCCTGACCACTTGCTGGCCATGTCGAACAACGTGCTGCTGACCTCGAAGGACGCCGGTTGCACCTGGACGCGCGTGGGCGAGGTGCAGGGCGCCAACCTCACGCTGACGGCAGCCCGCGGCGGCCGGGCCTACGCCTGGGACCAGGACGGCAACCTGTCGCTGGTCACGCCCGACGGCATCACGCCACTCACCTCACCGGCGGACGAGGTCGCCGGGCTCGGCACCGACCCGCTGCGCGGCGACCGGCTGCGGGTGGCGGACGGCGACGGGCAGCTGCACGAATCGCGTGACGGCGGACGCAGCTGGAAGCCCGTGGGCAGGCGTGCCTTCCCCGAGAGCGAGCTGCTGATGATCTACACGGCGGCGTTCGACCCGTACAACCTGAACCACGTGCTGCTGGGCGCGGCGAGCGACGGCGCCCGCGTGACCTACGACGGCGGGCGGAGCTGGCGCGCCGCCACCGGCCTGAGCAAGACCGGCACCAGGGTCAACGTGTTCAGCGCGACGATCTCGCCCGCCGCGCCGAACGTCGTGTACGCCATGGGCCTCAACCTGGCGGAGAACGACGAGCACGCGCCGTCCGGCGGCCGGCACATCTACCGCTCGTTCGACGGCGGCCGCCGCTTCACCCCGGTCGTCGACCAGGGCGACGGGATCACCCTGCCCAACGGCCCGCTGCTCGCCGCGCACCCGACGAACCCGGGCGTGCTCTACTTCGCGTGGGGCACCGGCTGGTCCAACCTCGGCACCGACATCTACCGGTACGACGCGCTGCGCGGCCGGGTCACGACCAACCACAACCCCCACGACCGGGTCACCTCGATCGCGTTCAACCCGTCGAACCCGAGGGTGATGTACCTGGGTCTGGCCGAGGAGTCCTGAGGGCGGTCGGCGCGGACCTCCGGCTCACGTCGGCTTCTGGGCGTAGGTCAGGGTGAGCCGGGGGTAGTCGTCGGTGTCCGCGAGCTTGCGGACGAACTGCCCCTTGAAGTCGATGACCTGGATCGTCCCCTTCTGCTGTACCTTGGCGTAGCAGTAGAGGTGGGCGTCGTCGTACCAGCCGAGCAGGTCCTGGCACTCCGTCTTGAACTCGTGCAGGGTCTTCCCCACGACGTCCGAGCGGTCGATCTTGGCGAAGGTGCGGCCGTACCGCTTCGCCTTGTACTCCAGCATGTTCACGAACCGGGACCAGCCGGCATCGTGCACCGACTTGGCCAGCTTCGTACGCGCCATACCCCTCACGGCAAGGTTCTCCACGTACACCGCTTGGTTGTCGCGGATGATCTGTGTGGAGAGCTTATGCGCGAAGTCCCGGCGCGTGCCGGCCACCTGGGCGTGAGCCTTGGCGACCTTCGGCTTGGCCTTGGCCCGCTTCGCCGAGCCCTTCTCCTTGCGGCTCAGCGCTTGCTGTGCCTTGCGTAGACGCCGCTCGGCGCGGCGCAGCAGGCGCGGGTTGTCCACCTTCCGGCCGTTCGACATGACCGCGAAGTGCGTCAGACCCAGGTCGATGCCCACCTCGGACGCCACTTCCGGCAGTGGCTCGCCGGCCGTCTCGACCACGAACGACGCGAAGTACCGTCCTGCGGCGTCGCTTCCCGGTGATCGAGGCGAAGAAGTTGCGACAGGCGAGGTTCAGGTCGGCGAGCGCCTGCTGAAGCACCACGGCCGACACCTCGCCCAGCCATGCCCGTTCCAGCGTCTTCTTCGCCTGCGTGATCACCTGCTTGGACAGGTCCCCGTCCGAGATATACCGCAGCCCGTTCTCGCGAGCCTCCCGCCGCATGCGCAGCCCGTCGTTGAACACCGTCCGCGCGCACCCGAACGCCCTGGCCAGCGCTTGACGCTGACCGGCGGCCGGGTAGAGGCGGAAGTGTATCGGAGCTGCACCATCCGATCTTACCGCTGATGACACTACAGTGGTGTCATGATCCGGATCACGCTCAGACTCCCCGACGACGTACACGCCCGACTGCTCACCCAGGCCCAGACCGATCGCCGGTCCCTCAACTCCGAGATCGTGCACCTGATCGAGGTGGCGCTCAACACCGTAAGCGGAGACGCCGAATCGCCTTGACAGCGATTCGTCCACCCCTGCCCCCACTGCGCGGAAGAGTCGGCTTCACCTCCGCCCTGAAGGGCGGAGCACTGCCGACGCCTTGGTAGCCACCGGTCGGGCAGTCGGCGAGCACGACGGCCCCGTTGGGTGATGACCGGGTAGAACGACACCTCGGGGCGCACTAACTTGATCGCCACCTGCTGGTCCGGCTCGGCCGCCGCCAGGTACACGACCCCCTGTCCGCCCTCTCCCAGCCTGCCCAGAAGCTCGTAGTCCGCGAGCCGCTTGGGGTCCTCTGGTTTGAGTGGTGCGTACGGCGACATGAACGTCAGACGGGCCGGCGGACCGGAGTGGGTCAGACCGGTGGGCGGGTGGCCGAGCGGGCGCGGAAGGCGGCCGCCTTCGTCCGGCTCTGGCAGGAGCGGGAGCAGAACTGGCGCACCGCGTTGCGGGAGGCGTCCACGTACACGCGATCGCACCCCTTGGCCTGGCACACGCCGAGCCGCCCGCCGAGGTCGCTGCCGATGGCCAGCGTCAGCGCGGAGGCGAAGCCCGCGCTCCACCCCACCGACAGCGTGTCGTCGGCCCCGTGGAAGTGGACCTGCCAGGGTTCGCCGGGTACCCGGTTGAGCTGGGGGCGCGCGCCCGTGCTGATGACGAGCGCGTTGACGATCTCGGCCGCCTCGTCGTCGCGTCGGCCGTCCATGGCCTCGAAGACGCGCCGGACCTTGAGCGTGGTGCCGGCCAGGTAGAGGGCCTCCTCCATCGAGACCGCCGGCTCCCCCGGCAGCACGGCGGCGATCGCCTCGGGCAGCGCGTCCGCCCTGGGCGCCGTGTAGGGCCGGCCGCGGTCGCCGCCGTCGGTCAGCACGTTCACGAGCCCTGCCGCGGTGTCGAGCAGGATCGCCACGTGACTATCGAACATCACTTGACCGGTCACTCCTAACATCGTAAGGTCCGTGACCAACGTTAGCAGTTTCGTTAGTCACGCGAGAAGGAGTGCGGCATGCCGGCCCTGGGCCTCCCGCGTACCGTGTGGTGGCTCGTCCTGGCCCGGGCGATCAACCGGCTGGGCGCCTTCTCTCTGGGCTTCCTCACCGTGCTGATCACCACTGGCTTCGGAGCGGACACGGTGACCGCCGGCCTGGTCTCCGCCGCCTTCGGCGTGGCCACCATCCCCTCCCGGCTGCTCGGCGGCGTCCTGGCCGACCGGTTCGGCCGTCGCCGCACGATCGTGGCCGGGCTGGCCGGATGCGCGCTGGCGCAGGCGGGCATCGCGGTGTCCGGGTCCGTGGCGATGGTGGCCGTCTTCGCCGTCCTGCTCGGGCTGGTCTTCGAGATCTACGAGCCGCCGTCCCAGGCGATGATCGCCGACGCCGTACGGCCGGAGCGGCGGGCGCAGGCGTTCAGCCTGTTCAACACGGCGCTGGCGGTGGGCGGCATGGGAGCCGGGCTGATCGCGGCCGGGCTGGGGCGCTGGGACCTGCGCTGGCTCTTCGTCGTGGATGCCGTCACCTGCCTGGCCTGCGCCGTCGTGATCCACCTCGTCCTGCCCGCCGACCCGCCCGTCCGGCGCAGCGCCACCCCGCTCAAGCCCGAGGACGCGGGGACTCGGGCGGAAGCGGGCGCGGGCGTAGGTGCGGTGTGGCGGGATCGGTCGTTGCTGGTGCTGCTGGCGTCCGGGACGTTCTTCGCGCTGATCTACATGCAGGTCGTCATGGCGTTGCCGCTGGCGCTCACCCGGCACGGCCTTGAGGCCGCCGACGCCGGGCTGCTGTCGGCGCTGTCGGCCGTCGTCATGGTGCTCTGCCAGCCGCTGCTGCGCCGGACGGCGGCGCTGTCCCACCACGCGGCGATGGCCTGCGGCTACCTGCTGCTCGCCGCCGGCCTCGCCGGTTACGCCGTTTCGGACGGCCTGCCCGGACATCTCGCCGCCACCGTGGTCTGGAGCGTCGGGGACGTGCTGATGTTCGGGCGCAGTTACGCGCTGGTGGCCGACATCGCGCCCGAGCACGCCCGCGGTCGCTACCTGTCGGTCTTCGGCACGTCCTGGGGCATCGCCACCGTCGTGGCCCCCCTGTGCAGCACCCAACTGCTCGACCGCGCCGGACCTGCGGGATTGTGGAGCGGCCTGGCGTTCACCTGCCTGCTCCTGGCCGTCGCCCAGCTCACGGTGATCAAGCCCCTGCTCGGCAGGCAGCCCGGCACAGCGGCGTCCCCTGAGGCCGATCCGGCGGCGCCTGAGACCGATCCGGCGGCGCCGCCCGTCGTACGCCTGCCGCCGCCGGAGGGATGAGGCGCCGGCCGGGCGTATCCCTGCGAAAGTGCGGGACCGCTACTCCTCCGCCGCGTCGCGGTAGCGGTCGGCGAGGGCTGCCGTCTGCTGGGCGGTGTAGGGATCGAAGGTGCGCAGCGCCTCCGCGCCCAGCCCGTCCAGCAGCCGCGCGGCCCGTTCCGGGTCGCCGTCGTGGCGGACGAACGCGCGGTCCGTGAACCGGATCGAGAGCCGGGCGGCGTCGAGCGCGGCGGTCCTGGTGATCGCCGCGACGACCGGGTCCGCCGTCCCCGCCTCGGCCTGGCGGCGCTCGCGTACCTCCTCCAATGCCTGCTTCGCCGAGCCGAGCGCGTCGCTGCCGCCGAGGGCGAACCACGCGCCGACGTCCGCCTGCCGCAGCACCTCGGCGTCACGTTCCTCGGCCGCGCCCAGCGGCGGCGCGACGCGGACGCGCAGCGGCTCACCCGAGACCAGCCACTGGACGGGCTCGCCCGCCGGATCGCGGCCCGGGATGGCGAGGACCGGGGTGATGTCGTACTCGCCGGGTTCGGCGAAGGTGAAACCGGCCGAGCCGAAGGTGAGGTTGACGTTGTTGCTGAGTGACGCGCCGGGCGGCAGGGTGAGCGTGGCTTCGGCGTCCATGGCGGCCATGCACCGCTGGGCGATCGGGGTGAACGCGGCCGTCTCGTCCTGGGGAGCGCCACGGCGGCGTACCAGGAGCTCCAGCGGGCCCGCCTTCGGGTCCAGCACCCAGCGCTCGACCTGCAGATCCGTCGCGGTCCTGTTCTCCAGGGTGACCTTGAGAAACACGGGCTGCCCGAAGGCGAAGACCGGCCCCGCCTCGGGCGCGGTGAGCGCCAGCCGGTATCCGTCGAACGGGATCTCCGGCGCGTACGGCGAGTGCCCGCCGGCCCCGTCGGCCCAGTACCGCACCGAGTGGAACGGCTCGCCGCCCGGGATCAGCGACGTCAGCGGCCCGTGCCGGAGGAAGGCCAGCTCGTCGGCGTCGAAGGTGAACGCGAAGTTCCGCCAGTAGTCCGCCTCGTGCCCGCCGCCCAGGTAACGCCAGTCGTAGTTCATGAACGAGGTCGAGTCGGCCCGGCCCACGGCGCGCTCGAAGCGGTGGGCGAGGTTGAGCGCGTGACCCAGTTCGTGGACGATCGTCCTGATGATCCGCTGGTCCCTGGACGCCCCCGCGAAGCCGGAGGTGAAGACGGCCGCGCCCTGCCGCTGGAGCAGGCCGTCGGCGTCGAACATGACCCCGGCCAGCCCGGGGATGGCCGCCCGCGACAGCAGGAGCAGGTGCAGCTCCCACGCCCGGCCCCGGAGCGAGGCGTCGCCCGTGATGAGCATGAGGTCGCTCAGCATGGTGTAGAGCAGCGAGTCGTCCCAGGCGCCGGCGATCCCGGTGGGGATCGGGCTCTGCCGTCCGATCTCCTCGACCGCGAAGCCGGCGGCCCGCAGGCATCCGTTGACCGTGCGCTCGACGCCCTCGACGACCACCGGGCTCGGCGCGGGGATGCCCTGCTCCAGCTCGATCTCCAGGCCGAGCGGGCGCAGCGCGTCGTCCCGGTGCTCAACGGGGACGATCACGTCGGTCCGCGCGGGCAGCCCGTTCAGCGGGGCGTCGAGGACGAACGTGGCCGACACCGTGCCATCCGGCGCCGAGTCCAGGGCCAGCGAGCCCGTCGTCTTGTTCGCGGGGCTCGCCTGCCAGACGGCCGGCCACCTCCCGTCGTCGAGCGCCACCTTGGCCCCCGGCGCGGTGCGCGCCGACGCCAGGTAGCGCCGTCCCTCCGTGCGGAACACGTCCGCGCTGATCACGCCCGAGCCGTCCGCGTCCACCCGCAGCGTGACCGAGAGGTCGCCGCTCCGCCCCTCGTATCGTCCGTCCCTGATCATGGGACCCCTCCTCGACCGTCGAATACGCCGGTTTCCCCACGATGAGAGAGAGGGGCGGGACGGGCATGAGTACCCCCGTACTCAGGCTGCGGCCGAGCCTCGGAGATAGGCGATGGCCATGTCGAGCGCGGCCTCCAGGTGCGTGATCTCGCCGGTGGACAGCTGGAGCAGCACCCCGCCCTGGATGCAGGCCAGCACGGCAGCCGCCGCGCGGTCGGGGTCGAGGCCGGCGTCGATCTCGCCGGCGGCCTGCATGTGCCGTACGCCGGCGCCGATCTCCCCCTGCCACCGGTTCATCAGCTCGGAGACCACGGCCTGGGCGGCGGGCGTGGTGTTGCCCAGGTAGGACATGACCGTGTTGAGCGGACAATGGCGGCCCTGCCGACGGTAACGTTCGACGACCTTGTCCCGCCACTCCTGCCACGCCGGCCAGGAGGTGAGGTAGCCCAGCTGGGGCTGCTGGTCCTCCAGCACGCGGGCGGCCTCGAACCGGGCCACGGCCAGCAGCAGCTCCTCCCGCCCGTCGGGAAAGTAGTGGAACAGCTGGCTCTTGCTGGTCGCCGTCCTGCTCAGCACGTCGTCGAGGGTCGTGGCGGCCACGCCGAACTCGCGGATGTGGGCGGCCGCGCCTTCGAGGATGCGCTGCCTGGTCGCGGCGCCCTTGCGGGTCAGCGTGGGCATCGTTCCTCCCAAAACTGGACTTAGCGGTGCATACTACTCACCCGGCGGGAAGTCGGCCGAGCGGCTGACCTCGGCCCAGCGCTCGGCCTCGGCGGCGCGGGCCTTGGACGAGGCTTCCGCCATGTCGACCGCCCCCGCGCCGAGCAGCAGGCGCAGCGGGGGTTCGTCCAGCTCGGCGAGGTCGGTGATGATCCGCGCGGCCCGGACCGGGTCGCCGCGCCAGGTCGCGACGGTGCTTTCGCGGTAGCGGTTCATCTCGCCGACCGTGGCCTCGTAGTCCTCGCCCACTGACAGGGCGGTCATGGATGAACCGCCCCAGTCCGTACGGAATCCGCCGGGTTCGATGATGGTGACCTTGACGCCCAGCGGCTTCAGCTCGGCGTTGAGCACCTCGGAGAAGCCTTCGACGGCGAACTTGGCGCTCTGGTAGGCGGCCAGGCCGGGCGATCCGCCCACGCGTCCGCCGATGGAGGAGAACTGGATGAAGTGCCCGGAGCGCTGCTCGCGCAGGGTCGGCAGGGCGGCCCTGGTCACGTTGAGCACGCCGTAGAAGTTCGCCTCCATCTGGGCGCGGAACTCCTCGTCCGGCATCTCCTCGATGGAGGCGCTGGTGGCGTAGCCGGCGTTGTTGACGACGACGTCGAGCCGGCCGAACGCGTCGAGCGCCAGCCGCACCGCGGCCTCGGCCGCCGCGGCGTCGGTGACGTCGAGGGCCGTGGTGCGGACGCGGTCGCCGTACCGACGGACGAGGTCGTCGAGCTGCTCGGGGCGGCGGGCGGTGACGACGGCGCGCTGCCCGCCGTCGAGTACGGCCCGCGCGAGCGCCAGCCCGAAGCCGCGCGAGCCACCGGTGATGAGCCAGACCTTGCTCATGAGAGTTCCTGCTTCCCGTTGTAACTAAACAGTCATTTATATGCTGCGTCGGGGCGGGACAAGTTGTCAAATAAACGGTTAGTTGCCATATGCTGAGTGCATGCAACCCCGGCCCGCCAAGATCCGCGACGCCGAGGCGACCAGGGCCCGCCTGCTCCAGGCGGCCACGGCGGAGTTCGCCGCCCACGGCATCGCCGGCGCCCGCGTCGATCGCATCGGCGCCGCCGCCAACGCCAACAAGGCGCTGATCTACACCCACTTCGGCAACAAGGAGCAACTGTTCGACGCGGTCATGGACGCTCATGTGTCCCGCGTGCTCGACCAGGTGCCCTTCACCGCCGACGACCTGCCAGGCTACGCGGGCCGCCTGTTCGACTACCTGCTCGCCAACCCCGACCAGCTCCGCCTGGCCACCTGGCACCGCCTCGAACGCTCGGGCACCGGCCACGAGACCGAGGGGCTGCGCGCGTCGATGCGACAGAAGACGGAGTCGATCGCGCACGCCCAGGCCGAGGGGCGCGTGCCGGCCGCCTTCACCCCCGAGGACCTACTGGCCTTCACCCTGGCCCTCACCAACGCCTGGATGCCGACCAGCCCCGTCGCCGCCACCGGCCAGGACGTGCGGCAGCACCGCGCCGCGGTCGTGGAGGCCGTCCGCCGTCTCGTCGCCTGACCGGCCATTTCTGGACTTGCTAGTCCATTTTCTGATGTGCAGGCTGAACGCACCACATCGGAAAGAGAGGCACCGTCATGTCCATGGACCGCTACTACCTGCTCGGACGCTCCGGGCTGCGGGTCAGCCCGCTGGCGCTGGGCACGATGAATTTCGGCACCGGCGGCTACCACGCCGCCTACGGCAAGACCGAGGAGGAGGCCCGTCCGATCTTCCGCCGCTACCTCGAAGCCGGCGGCAACCTCATCGACACCGCCGACTTCTACACGGCGGGCGAGAGCGAGACCATCCTCGGCCGGCTCATCGCCGAGGCCGGCGTGCGCGACCGGGTGGTGCTGACCACGAAGTACACCAACAGCGTCGATCCCGGCGATCCGAACGCGGGCGGCAACGGCCGCAAACACCTGATCAGGGCAGTCGAGGAGTCACTGCGCCGCCTGCGCACCGACCACATCGACCTGTTCCTGCTGCACACCTGGGACCGCATCACCCCGGTCGAGGAGGTCGTGCGCACCTTCGACGACCTCGTCAGGGCCGGGAAGATCCGCCACGCGGGCCTGTCGGATGTGCCCAGTTGGTACGCCGCCCGCGCCCAGACCTACGCCGAGGCCCACGCCCTCGAACCCATGGTCAGCCTGCAACTGCCCTACTCCCTCGTCGACAGGGAGATCGAGCGCGAACACGTCCCCATGGGGCAGGCGCTGGGGCTCGGCGTCACCGCGTGGAGCCCGCTCGCCGGCGGATTCCTCACCGGCAAGTACCGGCCCGCCGGACGAGGGCTGGCCGGACCTGGCCGGCTCAGCGGCGAGGGGCCGGAGTGGTCCGAGCGGGAGTGGGGGATCCTGGCGGCGGTCGAGAGGGTGGCCGGGAAGCTGGGCGTGCCGATGGCCCAGGTCGCGCTCAACTGGGTCGCCACCCAGCCCGGCATCGCCGCGGCGATCGTCGGCGCGGGCAGCGCGGCGCAGCTCGACGCCAACCTGGCCGCGCTCGACTTCGAGCTGCCCGCCGACCTGCGGGCCGAGCTCGACCAGGCGAGCGCGGAGCCGGCTCGTTCTGTCTACCGGATGTTCACCAGCGGCTACCAGAGCCTGCTGGTCAATCCGGGCGCCAAGGTCGGGGACAAGCCGGACGGCTACCTCCCTGCCGTACGCAACTGGGTGGAGCGCTCCACCGCGTCTTAACTTCCGTCGATTCACCTGTGTGAAAACTTTTCACCTTTATGTAATGTGGTGTCAATTTCCTTCAGGAGGCGGACGGTGCAGCGGTGACGGGTGTGTTCCGAGCGACGGTCGAGGAGCTCGCGGGGCGGGTCGATCAGCAGGTCAGGCGCGTGCGGGAGGCGTACGAGGAGATCAACGCGATCGAGTCCACGGCGACCTCCCCCGACGGCCTGATCCAGGTCACCGTGGGCCCGCAGGGCCAGGTTCGCTCCATCGACCTGAACGCGCGCGTCTACCGCAAGCTGTCCGCCAAAGAGCTGGCCGACGCGCTCATGCGGCAGATCGACCGTGCCACGGCCGACGTCACCGAGCGGCGCCGGCGGCTGATGGAGCCGCTCATGCCGGAGGGACTGCCCTACGACCAGGTCTTCGGCGAGAACGTCACGCTCGACGCGTTCCTGCCCTCGCCCGTGGACGCGGGCGCGTGAGCGGCTACCACGTCCAGCCCAGCACGCTGCGCGGCCAGACCCGCCGCTACCAGGAGCAGCGCACCCACGTGGAGCAGGTACGCGACACCCTGCGCGCCGCCTTCGCCCGCGACAGGAACACCCTCGGCACGGACGAGTACGGCGCCGAGCTGGCCAAGAAGCTGCCCGCGATCGAAGTGGTCGTCTTCACGGCGTTGCAGGACCTCATCACCGAGCTGGACGACACCTCCACCGGCCTGCACACCACCGCGAGCGCCTACGAGCTGGCCGAACAACCGCGGCAGCCGGGCTCCTGACGCGACCATGAGTTTCGACGGGATCCTCGTGCCCGACTGGTACGGCGAGCCCAGCACCAGCTCGACGAGCGGCTGCACCGTCCGGTGCTCGGGCAACTGGAGGCCAGGTTCCGGCCCTACATGCACACCTTCGCCCGCGACCCCTTCGGAACCGGCAACGTCGGCATGCTCTCGGAGCGGGGTGTCAGGGACGTGGCCGAGATCGTCAGCAGCCAGCTCAGCCGGCGCGAGCGTACGCACACGGAGATCCAGGAGCTCGGACTCAACACCACGCCCGGTCACTACGACCGGCTGAACGCGCCGCTGGGCCGGTTCGAGCGGGCGTTCGTGGAGGAGCAGCTCAACCGGCCGGTCGACGCCGACACGCCGCTGCCCTGGCGCGAGGGTGGAACGCTGCACGACACGACGAGCAGCCGGTGGGCGCGCAAGATCAGCGACGCCGGCTTCCCTGTGGTGGACGGCGTCTCGGGCACCACGGCGAAGATGCTCACCGCGGTCAAGTTCCTCGACCTGGGCCCGGTGACGACCGATCGGTTCCTGGGCGCGCTCATGAGCTGGATGCTGCCGGGCCAGGACCACTCGCTGTTCGAGATCGCCAGGGGCGCGCAGATCGCGGACGTCGGCGGGCTGCGGCTGGATCCGCGCTCCAGGCCGGGCGCGGTGGACTTCTACCGGAGCCTGCCCGGCCTGGACCTGGCCACGCTGCGGCGGGAGATCCTGCCCGACGGCATGTTCCCGCACGAGTCCCGCTACGCCGCGAACGCCAGGGACGTCGCCGGCTTCTCGGAGACCCAGCACCCGGTGGTGCGCGAGACCGTGGACCGCCTCTGGCCGCAATTGGAGAGCGGCCGGGTCGTCGATCCCGACCTGGCCGCCTGGCTCGACCTCTCGGGCGTCGACCCGGCCGACCCGGCCGCCGTACGAGCGCTGAGCGATCGGCTCTCGCCCGCGCACGTGATGGCGCTGACCGTCTACACCAGGCACAGCCACTACCTGATCAACAACGTGACGCGGACCCAGCTGTGGACCGGCGGGGTGTCGGAGCCGGTGGTCAGGAAGGGCATGGTGAGCAAGGTCCACACCCTCGTGGGCAACTACCTGGACAACCTCGCGGCCGGGGCCAAGGCCCTGCCGCTGCCGCTGGCTCTGCGCCCGCTCCTGCACCTGGGCGAGGGCCACCTGAAGTCGGACTCGCCGCTGCACCCGCTGAGCGACGCCTACGTCGACGCGGTCCGCCGTACGGACGAGGCGAAGGGACGCTTCGAGCAGGCACGGGAAGCGGGCGACAAGCAGGAGGCCAGGCGGGCCGGCGACGACCTCAGGGCGGCCCGCAAGGACGCGAAGGCGGCGTGGAAGGCGCTGGAAGAGCGCCTCGGCGGGGTCACGCCGCGTCTGTGGGACGAGATGCGCTGGCACGCCGACATGGTGCACGACGCGATGGCGCAGCTCCCGAGGGTGGGCTCGCCGGAGCAGCCGGTGCAGGCCTACCGCGGGGACTGGCTGACGCCGGTGCACTCGCCCATCTACGGCTCCAGGCTGCACCCGTACGGGGTGGCCCGCGAGTTCCTCAGCGTCAGCATGCTGCTGGAGGTGGCGATCAGGTTCATGGCCGAGAACCCGGCCGGCGACCGCAAGGTCCTCGTGGCCTATCAGCTCACCGGACAGCAGGCCAAGGACATCTCGATCTTCTCCTCCTTCTCCGAGGACCAGGAGGCCGTCTTCCCGCCGCACTCGCGTACGCACCGGGTCCACGCCCCCGAGCTGACCGCCCGGCTGCGCGTCGAGGCGGACGCGCTGGCGGCGGACATGGTCGCCCGTGGCGTCATCCCGGAGGCGCCGCGCTCGTATGAGATCATCGTGATGGAGGAGGGCTGACGTGAGCGCCCCATGGGCCGAGCTCGACGATCGGGGCCTGCGGCTCTACACCCGCTTGCACCGGATGCTGCTCCGGCTGGCCGGGCAGCTGCCCGACGAGCTGATCAGCCGGGCCCGCGCGCTGCTGGCCGAGGGCGACCTGGCCCGCCTGCCCGACGCGGTGACGATCGCCGCGGCCGAGAGCGGGGTGCCGTTGACGGCCGCGGAGGTCGAGCTGCTGCGCGAGGTCTTCACCGCGCTCGGCCTCGACGGCGAGCCGGCGGCGGCCGGCGAGGTCACGCTGACGACCACCACTCCCGGCACCGGTCACACTTTCTCCCCCGACTCGGCGACGCCCCCGCGCGTGCCCGCCGGGATCGACCTGTCCGGCGGCGTCCCCAACGAGCTGGAGGACGACCTTTTCGACCTCACCGACCAGCTCGTGGTGGACGCGCTGAGCGAACGCCCCGGCGTCGTCGCGGTACGGCGGGCCTGGCGCGACGACTCGCCACAACCGCGCCGGGTCTTCCTGGTGGAGGTGGATCCGGGCGTGCCGGCCTGGGAGGCGGCGCTGGAGGGCCAGACCGAGGCGGAGCAGCTCGGCGAGAACGATCCGCGGGTCGAGGTCTACTGGAGCGGCGACGACCTGCCTCCCTACCACCGGGCCGCGATCGAGGCCGCGGCCCTTCTGTGGCGTCGCTGACGCGTGAAGAGGGTCAGCCGGCGTTCGCGCGGCGGGCGCGTACGGCCTCGGCCAGGACGTCGAGCAGGCGCTCCGTCTCGTCCCAGCCCACGCAGGCGTCGGTGATGCTCTGCCCGTAGGTCAGGGTCTCGCGCGGGCCGGGCTCCTGCCGGCCGGGCACGATGAAGCTCTCCACCATCAGCCCGGCGATCCCGGTGTCGCCGTCGGCGATGCGGGCGGCCACCTCCCTGACGACCTCGGCCTGCCGGACGTGGTTCTTGCCGCTGTTGCCGTGGCTGGCGTCCACGACCAGCCGCTTCGGGCGATCCGCCTTGGCCAGCAGGGTGAGGGCGTCGCGGACCGAGCCGGCGTCGTAGTTGGGGCCGCCGCGACCGCCGCGCAGGATGATGTGGCAGTCGGGGTTGCCGGTGGTGCTGACCACCGCGGCGCGGCCGTCGTCGTCGATGCCGAAGAAGACCTGCGGGTGGGAGGAGGCCTGCACGCCGTCGATCGCCACCTGCACGTCGCCGTCCGTGGCGTTCTTGAACCCGACGGGCATCGACAGGCCCGAGGTCAGCTGCCGGTGCACCTGGCTCTCCGGCGTACGGGCGCCGATCGCGCCCCAGGTGACGGCGTCGGCGATGTACTGCGGGCTGGTGGGCTCAAGGAACTCGCAGCCGACCGGCAGGCCGAGACTCAGCACGTCGAGCAGCACCGTACGGGCCGTGCGCAGGCCGCGCCGCACGTCGTGGCCGCCGTCGATGTCGGGGTCGTTGATGAGCCCCTTCCAGCCGATCGTGGTACGCGGCTTCTCGAAGTAGACGCGCATGACCACGACCAGGGCGTCGTCCATGTCCCTGGTGGCCTCGGACAGGCGGCGGGCGTAGTCGAGCGCCGCCTCCGGGTCGTGCACCGAGCACGGCCCGATGACGAGCAGCAGCCGGTCGTCAGCGCCGGTCAGCACCTCGCGGGCGGCGCGGCGGCTGGCGGCCACCAGCGCGGCGCGTTCCTCGCCCAGCGGCTGTTCCGTGCGCACCTCTGTCGGCGTCGGCAGCGCCTCGAACGAGGTGATGCGCAGATCGCTGGTTACGGTCATGGGTCGTGTCCCTCGTGCTCGACGGCGGTACGGCCCACGCCCAGATCTCCGGAACCGACCGCCTAAATGACGAAAAGCAGAGACGGGTCGTCTCTGCTTCGTGGCTCCGGATGATCAGTAAGTCAGCGCATGTGACTCTGGGCTCCACCCGGAGCCGGCACATAGCGCCAAAATCGACTGATCAACATGGCCCGAACGGTACCAGGGCGGTGCCGAGATCTCCAAATCAGCACCTTCGCCCCGGACCATGGTGTTGATCAAGAACGGACTCCCAGGTTGAAATGGGGTTGATCAAGTAATCACTTCCAGGTGAAGGGGACCGTGAATGACCTCCCACATGCCGGTGACCCGCAGAGATCTGCTCAAACTCGGCGCCGGCGCCGCCGCGACCGCCGCGCTGGCGGCGCGACCCGCCGCCGCCACCGAGGGCCGTTTCGACCTGACCGGCTCGTCGTCGCCGCTGATCTGGAAGAAGGACCTGTACGACCAGACCGTCCTGCAGTCGTTCGCCTTCGACAACGTCCACGGGCACATCTACACGCTGCAGTTGCGGAACGGCACCGGCCAGAACGCCGCGGGCAACCTGTGCCTGACCAAGCTCAGCCTCACCGGCACGGTGCTCGGTCACATGTACCTCATGGGCTTCGGCCACGGCGTGCAGCTCGGGGTCGAGCCGTCGGGGTCGTCGGCGTACCTGTGGACGGAGACCGACGGGGTGACCGAGAACGGCAGCGCCAGGGGCAGCCAGTTGGCCAGGTTCAGGTTCGCGGACGGCCAGACGCTGGACACGTCGTCGCCGGCGCTCACCAAGTACAAGCCGATCGCGAGCGCGGACAACACCACGTGCGCGATCGACCCGTCCAGAAACCGGCTGATCATGCGGTACCGGTCCGAAGGCGCCTTCCGCTTCGCGGTCTACTCGCTGCCGGCGCTCAAGGCGGGCACGGTCAGCGCGTTGTTCGACATCGCCCAGCCGGCGGGCCTTGGCGTCTTCCAGGGGTACGCGGCCTTCGGAAACTTCCTCTACCTGCTGACCGGCGAGGCCTACAGCGACGCCAACCCCGCGCCGGGCAACACGCACATCACCTGCCTGGACCTGCGTACGGGCGGGCAGGTCCAGCGGGAGCTCACCGAGGCGGGCAAGTCGCTCGACTACCGCGAGCCCGAGGGCATGGCGATCCAGATCGCCGCCGGCCTCCCGCGCCTGTGCCTCGGCCTGGCCTCGGGCGTCGAGAAGGCGCGCAAGGCCAGCATCTTCTACAAGAGCGCGATGGTCTGAGCCCGGCCGCGCGGGGTTCCTGCCTGGCAGGATCTGTGGGTGAGAGGAGGAGCTGAGCGTGGAGGAGAGCGTCTCGCTGGCCCGGCTGGCCCGCCGGCTGGAAGAGGTGGTGGGCGACCTGCGCGGCATCCCCGTCGAGGTCGAGCGGGTGGAGGACAACGACCTGGTCCGCCGGCTGATCGCCCAGGCCGCCGACTCGTCCCGCGAGCTGCGGGCCATGCAGCCGCTGGGCGCGACGGAGACGGGCCGCGACGAGCAGCGGAGCAGGCGTCACGTGCTCGACGCGCTGCGGCAGGGCCTGTCGATGCGGACGATCATCCATTCCAGCGTGCTGGACGACCCGCGCAAGGCGGCCAGGATCAGGGAGCTGCACGCCGCCGGCGATCTGCACCGCCTGATCGACGAGCCGATCCAGCAGTTGCTGGTCTTCGACCGCTCGGTGGCGTTCGTCCGGATCACCCCCGTTCCCTATGCTCCCGGCGCGCTGGTGATCCGCCAGCAGAGTCTGATCACCACCCTCATCGACCTGTTCGAGCAGACGTGGATCAGGGCCAGGGAGGTCACGGAGCCGGCGCAGCGGCTGACCCCACGCGAGCGCGAGGTGCTGGCCCTGATCGCGGAGGGCCGCTCCAACAGCGCTGTCGCCCGCACCCTGTCGATCTCGGAGGCGGCCGTCGGCAAGCACGTGGCCAGCGTGTTCGCCAAGCTCGACCTGCCGTCGAGCGAGGACGACAACCGGCGGGTGCTGGCGGTGCTGGCCTATCTGAGAGGCGCGGCCAGGTAGGGCCAGACCTACCCCGTCCTCGTGCCACCCCCAGCGCGAGCGTGGACGGATGACCGCTTAGATGGATCCATGCAACGAATGTCTGGTTTGTTGGTGGGTGCGATTTTTGGCGCGGTCTTCGTGCTCGTCAACGCGCAGAGCCCGTTGAGCGCGCCGGTGTCGCTCGTGCTGCGGGTGGCCGCCTGCCTGGCGGCCGCGGGCGTGATCGCCATGTGGTTCACGACGGCCAGGAAGGAGCGCTCGGCCGTACGGGAAGAGCGGCCGGGCGGGCAGGAAGAGCGGCCGAAGAGCATGTTCGGCCGGGGTTACCTGATCGTGGTCGCCGCCGAGGTCGTCCTGCTCTTCGGCGGGCTGCGGGTGATGGCCGCCATGGGGGCGCCTGCGCAGGCCAACGTGGGCTGGGTGGCGTTCGTGGTCGGCGTGCACTTCATCGCGCTGGCGCCGGTGTGGAAGGAGTGGGGCATCGCGGTGCCCGGCGTGGTGCTCACCCTGCTCGGCGGCGCCGGTCTGGTGCTGGCGGCCATGGGATCCGCCCTGGCGTGGGTGCCGTTCATCAGTGGCGTGCTGTCCGGCGTGGTGCTGCTGGGCGGGTCGCTCACCTTCGGCTGGCGGAACGTGCGGTCCGCGGCGCTGTGACCTCGTGGAGGCGGTCTGGCCTGTTGGTCATGATGCCGTCCACCCCGTACGAGACCAGCCGGCGGATGAGGGCCGACCGGTCCGCCGACCAGGTGTAGACCCGCATGCCCCGTTTGTGGGCCTTCCTGACGTAGCCCGCGGTGAGCCCGGCGTGCGGCACGGTCAGCCCGTCGGCGTAGCGGGCCAGCTCGGAGAGCCGATCGGCGGCGGGCTTGCCGAGCAGCGCGATGGGCAGGCCGGGCACCATGCTGTGCAGGACCCGCATCGACTGCCAGCCGAACGCCTGCACGGTCAGCCGTTCGGCGTTCCAGAGCTCGCGGGCGTCCTGCAGCTCGGCGGCCACCCGCCGGTCGATGTCCGGGCGGTGCGGCGGGTGCTTGACCTCCACCAGCAGCCTCGTGGCGGTGCCGCGTACCGACCGCAGGGCCTCCGTCAGCGTCGGCACTCCCTCGCCCCGGTAGCGCGGGGCGAACCAGGAGCCGGCGTCCAGGCGGCGGATCTCCGCGAGGGTGAAGTCCGCGACCCGCCACGGTGCGCGCCCGGGGAAGACCTTCTCCACATTGGTGGTGCGCTCCAGCGTCTCGTCGTGCATCAGCACGAGCCGGCCGTCCTTGGTCTGCTGGACGTCGAACTCGCACACGTCCGCGCGCTGTGCCCTGGCCAGGGCACAGGCCGCGATGGTGTTCTCCGGCGCGTGCGCGGCACCGCCCCGATGGGCGATGTTGTCGACGCGGCGCGGCAAGGCGAGAGGCGCAGTGAGAGGCACTGCGAGCGGCGCCGTGAGGGGCGAGGCGAGGGCCGGACTGGCGGTGAGGATCAAGGTGGTGGCGGCGGCGACGCCGAGCGAGCGGTACATGGTCCTCCCCAGGCGTGCTCCCGCATGTCGAGTTATGCGGAAATGTGCCCAGAAAGGGGTCAAAGACCGCTTTCAGCGGAGGTCAGCACGAAAATTTGGGACAGAGGAGACGAGCCACCGGTCGGCCCCGCCCGCGGCGGGACCGCGACGCACCGAGCCCCGCCCGTGGCGCCGGCCAGGAATGCGGGCCAGGAATGCGGGCCAGGAATCGGGCTCGCCGCACACGCCGAGCCCGGCCCGCGGTGCGGACCGGGCTCGGGTCGATCAGATCGGATCAGAACCGCAGTTTGCGCAGGTAGCGGTAACCGATCTCCGCCGTACGCCGTGGCGTCACGTCCGGACTGTCGTTCTCCACGATGTACTCCCGCACCTGGTGGGCGTCGAACACCCGGCGGAAGTCGATCGTCCCGGTGCCGAGGTCGGCGTGGTCGCCGTCGAGGTGCCGGTCCTTGACGTGGTACTGCAGCACGCGCTGCGGCGCCCTGCGGATCACGTCGATGGCGAACTTGATCGGGTCCCTGGCGCCGCGCCCGACGCCGCCGGTGACCGCCCAGTAGATGTCGATCTCCAGGTGGACCAGGCGCGGATCGAGCTCACGGGTGAGCACGTCCCACGGCGTCACGCCGCCGCCGAGGTCGGTGGTGAACTCGTGGGCGTGGTTGTGGTAGCCGTACCGGAGCCCGGCCGAGCGGGCGACCCGCGCCTCGACGTTCATCCGCTCGGCCCAGCCCTTCCACTCGTCCAGGCTGTTGGACTGCAGGAATGGCACGACCATGTACGACTGACCGAGGGTCAGCGCGTTCTGGATCTTCGTGTCCAGGGCGGCGTCGTCGGGACTGATGCCGTCGTGGCTGGAGGTGGCGCTGATCCCGAGCCCGTCGAAGAACGTACGCAGCTGCTGCGCCGTCCGCCCGAAGTAGCCGAGCGCGACCTCGACCTTCGGGTAGCCGATCTCGGCCAGGTAGGCCAGCGTGGTGTCGTAGTTCTGGGCGAGGTCGGCACGCACCGTGTAGAGCTGCATGCTGATCTGGCCCGGCGGAACGCGTCGCTTGGGGTGATGGTGGTGGTGCGGTGGCGTGGCCGCGGCGGCGGCGGGGGACGCGGCGGCCAGCGCGGCCGCCCCGAGCCCGAGGCCCGCGGCGAGCAGGGAGCGTCTGCTCGGCTCGTAGCCGTAACACATGGTGATCTCCTAACTCGTGGGCTGGAGCACGACCTCGGTGCTGCCGGTCAGCCCCGGCAGGTCGCCGGTGCCGGGGTCGGTGTAGGTGGCGACGAAGACGCCGGTCAGCTCGTCGTTCTCGGGGTCGTGGCCGCTCGGCACGGTGGTCTGGATCGAGCCCGTGCAGCCGCGCGCCGTGGTCTGCGGATGGCCGTGGTCGTCGTGACCGAGGATGTAGTTCACGGCCACGTTCGCGCAGTTCACCGGCTGGTCGTCGGTGACGCGTACCTCGAACTCGATCAGGTCGCCGAAGCGGAACGGCTGCCCCGCGACGGGACTGACCAGCTCGACGACCGGGACGGCGTTGCCGATGACGATCCGCACCGACGTGGAGGCGGACATGCCCGCGTCGTCGGTGACCTTGAGGGTGGCCTGGTAGAGGCCGTTCTCGCGGTAGGTGAACGACGCCGAAGAGCTGCGTGAGTCGACCCTGCCGTCGGCGTCGAAGTCCCACGCGTAACGGAGCCGGTCGCCGTCGGGATCGCTGGTACCGGTGCTGGTGAAGGCGACGGTCAGCGGGGCGAGCCCGCCCGTCACCGACGCCTGCGCCGCCGGGATCGGCGTGCGGTTGCCGGTGTGGCCGGTGAAGTCGATCCTGGCCAGCTGGGCGTCCGGGTTCTCGCTGAAGAAGCCGTCCCCGTACTCCAGCACGTAGAGCGCGCCGTCGGGGCCGAACTCCATGTCCATCGGGTTGTCGAAGACGATCGAGGGCAGCACGCTCTCGATCCGCTGTCCACGGTCGAACATCGCCTTGACGTAGTCGCGGGTCCACTCGTAGAACAGCGGGACGCCGTCGTAGTACTTCGGCCAGGCCACGGCGCGGGGTCCGCGGGTGTCGGCCGGGTCGAAGTCGTAAGCGGGCCCGCCCATCGGGCCGATCCCGCCGGTGCCCAGCGCGGGGAACTCCGCCGACGCCCCGTACGAGTACCAGACGTCCGGCTGCGTCACCGGCGGCAGCCGGCGCAGCCCGGTGTTGTGCGGCGACTCGTTCACCGGTGCCGCGCAGTCGAAGGTGGCCCCCGACGCGCCGGTGCCGAAGTCGTAGTCCACGTACGGCAGCCGCGCCGTCGCGCAGTACGGCCAGCCGTAGTTGCCCGCCCTGCGGATCGTGGTCCACTTGCCGGTGCCCGACGGGCCGCGCTGCGGGTTGGCCTGCTGCTGGTCGGGCGAGTAGTCGCCGACGTACAGCTCGCCGGTGCGGCGGTTGAGCTCGATGCGGAACGGGTTGCGCAGGCCCATCGCGTAGATCTCCGGCCTGGTGTTCTTCGTGCCCGGCCGGAAGAGGTTGCCGTGCGGGATCGAGTAGGAGCCGTTGTCACGGGGCTTGATGCGCAGGATCTTGCCGCGCAGGTCGTTGGTGTTGCCCGAGCTGCGCTGGGCGTCGAACGCCGGGTTGCGGTCGGCCCGCTCGTCGATCGGGGTGAAGCCGTCGGAGAAGAACGGGTTCGTGTCGTCTCCGGTGGACAGGTACAGGTTGCCCGCGGCGTCGAAGACGATGTCACCGCCGACGTGGCAGCAGATTCCGCGATCCACCGGCACGTCGAGGATGCGCTGCTCGGTGCGCAGGTCGATGGTGCTGCCGCTCCAGCGGTACCGCGAGAGCCGGATCAGGCCCTTGAACGGCGCGAAGTCCTCCGGAGTCCCGGTGAACGGGGCGTCGCCCTCGTTGACGTCCGGGGTGGTCGGGTCGTCGACGGGGGTGTCGAGCGGTGGCGAGTAGTAGAGGTAGATCCAGTCGTCCTTCTTGGAGCCCTTGCCGAAGCCCGGGCTGAGCGCGATGCTCTGCAGGCCCTCCTCGTCGTGCTGGTAGACGTCGAGCCTGGCGGCGAGCGTGTTGAGCCCCGTCTTGGGGTCGTGTAACCAGACCTCGCCGGGCCTGGTCGTGTGCAACACCCTCGAATCGGGTAACACCGCCAGGTCCATGGGCTCACCGGGGTTGTCGTTGAGCGTCACCTTCTGGAACTGACTGTCGGGCGGCGGGGCCGCGGCGCCCGAGGGCGCGCCGGCGTCGGCGGCCAGTGCGGCCTGCGGCATGAGGATCGCCGCAGCAGTCAACGCCGCGATCGTGCTTCTCACTCGCATGCCTCTCTCCTTCGGTTTACTCGGGGGGATAAGAGAGGGCAAAGTAACGTGAATGTAACCCGAGTTTCGCCGATCGACGAGGGCCTAATCGCCACGGATCGGGCATCTTTCGCGGATCATCGCCCTAAGTGCCGACGCGAACGCGGATCGCCCCCTGCCCGCGGCCGGCGGACAGAGGGCGATCGAGGAGCGAGGGCGGCGGGCGGGCGGCGGTCGTGGAGCGTGATCCGGGTTAGTTCTTCTTCTCCTGCATGGTGACGGTCACCGTGCTCTCCTTGCCGTTCCGCAGGTAGGTGATCTCGACCTGCTGGCCGACCTTGTAGCCGCGTACCTGGCCGACGACCGTGTCGCCGCCCTGGACCGGCGTCGCGCCGATCTTGGTGATCAGGTCGCCCTCCTTGAGCCCGGCCTTCTCGGCCGGGCTGCCCGCCGTGATCTGGCGGACGAGCGCGCCGGACACGTCGCCGGCGGCGTCGGTGACGCTGACGCCGAGGTACACGTGGCTCACCGTCCCCTTGCTGATGAGCTGCTCGGAGACGTGCTTGGCGGTGTTGACCGGGATGGCGAAGCCCAGGTTGACGCCGTCGGCGGCCACCGCGCTGTTGATGCCGACGAGTTCACCCGCGGCGTTGACCAGGGCGCCGCCTGAGTTGCCCGGGTTGATCGCCGCGTCGGTCTGGATCATGCCACCGAGCGTGGTCGTCTCCTCCTGGCCCTGCTGCCGGCCGCCCCAGCCCGGCGGGAGCTGCTGCTCGTTCGGGGCGTTGCCCGAGGTCACGGTGCGGTCGAGCGCGCTGACGATGCCCGACGTCACCGTCCCGTCCAGACCCAGAGGGCTGCCGATGGCCAGCACGTCGTCACCCACCTTGAGCTGGTCGCTGTCGCCGAGCGCCACCTTGGCCAGCCCCGAGACGCCCTCGGCCTTGATCACGGCCAGGTCGGTGGCCGGGTCGGTGCCGAGCACGGTGGCCTTGGCCGTCTTCCCGTCGTTGAACTTCACGGTCAGGCCGGAGTTCTGCCCGGACACGACGTGGTTGTTGGTCAGGATCTGGCCGTCCTCCGACAGCACCACGCCCGAGCCCTCGCTCGACTGCCCCTGGATCATCACCACGGACGGCTGCACCTTCGCCGCCACCTGCGCGACCGTGTACTGGTCGGAGGCGGTGTGGAACACCGGGCTCGGGTTGGCCGGCGTGGCGGTCACCACCGCCGGTGCGCCTCCTCCCGCGAGGGACGCGCCCACCGCGCCGCCGCCCAGCGCCGCCGCCGACATCGCGGCGACGGCGGCCAGGGCGAGGCCGGCGATCGCCTTGCGGGTCAGCACGAAACCGGTCCTCGGTGGCGCCGGCGGCATCGGCGGAGGCGGAGGCAACGGGCTCGTCGGCCGGGTGAACCCTCCGGCGGTGGGCGGCCTGTCGCCGAACTGGCTCCAACCGCCGGTGCGCGGCTCGTTCGCGTCCATGTCATCTCCTAGTGTCCCGAGGACACCAGGTTGCTCAACACGAAGTAAATCCTCGCTAAGCGGACGATCTCCCGGCCGCTGCGGCCCTGACACCTGCCTTATCGCCCCTGGCAGCGGCGATGCGTCACCGCCGGAAAAAAAATCTAGGGCGCGGTGTCGCAGTACGGCCCAGGCGGCACCCCCGGCGCGGTGAACGACAGGCACATCACGTCGCCGGGGACCAGCGGCGGGTAGGGCTCGTACCAGCCCTGGACGTAGTCCTCCCCCGTGAAGTGCGTGAGGTTGCCGGTGACCGGCGTGCCGTTGACCGTGGCGTCCACCGCGAGCGTGACAGGCCGCGGTCTGATCGTGAAGGCGAAGCGGCCGTCGTCGAGGCCGGCGCACACCTGGGTCTCGGGCAGGCACACGGGCACGTCCGCGCGGGCGGGCGGGGCCGCCATGAGGAGGGCGAGCGGGACGGACAGTCCCAGGAGGAGGCGGGTGATCGGTTCGGCGTGGATGGCGCGCTCCCGTCGGTCGCGTGATCGTTCGCGGGTCTCGCGAAGCGATCTGACCCTAACCCGATCACCAGGTCAGGTCCACAGGTGAAGATCCCGGTCCGGCTCGCCGGGCACCGCCGGCCCTGAGGGCTCAGGCGGGCTCGCCGGGGACCGCCAGCCCCGTCTCGTACGCGACGATCACCGCCTGGACCCGGTCGCGCAGCCTGAGCTTGGTCAGCACGTTGCTGACGTGCGTCTTGACCGTGTGCTCGCTGACCACCATCTCCCGCGCGATCTCCGCGTTCGAGAGCCCGCGCGCGATCATCCGCAGCGTCTCCCGCTCGCGCCCGGTCAGCACGGCCAGCCGCTCCGAGGGCGGCACGGCGGGCCTGGGCGCTCTTGAGGTGAAGTCGGCGATCAGCCGCGTGGTGACCGAGGGGGCGAGCAGCGACTCTCCGGCCGCGACCACCCGTACGGCGTGCACGAGGTCGTCCCTGCGCACGTCCTTGAGCAGGAACCCGGCGGCGCCCGCCCGCAGCGCGTCGTAGACGTAGTCGTCCAGGTCGAACGTGGTCAGCATGAGCACCCGGCAGCCGCCGTCCGCGCACACGATCCTGGCCGCCTCGATGCCGTCCATGACGGGCATACGAATGTCGAGCAGGAGCAGGTCGGGGCGGTGCTCGCGGACGGCGGCGACGGCCTGCGCCCCGTCCCCCGCCTCGGCGACGACCTCGATGTCCGGCTGGGCGTCCAGGATCATGCTGAATCCGGCGCGTACCAGCTCCTGGTCGTCGGCCACCACCACGCGGAGCGTCATGACGCCGCCAGCGGGAGCAGGACGCGCACCCGGAAGCCGGGCCCGTCCTCGCGCGGGCCGGCCACGGCGCTGCCGCCGCAGGCCGCGGCGCGCTCGCGGATGCCGATCAGGCCGTTGCCTCCTGAGGGCAACTCCTGGTCCCGGCCGCTCGCGGCGGGACCTCCGTCGTCGGTGATGTCGATCATGAGTGCGTGGTCCTGCCAGGCGAGGGCGATGCGGGCGCGGGCGGCGCCCGCGTGCTTGACGATGTTGGTGAGGGCTTCCTGGGCGATCCGGTATGCGGCCACCTCCGCGTCGGGCGACAGCGCCCCCGGCTCACCGGACGTGGAGCAGGTGACGTGCACCCCGGCGGCCCTGACCTGCTCGGCCAGGGCGGGCAGCGCGGCGATGGTCGGCTGGGGCCCGCGTGGCCCCTGCTCCTCCTTGAGCACGTTCAGCATGCGGCGCAACTGGTCCATGGCGTCGCGCCCGGCGGCGGCGATGGCGTCGAAGGCGGCCACGGCCCGGTCGGGGGCGGCGGCCACCGCGACCGGCCCGGCCTCGGCCTGGACCACCATGACGCTGACCGCGTGGGCGAGGATGTCGTGCATGTCGCGGGCGATCCTGGCCCGCTCCCGCTCGGCGGCCCGCTCCGCCTCGGCCTCGCGCTCACGGGCGAGCTGAGCGGCGCGCTCCTCCAGCGCGGCGGTGTGCGCGCGGGAGGCGGCCGCGGCCCGGCCGATGGCGTACGCGGCGACGAAGAGCACGATCCCGCGCAGCGCGGTCTCGGACGAGCCGACGACGAGCAGGCCGCCGGAGATCGTGACGACGAACATGAGCCGGCGGATCCACCGGGTGCTGTGGGCCGCCACGGTGTAGAAGGCCACCAGGCTGCCGTACCAGACGGGCTGGCGCACCACCTCGTCCACGAAGTCGTAGCAGCCGGTCGGGACGAGCACGCCCAGCAGCACGGCCACGGGCGCACGGCGGCGCCAGATCAGCGGGATCGACGCGGCGATCACCACGGTGTAGCCCCACCAGTGCCACGGCCGGCCCCACGGGTTGTCCGCGCTGACGAACGGCCACAGCTGCGCGGCCAGCACGAGCGCCGCGAGCGCGCCGTCAACCAGCATGGGGGGCAGCGTGGCCACCCAGCCGCGGAGCCGGATGACATACCGCGGTTCGGTCATAACGCCCCATTTTGCCCGTCCGGCCGGGAAGACGGATCCAGCACTCATGGTGCGACATCCTCCTCGCGGGCCGGGGGAAGGGCATCGCCGGTGAGAGGGATCTGGCGGCTCCCTCTCAGAGGCGAGGACGAATGGGTCGTACCGGCGATCCGCGGAGGGGGGTGCGCCCAGCAGGCTTGCCACATCCCACAGGACCATCCCGCGACAACCCGGAGTTCACCATGATCAAGACCGCTGCCGCCGGCCTCGCCCTCGTCACCCTGCTCGTCGGAGCACCCGCCCAGGCCGCCACGCCCACGCCCACACCCGCACCCACACCCACGCCGTGCCCGGCGCCGGCCGCCGTCCGCACCGACCCTCCGGTGAAGGTGCCGCCGATCAACGACGCGGCGCTGCGCGAGTCGATCGCCGGGCTGCCCGCGGCCGACGCCACGGCGGCGATCGTCCGGGTGAGCGGCACCAAGGGCTCGTGGCGGGCCGTGCGCGGGGTGGCCGACCTGACGACGAAGCGGAAGGCCACGGCCGGCGCGCGCTTCCGGGCGGGCAGCGTGACCAAGATGTTCACCGCCGCGGTCGTGCTGCAGCTCGTGGCCGAGCGCAAGCTGTCACTCGACGACGCGGTGCAGGACCGGCTGCCCGGACTGCTGCCCGCCTCGTACCCGAAGGTGCGCGTCGGCCAGTTGCTCGACCACACCAGCGGCCTGCCCGCGCCGACCGTGCCCGGTACGTTCGAGTACGCCTACCGGACCAGGTTCAAGAAGTGGACCCCCGAGGAGTACGTGGCCCTGGCCGTGCGCAACCCGATCGAGTTCACCCCCGGCACCGCGCAGCACTATCTCAACACCAACACGTTCGTGGCGGGGCTGCTGATCGAGCAGGTCACGGGCAGGTCGTACGAGCGCGAGGTCACCACCCGGATCCTGCGCCCGGTGGGCATGAAGAACAGTTACCTGCCCGGCGCCTCGGTCCGCATCCGCGGCCCGCACCACGAGGGCTACCAGTCCGTGCCCGCGGGCTTCGACGACGCCGTCCCGTACGGCGACGGGCACGTGGTGAACATGACCGAGACCAGCGTCACCTCGACCTGGGCCTCGGGCGACCTGATCTCGACGGCCGCCGACCTGGAGAAGTTCGTCAAGGCGCTGTTCTCCGGCAAGGTGGTGCCGCCCGCCCAGCTGGAGCCGATGTTCACGGTGCCGGACGTGACGATGTTCGGCGCGTGCGACAAGCCGGCCGTGTACACCTCCGGCATGACGAGGCTGGTGCTGCCCGGCGGGCTCGTCGCGTACGGCAAGAGCGGAGCCCGTTACGGCTACTCCGCCGGCGTCGGTGCGACGCGCGACCTGGCCAGGACGCTCGTCTACTCGGTCAACTCCACCGACGCCAAGGCTTCGGGCCAGAACCAGCGGGCTATGGGCATCTCGGTGGCGGCGTTCTCCTGATGAGAATCCCGGCCGCGCTCTCCTGATCGAGACAGCGCAAGCGCCCGGCGAGACAGCGGAAGCGGCCGAGACGCCAGAGGTGAGGGCGGGGCCCCTCACCTCTTCCGGCGGATCCGCTCAGCGGCGGCGACGGCGCCTGCGCCGTGCGCGGCTGTAGCTTTCGTCGTCGCCGCCCCAAGGCGGCTCGTGGTACCGGAGCATGGGAAGTCGGAACGATGTGAGACCCAGATATCGCTGGATGGCCATGGTGTTCCCCCTCATGAAGCCCTTGAGGTTCGGCGCACCGGACGGCTGCGCGTCCGGCCACTACCGGACTGAGTCACGCTCTACCCGGAAACGCACCCGGCTATCCCGCTGACCTGCGTCTCAGCCCCTCCCCTACTTGACCGACAGCTTGCGCCGCTTGAACATCGGGTGCTTGGTCTCCCAGTAGCGCCAGCCCTCGACGCGGGACGGCACGCTGGCGATGCCGGCGGCGACCTTGTTACGCTCGCAGGTGCCGAGCACCGACCAGGCGGACCAGCCGACGCGGTAACCGAATACCCGGTACCACATGTTGCCGTACATGCCGTCGCTGATTTCCTTCGTGAATTCATGGCCGGAGAAGACCATGTGCCGCTCTTCCAGGTGCGGCAGCCCGAGCCGGCGCAAATGGTCGACGACGGTTTTGGTGTCGATGGTCTTGGAGAAGTCCTTCGCCTTCTCGTTCTCCGTTTCGAGGAATGCGGTGATTTCGGCCTCGCGCGTGACCGACACCGTCATGGAGCCGCCGGGGCCGTCGATGTAGCGGGTGCGGGGCAGGTAGAAGTTCCGCGGCGACATCTGGTGGATCCGGAAGAAGGTGCGTGGCCTGCAGTTTCTTCCGCCGTCGTCATCGTCATCGTGGTGATCGACGAATCCCCTGTCACTGGTGCGGTGGTGGTGGTCGTCGTCCTTGGAGTCGGCGTTCGCCGCCGGTGCCATGGTGACCGCCAGTGTCGCCGCGAGAAGACCGCGCAGTGCGGGCTTCGCCATTTCTCTCAGTGGGGTGAACATTACCGTTCCTTTCCGCATGCGACCTATAGTCGCCAGACCGGTACGATGCTTACAGTTGCCGCGAGCGAGATGACAACGCCACGCCGAAGTCGAATTTCCCGTATCCGGAAAAGAGCGATGAAAAAGCGTCATCAATCGACGCCTATTCGGCAAAGAAAGCACATACCCCGGGCAGCGATCCAGAAGTTACCCTCCGTGCGCGGGCGCTTTCGTACAGGTATGACGCCATATCTAAATGTGCATGCGTTGAGGCGGATGGATGACCCCGTACGTACCTCCCTACGGCAGATTCCGCGTTTCAGGAGGTACGTATGCACCGCAGAGTCGCCCTGCTCTCCACTTTCGTGCTCGCCCTGGCAGGTTCCCTCATCCCCGCGGGCGCCGCCCAGGCCGATCCCAGCAGGCCCGTCACCTGGTCCGCCACGGATTCCTGGTCGGAGCGCAGGTCCGTCTCGCAGTACTGGACCCCGCGTCGCATGGTCGCCGCGCAACCACTGGAGGCGCCCGCGCCCCGGCGTGGCGTCCGGTCGCGCACACCGTCCCAGGGCAGACCGTGGGCGACCCGCGGCACCTCGGGCAGCAGCAACGGCAGGCTGCAGGCCGCGGTGGCCAACAGCCCCGGCCTGCAGTGGACCGACGGCGGCGCCGTCGTGCGCACCACCGGCCGGGTCTTCTTCACCACCGCCGACGGCCGCAACTCATCCTGCTCCGGCTCGGCCGTGACCAGCGCGAACGAGAGCGTCGTGATCACGGCGGGACATTGTGTGAAGCTGAACGGCGCGGCGCACCGCAACTGGGCGTTCGTCCCGGCCTTCGACGACGGCCGGCGCCCGTTCGGCACCTGGGTGGCCAGCGAGATGTTCACCACGCCGCAGTGGAACGCGCGCGAGGACATCAACTTCGACGTGGCCGCGGTGGTGGTCGCGCCGCTGAACGGCCGCACGCTGACCGACGTCGTGGGCGGGCAGGGGGTGGCGTTCAACCAGCCGAGGCAGCGGCAGAACTTCGCGTTCGGCTATCCGGCGGCCGATCCGTTCGACGGCTCCGAGCTGATCTACTGCAGCGGGCGCGCGTTCAACGACACCGTCTCGACCAACGACCAGGGGCTGCGCTGCAACATGACCGGCGGGTCCAGCGGTGGGCCGTGGTTCCAGGGGTTCGACCCGGCGACCGGGCTCGGCTGGCTGAACTCGCTCAACAGCTTCACCTACAACTTCGCCCCGAACTTCATGTTCGGCCCGTTCTTCGGGAACGAGGCGATGGCCGTCTACCAGACGGCCCAGAACTCGCAGGCCACCTGAGCGGCACGAGCCGGCCGACACGCGATGCGGCCGGCTTGAAGCGGTGCCGACCGGCCGGAAGCGGTTCGGACCGGCTGGGAAGCGGTGCGGCATGATGGGCCTGGATCCCCCAGGAGGCCCGCCATGCCGCCCGTTGTGCCGCCCGCCGTACCATCCACCGGATCGTCCGCCGGCGATCCGTTGCCGCTGCTCGAACGTCTCATCGCTGCGGACTCGGTCAATCCCGACCTCTCCCCCGGCGGCGCCGGCGAGTCGGCGGTGGCCGAGCTGTGCGCGGAGTGGCTGGGCGAGCGCGGTTTCGAGCTCCACCGGCTCGAACGAAGGCCCGGCCGCCCGTCTCTGGTGGCCGTGGCGCGCGGCACCGGGGGCGGGCGGTCGTTGATGCTCAACGGCCATCTGGACACGGTCGCGTACGGCACGTACGACGGCGACCCGCTCACCCCGCGCGTCCAGGACGGCCGGATATACGGCCGCGGCGCCTTCGACATGAAGGGCGGTGTGGCCGCCATGATGGCCGCCGCCGCCCGCGCCATCGCGGCCGGCCCACTGCGCGGTGACGTCATCGTGGCCTGCGTGGCCGACGAGGAGCACGCCAGCTTCGGCACCGAGGAGGTGCTGGAGAGGTTCACCGCGGACGCGGCGATCGTGACCGAGCCGAGCCTGCTGGAGGTGACGCTCGCGCACAAGGGGTTCGCCTGGTTCGAGATCGACGTCCTGGGCCTGGCCGCCCACGGCTCGCGCCCCGACCTGGGCGTGGACGCGATCGCCAAAGCCGGTCACTTCCTCGTCGCCCTGGAGGAGCTGGGCCTGCGCCTGGCCGCCTCGGGCGGGCACCGGCTGCTCGGGCCCGGCACCGTGCACGCCTCGCTCATCGAGGGCGGGGAAGGCCCTTCGACGTATCCGGCCCGCTGCCGGATCACCGTCGAGCGGCGCACGGTTCCCGGTGAGAGCGCCGAGACCGTACGGGCCGAGCTGGCCGAGATCCTCGACCGGCTGGCCGCCACCGTCCCCGATTTCCGGTACGAGCTGCGCGGTGGCCTGCACCGCGATCCGTTCGAGGCCGATCAGGAATCTCCTATCGCGCGGGTGCTGCTGCGGCACGTGGAGCGGGCGCTGGGCCGGCCGCCGGTGATCCGCGCGGAGCCGTTCTGGACCGACTGCGCCCTGCTGGCCCGCGCCGGGATCCCGTGCCTGCTCTTCGGGGTGGACGGCGGCGGCGCGCACGCCGACACGGAGTGGGCCGATATGGCCTCCGTCGAGCTGGTCACGGACGTGCTGGCGGCGACGATCGCCGAGTTCTGCGCCTGATCCACCCGCCCGGATGCGCCTCCCGGCCGCCGCATGCCCTGACAAATTCGGGCATTGACGAAAAATCCTTACATGGTAGTTGTAGATCGAGTCGGAAAGCTTCAAACCCCTCGTTGAGATCGTCCAGAGCTCACCCAAGGAGGACGCGCCATGGCGCGAAGCACGGCCACCGACCCGCCCGCCGACTTACTCGGCCCCGTCCAAGGAGAGGTCTCCTGGTTCTGCTGCGGCACCGCCTGGGGCCCGTGCAGCAGCACCGGCAAGGGAGCCTGCGGCACCTGCAACTCCGGCAACCTCCAGCACGCCTGGCCCAACACCTCCGACGCCTGCTGGGCCATCACCCGCCCCGACAGCTGCGGCGTCGGCCTGTCCCGCCGTACGTGCGGGTTCCGCCACCGCATCACGGCCCTGTGCAGCGGCTCCAGCGTCGTCACCGCCATCGCCGACTGCGGCCCGCAGACCGACCTGTTCTGCGGCGAGCGCAGTTGCTGCGGCGCGACCTGCGCCAGTAACCGGCTGATCGACCTCACCCCCGCCGCCTACAGCCAGATCGCCAGCCTCTCCTCCGGCCTGCGGCCGGCCGAGATCTCGACGGCCTGAGGAGGCGGAGCAGATGCGCAGCAGAAGGGACGTGCTCAGGTCCGCCGTACTCGGCGGAGGCGCCGGCGTCGTCGCCGCCACCGCGATGGGCTCGCTCGGGCCCGAGGCGGCCTTCGCCGCCACCGCGTCCGCGCCCGCGCAGAAGGTCGAGCCGGGCGCGCCCGACCCCGACTTCGCCGAGGGCCGGATCCGCTCGATCAAGGAGAACACGCTGCTCGTCCTGGGCTCGAACATGGTCTTCCACACCATCAGGGTCGTGGACGGCACGAGCCTGTGGAAGCTGGGACCGGTCGCGTTCGACCAGGCCAAGCCGGGAGACGGCCTGTACGCCAGGGGTGTGCGCATGCCGGACGGGATGCTGGCCGCCGAGTCGGTGTGGCTGAACATCGTCAACATCAAGGGCCACATCAAGAACATCACCGGACAGACCCTCCACCTCGACCACAACGGTCACGAAGTGCTGTGCCACGTCGTCGCCGGCAAGTCGGTGGCCATCCACTCCGAGTCGCCGCCCACCGAGGACCTGTCGATGCTGAAAGTGAGCCAGCACGTGCAGATCCTGGGCGCCTGGCGGCCGGACACGAACGAAGTGGACATCGCAACGGTCTTCTCCCCGCACTAGGAGGCAGTTCGTGAACGGGATCGCCGCGTCTCAGCCGTACGTGATCGCTTTCTTCCTCCTCTGGGCAGGTCTGTTGAAGCTGCTCAGCCGGCGGATGCGGGCACAGGCCGGCCAGACCGCTCTGGCCCGGCTCACCGGCCCGGCGCGCGCGGTCCCGGTCCTGCGGCTCGTCGGACTGGCCGAGGTCGCCGTGGCCACCGCCCTGCTGCTCCCCGCCCTCTTCTTCGGCGGGGCGACCGCGCACCTCCTCGATGGGGGCGCCGCGCCGTCGCCCGCGCATCTTCCCGGCGGGGTCGCCGCCGCGCTGCTGTCGGCCGGCTTCCTCGTCTATCTCGCCTACGCCCACGTCGCCGCGCCCGCCGCGTCGTGCGGCTGCCTGGGCACCCATGCCAAGCCCGTGGACGCGCGCTCCTTCGCCCGGGCGGGGCTGCTGCTGGCCGCCGCGCTGGTCACCGTGCTGTTCGCGGCGGCGCCCGGCCTGCTCCCGGCCGAGACCCTGCCCAGTGGTCTGGCGGGCGGTCTGGCGGGGGTCGTGGTCCTGGCGGAGATCGCGGCGCTGCTGGCTCTGTCATCGGAGCTGGACCGCTACTGGCTCGTCCCGCTGCGCCGCCTACTGGTCCGCCTGCGCCGACCGCTCGCTCTCACACCCACCGGGAGCGTTCCGCTGGAGGCATCGCTGCACCTGCTGCGCCGCAGCCCCGCCTACTGCTCGGCCTCGGCCCAGCTCACCTCGGACGTGCGCGACACGTGGGACGAGGACGGGTTGCGCTTCGTCGTCTACGGCGCCCGCGACCGCACGGCCGTCTTCGCCGTCCCCCTCGTCGGCGACGACCCGCACGCGGTCAAAGTCGCCCTGGTGAACGTCTGAAGCTCGAACGTCTGAAGCCCGGGAACGCTCAAGGGCGTGTGGACGCTCGGAGCGGGCCCGCGCAGCGGGTCAGTTGCCGCGGGAGGCCGCGTGGTTGCTGGCGATCAGCTCGTGGTGCCGGACGACCTCGGCGATGATGAAGTTCAGGAAGCGCTCGGCGAAGACGGGGTCGAGCTTCGACTCCTCGGCCATGGCGCGCAGGCGGCGGATCTGGGCCGCCTCCCGCTCGGGGTCGGCCGGGGGAAGCCTGTACTCGGCCTTGAGCCGGCCCACCTCCTGCGTGCACTTGAAGCGTTCGGCCAGCAGATGGACGAGCGCGGCGTCGAGGTTGTCGATGCTGTCGCGGAGCCGTTGCAGCTCCTTGCGGATGAAGATTTCCTGTTCGGTCAGATCCTGAGAGGTTTTATCCACAAATATCCCCACATAGCGCAACATGACCCTAGAAGGGGAAATGTTACCCGCCGGCCATCAGGTCGGCGAAGGCCCGAGCCGCCGCCCCCGAGCTGAACAGCCGCTCCAGCCGCGCCCTGGCCAGCTCCCGCCGGAACGGCCCCGCCAGCGTCGCGTCACCGGACTCGTGGGTCATCTCGGTCAGCCAGCGCGAGAACTCCTGGGCGTTCCACACCTTTTTCAGGCACGTGGCCGAGTACGCCTCCAGCGGCCCGCCGTCCCCCTCGCGCAGCGCCGCCCGCAGCGCGTGGGCCAGGACGTCCGCGTCGGCGATGGCCAGGTTCATCCCCTTTCCGCCCATCGGGGTGATGATGTGGGCGGCGTCCCCGGCCAGGAAGAGGCGCCCGTACCGCATGGGGTCGACGACGAAGCTGCGCATGTCCACCACGGCCTTCTCCGTGATCGGCCCCTCGGGCAGTCCCGGGTCGCCGAGGCGCAGCCGTAACTGGGCCCAGATCCGGGCGTCGTCCCAGTCGTCGAGCGCGTCGGCGGGCGCGCACTCCAGGTAGAAGCGGCTGGCCTGCGGCCCTCTCGGGAAGTGGGCGGCGAAGCCCGCCGGGTGGATCGCGAACATCGGGTGCCGCGGCGGCGTCACGTCGGCCATCACCGTGAACCAGCCGATGCCGTGGTCGTAGGTGTACGTGGTCAGCGCCTGCTCCGGCACGCTCGCCCGGCTGACGCCGTGGTGGCCGTCGCAGCCGGCCACGTACGAGCAGGCGATCTCGCGTACGGTGCCGTCCTGCTCCCGGTAGGAGACGACGGGGGCGTCACCCTCGACGCCGCGCGGCGTCACCTCGGCGGCGTCGAAGCGCAGGTCTCCCCCGCCCGCCTCGAAGGCCGCGACGAGCCGGCCGACGAGGACCTGCTGCGGGACGATCCGCCCCGATCTGCCGTCGGCCAGCGCGACCACGTCGAGGAAGCGCGGCTCGCCGTCCACCCTGATCTCCATCGTGGAGTCCCGGTGCGTGCCCGCCAGCACGCTCTCGGCCAGGCCCCAGTCCTCGAAGACGCGGGTCGCGGCGTGATCGAGCACGCCGGCGCGCTGCCGCCGTTCCACGTAGGACCGGCTCTGCCGCTCCAGCACCACGCACGCGACGCCCGCCTGCCGCAGCAGATTGGCCAGGGTCAGGCCGGCCGGGCCGGCTCCGATGACGACGACCTCGGTGCTCTCCGGCATGCTCGGCCCCTCCGGCAATATCGGTGCTTGTCGTCCGGAATCCGACACCAGGATCGGCTGATCCGCAAGTCCTTCAGCTCCGGTCGTTCCTGCGGGTCTCGTAGTGCTGGGCGATCAGCGCCGCGGCGCACCCCAGCGTGGCCAGGCCGAACCCGACCCCGATGAACACGTTGACGTCGGCGATGGACGACACCGCGTTGCAGACCGCAAAAACGGCCAGCAGCAGCCAGAGCACGGGGCGGCGCATCCGGGAGAGGACGCCGGCGGGACGGGTCTCGGTGGTGTGATCGGTCATCATGCGCTCCTCGATCGATCCGTTCGTCATGTCGAGAACGCTACGGAGCGGCGCGGGCCGCGACGATCCCAGTAGCGGGACAGCCGGAGGTACAGCTAGCTGTACTTTTCGGCCGGCGATTGCCTGATGTCCCACCTCTTGTCCTAGTGTCTGTGCGTGTCCGAGCGGACGAAGAGCGGACGAAGCGCGGACGAAGGAGGTGCGGATGCAGGCCCAGGAGCCGGCGGCAGAGCAGCGGCGGGCCCGTTCGTGGGACGTGTTCGCCCGCGCCCGCACCACCCTCGACGGGCTGGAACACCTCGTGGGCGGCATGGGCACCAGCGCCCTGGCGCTCATCGCGCTGATCGGGCTGGCCGCCGTGCTGCCCTTCTGCCTCACGGGCGTGGGCCTGCGCCTGGTGCCGATCTCCCTGCGTGGGCTGCGTACGGTCGCCAACAGGGAACGGGCCCGGCTGTCCCGCTGGGGCCCGGAGATCATCAACCCCGATCCGGTGCCCGCCGACTGGCGGGTGGCCGTCAGGCAGCCCGCCACCGGCCGGGAGCTGCTCTGGCTGGCCTGGCACGCCACGATGGGGCTGCTGCTGGGCGCCATCGGGCTGACGCTGCCGTTCCGGGCGGCGCTCGACCTGGTGTTCCCGCTCTACTGGCCGCTGCTCGGGCCGGAGGATCGGGCCGGCGCCATCCTGGAGATCTGGCCGGCCGACGACCTGCCGAGCGCGCTCCTGGTGAGCCCGATGAGCCTGTTCTGGCTCGGGCTCGCGCTGGCCCTCATCCCGGGCATGGCCCGGCTGCAGGCGTGGCCCGGCCGCCGGCTGCTGGCCGCCGATCCGGGCACCGACCTGGCCCTGCGGGTGGCCCAGCTGACCGCCACCCGAGCCGCCGCGCTGGACGCGCACGCCGCGGAGCTGCGCCGGATCGAGCGCTCCCTGCACGACGGCACGCAGAACCGGATCGTGGCCGTCAACGTCCTGCTGGGCGCGGCCCGCCGCGCGGTGGAACGTGACCCGGCCACCGCCGACGCCGTGCTCGAACGGGCCCAGGACGCCGCCGAGCAGGCGCTGGCCGAGTTGCGCGCGGTCGTGCGCAGCATCCTGCCTCCGGTGCTGGCCGATCGCAGCCTGGCCGACGCGCTGAGCGGCCTGGCCGCGGCCAGCCCCGTGCCGTGCGAGGTCGACGCCGAGGTGCCGGGACGTTGCCCGGTCTCCGTCGAGGCCACCGCCTACTTCGTGGTGGCCGAGGCCCTCACCAACATCGCCAAGCACAGCAAGGCGCGGCGCGCCACCGTGACCGTGCGGCGGACCGACGACCGGCTGCGCATCCAGATCGTGGACGACGGCCGCGGCGGGGCCGTCGAGGACGGCGGGTCCGGGCTGGCCGGGATCCGCCGCCGTACCGAGGCGCTCGACGGCACCTTCACCCTGACCAGCCCTGTGGGCGGGCCGACCACCATGAATGTGAGCCTTCCATGCGGATAGTGATCGCCGAGGACGACGCCCTGCTGCGCGAGGGCCTCGCGCTGCTGCTGCGCGCGGAAGGGCTCGACGTGGTGGCCACCGCCCCCGACGCCGCCGGATTCCTGGAGGCGGTGGACACGTACAAGCCGGACGTCGCCATCGTGGACGTACGCATGCCGCCGACCCACACCGACGAGGGCATCGTGGCGGCCGTCGAGGCCAGGCGGCGGCTGCCCGGGCTCGCCGTGCTCGTGCTGTCGGCCTATGTCGAGCAGGCGTTCGCCACCGACCTGCTCTCCCACGGCAGCTCCCGCCTCGGCTACCTGCTCAAGGAGCGGGTCGGCCGGGTCGGGGAGTTCCTGACGGCGCTGCACCGGGTGGCCGACGGCGGCACCGCCATCGACCCCGAGGTGGTCGCGCAGCTGCTGACCCGCAGCCGCCCGGACAACCGGCTGGAACGGCTGAGCCCGCGTGAGCGCGACGTGCTCGCGCTGATGGCGGAGGGGCTCGGGAACGCGGCCATCGCGGAGCGGCTGTTCGTCACCGACGGCGCCGTGCACAAGCACATCCGCAGCATCTTCGCCAAGCTCGACCTCGCGCCGACCGACGGGACGGACCGGCGGGTGGCGGCCGTGCTGCAGTACCTCGAAAGCGCCTGACCGCCACCGTACCTCGAAAACGCTCAACCGCTTTCAGGCGCCGAGGTCGCGGACCACGTTGTCGAGCCGGATGGCCAGCCGGTCGAGCTCGTCCTCCGTCGGCTCGCCCGCCGGCAACTGGGCGATCACCTCGTCGCGCCGCGCGATGACCAGGCCCCTGTGCGCCTCGTCCACGTCGGAGGCGGGCAGCACCACGCAGTCACCGCGGACGAACACCAGCGTGGCGTCAGGATGACGCGATTCGAGCAGCTCACGGACGCACTCTTTGTCGATCACAGACATGGAAGACATCGGCTTTCCTCCCCCGGTCGGCCCCTCCAGGCAGCCGCCTACCCCCGTACGGAGCGCAAGAACCCCGGCCCTGCGGGACCTGCTTCCAGCAGGTGCCTGACCGGCGAATACACCCTTCTGCGGCAACACGTGTCGTCCTCGGTTAATTACGGAGAGTGACCGTATGGTGAAGTCAGTGGCCCCAGGTGGCCCCTCCGCAAGCGAGAGGATCGAAATGCCGCAGGAACCGAGAATCGACGTCGAGACCAGAGCCCACGGGATCGAGAGCAGCCTGTCCGCAGAACAGGTCGAGCGGATCGCCGAAGCGCTCGGCCACCAGGGCGTCTGGTTCGCCGGCCCGCCGGAGCGCTCCGGTCAGACCCGCCCGCCCGAGCAGGTCTGGGAGCTGGTCGGCGACAGCCCGCACCACGGCCGTCTGGCCACCGGCCGCGCCGCCGTGCACCTGGCCGAGGGGCACGACGCGCTGACCAGGCCGCTGATCCTGGCCGACGGCTTCAACTACGGTCCGAGCGACCTGGACGAGCTGTGGCGCCACTTCAACAAGCCGTACGCGCCCGGCAAGCCCGGCTTCCTCGACCAGCTCAGCACGCTCGGCATCGACGTGATCCTGCTGGGCTTCGACCAGCGGCACATCGCCGTCCAGGCCAACGCCGCCGTCGCGGTCACCGCCGTGCAGCGCGCCATCGCCGAGCGCATCGGCGACGCCCAGCTCGTCGTGGGCGGCGTCAGCATGGGCGGCCTGATCACCAGGTACGCGCTGGCCCGCATGGAGACCGAGCGCATCGACCACCAGACGGAGAAGTACTTCTCCTACGACAGCCCGCACCTCGGCGCCTGGATCCCGCTGGTGCTCCAGCAGCTGGCCTACCTGCACGAGGCGCTCGACCCGCGCTCCGACGGGCCGGGCCAGGCCGAGCTGATCCGCAGCCCCGCCGCGCAGCAGCTGCTGTGGGGCTGGGTCGAGAGCGCCGACTACTCGGGCCCGGTGACGGACAACGCGCTGCGCCAGGAGTGGATCGAGGATCTGCGCAGGGTGGGCTGGTTCCCGATGCGCCCGTACAAGCTGGGCATGGCCAACGCCACCGGCAACGGCGTCGGCAACGGCCTGCCCGCCGGCACCCCGGTCTTCGACCTCAACCTCGACGCGCTTCAGCTCGTCGCCCGTTTCCAGCCGGACCTGGGCGAGCTGCAGAACATCGGCACCGTGCGCTTCGGCGCCCCGGTGTGGACGAGCGCCACCTCACACGTCCCGGCGTTCGACGGCGCGCCCGGCGGCACGCTGGACGCGTGGGGCCGGCTCGCCGACGCGATGGGGCTGACGATCGAGCCGCGCTTCCGCAGCAGCTGCTTCGTCCCCGCGGTCAGCGCGGTCGCCCTGGCCAGGGACCTGTACCAGTGGCCGTCCGAGCTGCACCTGGACCTCAGCGACCTGCCGAAGGACGAGACGCAGCTGGACGCGTTCTGCTGCGACACCACCAACACCGAGCACAGCGCGGTGTCCAGGCCGCTGATCGAGTGGTTCCTTGAGCAGCTGGCCGGCTGGTAGAGCGAAGAAGGAGAGTGCCGGCTCGCCGCGCGAGCCGGCACTCGCCGTTCAGCGCGCGCCCCGCCGCACGCGGCCGTTCAGCGCACGCCCCGGTGCACGCACAGGAGCTGGTCGCGGGTGGCGTTCTTGTCGCGGTAGGCGATGACGGCCGGGCCCTCGGCGCTGTGGTGGTCGGGCAGCCGCTCGTCGGCGAGCCAGCCGGAGCCGTTGAAGCTGCTCCACCACAGGCTCTGGTCGGACGCGCCGCGGTGCAGGCAGTAGAGCCGGTCCTTGTAGACGGTCAGGGCCGGGCCCTCGGTGGCGTGGTGCGCGGGCAGCTTCTGGTCGGCGCTCCACTTCCCTCCGTCCCAGCGGGTCCACCACAGCGCCGTGTCCCCGCCGGCGCCGCGGTGCACGCAGTAGAGGTGACCGCGGTACGTGGCCAGCGCCGGGTTCGAGCGCGAGGCGTGGCCGGGCAGCCGCTGGTCCTGGCTCCACCGGGAGCCGTCCCAGCGGGTCCACCACAGCGACTCGTCCGCGCCCGCGCCCCTGTGCACGCAGAACAGCTGCCCGTCGTACGCCGCCAGCGCGGGAGCGGTCTTGCTGAAGTGCTGCGGGAAGCGCTCGTCGTCGCTCCACCTCGCCCCGTCCCAGCGGGTCCACCACAGCGACTCGTCCGCACCGGCGCCCCTGTGCACGCAGAACAGCTGCCCGTCGTACGCCGCCAGCGCGGGAGTCGCGGCGCTGAGGTGCCGGGGGAAGCGCTCGTCGTCGCTCCAGCCCTGCTCGGCGTCGTAGACCGTCCACCACAGGCTGGAGTCGCCCGTTTTGCCGCGGTGCGTCAGGAAGAGCCGGTCCTGGAACTGGGCCAGGGCGGGGCTCGACCCGCTGAAGTGGTCGACGAAGCGCTGGTCGCGGCTCCATCCCTCGCCGGGCTCGTGAACCGCCCAGTACAGGCTGGTGTCACCGGCGGGCCTGCCGTCCTGGCGGGCCGGGACGAGCATGCCGGGCGCGGTCCACGGCGAGACGAGCCTGACCCCGTACGGGCGGGCGATGGAGGCGATCCAGTCCGACCTGGCCCGCACGGAGCGCTCGACGAGCGGGGCGAGCCAGGAGCCGATCACGGCGCCCGCGGTCTCGCCGATGAGCTGCGGCAACTCGGCGGCCAGCAGCGCGGCCGACTCGTTCAGGTGGATCTCGTAACCCCACCACCTGGCCACCGGCCAGACGTCGGCGCCCATCGTGCGCAGCTCGCGCTGGAGGCGCTGGACCCGCTCCCGCTCCTTGGGGGTGAGCGCCGCGATCTGCCGCTCGCTCTCCCGCCTGGCGTCGGCCGCCTGGCGGGCGGGGGCGTCGTCGAGCAACTCCGTCTCGACGGCCGCGTCGACGGCGGCGGAGGCCACCGGGTCGTCCTGGGAGTGCAGGAGAACGGCCTCACCATCGAGCGCCGACTCCTCGGCCGTGTCGGTCCCGACCTTGCCGGCCCGGGTCTCGTCAGTCATTTTCCAGCCCCCTGGAGTGATAGATGAGCGAACTTCGCCATCGTAACGTTGAGTAGTGATTCAATTACTCTGGGGGTGTATTGTTCCGGGTAAAGCCCCCGCAGGGCGGCCTGAGGGTGCGGCGGGCGCGGTTCACAGCCGATTACTAAGCGGCGTTCATCGAACGCTCATGCAAGGACGTCATCGTCACGAGCATGCACACGTCCAGCGCGAACGTTTCGGCCGAGCCCGTGCGCCGGCCCGGCGGCGGCGCCGCCGACATCCTCGTCGTGGCCGGCGAGCCCGCACTGACGAAGCTCCGCTCCACGCTGGCGCGGCAGGAGTCGTGGCGGGTCCGCGGCGCGTACGACGGCGGCGCGGCCACCCGCGCGGCCCGGTGCGCCCGCCCCGACGCGGTCGTGCTCGACGCCACCATGCCCGGCGCGGCCGACGTCCGGCTGCCCGGCGTGCCCGTCCTGTACCTGACCACGACGGACCGCCTGGACGAGGAGCTGGCCGGGCTGGGCGCGGGGGCCGGCGACTACGTGACGAAGCCGTTCCGCGTGGAGGAGGTCGTCGCCCGGCTGCACCGGCTGCTGCGCCGCGCGCGTGTGGCCCGGCGGGACGGCGCCGGACTCGTGGTGGGGGACCTCACGCTGGACCAGCGCACCCGCCGGGCGCGGCGGGACGGCGAGGACATCCGGCTCTCGCCCACCGAGTACGAACTGCTGCGCCTGCTGATGCGCAACCCCGGCCGGGTGCTCAGCAAGGCGCACATCCTCGACCGCGTCTGGGCCTACGACTTCGGCGGCCGGGGCAACGTGGTCGAGCTGTACATCTCGTACCTGCGCAGGAAGATCGACGCCCGGCGCGCGCCGATGATCCACACCGTCCGCGGCGTCGGCTACACCCTGCGCCCGGCCGCCGGGGGCGGGGTGCCCGTCACGCCGGCCGGAGCGCGTCGGACAGCGCGCTCCCGGTCGGGCCGTTCAGGGTGATCGGGTCCAGGGGTTTCTGTCGGTGACCGCGTGGCCGGGTGTCCATCTGACGTAGTAGCCGACGCTCGCTCGCCGGGCTGCCCGCGTTCTGAAGCGGTACAGGCGTGCGTAGCGGCGGTCGCGGGCGCTGGCGAGCCGGTCGAGGAGGCTGGCGCGGCGGTCGCGGGCGCTGGCCCGGCGGTCGTCCGCGCTCGCCGAACGCTCCAGCGCGGCGACGCGTCGCTCCTGGCCCTGCTCGCGTTCCAGTTGGACCCGGTCGGCGCGCAGGGCGGACAGTTCGTCGCGGATCGCGGCCCGGTCGAGCCGGTTGCGCTCCCGGTCGGCCGCCGCCGCGTCACGGTCCAGGGCCAGCAGCCGCCAGAGCTCGTCCGTGCCCTCGCCCCGCTCGGCCAGCGCTCGGTACCGGTCGGCGGCGGCCCGGTCGCGTTCCTCGGCCGCCCGGTCGCGACGCTCGGCCTCCCAGAGCAGGTCGTGCACGCGGCGGTCGTGCTCGTCGTTCTCCTGGCGCAGCCGCTCCAACTGCCGGACACGCGGCAACGCCTCCTCGTCCCTGGCGGTGGCCCGCAGGTCGCGCCGCCGCGCCGCCTCGTCGCGTTCGGCGGCGGCTCGGTCGCGCGTGTCGCCCTGCTCGTCACGCTGCCGTGCGGTGAGTTCGCGGGCGCGCGGCCGGTCCCGGTCGGACACCGTCGGCCGCCGGCTGTCTTCGCCTGTCATCGCCATCTCCGGGTACGAGCCGCGTGCCGTCCCTGTGAGTGTGCCCGGCCGCTAGGGAAGCCTCACCACGCCACCTCCAGGGAGGCCATGCCGTACACGATGCTGGACGTGCGGAACTGCGGCGTGTTGTCCGTCGTGCGCAGGCCGGGGAAGCGGCTGAGCAGGGCGGGCAGCGCGGTGCGCAGCTCCATGCGGGCCAGCGGGGCGCCCAGGCAGTGGTGCACGCCGTGGCCGAAGGCGACGTGGCCGGGGGCGCCGCGGGTGAGGTCGAACGTGTCCGCGTCGGGGATGAGCCCCTTGTCCCGGTTCGCGGCGGGCAGGGAGACCAGGAGCAGGTCACCCTCCGCGATCGCCTGCCCGCCGATCTCCGTGTCGGCGGTCGCGACCTTGGTGGTGCCCGAGTTGACGATGCTGAGCCAGCGCAGCAGCTCCTCGACGGTGGCGTCGATCCGCTGCGGCTCCTTCCTGAGCAGGTCGAGCTGCTCGGGGTGGCGCAGCAGGGCGAGCGTGCCCAGGGAGAGCATGTTGGAGGTGGTCTCGTGCCCGGCGAACAGCAGCAGCCCGCCGATCCCGACCAGCTCGTCGGTGGTCAGGTCGTCGCCGTGCTCGCGGACGAGCATGCCCAGCAGTTCCTCGCCGGGGTCCTGCTGGATGCGGGCGACCAGCCCCTCCATGTACGAGCGCTGCTGGAACTGGAGCATCATCCGCTCCTCGCCCGGCACGCTCATGTCGAGCATCCTGTTCGTCCGCTGCTGGAAGTCCTCGCGGTCCTCGTACGGCACCCCGAGCAGCTCGCAGATCACCAGCGCCGGGATCGGCAGCGCGAACGACGGCACCAGGTCCACGGGCGACCCGGCGGCCTCCATGGCGTCGAGGTGGTCGTTCACGATGGCCTCGATGCGCGGTTCGAGGCGGCGCATGCGCCGGATGGTGAACTCGGGCGTCAGCATCCGGCGCAGCCGGGTGTGCTCGGGCGGGTCGAGGCCGAGCAGGTTGCCCGCGCGCACCTTGGCGAGCTGCTCCTCCGTCATCGGCGGCGCTCCCGGCAGCCGCGCGATGGTCTGCGGGGCGACCTTGAACCGCTCGGCGTCGCCCAGCACCTCGCGGACGTCCGCGTACCGCGTCACCAGCCAGGCGTCGGCCCCGAATGCCGTCTGTACCCTCTTGACCCGCTCCTCGTCGCGCGCGGCCGCCAACTCCGGCGCTGGATCGAACTCCACCCGCCGCATGTGCAGCGGCATCGTCGAGGTCTCGCTCATGCAGTCCCCTGGATGGTCCCGGTTTTTGGCTTGCACGCTACTGATCGGGACGCCGGGCTCTCTAGAAGCGATCTTCAATCGTTGTGCGGTCGTACCAGAATCAATGCCGCATTGACGCGGGCCGTACGCCGTCAGGAATATACCTCTCATCATTCTGACGAATAGGACGTCCATGGACCTGGTTCCGCGCGTGCCCGACTCCGTACCGGTGCTGGTGGCCGGAGGCGGGCCCGTCGGCCTGGCCACCGCCGTCGAGCTGGCGTACCAGGGCGTCGAATGCCTGGTCGTCGAGCCGCGCGAGCAGGTGTCGTGGCTGCGGCCGCGCGCGAAGACCACCTCGGCCCGCTCGATGGAGCTGCTGCGCAGGTGGGGGCTGGCGCAGACGCTACGGGCGCGGGCGCCGCTGGCGGTGTCGTGGTCGGACCAGGCGGTGTTCGTGGACAGCCTGCTCGGGCGGGAGATCACCAGGATCGGCGGCTGCTTCGGCCTCGACCTGGTCGGCTCCGACCTGGCCGCCGAGTCCGGCCAGCAGGCGCCGCAGCCGCTGGTCGAGGAGGTGCTGCGCGAGGCGGTCGGGGACGCGCTGCTGACGGGATGGCGGGTGACGGGCCTGCGCGAAGACCCCGACGGGGTGACGGTCACGATCGCGGCGCAGGACGGCACCGAGCAGGAGGTACGCGCCCAGTACGTGGTCGGCTGCGACGGCCCGCGCAGCGTGACCAGGGAGGCCATCGGCGCCCGGTACGAGGGCCGCCAGGACGCCAGGCCCAACTACAACATCGTCTTCCGCGCCCCGGGGCTGGCCGAGCGCATGCCGCACGGCCCCGCCGTGCACTACTGGGTGCTGAACCCGGAGCAGCCCGGCATGGTCGGCCGCCTGGACCTGAAGGAGACCTGGTGGTGCATCGCGCAGGGGGTGCGCGAGCAGGACGCCGACCCCGTACGGCTGGTGCGGAACCTGGCCGGGGCCGACATCGAGGTGGAGATCCTGGCCACCGACCCGTGGACCGCCCGGATGTTGCTGGTCGACCGCTACGCCAGCGGGCGCGTGTTCCTGGCCGGCGACGCGGCGCACCAGAACCCGCCCTACGGCGGGCACGGGTTCAACACCGGCATCGGGGACGCGGTCAACCTCGGCTGGAAGCTGGCCGCCGTGTTGCGCGGGTGGGCGCCGGAGGCGCTGCTGGGCACGTACGAGCGGGAGCGCCGCCCCATCGCCGCCGACACGATCGAGACCGCCGCCGCGAACATGTCCACCCTCGCCCCGGAACTGGCCGATCCGGCGCTGATGGGCCCTGACGAGGAGTTCGAGCGGGTGCGTCCGGCCGTGGCCGAGGCGGTGCGCAGGACCAAGGACCGCGAGTTCCACAGCCTGGACCTGGTGCTGGGCTACACCTACGCGGGCTCCCCGATCGTCGCGCCCGGCTGCGGCGAGCGCCTGCCGCACCGCTGGCTCGCGCCCGGCGAGTCCCTGTACGACCGGCTCGGCCCCGCGTTCAGCCTGGTCGGCGACCGGAACGCGCCGGGCGCGGACGTGCTGGTGGCGGAGGCGCGGGAGCTGGGCGTGCCGCTGCGCGTCGTGGACCTGCCCGGTGAGCCCCTCGCCCTGGTCCGCCCCGACCAGCACGTGGCCTGGCGCGCCGGCCACCCCTCGGGCGCGCTCCGGATGGCCCTCGGCTTCTCCTGACCCCCGGTCTACGCTGTTCACATGCGCGTAGTGGTGATCGGCGGAAGTGGACACATCGGCACGTACCTCATCCCGAGGCTGGTCGGCGTCGGGCACGAGGTGGTCAACGTCAGCCGGGGGCAGCGCGAGCCCTACAGCCCTCACGGCGCCTGGCAGCAGGTCATCACCGTCACCGCCGACCGCGAGGCCGAGGAGGCCGACGGCACGTTCGGCCGGCGGATCGCCGAGCTCGACCCCGACGTCGTGATCGACCTGATCTGCTTCACCGAGCACAGCGCCCGCGCGCTGGCCGACGCGCTCAGCGGCCGGGTGCGCCAGTTCCTGCACTGCGGCACGGTCTGGGTGCACGGCCCCAGCGCCCAGGTGCCGACCACCGAGGACGCCAAGCGGGAGCCGTTCGGTGACTACGGCGTCCAGAAGGCGGCCATCGAGGCGTTCCTGCTCGACCGGGCCCAGCGTGACGGGTTCCCGGCCACGATCATCCATCCCGGCCACATCACCGGGCCCGGCTGGGTGCCGGTCAACCCGGCGGGCAACGTCGATCCCGGCGTGTTCCAGGCACTCGCCGAGGGCGCCGAGGTGACGCTGCCCAACCTGGGAATGGAGACCGTCCAGCACGTGCACGCCGACGACGTGGCCCGGCTGTTCATGGACGCCATGGCCGGCCGCTCCGCCGCCGTCGGCGAGAGCTTCCACTCCGTCGCCACCACCGCCCTGACGCTGCGCGGGTACGCCGAGGCGGTGGCGGGCTGGTTCGGCAAGCCGGCGCGGCTGGCGTTCCTGCCGTGGGAGCGGTGGCGGGAGACGGTGTCCGAGCACGACGCGCAGGTGACCTACGACCACATCGCGCACAGCCCCCACTGCAGCATGGCCAAGGCCGAGCGGATGCTCGGCCACCGGCCGCGCCACACCTCCCTGGAGGCCATCCGCGAGGCGGTCGAATGGCTGGTGCGCGCGGGCACCATCAAGCCCTAGATCACCCGGTCAGAGGGCCGAACTCCTTGCGGGTGTCGATCACGTCGCCGAACAGCTCCCACCGCTCGCCCTTGAACGTCATGAGCTGCATCGACTCGATCGGGAACCCGTCACCCTGCGCCGTGTCCATCGTCACCCCCGGCAGCAGCATGTCCACCTGCACCCCCTTGAGGTTGCGCACGGAGTCGCGCAGCCCCTCGCGGGTCGGGCACGCGGCCGCCTCCATGGCCTTGTGGAAACTGCTCGCCACGGCCCAGCCGAACGTGTGGTACGGCACGTTGGGGTCGGCCTGCGGCGCGTACTGCCGCATCTTGTCCTTGTAGAGCTTCATCTCGGCGTCGTCCGCCCACGTCGGGTCGTTGGGGTCCTTGTAGTAGGTGGCCGACACGACACCCTGCACGTTCGGGAACCCGACCGGCTTCAGCACGGTGATCGAGGCGGCGACGTTGTTGACGATGTGCAGCGGGTTCCACTTGGTGTTCTTGGCGTCGGCCGCCAGCGCCTGCGAGCCGAACTTGGGCGTGGTGATGTTGAGGAACACCTCCGCCTCCGACTCGGCCAGGTTGCGCATCTGCGGATCGATACTGGGGTCGGTCACCTCGTAGCTCTGCTCGGCCACCACCTTGACCTGCGAGCCCTCCAGTGCCCGCTTGAAGCCGCCGAGCAGGTCCTTGCCGAAGTCGTCGTTCTGGTAGAGGACGGCGACCTTGGCCTCGGGCTTCTCCTTCTTCAGATAGGCCGCGTAGACGCGGGCCTCCGAGATGTAGTTGGGCTGCCAGCCGATGGTCCACGGATGTGTGGTGTCGGTGCCCCACTTGGAGGCGCCGGTGGCCACGAAGATCTGCGGGACCTTGCGCTGGTTGGCGTAGTCCCAGGTCGCGGAGGTCGAGGGGGTGCCGAGCGTCTGGAACAGGGCGAAGACCTGCTCCTGCTCCACCAGCCTGCGGGCCTCCTCGACGGCCTTGGGCGGCTGGTAGCCGTCGTCGCGGACGACGAACTCGACCTTGCGCCCGCCGATGCCGTTCTTCTCGGCGTTGACGTAGTCGAAGTACGCCTTGATGCCCTTGGGGATGTCCCCGTACGCGGAGGCGGGGCCGGACAGCGGATAGATGCCGCCCAGTTTGATGCTCTTGTCGGTAATGCCGGTGGTCTGCTGCCCGGCGCACTGGCCCGACGCGGCCGTGCCTCCGGTGTCACCGCCGCCGTCCCGTCCCCCGCAGGCGGCGACGGCGAGCAGGAGCAGCGCCGTGCAGCCGATGGCGGTTACTCGCATACCTCTTACTCCTTCCGGGGAATCTTCTTGACCAAGCGCCCGGCCAGGCCGGCCAGCCCCGTGGGGGCCACGTACATCACCACGATGATCAGCAGGCCGAAGATGACGCCGGGCGCGGCGTCGTTGACGTCCTGCGAGATGCTCGGCACGAACATCACGAACAGCCCGCCCAGCACCGGCCCCGACAGCGAGCCGAGCCCGCCGACGACCAGCCCGGCCAGCAGGGTGATCGACAGGTTCACGGTGAACGAGTCGGGCGAGACGAAGCCGATCACCCACGTGTAGACGCAGCCGGCCGCTCCGGCGAACATGGCGCTCCAGGCGAACGCGAGCGTCTTGTAGAACGACAGCCGCACGCCCATGACCTCGGCCGCCGTCTCGTTGTCCCTGAGCGCGTGCAGCGCCCGGCCCACGCGCGAGCGCAGCAGGCCCGCGGCCAGCAGGAACGCGGCGACGGCGACGACCAGGGTGAGGAAGTAGAGCCACTGGTCTTCGGCCAGGCCGCTCCAGGCGGGCGGCGCGGGCTTGGCCAGCGTCAGCCCCATGGAGCCGCCGGTCACCTCCTCGAACCGCTTGAGCAGCGGCACCAGGAAGATCGCGATGGCGAGCGTCACGAGCGCCAGGTACAGGCCGCGCAGCCGCATCGCGGGCACGCCGAGCGCCAGCCCCAGCACGAACGCCACCCCGGCCGCCACGGGCAGGGTCAGCGGGTACGGCAGGTCCCAGCGGTCGAGCAGGATGGCCCCCGTGTACGCCCCCACGGCGAAGAACGCGCCGTGCCCGAGCGAGATCTGCCCGGCGTGCCCGACGAGCAGGTTGAGCCCGAGCAGCGCCACCGCGTACACCAGCACCATCGTGAGCTGGAAGACGTGGAAGGGCGCGAGCTGGAAGGGCGCGTAGACGGCGGCGGCCAGCAGCAGGGCGAGCGCGGCCCAGCGCCACCTGGGGTCGGGCGGGCGCCGCGCGCGTACGGGGGCCGGCTCGGTGACGACCTTGGTGGCGCTCATGCCCGCTCCACCACCGCTCGGCCGAACAATCCCTGCGGCCGCAGCAGCAGGACCCCGAGAATGATCACCAGCGGCACCCCCACCTTGAGGTCGGATCCGATGACGCCGACGTACGCCCCGGCGAGCGTCTCCGCGACGCCCACGATCAGCCCGCCGGCGACCGCCCCGAGCGGGCTGTCGAAGCCGCCGAGCGTGGCCGCCGCGAACGCGTAGATGAGGACGCCTCCCATCATGTTCGGCTCCAGGAACAGCAGCGGCGCGACCAGCACCCCTGACACCGCGCCCACGGTGGCGGCCAGGCCCCAGCCGAGCGCCAGCGTCCGGCCGACGCGGATGCCGACCAGCCGCGCCGAGGCGGGGTTGGTGGCCACGGCGCGCATCCCGAGCCCGATCTTGGTGTGCTGGAAGAGCAGGTAGAGCAGCCCCATGACCACCGCGACCACGCCGAACACGCCGAGCGTGGAGAAGCTCACGCTGACCCCGGCCGCCTCCAGCGCGCCACCGGGGAAGGGGTTGGGGAAGTCCTTGATGAGGAACGTCCAGATCCAGCCGGCCGCCGCGTTGACGAAGATGAACAGCCCGACGGTGACGATCACGATGGTGAGCTCGGGAGCACCCTCGACCGGCCGGATGATCACCCGCTCGATGAGCATGCCGCCGGCGAACGACACCGCGAGCGTCAGCACCAGGGCCAGCCAGAACGGCAGGCCGGCGGCCACGCACTGCCAGGCGACGTAGGTGGAGAACATGGCCAGCTCGCCCTGGGCGAAGTTGACGATGCCGGTGAACTGGTAGATCAGCACCAGGGCCAGCGCCAGGCTGGCGTAGATGGCGCCCGCGCCGAGCCCCTCGACGACCTGCTGCACGAATCCGGCCATCGCGCTACACCCGGTACCCGAGGTAGGACTGCGCGACCTGCTCGTCGGCCCTGATCTCCGCCGCCGTGCCCGACAGCACGATGCGCCCGGTCTCCAGGACGTGCGCCTGCTGGGCGATGCCGAGGGCGAGATGGGCGTTCTGCTCGACGACGACCACGGTGGTCCGCTCCTCTGCGTTGATGGCCTGGACGATGCGGAACAGCTCCCGGGTGACCAGCGGGGCCAGGCCCAGGGACGGCTCGTCGAGCAGCAGCAGCCGGGGGCGCAGCATGAGGGCGCGGCCGAGGGCCAGCATCTGCTGCTCGCCGCCGCTCAGGCTGCCCGCCGCCTGCTTGAGCCGGGTCTTCAGCACCGGGAAGTAGGTGTAGATGCGGGCGAGATCCTGCTCGACCTCCGCTCCACGGCGCCGGACGTACGCGCCGAGGCGCAGGTTCTCCTCGACGGTCAGCGGCATGAACGTGCCCCGGCCCTCGGGCACGTGGGCGACGCCGTGCCTGGCGATCGTGTCGGGCGAGCGGCCGGCCAGCGTGGTGCCGCCGAGCGTGATCGTGCCGCGGGCCCTGACCACGCCGGACAGGGCGCGCAGCAGGGTCGTCTTGCCGGCGCCGTTGGGGCCGAGGATGGCGCAGACCTCGCCCTCACGGACGGTGAAGCCGACACCGTGCAGCACCCGCGCGTCTCCGTAACCGGCGACCAGGTCGGCCACCACGAGGTCGCTCATGCCGCCGTCCCCAGGTACGCCTCGATCACGGCGGGGTCGCGCTGGACGTCCTCAGGCGGGCCTTCGGCGATCTTGCGGCCGAAGTCCAGGCAGACGATGCGCTCGCAGATCCCCATGACGAACCCCATGTGGTGCTCGACCACGATCACGGTCAGGTCGTTCTCGGCGCGGATCGCGCCCAGCGTGCCCGCGAACTCCTCCACCTCGGCCGCGTTCAGCCCGTTCACCGGTTCGTCGAGGAGGAGCAGGCGGGGCCGGCCGATGAGCGCGCGGGCCAGCTCCACCCGCTTCAGGGTGCCGAACGGGAGCCCGGTCGCCGGATGGCCGGCCACCTCCGTCAGGCCCAGCCGCTCCAGGACCGCGTCCGCGTCGGCGCGCAGCTCGCGTTCCTCGCGGCGCACGCCCGGCAGCCGCAGCCCGGCGGACAGGAAGCCGGCGCGGCCCCGGTGATGCGCGCCGACCAGCACGTTGTCGCGTACCGACAGGCGCGGGAACAGGCCCAGGTTCTGGAACGTCCTGGCGATGCCGAGCGGGGCGATGGCGTAAGGGGCCACGGCGATGAGGTCGCGGCCCTCGTACGCGATCGTGCCCGAGTCGGCGTCGTAGCGCCGGGTCAGGCAGTTGAACAGGGTGGTCTTGCCGGCGCCGTTCGGCCCGATGAGTCCCACCATCTCGCCGGCCGCCACCTCGAACCCCACGCCGTCCAGCGCGGTGATGCCGCCGAAGCGAACGGTAAGATCGTGCACCTCCAGCATCCGGCCTCCTGGAGAACAATGTTCTGAAGTTGCGCTCAGCGTAGGAGCCGCTCGTCAGGAGCCGCATTGGGCACGGTGACCCAAGATGTTTCCGGCAAGTTGTCCTCTGAGCACAGGGAGGGTCTCGGACCGGTTACGACCCGTTGACCGCCCGGCGACGGGCATGGATCATCCCGGCATGTCCACCGGTTCGAGCACCGTGGCAGCCGCCGTCCGCGCGGAACGCACCCGAATCCTGTCCGAGCTGCTGAACGACCTTCCCGACCTGGCCGTCGTCGCCGTTTCGACCATGCTGGAGGAGATCCCCGCATACGCGGCGCAGGACGCCGCCTTCCGCACCGACGTGCGCGACCAGGTGGTCAAGCACTACCGGGCCAAACTGGGTGTGCTGCTGGAGGAGCGGACGGTCACCCCCGACGACATCTCCTTCACCCGGCGCGCCGCCATGCGCCGGGCCAGGGCCGGGATGGCGCTGGCCGACTACATCAACGCCTTCAGGGTCGGGCAGCAGGTCTTCTGGGAGGCCGTGGTCGAACGGGCCGGGCACACGTACGCCGGGCGCGAGGCGGCGCTGTCGCTGGCCACGCCGCTGATGCGGTACTGCGACTTCGCCAGCACGCACGCGGCGAACGCGTACATGGAGTTCCAGCAGTACGCGGCGGCGGAGGCCGTACGGGAGAGCCGCGACCTGCTGGAGACGCTGCTGGCCGGCAGCCTGCCCACGCGGGGCAGGGAGCTGGCCGCGGCGCAGGCGCACGGCCTGGTGCCCGACACCCGCACGCCGCTGCTGGTGGTGATCGCGGTGCTGGCCGGGCCGCCCGCCCCGGTGCCGAGCGGCCCCGACCAGGGCGCCGACGCGCTGCACGCGGCGTGCGCGGCCATCGCCAGGACCGGCGGCAACGGCGTGCGCACGCTGTCGGTCGTGCGCCAGTCGGAGATCGTGGCCATCCCCGTGCTCGGCCCCCACCAGAGCCCCCATCAGAGCCCCCATCAGAGCGCTGAGGAGTTGTGCGACCGGCTGCAGGGGGTGCTGCGCGGCCTGGCCACGGAGGGCATCAGGCTGGCCATGGGCGTCAGCACCGTGGCGACGGGCGCCGCGCAGCTCCCGCAGGCCTACCAGGAGGCCAGGGCCGTGCTGGACTTCCTGCCTGAGGAGGGCGGGGTGGCGGCGCTGCCCAGGATCACGCCGTTCCAGTATCTGGCGCTCAAGGCCGACGACACCGCGCGCAACCTGGTGGACGCGCGCATCACCGCGCTGCTGTCGGAGGACCGAGCCCGCGGCGGCGTGCTGACGGCCACGATCAGGGCGTTCGCCGAGGCGGACCTGAACCTGCGGGTGGCGGCCGAGCGGCTGCAGATCCATCCCAACACCGCCCAATACCGGATGCGGCGGATCCAGGAGCGCACCGGGCGGAGCCTGCGCTCGATCAACGATCTGGTCGAACTGCTGGTGGCCATAGCCCTCCAGGACACACTTCCCACCAATACCGGGCGGGAAAGACTGGGCACCGCGACCAATGAGGGGCGCGGGAGAGCGGACGTACCTTCTTTCCATGAACCTCGCTGACCGGCTCCACACCGCCGCCGACCGGCTGGGCGGCAGGGCGGTGCTCACGCTGGACGAGGCGGAGCTGACCTACGGCGCGCTGGAGGAGCTGAGCGCGCGGCTCGCCGGGTTGCTGCGGTGCCGCGGGATCGGTCCCGGCGACCGGGTCGCGATCATGCTGCCGAACGTACCCGAGTTCGGCGTCGTCTACTACGGGGTGCTGCGGCTCGGGGCCGTGGTGGTGCCGCTGGACCCGCTGCTCCGGCGCCGGGAGATCTCGGCCTACCTGGGCGACTGCGGAGCCAGGCTGCTGATCGCCTGGCACGCGTTCGCGGAGACGGCGGAGGCGGGCTCGGCGGGCACGAAGGCGGACTGCTTCTTCGTGGTGCCGGGCGAGTTCAGGCGGCTGCTGCGGGGCGTGGCGGCCGAACGCGAGATCGCTCCCACGGCGGCGGGCACCACCGCGGTGATCCACTACACCTCGGGCACCACCGGCCGGCCGAAGGGCATCGAGCTGACCCACGCCAACCTGGGCGGCAACGCCGCGACCGTGGCCCGCATGCACGCGCTCGGCGTGGACGACGTGGTGCTGGGCGCGCTGCCGCTCTACCACACGTTCGGCCAGACCTGCTCGCTCAACGCGACCGTGCACGCGGGCGCGCGGCTGACGCTGCTGCGCCGCTTCGAGGCGGGCCGGGCGCTCGAAGTGATCAGGCGCGACGGGGTGACGGTCTTCCAGGGCGTGCCGACCATGTTCATCGCGCTGCTCGACCATCCCGGCGCCTCCGACATGTCGATGCTGCGGGTCTGCGCGTCGGGCGGGGCGGCGCTGCCGCTGGACGTGCTGCGCGCGTACGAGGCCAGGTTCGGCTGCGAGATCATCGAGGGGTACGGGCTCAGCGAGACCTCCCCCGTCGCCGCGACCAACCGGGGCGGCCGGCACCGCAGGCCCGGCTCGATCGGCTGGCCCATCAGGGACGTCGAGATGAAGGTGGTCGACGAGGACGGCCGCGAGCTGCCCGCCGGCGCGATCGGCGAGATCGTGGTGCGCGGCCCGAACGTGATGAAGGGCTACTGGAACGACCCCGAGGCCACGGCCGAGGCCGTCCACGACGGCTGGTTCCACACCGGCGACCTGGGCCGGGTGGACGAGGACGGCTACTTCTTCCTGGTGGACCGCCGCCGCGACGTGATCATCAGGGGCGGGTACACGGTCTATCCGCGCGAGGTGGAGGAGGTGCTCTACGAGCATCCGGCGGTGCGGCAGGCGGCGGTGATCGGCGTGCCGCACGCGGGGCTGGGCGAGGAGATCGAGGCCGTGGTGGCCCTGCGCGCGCCGGTGACCGGGGAGGAGCTGCGCGACTTCGTACGGGAGCGGGTGGCGGCGTACAAGTATCCGCGCCGGGTGTCGTTCGTGGACGAGCTGCCGATGAGCCCGACCGGCAAGATCCTCAAGCGGGCGCTGACCCGCCCGGCCGCCGGCGGCCGCTCCGGTTGATCTCAAGAGCGAGATATCTCACATAGCGGTATTAATCATCTTATTCAGTAAGATGAGATCTAAAGTGGCCAGGCATGACACCCTGGGAAATGGTTGCTGTGCTCGTGGCCGGCATCGCGGGCGGGGCCATCAACACCGTGGTCGGGTCGGGATCGCTGATCACGTTCCCCACGCTCCTCGCCGTGGGCCTGCCGCCGATCACCGCCAACGTCTCCAACAACATCGGCCTGGTCCCCGGCGGGCTGAGCGGTGTCATGGGCTACCGGAGCGAGCTCAAGGGCCAGCGCGAGCGGCTGCTCCGGCTCGCCCCCGCCTCCCTGGCCGGCGCGCTGACCGGCGGCCTGCTGCTGCTCAACCTGCCCGAGCGCACGTTCACGGTGGTCGTCACCGTGCTCATCGCGCTGTCGTGCACGCTGGTCGTGATCCAGCCCAGGCTCAACCGGCTGCTGGCCGCCCGGCCCCGTCGCGCGCACGGCGGCCCGTGGCTGTGGCTCGGCGCGCTCGCGGCGGGCGCGTACGGCGGCTATTTCGGCGCCGGGCAGGGCATCCTGCTCATCGGCTTCATGGGCATCCTCATCGACGAGGAGCTCCAGCGCATCAACGCGGCCAAGAACGTGCTCGTCGTCGTGGTCAACGGCGCCGCCGCCATCCTGTACGCCCTGGTCGCCGACGTGGACTGGCTGGCGGTGCTGCTGGTGGCGCTGGGCTCGACGGCCGGCGGCTTCCTCGGCGCCCGCCTGGGTCGCCGGCTGCCCGCCCCGGTGCTGCGCGCGACGATCGTGGTCATCGGCGTCCTGGCGATCACCAAGCTCCTCGTCGGCTGAGGCGCGAGGCGGCGGTCAGTCCGGCGGGCGAACCTCGCCCGCGCTGCTCTCCCTGACGATCAGCCGGTGGGGCACCACGATCTCGGGTGGTGAGCCCAGCTCGCCGCGGATCGACTCCAGCAGCGTGTCCACCGCCCGGCGGGCGATCTCGCCCTTGTCGGGAGCGACCGTGGTCAGGCTGGGCGTGCTGTACTGGCCCTCCTCGATGTCGTCGAGACCCACCACCGCCACGTCCTCGGGGATGCGGCGGCCCGCCCTGATCAGCGCCCTGATCGCGCCGAGGGCGAGCAGGTCGTTGTAGCAGAAGACGGCGTCCGGCGGGTCGGGCAGGGCCAGCAGCCGCTCCATGGCCTCGGCGCCCAGCCGCCGGTGGAAGTGCGTGGTGGGCATGATCAGCGCCTCGTCGACCTCCAGGCCGTGCCTGGCGTGGGCCTGCCGGTAGCCGGCGGTGCGGAGCTGGGCGGTCTCGCCGGTCGCGTACGGCTGATCGCCGATGGCGGCCACCCGGCGGCGGCCGAGCCCGAGCAGATGGTCGGTGGCGTCGCGGGCGGCGGCCACGTTGTCGATGGCCACGTGGGGGAAGCTGCCGTTGAAGATGTGCTCGCCGAGCAGCACGATCGGCACCCGGTTGCCCCTGCCGCGCAGCTCCTCGGCGGTGACCGACAGCGGGCTGAGCACCAGACCGTCGAACATGGTGGCCCGCGAGTCGCGCCCGAGCAGCTCGCGCTCCCTGTCACCGTCGCCGTCGGTCTGGTCGATCATGACCACGTAACCGCGCGTCCTGGCGGCGGTGATCACCTCGCGGGCCAGCTCGGCGAAGTAGGGGACGTCCAGTTCGGGCACCACGAGGGCGATCATCCCGGTGCGTCCCTGTTTGAGGTTGCGGGCGATGAGGTTGGGACGGTAGTCGAGCTCGTCGAGCACCGCCTGCACCCGGGCGCGCAGCTCGTCGGAGACCGGCGCGTAACCGTTCACCACGTTGGACACCGTGCGGATGGACACGTTCGCCCGCTTGGCGACGTCACGCAGGGTTGGACCGGCCATGCGTCTCCTATACCTCCGACCGCTCGTGTTGGGAAGATCCTAAACCCGGTCTTGCATCGTTGCAGACAAGTATGCATGATGTCTGCATCGTTGCAGAGCCCTCACAACGTCATTTCCTGTCCGGCGAGGAGTCGCACATGTCCACACCCCCTCTTGGCCGTCGTGGGTTTCTCCAGGGAGCCCTGGGCATCGGCGCACTCGCCGCCACCGGCTCCCTCGCCGCGTGCGCCCCCGGCGGCACGGCCACGCAGCCCAGCAAGCTCGCCGCGCCGAGCGCGTCCGCCTCGGCGGCCAAGGGCGAGATCACCATCTGGAACCGGTCCGGCGACCTGTTCAAGGTCTTCGACGCGGCCATCGCCAAGTTCCGCGAGGCGTACCCGAACGTCAAGGTCAACCATCAGGCCGTCGACATCGACGCCAAGCTCGCCAACACCCTGATCAGCGGCACCGACGTGCCCGACGGCAGCTTCTGGGACGACGCCAAGATCGGCGGGCAGGCCGAGCACCTCTTCGACCTGACCGACCTGATCGCGCCGTACAAGGATCAGACCTCGCCGTACAAGCTGTCGGTGAACACCGTGGACGGCAAGATCTTCGGCGTTCCGTGGGACCTCGACCCGGGCCTGCTGTGGTACCGCGAGGACATCCTGGAGAGCGCCGGGGTCGATCCCGCGAGCCTGGCCACGTACGACGACCTCATCACGGCGGCCAGGACCGTCAAGGAGAAGGACCCAAAGACCCAGCCCATCCACCTGGAGAAGACGCCGTTCCTCAGCCAGCTCTGGCTGGAGATGCTGGCAGGACAGCAGGGCACGAGCCTCACCGACGCACAGGGCAAGCTGCGCCTCGACTCCGAGGAGTACCGGCGGATCTTCACCTGGATCCAGACGGCGGTCAAGGACGACCTGGTCACCCACGCCCCCTACCTGGAGCCGGCCGACGTCAAGTCGCTCGACGACGGCAGGCAGGTGTTCGTGCCGTGGGCGATCTGGTGGTCGTTCGCGCCGCAGCAGCTGCTCAAGGCCACCAAGGGCAAGTGGCGCGCCGCGCCGCTGCCGGCCTGGACGCCCGGCGGCGCGCGCAGCGGCGCGATGGGCGGCAGCAGCTTCGTCATCCCGGCCAAGGCCAAGAACCCCGAGCTGGCCTGGCTGCTGTACGAGTTCCTGTGCTTCAAGGAGCCCGGCTACACCGCCGTGTACGGCCCCAACGACGTCTACCCCGGCGGCCTGTCCACCTCGATCCCCAGCTACACCCCGGCGGCCGACCCGGCCAAGCCGTTGTTCCAGCCCATCGAGGCGCTCGGCGGCCAGGACCTGTGGAAGGTCGCCGTCGAGGCCGGCGCCACCATCCCGGCCGCCACGCCGATCCCGTGGTGGTGGGCCCAGTCGGTGGACTACCTCGGCAACAACATGCAGCGCCTGATGGAAGGCAAGATGTCCCCCGACCAAGTGATCTCGGAGTCGGCCGAGAAGATCCAGCGGAACCTGATCGACCGCTCATGAGGTCTGCCCGGCTCTCGCCGTATCTGTTCATCGCCCCGTTCTTCGTGGTCTTCGCCGCGTTCGGGATCTATCCGCTGATCTACGCCCTGCAGCTCAGCTTCATGCGCTGGCGCGGGGCGGGCGCGGCCCGCTGGGTCGGGATCGACAACTACCTCTACCTGCTGACCAGCCCGGACTTCTGGGCCTCGCTCGGCAACAGCGCCGTCATGTGGGTGCTGATCGTGCCGCTGCAGGTCGTGGCCGGGCTGGGCGGCGCGGTGCTGCTGGCCAACGCCAGGCTGCGGCTGCGCGGGTTCTTCCGGGTGGCCTTCATCGCGCCGTTCGTGACCCCGCTGGTGGCCATGGCACAGGTCTGGATCGTGGTGTTCGACCAGGACTACGGCCTGATCAACTACCTGCTCAACCTGGCGGGACTGCCCGACGTGGCCTGGCTGACCTCCACGACGTGGTCGAAGCCGACGCTGGCGCTGCTGTTCCTGTGGAAGACCACCGGGTTCGCGATCATCATCCTGCTGGCCGGCCTCCAGGCCGTCCCCGGCGGCGTGTACGAGGCCGCCGCGCTCGACGGCGCCTCCCGTGCCCGCCAGTTCTGGTCGATCACCGTGCCGCTGGTGCGGCGGAGCATGGCCTTCCTGGTGGTCATCCAGACGCTGGCGGTCTTCCAGATGTTCGCCGAGCCGTTCGTGGTCACCCAGGGCGGCCCGTACGGCTCCACCACCACCGCGGGGCTCTACCTCTACAACCACATCACCGCCTCCGACCTGGGCACCGGCGCCGCGAACTCGTTCCTGCTGGTCCTGCTCGTCTTCGGGCTGTCGCTGGTGTCGGTCAGGCTGCTGCGCCCGAAGGACGAGGTGTCATGAACAACACCAGGCCGGGCATCGCGCAGTACGCGGTGCTGGCGCTGCTCGCGATCGTGTTCCTGTATCCGATCTGGTGGGCGCTCAGCTCCTCGTTCAAGCCCGCCGCGGAGATCATCACGAGCCCGCTGTCGATCGGCGAGCTCACCCTGGCCAATTACCGGGCCATGTTCGCCGACGTGCCGATCGGCACCGGGTTCGCGAACACGGCGCTGGTGCTGCTGGTCAAGGGCGCGATGACGATGTTCTTCGCGCCGCTGGCCGGCTACGCGTTCGCCAAGTACGACTTCCCGTTCAAGAACCTGCTCTTCGGCACGGTGCTGCTGACGCTGATGCTGCCGACGCTGGTGCTGATCATCCCGCTGCTGCTGGAGATGAGCGCGCTCGGCTGGGTGAACACCTACCAGGCGCTGATCCTGCCGGGCAGCATCGACGCGTTCAGCATCTTCTGGATGCGGCAGACCATCGCCGCCATCCCGAACGAGCTCATCGATGCCGGGCGGGTGGACGGGGCCGGCGAGTTCGGCATCTTCGCCAAGGTCGTGCTGCCCGTCATCAGGCCGGGCCTGGCGGCGCTGGCGGTGCTGACCACGATGAACGTCTACAACGACTTCGTCTGGCCGGTCGTCGCCGTCAACGACACCTCCCATCAGACCCTCCAGGTGGTGCTGTCCACGCTGGCGCAGAACGTCACCGGCAACCGGATCGGCGCCGACTTCGCCACCGTCTGGGGCGAGCTGCTGGCCGCGGGGAGCATCGCCATGCTGCCCCTGCTGGTGATCTTCGTCCTGCTGCAGCGCCACTTCATCAACGGCATCCTCGCGGGCAGCGTCAAGGGCTGACCCCGATCATGAAAGAGAGCACTATGTCGCCGCGTGCGGAATACCCCCGGCCCCACTTCGACCGGTCGCACACCTGGTCGAGCCTCAACGGAGACTGGGACTTCCGGGCCGACACCGAGCCGGGCTGGAACCGGACCATCACCGTGCCCTTCGCCTGGGAGACCCCCGCGTCGGGCATCGAGGCCCACTGGCTGCCCGTGGCCTGGTACCGCCGCTCGTTCACCGTGCCGGCCGGCTGGGCCGGACAGCGGGTCGTGCTGCACTTCGGCGCCGTGCACCACGAGGCGACCGTCTACGTCAACGACGTCGAGGTGGCCTCCCACCGGGGCGGCTACACCCCGTTCGAGACCGACGTCACCGACGCGCTGGACGGCACGGGCCCGCAGCAGGTCGTGGTCCGGGTCTCCGCCCCGCTGGACAAGCGGGAGATCGCGCACGGCAAGCAGCGCAGCATTCCGCGCGACGACTTCGACGGCGTCTGCTTCACCCCGTCGTCGGGCATCTGGCAGAGCGTCTGGCTGGAGGCCAGGCCCGCCACCTACGTGTCGGCGCTGCGGCTGCGCCCCTCTTCCGGGCTCGACGCCATCGAGGTCGAGGCGGAGGTCTCGGGGGCGGCGCAGGCCGCGCTTGTGCTGCGCCTGCGCGGCACGGATACGAGCGTCGAAGTGCCCGTCGAGAACGGCCTGGTCAAGGCCGTGATCCCGGTGGCCGGGCCGCGCCTGTGGTCGCCGGAGGACCCGCACCTCTACCACGTGGACGCCACCCTCACCTCCGCCGACGGCACCGACACCGTCGCCGCCTACACCGGGCTGCGCCGGATCGAGGTGATCGGCGAGGACCTCTACCTCAACGGCGCCCGCCTGTTCGTACGCGGCGTGCTCGACCAGGGCTACTGGCCGCGCACCGGCATCACCGCACCCGACGACGCCGCGCTGCGCCGGGATATCGAACTGGCCGCCGCGGCCGGCTACAACCTGGTGCGCAAGCACCTCAAGCTGGAGGATCCGCGCTTCGTCCACCACGCCGACGTGCTCGGCATGCTCCTGTGGGCCGAGCCGGCCGCGACCGGCCGCTTCTCCGCCGATTCGGTAGCGGCGTTCGAGGAGCAGGTCGCGCCCATGGTCGAGCGGGACGGCAACTCCCCCGCGATCGTCATCTGGGGCCTGTACAACGAGGAGTGGGGCCTGGACTGGGACATTCCCGGCGACCCGGCCAAGCAGGCGGCGGCGGCAGCGGCGTACGACCTGCTCAAGTCGCTCGACGCGAGCCGGCCCGCGGTCGACAACTCCGGCTGGACGCACGTCAAGACCGACCTGCTCGACTGGCACTACTACGACGAGTCCGCCGCCTCCTGGGGCAGGACCGTCGCCGCGCTGCTCAACGGCGAGCAGGACGACTTCCCCGTCGGGCTCGGCCCCGGCTTCGTCGTGCGCAAGAAGCTGGCCGGCACGCCCGAGCAGCCACTGCGCGGCCTGCCCAACCTCAACAGCGAGTACGGCACCGGCTTCACCTCCGTCGAGCGGGGCTGGCAACTGCGCTGGCAGACCCAGGAGCTGCGCCGCCACGACCGCGTGGCCGGCTACGTCTACACCGAGATGTACGACATCGAGCACGAGTCGGCCGGGCTGCTGGACTTCGAGCGCCGGGCCAAGGACCTGGGCGGCGTCGCCCCTGCCGACGTGAACGCCACGACCACGCTCGTGCTCGACGTCGTCCCCGTGGCGCCGGGGCGTGACCTGCTCAGCGAGTCGGGCGAGGTGAGCGTGCCGGTCCGGGTCTCGCATCACGGGAGCGAGCCGGTCAACGGGCACCTGCGCACCGCCTGGACTCCCGTGCTCGGCGCCGCCCCCGCTCCTGACGCCTTCACCACCTCCGAGGACCCCTGGATTGAGGCCAAGCCGTTCCTGCTCAGCGGCCCCGCCGAGGTCCGCGCCGCGCTGCCGAAGGGCTGGAGCAGCGGCCGGCTGCACGTCGCCCTCGTCAGCGACGGCACGATCGTGGCCTGCTCGGCCGTGGACGTGGACACCTTCACCGGCCGCGTCATCGGCGACCAGCACTGACCGATCCCTCCCGCTCAATCACCCCCCTCCCCAACAAAGGAGAGCAATCAGTGCGCTACACACCCCCCACGCGGATCCTGTCCGCCTTAGCCCTGACCGCCGCCTGTCTCGTCGGACTGACGGGCCCGATGGCCGGCGCCGCCTCCGCGGCCCCCGCCGGCCAGGTGCTCTACTCCCCGAACCTGTCCACGTTCCCCCAGGGCGACGCCAGCTACCCCAGGGCGATCAGGCTGGACCATGACGGCTCGCCGAACGAGACCATGCTGGCCACCTACGCCCGCCGGGGGCACAACGCGCGCGCGTCGTTCCCGATCCACCGCAGTACCGACGGCGGGCGTACGTGGTCGGCGAACCCCATCTCCACCATCACCTCGAACACGCCGGGCTGGGACCTCGGCGCCCCCGTCCTGTACGAGGTGCCGCGCACCGCGAACGGCCTCAACCAGGGCGACCTGCTGGCCTCCGGCACGGCCTGGGCCGAGGGGAACTTCACCGCCCAGAAGGTCGAGGTGTTCAAGAGCACCGACCACGGCGCGACGTGGACGTACCTGTCCAACTGCACCCAGACCAGCGGCCAGCCCAACACCATCGGGCACGGCATCTGGGAGCCGTGGTTCCTGCTGACCCCGAACAACACGCTGGCCTGCTTCATCTCCGACGAGCGGCCCGCGAACACCCCCACGAACAACCAGGTCATCGGCCACTACACCTCCACCAACGGCGGGCAGTCGTGGAGCGCCACGATGACGCAGGACGTCGTCTTCCCCGCAGACAACCTGGCCAGGCCCGGTATGTCGATCGTGACGGCGCTGCCGAACGGCACGTTCCTGATGGCGTACGAGCTGTGCAGGGACGCCACCAACGCCGACCACGCCTGCGAGGTCTACACCAAGACCAGCTCCAACGGCCTGAGCTGGGGCTCGGGGGCGGGCACGCTCGTGCGCACGTCCGACCAGCGTGAGCTGCTGCACACCCCGTACGTCGCCTGGCTGCCGGGCGGCGGCGCCAACGGCACGCTGCTGCTGTCGGGACAGCGCGTCGTGGCCGGCCCGACCGGCAACAAGACCGTGCTCGGTGAGTCGGGCCAGGTCCTGTTCGCCAACACCGACCTGGGCGCCGGCGCGTGGACCGAGATCGAGGCTCCGGTGAACATCTCGCCCACCGGCGGTTACGCCCCCGGCGTGCCGTCCTGCCCCGGTTACAGCTCCCCCATCGTGCCCTCCGCGAACGGAACCGACTTCCTGTACCTGGCCGCCACCCACCTCACCGGCAACCAGTGCCAGGTCAGGTACGGCATCGGCACGCTGCCCGGCCGGGCGGGCCAGATCACCGGCCCGGCCGGCGCCGGCAAGTGCCTGGACGTGGACACCAACACGAACACCAACGGCAACGCCGCCCAGCTCTGGGACTGCGGCGTCGCCACCGGCCAGCGCTGGTCCAGACACCCCGACGGCACCCTGCGCGCCTTCGGCAAGTGCCTGGACATCGACGCCAACGGCACCGCCAACTTCACCAAGGTGCAGCTCTGGGAGTGCAACGCCAACGGCGGCCAGAGGTGGGTGCCCCAGGCCAACGGCTCGCTGCTGAACCCGCAGTCGGGCCGCTGCCTCGACGCGCCCGGCGGCGCCACGGCCAACGGCACCAAGCTGCAGATCTACGACTGCAACGGCCTCGACCCGCAGAAGTGGAACCTGCCCGCCTGATCTCCTGAAGGACCCTCACCCTCGTGGTGGGGGTCCTCCTGGACATGCGTCAGGCGAACGGCTGGGCGATCTGGTCGAGCGTCTCGTCGATGACCTCGAGCAGCGTGCGGGCCTGCTCCTCCTCGGTCCACAGGTGCGTGGCCAGCCGGAGCCCCACCAGGAAGGCCGCCGCCAGCACCCGGGGCGAGACCGGGCAGTAGCGCTCGGCGACGGCCGCCGACAGGTCTCGCTCCAGGGCCGCGTGGTTCGCCAGTTGCCGGGCGAGCAGCGAGGGGTGCCGCTTGGCCAGCCGGGTCCGCAGCGCCCACTCGCGCTCAGGCTCGCCCTCCTCCCGCTGCAGCTCCTCGATCGCCTCGCGCAGCGCCTGCCAGGCCGGCATCCCCTCCGGCTGTGCCCGCACCCGCCCCACCAGGGCCATGATGCGCTGCTCCTCACCGTAGAGCAGCGCGTCCTCCTTGCCGGAGAAGTAGTTGGAGAACGTCCGCCGCGAGATGTTCGCCGCGTCGGCGATCGACTCGACCGTGACGGCGTCGAGCCCGTGCTCGACCACCAGCCGCAGGGCCGCCTCGTGGACGGCCTGGCGGGTCTCGGCCTTCTTGCGTTCGCGCAGCCCCAGCGTGCTTTCCATGATGCCGGTCAGCTTACCCCGAACGGTGTCTACATCTGTAGACACGCTTTTGTGCCGGCGACGTGCGGGACAATCGGGGCGTGCAGTTCGGCGTCCTCGGCCCGCTCGTGGTCCGGCCGCCCGCCGGTGACCCGCTCGCCGTCGGCGGGCCCCGCCCGCGTGCGCTGCTCGCGATGCTGCTGCTCGACGCGGGCCGGCTGGTCAGCATCGAACGCCTCATCGACGGCCAGTACGGCGACCGGCCCCCTTCCGGCGCGGCCAACGCCGTCCAGGCACAGGTCTCCCGCCTGCGGCGCAACCTGCCCGCGGACCTGATCGAGTTCCACGGCTCCGGCTACCGGCTGGCGGTCGACCGGGAGAGCGTGGACGCACACCGGTTCGAGCGGCTGTCGCGCGAGGGGCGCGGGCTGCTGGCCGCGGGACGTCACTCGGCCGCCGCCGCCGTGCTCAGGGAAGGGCTGGAGCTGTGGCGCGGGCCGGCGTTCGCGGACGTGGCCGAGGCGCCGTTCGCGGGACCGCAGGCCGTACGGCTGGAGGAGCTGCGGCTGGCGGCCACCGAGGACCTGTTCGAGGCCGAGCTGTCGCTGCCCGAGGCCGGCCCGGTGAGCGGGCTGCGCGAGCTCGTGGCCGCGCATCCGCTGCGGGAGCGGGCGCGCGGGCTGCTGATGCGCGCGCTGCACGCGGCGGGACAGCAGGCGGAGGCGCTGGCCGTCTTCGACGAGGGCCGGCGGCTGCTGGCCGACGAGCTGGGGGCCGACCCCTCGCCCGAGCTGGCGGCCCTGCACCTGGAGATCCTGCGCGGGGAGCGGGAGAGCAGCACGCGGATCCCGCCGCCGGCGCAGCTCACGAGTTTCGTGGGCCGCGAGGCGGAGCTGGCCCGGCTGGACGCGCTGCGCGGGGCCCGGCTGGTGACGATCGTCGGGCCGGGCGGCACCGGCAAGACCCGCCTCGCCATCGAGTTCACCACCCGCCGCGCCTCCTCTGGGCGTGACGGCGGGCCGGCGTTCGTGGACCTGTCGCTCGCGGACGGCGCGACCGGGCAGGTGGCGCGGGTGGTGCTGGGTGCACTCGGGTTGCGCGAGTCCGCGCTCAAGCCGCCCGCCGCCGCCGGCGAGTTCGATCCCGCGGACCGCCTGATCGCCGCGCTGGCCGATCAGGACGTTCTCCTCATCCTGGACAACTGCGAACACGTGATCGCCGCAGCCGCCGCTCTCACCCGCCGCCTGCTCGCCCGCTGCCCCGGCCTGCACGTCCTGGCCACCAGCAGGGAGCCACTCGGCATCACCGGCGAGCAGTTGGTCCCGCTCGCTCCCCTCCCCACACCGCCGCCAGGGGAGGCCGACCCGGCCGACTATCCGGCGGTCAGGCTGTTCGCCGACCGGGCGGCGGCCGTACGGCAGGGGTTCACGCTCGATCCCGGCACCCTGGACGCGGTGCTGCGGATCTGCGCGGCACTCGACGGCCTGCCCCTGGCCGTCGAGCTGGCGGCGGCACGGGTGCGCACGTTCGGAGTGGCCGAGATCGCCGACCGGCTGGCCGAGCACGGCCGGTTCCGGCTGCTCTCGCGCGGCGACCGTACGGCCGCCGCGCGCCATCAGACGCTGCACGCGGTCGTGGAGTGGAGCTGGAGCCTGCTGGACGCCAGGGAACAGGCGCTGGCCAGGCGGTTCTCGGTGTTCAGCGGCGGCGCGACCCTGGAGGCGGTCGAACACGTCTGCGCCACGCCCGCACCGACTCAGGCCGAGGAGTCGGCGGGTGGGGAAGTGGCCGAGACGGAGGAAATCGTCGAGGCGGAGGAACTGGCTGACGTACTGGCGGATCTGGTGGACAAATCGCTCGTCGAGACCGACGGCGAGCGTTACCAGATGCTCGACACCATCCGCCTGTTCTGCGCCGGACGGCTCGCGGAGGCGGGCGAGGAGGAGGCGCTGCGGCGGGCGCACGCGGCCTGGTTCCTGACGTTCGCGCGGCGCGCGGAAGACCGGCTCTACCGGGCCGAGCAGTTGGAGTGGCTGGCCCGGCTGTCCGCCGACAACGCCAATCTGCAGGCGGCGCTGCGCTGGGGTGTCGAGCACGACAGGCCGACGGCGTTCCGGCTGATGACGGCGCTGGCCATGTACTGGTGGCTGAGCGGGCGGCGCGGCCAGGCCACCCCGCACGCCGAACGCCTGCTCGACGGCCCAGAGCCGGGGGACGAGCTGGCCGAGGAGTACGTGATGGCCGTGCTGCACGCCGTCCCGGGGGCGGACTCGCCGCACTGGGAGCGGGCGCGGACCATCGTCGAGTCGCTCGACCGGCCGCTGCGGCACCGATTCGGCGTGGCGCTCTGGGGCATGATCGCAGGCCCGCCCAGAGGCGGGATGGGGGCGGCGCGGGATCGGCGGATCCCGCAGGCCGACCCGTGGAGCCGGGCGCTCGAACGGCTCGGCTTCTCCCTGATGGCCCTGCACGACGGCCGGCTCGCCGAGGCGGAGGCCGAGCTGGAGGAGGTGCTGTCGGACTTCGGCGCGGTGGGCGAGCGCTGGGGCACCGGGCAGGCGCTCGACTGGCTGGCCCTGCTCGCGAGCTGGCGCGGCGACTGGGCCCGTGCGATGGAGCTGTGGGACCGGGCGCTGGCGATGGTCGCGGAGCTCGGGGCGCTGGACGAGCTGGCCGACATCCTGCTCAGACGCGGCAACGCGCACTGGCGCTCGGGGAACGCCGAGGCGGCCCGCGCCGACTGCGAGCGGGCGGGCGAGCTGGAGCGCCGGCTGGGCCGGCCGGAGCTGCTGGCCTGGGTGCGGCTGGAACTGGGGGACATGCTGCGGCTCCAGGGCGACCTTCCCGGGGCGGCCGAGCGGCTTGAGGCGGCGCTGTCCGGCTCCGGGGCCGGCACGTTCACCGCCGGCGGAACGACGTCACGGGTGCACACGGCGCTGGGCCGGTTGGCGACCGCCCAGGGGGACGTGGACCGGGCGGCACGCATGCACGCCGAGGCCGTGGCCATCGCGCTGCGCTCCCCCCTGGCCAACGACCTGGCCGAAGCGGCGGAGGGCCTGGCCGGCCACGTCCTCACGGCCGCCGCACCCGGCCCCGGTGACGGAGGGGACGAGCGGCGGCGGGCAGCGGTCGGGGCGGCGGTGCTGCTCGGGGTGGGAGCGGCGGTGCGGGGGATGGCCGTGGTCGGCGACCGCGACGTCGCCGCCACCGCCGCCGAGGCCACCCGCGTCCTCGGCCCCGACGCGTTCGCGGCCGCGTACGCGAGCGGCGCCGCCATGAAGCGGGACGAGACCGTGACCGTCCTGCGCAGCACCACCGGCCGCTAAGCCCGCATTGACAGCACCTGGGGGTGCTGTCAGCCGGGTGTCGCCGGGTTGTCAGCGGGTGCGGCGAGGCTCACTGGCATGCGAAACGTCAACGTCCTCATCTCCGGAGCCAGCATCGGCGGCCCCGCCCTCGCCCACTGGCTCGTCCGTTACGGCTTCAAGGTCACCGTCGTGGAGAAGGCCGGGACCCTGCGCGAGGGCGGGCAGGCCGTCGACTTCAAGGGCGAGACCCACCAGACCGTGCTGACCAGGATGGGCATCCTCGACGACGTCCGCCGCCTGCAGACCGGCGGCGCCGACCAGGAGATCGTGGATGCGAACGGCCGCGTGCTGGCCGTCATCCCCGGCGAGTTCACCGGCGGCGACCTGGAGATCAGGCGCGGCGACCTGTCCAGGCTCCTCTACGAGCGCACCGCCCCCCACTGCGAGTACGTCTTCGGCGACTCGATCACCTCGCTCACCGAGACCCCGGCCGGCGTGCATGTCACCTTCGAACGCGCGACCCCCCGTACCTTCGACCTGGTCGTGGGCGCGGACGGGATCCACTCCAACGTGCGCCGCCTGGCCTTCGGCCCCGAGGCCGACTTCGTCAAGTTCCTCGGCCACTACTACGCCCTGGTCGAGCTGGACGCGGACTTCGGCGAGCGGGCGATGATGTACAACGAGCCGGGCCGGATGGTCGCGGTCGGCGGCACCAAGGCGACCGCGTTCTTCGTCTTCGCCTCCGACCCGCTCGACTACGACCGCTACGACGCCGAGCAGCAGAAGGCCATCCTGGCGCGGAGGTACGAGGGCATGGGCTGGCGTACCCCGGAGATCATGAAGGCGGTGAGCACCGCCGAGGACGTCTACCTCGACTCGCTCAGCCAGGTCAGGATCGACCGCTACAGCGCGGGCCGGGTGGCGCTGCTCGGCGACGCGGCGTACGGCAACACCCTGGGCGGTTTCGGCACCGGCCTGGCCATGGTGGGCGCGTACGTGCTGGCGGGCGAGCTGGCCGCGGCGAACGGCGACCACCGCGCGGCCTTCGCCGAGTACGAGCGGCAGCTACGCCCCTACGCCAAAATCGCCGAGAACGGCAACGCCGGCCCCTTCCTGGCCCCCAGCGGCGGCGCCAGGATGCTGATGCGCAACTGGACCTTCAAGTCGAAGTTCCTGCTCGGCCTGATGATGAAAATGACCGACAAGTACGCCACTCACATCGACCTCAAGTCCTACTGAACGCTCTGATCCGGCCGACCCCGCCCTCCACGAGCAGGTGCGGTGGGGCGTCCATGAAGGGGACCCGCGCCTCGGCCGGATCGGCGCACCAGTCCTGGACCGGTACGAATCCAGGCCCGATCAGCTCGAACCCGTCGAAGAAGCGCAGCACCTCCGCCCTCGTGCGGAACCTGGACTGCGCCGGCGAACCGGCCGTGGCGAGCTGGAGCTGGGCGACGGCCTCGGGCGCGCTCTCCGCCATGGCGTGCGAAAGCACCAGATGACTGCCCGCCACCATGTGCTTCCTGAAGGCGGCCACGATCCCCTCGGGATCCTCCTCGTCCATGACGAAGTGCAGCACCCCGACCATGAGCACGCACACCGGCTGGTCGAAGTCGATCAACCCGGTGACGTGCGGGTCGGCCAGGATGTCACCAGGACGGCGCAGGTCGGCCTCGATGCCGGCGACGCCGGGAGAGTCGGCCAGCAGCACCTGTGCGTGCCTGCGCACCACGGGATCGTTGTCCACGTAGATCACCCGGCAGGCGGGATGCACCGCGCGGACGGTCTCGTGGATGCTGGGCGCGGTCGGGATGCCGGTGCCGAGGTCGATGAACTGCCTGACGCCCCGCTCGGCGAGATGACCGACCGCCTCGATCTGGAACCGACGGTTGGCCCTGGCCACGAGGCGGGTGTCGGGCGCGACCGCGAGCAGCTTCTCGGCCACGGCGCGGTCGACCGCCAGGTTGTCCTTGCCTCCGAGCAGGTAGTCGTAGACCCTGGCCGAGCTCGGCATCTTCGGGTTGACGCCGGGCGGAACGCGTTCTAGATCGGTCACGGTGTTTCGCCCCCTCCGCCGCGAACAACTTGGACGTCATATTACTCGCTGCTTACCGAGGATCTTCTTCGATCCGCCAGGCGAGCGAAATAGAACAAGTTCTCGTGGAGTTGACCAGGCAGGAGGTCCGGTGTCCGAACGTCTTCCCCAGGACGGACCGGAAATACAGCCGCCGGACCGATGCGCTCAGGGCCCGAGCCTGTGCATCCTGGTGGTGACGGGTCCGGTGCGGGCCTCGTTCCGGACCTGAGAGGAGTCACGAGGGCATGGACAACGCGGCAGGCCGCCCCACCGTGATCTTGGATAACGGCGTCGTCGGCAGGGTCGTGCTGGCCCATCCCCATCGGCGCGACCTCGTGCTCGTGCTCGGGATGGACGGCACCCTGCTCAGCTGCCAGCTCGACGACATCGCCTGCGTGGTCGGCGGCTCACCGCTCTGCCGCGACGGCTGACCTCCGCGCCTCGTGCCGGCTAGTTCAGGAAGTTCCTGACCCCGTCGGCCAGGGCGCCGGCCATCCGCTTGCGGAAAGCGGGATCGGACATCTTGGCGGCGTCGCCCGGATTGCGCATGTTGCCGCACTCGATGAAGATCGCCGGCCGCGTCGACAGGTTGAGGCCGCCCAGGTCGACGCGGGTCGTCAGGCCCCTGCGCCCCACATAGTCGGCGTACGGCATGCCCGTGCCCTCGCGGTAGGCGTTACGAACGGCCAGGCCGAGCCGGCGCGAGGGCCGCACCACGTCGTCGTTGTGCCCGGGGAGCAGCCCCGGCATGATCACATGAAACCCGTGCCCGCTCGGCGCCGCGCCGTCGCCGTGGATGGACACGACCGCGTCGGCCCTGGCCTCGTTGCCGATCGCGGCCCGCTCGGTGACGCAGGGGCCAACGCCCTTGTCGTTGGGCCTGGTCAGCACCACCTTCGCGCCCATCTTCTCCAGGATGGGCTTGAGCTGGCCGGCGACGTCCCAGGTGAAGGCGTGTTCGGGAAAGCCGGCGTCGGTCCGGGTGCCGGTGGTGTTGCACGGCTTTCTGCCGGTGATGACGTCGACCAGCCGGTTGATCTCCTTCGGGTGCGAGGCGTTGCCGCCGTTGTGCCCCGGGTCGATCACCACGGTCTTGCCCTCCAGCGGACGACCTGGAGTGGCGGCCGGCGGCGGGGACGCGGGCAGCGCCGCCTCATGGGCGGCGGGCACGGCGGCGCCGCCGCATCCGGCGATCAGCGCGATCGACGCGGCCAGGGTGAGCTGGGTCACGGATCCGGCTCGGTAGACGCGCATGTGATCGACCGTACCCGGAGCGGGACGACAATCCCAAGACCTCTCTGACCTGCGCTGTCGTGTCGCGCGCCCAGCTTGGCGATCACGCTTCCGTCGGCGCGGGCTCCCGTGTCCCATGGACGCGGACGCGGCTACGCGCCCGGCAGTGGCGGCTCCTCGCGTTTGCGGATGACGTACGGCGGCATCGCCAGCGCGTGCAGGCCCGTCTCGCGCAGGGTCTGGATCGCGTGCTCCGGCGTCTCGGCCGGCGGTTCCCCCGGGCCGGAGAGCGTGACGCCGGCCAGCACCGGCGTGCCCGTACGCGCGTGCCAGGCCGTCAGCAGGGCGTGCAGGAACGGCAGGCTCTCCCGCTCGACCGTCTGCGGCGTGGCCGTGCCGTCCACGTGGGTGATGCCCGGCAGCAGGTCGCGGTGTTCCGGGCGGACGGCGACGGCGTACTGCATGAACGGGGACGGCCGGTCCAGCTCGAAGATCCGTTCCGCGTGCTCGGCCGTCACCACGGGCGCCGGCGGCCGGAACCACTCGCGGCCCTTCACCTCGAAGTTGACGTAGTCCTGGAGGTCGGGGTCGCGCGGGTCGCCGAGGATGCTGCGATGGCCCAGCGCCCTCGGGCCCGACTCGCTGCGCCCCTGGTACAACCCGATCACCCGGCCGCTCTCCAGCAACGCCATGAGTGCCGCCGTCAGGTCCTCTGGCCGCTCGACGTACAGGTCGGCGGGCAGACCGCGGATAGCGGCCTCGATCTCGCGCTCGTCCCGGTCGGGGCCGAGGAAGTCGTCCGTCCAGCGGAACCCGGGCCGTACCCCGAGGCAGGCGGCCAGCCCGTACAGGGCGCAACCCACGGCGGTGCCGCCGGTGTGCGGGGCGGGCGGGACGAACAGCTCGCGGAACGGGGACTCGCGGATCAGCCGTCCGTTGGCCGAGCCGCTCAGCGCCGCACCACCGGAGAAGGCCAGCGCGTCCAGGCCGGTCTCGGCGTGCAGCCAGGCGACGACCTGGAGCAGCGCCCGCTCGAAGGCCCGCCGTCCGGCGGCGGCCAGATTCGCGGCCCGCCGGAACTCCTCACCGCCCGGCTCGTACCGGAAGGAGTCTGTACGGCGGGGCTCCCCACCACCTGGCTCGGTACGGCGGGACTCGCCACCGCCCGGCTCGGGTCGCCGGAACTCCCCGCCGCCCGGCTCCTCCCCGAAAGCGCCCGCGTGACGGAACAGCTCCGTCCAGGCGGGCGGGATGTGCACCTCGTGGCCGCGTACGTCCAGGTCGGGCAGACCCAGCGCGTCCGGGTCGCCGTACGGGGCCAGCTCCATCACCTTGGTCCCGTCGCCCTCGCTCCCCGGCCACGTCACCTCGGCCAGCAACGCGTAGAAGCAGCCGAGCCCGGCGGGCCTGGCCCAGTCGCCGTCCCAGAACTGCTTGGCCAGGCACTCGATCCGCCCGCGCGTGCACCGGTAGTAGGAGGCGACCTCCAGCAGGTCCTCGTCCGCGTCGAACGGCAACTCGACCTGCTCGACGAGGTCCCCGATCCGGCTGCCCCGCGCGTCGATCACCAGCCCCGCCGCCTCCTCGAACGGCGACGGGTGGAACGCGCCGTAGATGTGGGACAGGTGGGAGGAGACCATCACGATCGGCGTCTCGTCCCCGAGGCCGAGGACCTGGCGGGTCTCCTGCTCGTACGCGCCCGCGTGCTCGATCTCGGTGTCGGCGGCGTAGCCCTCCACGACCAGGTCGACCCGCTCCTTGAGCAGCGGCATGGCGGGCACGTACCGGTCCGGCAGGTCGCCGAGGCGGCCCCAGTGGTGCTCGCGGCGGCTGACGCGCTCCTTCTGCAGGCTGTACATGCCCGACTCGCCCACCGCGACGGCGATGGAACCATCTTGCGTACGATTTATACCGACAACAATGGGAAAGTCAGCCATCGCGATGCCTCCTGATCGTGATCACGGGCACCGATACCCACGGCCAGAACAAGTGGATCTCCCAACCACGTAAGGGACCCGTCAGCCGAGCAACCGCCCGAGGTCACGCCGGGCAACCGCCCGAGGTCACGCCGGGCAGCCGGCCGAGGTCACGCCGGGGCAGCAGGTCGACTCCCGCACGCCCGCGCGACAGGGCGGCGAGGACCCTCGTGCTGCGTTCCCGTACGCCCTCCGTTTACGCTGCGATTGGGGATGGACGCCGAGGCGGCCACCGCCCAGGACACCGCATGACTGATGAGAGGAGACCTGGGCCTCGTGAAAGATACGTTCGAAGCCTGGCCGGTCATGGACCGCACATCAGGAGGACCCTTCGCGCTGCGGGTGACCGTCCGCAGGGCCGCGGCCGACGAAGGAGCGGCCGCGGCCGAGCTGATCGCCACCGCGTTCGCCGGGCTGAGATGCTCGGCCTACCTCGTGCCCGACCGCCGGTCGCGGCATCGGATCCTCGCCGCCGACTACCGCATCTTCGTCGAGCACGCTTTGGAGCACGGTGAGGTCCACTTCGCCGACGACGGCCAGGCGGTCGCCGTGTGGTTCCAGCGGACGGCCGACCTGCCCGGGCCGGCCGACTACGACCGGCGGCTGAGCGAGGCCACCGGCGAGTGGGCCGAGCGCTTCCGCGCCCTCGACGAGCTGTCCGAGCAGAACCAGCCGCAGCCGCCGTACCACCACCTGGCCTTCCTGGCGGTCCATCCCGACCGGCAGAACCAGGGGCTGGGCACGGCCCTGCTGCAGTACCAGCACGCCCGGCTGGCGGGCGCGCCGGCGTACCTGGCGGCCAGCGACCCGCGCAACCGCGACCTGTACGCGCGGCACGGCTACCAGGCACGGCAGCCGTTCGCGCTGCCGGACGGCGCGCTCTTCTGGCCGATGTGGCGCCCCGGCGACGCCTGACCCGCTGATTCGGCCGTCGCGGCGGCCCGGCGACGCCTGACCCAGAGCCGGCCGTCGCGGCGGCAGGCCGACTGCTGACGCACAGTGGCGCATGCCCTTTTGTGAGGCGTCACAGATTTGACCGCCCACATTTACTCCACGGTCCAGTTCACAGAATGACGAGCATGGCTCATCGTTTGTCTGCGAATCGAACCGCGACCAGTGGGGAGCCTCCATGCGCCGCCGTACCTTCCTCATGTCCGTGCCGGTAGCGGTGGCGTTCTCGGGGGCGGTGTGGCACGAGGCGGCGGCGTCGATCTCGTCGGTGTCCGCGGGGGCGAGCCCGTACGGGCCGCTCGGCGCGCCCGACGCCAACGGCATGGCGTTACCCTCCGGGTTCACCGGCCGCGTCGTGGCCCGGTCGGGCCGGCTGGTCGGCGGCACGCTGTGGCACCCGGCCCCCGACGGCGGCGCCTGCTTCGCCGACGGCGCCGGCTGGATCTACGTCTCCAACTCCGAGGTGCCGCTGATCGGTGGCGCCTCGGCGATCAAGTTCAGGGCCGACGGGTCCGTGGAGCGCGCGTACCGGATCCTCAGCGGCACGAACATCAACTGCGCCGGCGGCGCGACCCCGTGGCAGACCTGGCTGTCGTGCGAGGAGATCTTCCGCGGCCGCGTGTACGAGACGTACCCGCTCGGCGGCGAGGCCCGCGCCCGCCCCGCCATGGGCCGCTTCAAGCACGAGGCCGCCGCGTGCGACCCCGACCACCGCGTGATCTACCTGACCGAGGACGAGAGCGACGGCTGCTTCTACCGTTTCACGCCCACGACCTGGGGTGATCTGTCCAGCGGCCGGCTCGACGTGCTCTGCGGCCTCGGCGACGACGCCGTGGAATGGCGCCAGGTCCCCGACCCCACGCCCGGCGTGCTCGAACGCCAGACCAGGCACCAGGTCGCCGCGGCCAGGCACTTCAACGGCGGCGAGGGCTGCCACTACGCCGCCGGCGTCTGCTACTTCACCGCGAAGGGGGACCGCAGGGTCTGGGCGTACGACACCGCCCGCCAGACCGTGACCACGATCTACGACGGCACGGGCACTCTCGACGGCGTCGACAACATCACCGGCCGGCCGTCGGGCGATCTCTACGTGGCCGAGGACGGCGGCAACATGGAGATCAACATCATCACACCGGACGGCGTCGTGGCCCCGATCATGCGCCTCGACGGCCACGCGAGCTCGGAGATCACCGGCCCCGCCTTCTCCCCCGACGGCACCCGGCTCTACTTCTCCTCCCAGCGCGGCACCAGCGGCGAGTCCGCCGGCACCGGAGGCATCACGTACGAGGTGACCGGCCCCTTCCGCAGCTGACCGACCCACGGATTCCGCACCCCCCACCCCCTGCCGAAGGAGTCCTCATGGCGCGACCGGCCAGAACGCCCCGAACGGCCCGGAAATCGGCATTACGAACGGCCCGGAGAACAGCACGGAGAACTGCGCGGAGAACGCTCAGCACACTCACCGCAACCTGCCTCGTCCTCGTTCTGGGTCTCAGCCTCACGATGTCATCCGCGCACGCCGCCCAGGCCGAGGTGTACGTGGCGCTGGGCGACTCGGCCGCCGCCGGCCCGCTGGTGCCCAACCAGATCGGCCCCGACTACGGCTGCCTGCGCTCCGACCGCAACTACCCCCACCTGACCGCACGGGCCATCGGCGCGAGCACGTTCCGCGACGTGACGTGCTCGGGCGCCAAGACCACCGACATGTACGAGTCGCAGGACACCGAACTCGGCGACGTGGCACCCCAGCTCGACGCGCTCAGCCAGAACACGACACTCGTCACGGTGCAGATCGGCGCCAACGACGTCGGGCTGACCGACTTCATCGAGGACTGCCTGAACCTGCTGCCGCCCCCGATCGGCGACGCCTGCAACGACGACTACAACTCAGGCGGCCAGGATCAGTGGCGGGTCGCGACCGACGCGCTGCGCCCCCGCCTCACCACCCTGGTCTCCGACATCCGCGCCCGCGCCCCGCAGGCCAGGATCTTCGTGGTGGGCTACGCCACGTACGCGCGGCAGAACGGCTGCTACCCGCGCGTCCCGATCATCCGCGCGGACGCGAACTACATCAGGGCCACGCTGATGTACTTCAACCAGATGCTGGCCGAACAGGCCGCCTCGGCCGGGGCGGGCTTCATCGACCTGCAGACGCCGAGCGCGGGCCACGACCCGTGCGCGTCGCCCGGCGTGCGGTGGATCGAACCGTACGTCCCGGCCGCGCCCGCCGCGCCGTTCCACCCGAACGCCCTCGGCATGCGCAACTTCGCCACCATCGTGACGTCCGCGGTAACCGGCGTCCTATAAGCACCAGCTTGACCAGGATCCGGTGAGGCGGCGGCATTACCGGCATCCGCCGGGGCGGCGGCCTTACCGCGATCCGCTGGAGCAGCGGGCCTTACCGGGATCCGGTGAGGCGGCGAGCGGCCAGCGCGGCCCCGATCCGCTGAAGGTGAGCCGAATCCATCGGATCGAGCCCGGTCAGCGCGGCGGCCCGGCGCAACCGGTAGTCGACGGTGTTCGGGTGCACGTGCAGCAACTCGGCCGTACGCCGCCGATCGAGCCCGGTGTCCAGGTACGCCGTGAGCGTCCTGAGCAGGTCGGGATTGTCGAGCAGCGGGTCCAGCAGCCCCGCGAGCAACGCCGTGGCCTGGCTCGACCGGGTCAGCTGGTATTCGAGCAGCACATCGGCCAGCCGGTAGGCGCCCGGCGGCTGCTCGAAGACCCGCGCCACCTCCAGCACCTCCTCGGCCAGCCGCGCCGCCGCCGGCACGTCGTCCGGTGGCGCCGGCTCGGCCGCCAGCCACACGGGCACGCCCGCCGCCCGCCCCGCCGCCTCCGCCAGCTCTCCGACGTCCGGATCGGCAGCCTCCTGCAGCGGAAGAAGCACCACCCCACCCGACGTGTCCAGCGCGGTCAGCACGGGCTCGCTCACGTGCCGCTGCAGCGCACTCCTGATCCGGTGCAACTTGCGCCGCCCCGCCACCGCCGCACCAGGCCCGTCCTCGTCCGGATGCCGCCCCACCGCGATGGCCAGCACCAGGTAGCGCGGCGCCAGCCGGATCCCCGCCAGCGCCGCCCGGTCACCGCCGAGCAGCGCCGCCACGGTGGCGTGCATGGCGTGCTGCTCCTGGCTGAGCACGCTCTCCCTCTCCTCCAGGTACGCCGTGCACACGGCGGCCGTCACGGACTCCATGTACCGCAGGATGATCCGGTTCGCCTCCAGCACGTCACCCAGGTCGTCCGGCCCCGCCTGCGCGAACAGCCGCTCACACACCATCCGCGCCCCCAGGTGATAGGCCGCGAGCAACGCCTCCAGCGGCACCCCCTCCTGCGCCCGGCGCACCGCCGACACCCGCAACGGCGCCAACTCGGCCCTGGCAGGCGGCCGCCGATCACGGAACACCCGGGCGATCAGGCGCAGGTTATGCTCGGTGATGGCCGTGATGTCCCCGTCCAGCTCCTCTTGGGGCAGCCGCCGGTAGACGGGGATCTGCTCGGCGAACCCACGTACGAGCAGCCGGGCCAGCTTGGCGGACTGACGCTCGAGCAACTCGTGCACGGGGCACCCGGCCAGAGTGAGAGCCACGCTCGAACACTCCCAGATCGCGCGACATCAATAAAGGCCCCGCGGAGACGGCGGCGCTGATCTCCCATGTGGTGGGTGAGCACGGCCAGGTGACGTCGGTCGAAGTGGACGCTGTCGTCGCCGAGCACGCGGCCGGGAATCTGCGCGAGGCCGGGTGCCGGCCGCGGGTGCTCGTCGGTGACGGTGCGGAGGGGTGTCCAGATTTCGCCCCGTTCGATCGGGTGCACGTCACGTGCGGGATCCGGCGGGTGCCGTACCCGTGGGTCGAGCAGGTCCGGCCCGGCGGCGAGCGAGACCATCAGGTGTACCAGCTGGGCGATCGGTCCCTGTGGGACGAGCTGGTGGACGCCTACTTCCGCTGGGTGTCGTGGGGCGAGCCCGGACATGAGCGGTTCGGGTTGACCGTCTCCCAGGACGGCGGTCACTCGATCTGGCTCGACTCGCCGGAACGGGTGCTGACGCCGTGAACCGATCGGCCACCTCGCAGGCGGCCGATCGGCGGAGAAGGGACGGTCACTGGCCGGTCAGCTTGAGCCTGACCGTGTAGGCGTACTTGCTGCTGGACAGGACGGTGTCCTCGATGTGGATGTCCCCCACGCCGAGATTGTCGCAGTCGTAGCCGAAGGCCCACGCCTCGCCCAGGTTCTGGCCGCCGGTGATGATCGGCGGGTTGACCTCGCGCAGTTCGAAGTACTTGTTCTCCTGCCGCTGGACGATGGTCGACGGGTTGCCGAAGTCCCCCGGGTCGCCGTCCGAGCGCGCGATGCTCATGTCGAAGTGTCCGTTCTGCGGGAACCAGTTCCCGTCGACCTTGAAGCGGAGCTCGTCGACGCCGTCCTTCTCCCTGGGGTTGCTGAGGTCGATGTCATAGAGCGTCACGACGCACGAAGACGCCATGGCGTGGGCCGGCGCGGCGGCCACCGCCGGCCCGATCATGCCCGCGGCGAGGGTGAGTGCGGCGATGAGCTGAGGAGTGCGCATGCTCTTGTTCTCTCCTTGATGCCTGGATGCCTTGATGTCGAACGCCCCGCGACATTCACCGAGCGCGGCATCAGAGTGGCCACGCCACCGTGAGCACACCGTTAACCCCCAGGTGAGTCACGCAGAACACAACCCATATGTGCCTTTTCGAACAGTCGCCCGGCCGGCTCACGCCTAGCCTGCTCCGCTATGAGGCAGTCGCTGACCATGCTCCTGCTCGGCTCACCGGACGTGTCCGTCGGAGGGATGCCCCTGCGCATCCGCTCCGCCAAGACGCGCGCGCTGCTCTGCCACCTCGCCACCACGACCGGCCCACAGCCGCGCTCCACGCTGGCCACGCTGCTGTGGGGCGAGCGTCCCGAGGCCAACGCCAGGGGCAGTCTGCGGCTGGCGCTGTCCGAGTTGCGCGCGGAGGTGGGCGGCTGGCTGGAGATCACCCGCACGCACGTACGGTTCCGCGAGGCCGGCGAGTGCTTCGTGGACCACCGGGTGCTGTGCGGGGCCCCGGCCGTGGCCACGGCGCTGCGGTTGTGGCGCGGGGACTTCATGGACGGGGTCGCGTTCTGCGACGCGCCGGCGTTCGGCGAGTGGGTGAGCGTGGAACGGCAGCGGATGCGTACGCTGCTGCGCTCGCTGCTCCCGCCGCCCGGGTCGGCGGCGTCCGACGAGGTGACGCGGCTGGCCCGCATCATCACCGGGCTCGATCCGTACGACGAGGAGGCGTACCGGGTGCTCATGGCCTCCCTGGCCGGGACGGGGAACCGGGCCGCCGCCCTGGCCTGCTACGACGAGCTGCGCCGGCGGCTGGCGGACGAGCTGGGAGTCGCCCCCGCACCGCCGACCCAGGCCCTGCGGTGGGAGCTCGCGCCCCGTGCTGCGGCCCGGCCCGGTCCGCCCCTTCCCGGCACGGAGCTGATCGGCCGGGACGCCGAGGTGGCCGCGCTGCGGGCGCTGCTGGCGCGCGAGCGGCTGGTCACGCTGCTCGGGCCCGGCGGTATCGGCAAGACCCGCCTCGCCATCGCCGCCACCGCCCCGGAGTCCCGTCTCGACGCGGGTACGAAGGCCCGAGCCGGCCCCGCGGCCTCGCCGGGCACCGGAGGGAACGGCTTGCCCGTGGAGACGGTCTTCGTGTCGTTCGCCGGGGTGCGGGCGGAGGCGGCCGTCACGACGCTGGCGCGCCGTCTGGACGTGGATCTCGCGCCGCCGCGTCCCGCCCTCGACCTGCTCCTGGCCCACCTCGCAGCCCGCCGCCGGCGGCTCCTGCTCGTCCTCGACAACCTCGAACACCTTCCCGCCTTCGACGCGGTCATCGGCGCCGTCCTGCACGCTGCCCCGTCCGTACGGGTCCTCGCCACGAGCAGGCGGCGGCTGAGTCTGCCCGGCCAGGCGACGGTCACCGTGGAAGGGCTGCCGGGACCGGCCGCCGAGGCGTTGTTCGCGGTACGGGCACGCGCGGCGCGACCGGCGTTCGACCCCGACCGCGAGGCGGCCCCGGTGGCGGCGATCTGCGCGGCCACCGGCGGCCTGCCCCTGGCCATCGAGCTGGTGGCAGGCCTGCTGCGCGCCGTGCCCTGCGCCGACCTGGCCCGGCGCCTCGGCGTGGACCCCGGGCTACTGTCGGCCGCCGGGCCCGCCGCCCGGCCGCGGCACGCCTGCATGCGTACGGTCTTCGAGACCTCGTGGCACCTGCTCGACCCGGCCGGGCAGCGGGCGCTGGCGGCGCTGTCGGTGTTCGGCGGCGGGTGCACGCTGGAGGCGGCGCTTGAGGTCGCCCGCACCAGCCTCGACGTGCTGGTCCGCCTGGTGGATCACAGCATGATCCGGCTGACCTCCTCCGGCCGGTACGTGATCCACCCCCTGATCCAGCAGCTCGCCGCCGAACGCCAGAGCCCGGCGGACCTCCAGGCCGCACGCCGGCGCCACGCCGCCTACTTCGCCCGCCTGCTCGACCGGCACGCGGACGCGTTGCAGGACGCCTCCGACACCGAGGTCACCGCCGTGCTCGGGGCGGAGCTGGACAACATCAGGCCGGCCTGGGCCGCGTCGGGCGACCCGGGTTTCCTGGACCACTACTGGATTCTGTGCCTGCGGCTGCACCTGTACGAGGAGTCGGTGGCCATCCTGCGCCGGCACCTCGAAGGCGCGACGGAGAACCGGCTGCTCCGGGCCCGGCACCTGTGGATGGCGGGAACGAGCGAGCACCATCTGGCCAGGGACCTGGACGCCACCCGCCTGGCCAGGGCGGCCCTGGCCACGCTGGGCGAGCCGCTGCCGGAGTCGCGTACCGGCTTGGTCGTCACCTGCCTGACCGCAGCGGCCCGCCAGAGCGCCCACCGCCTGACCCCGCCCCGCCTCACCCTCCCGCCCAGCCTCGGACGCGCCCCCGACCGGCCGGCCTCCGACCGACACGGCTCCGGCGACCACGATCCGGGCGGACGCGAGCGGGAGGCCGGTGGGCGGGAGGCCGGTGGGCGGGAGGCCGCGCAGGCGCTGACCATGCTGGCCAGGCTCGCCTACCACCAGCAGGACCTGCTCACAATGCTGGCCGCCTCGTTACGCCAGCTCAACGCCGCAGAACGGACCCAGGACCCCGCCCTGCGCGCCGAGTCCTACGCCAACGCCGCCACCATCGCCCGCGTCGCGGGCCTGCACCGGACGGCCACCCGCTACGGCACGCTGGCAGACCGCGCCCTGGCCGAGGTCGAGCACGCCCGACTGGAGCCGGCGGGGTCAGCAGGATCAGCGGAATCGGCCGGCTCGGCGGGCTCGGCAGGCGGTGGGGCGGTGGGCGGCAGGCCGGTCGAACTGGCCGTGGAGGCCGCGAATCGGGCCCGGCTGGCTCGGGGGCTCGACCAGCTGCACGCCGGGGCGTTCGAGGCGGCCAGGCGTTCGTTCACCGAGTGCCGCGCCAGGACGCTGACGCCCCGCGTGGCGGAGAACTGCACGGGCATGCTCGCCGAGACCGCGCTCTGGCAGGGGGACTTCACGGCGGCGGCCGAGCTGTTCGCCGACACGGCCGAGCAGGCGGCCAGGCGCGTGGGCGGGGACGACATCGGCCGGCACTGGTGCCTGACCGGCCAGGTCGAGGCGATGCTGCGGATCGACGGGACGGCTCCGGAGCGGATCCGGCAGGTGCTGGAGGCGGCCAGGGCGTCCACGGAGCGCCGCCGTACGTGCGAGAAGGAGCTCGGCCTGCGGGACGGCCCGGTCATGCGCACGATCCAGGACATGCGCCTCCTCACCGCCACCGCCCGCCTGCACCTGCGCACCCAGCACCCCGAAGACTCCGCCTTCCACCACGGGCCCGGCGACGCCGTCCTCCGCCACGGGCCTGACGACCGGGCGCTGACGGTCGGCGTTCCCCAGCCACCGGACGACGTGGCGGCGGTGCGGGAGGTGCGGGAGGTGCTGGGGCTGGCCGAGCGGTTGCCGGTGGGGCAGCGGGGCATGCTGGAGTGCTGGGCCGGGCTGGCGGAGCTGCTCTGGGCGCTGCCCGGCCCGCCGGACCGGGCGTCCGCGCGGCGCCTGCACCAGCACCTGTCCAGATACCAGGCCAGGAACCCGGGCGCCGCGGCCAGGATCGGCTGGGCCCGCGCGCTCGTGCTGGCCGTCGCGGGCAGAAACGGGCCGGCCGAAAAGGCGGCGCACCGCGCGCTGGCCGCCGCCGAACGCCTGGCCACCCCGTACGACCGCGACCGCGCCGAGGAGATCCTCCTGCACCTCACCCGCCCCACGACCAGGCGACCATCCGGCCGGCAGCCCGACCACGGAACAGAGAGCGGCGTGTCGCCGTCACGGGAAAATTTCAGCCAGGAGTTCCGCGCCCGTTGACGCGGAAGCGCAGGGAATGGAGGATCAGGGTCGCCCTGTTGGGAGCGCTCCCACCCCCTAAGGACCTCCATGACCCGACGCCGGGCCGCCTTACTGGCCCTCTTCACCATGGTCGCCCTGTCCCCCGCCCCAGCGGCCCAAGCCGCCGACGAGGGACCCGAGCAGATCGTGAACGGCACCTTCGACACCGGCACCGCCCCCTGGTGGGGCACCGGCAACGTCACCCTCGCGGTGGACGACGGCCGGTTGTGCGCCGACATCCCCGGTGGCACCACCAACCCCTGGGACGTGATCATCGGCCAGAACGACCTCCCGCTCGTGGCGGGCGAGACGTACGCCTACCGGTTCTTCGCCACCGCGACCCCGGGCAGAGTCGGAAGGGCGCTGATCCAGCTCCCCGTGGACCCCTACACGCAGTATCTGGCGGCCGCGCCGGAGATGAGCGTCTCGGGCAACTCCTACACCTACACGTTCACCGCCCCCGTGTCGCTGCCCGACGCCCAGGCCGTCTTCCAGCTGGGAGGCAGTCCCGAGCCCTGGAGGTTCTGCATGGACGACGTGTCGCTCAAGGGCGGCGCGGAGCCCGAGGTGTACGAACCGGACACGGGCCCCCGCGTACGCGTGAACATGGTCGGCTACCTCCCCACGGGCCCGAAGAAGGCCACGGTCGTGACCGAGGCGACCACGCCCCTGGACTGGCAGCTCAAGAACGCCGCCGGCACCACCGTGGCCCGCGGCAGAACCACCCCGAGAGGCGTGGACGCCAGCTCCGGCCATAACGTGCACACGCTCGACTTCGGCACCTACCGCAAGCCGGGCAAGGGCTACACGGTGACGGCGGACGGCGAGACGAGCAGGCCGTTCGACATCGCGGCCGACCTGTACGCGCAGCTTCCGACGGACGCGCTGAAGTTCTACTACACCCAGCGCAGCGGCATCGAGATCCTCGACAGCCTGCGCCCCGGCTACGGCAGGCCGGCCGGTCATGTCGGCGTCGCGCCGAACCAGGGTGACGTGAGCGTGCCGTGCCAGCCGGGCGTCTGCGACTACAGCCTGAACGTCAAGGGCGGCTGGTACGACGCCGGCGACCACGGCAAGTACGTCGTCAACGGCGGGATTTCGGCCTTTCAGCTCATGGCCGCGTACGAACGTGACAAGACCGCCTTCAAGGACGGCCAGCTGAACATCCCGGAGAGCGGCAACGGCCGCCCTGACATCCTGGACGAGGCCCGCTGGGAGCAGGAGTTCCTGCTGAGCATGCAGGTGCCGGACGGCAAGCCGGACGCGGGCATGGCGCACCACAAGATCCACGACCAGAACTGGACCGGCCTCCCGCTCCTGCCCCACCTGGACCCGCAACTGCGCGAGCTGCACCCCACCTCCACCGCGGCCACGCTGAACCTGGCCGCGACGTCGGCGCAGGCGGCCCGGCTGTTCGCCCCGTACGACGCCGCGTTCGCCGCCAGGAACCTCACCGCGGCGCGCAAGGCGTGGGCGGCGGCCAAGGCGAACCCGGAGCGGTACGCCGACCCGACCGACGGCACCGGCGGCGGCGCCTACAACGACAACGACGTGAGCGACGAGTTCTACTGGGCGGCGGCCGAGCTGTACCTGACCACGGGCGAGCGCGAGTTCAAGGACTTCGTGCTGGCCTCGCCGCACCACACGGGCGACATCTGGCGTGATCGCGGCTTCGACTGGGGCAACACGGCCCAGCTCGGCCGCCTGGACCTGGCGACGGTGCCGAACGCGCTGCCGGACCGGGCACGGGTCCGCAAGTCGGTGGTCGAGGGGGCCGAGAAGTATCTGGCGATCCAGCGGGCGCACCCGTACGGGCTGGCCTACGACCCGCCCGACTTCGACTGGGGCTCCAACAACCTGGTGCTGAACAACCTGGTCGTCATCGCGACGGCCTACGACCTGACCGGCCAGGAGAAGTACCGCGCGGCCGTACGGGAGGGCATGGACTACCTGCTCGGCCGCAACGCGCTCAACCAGTCGTACGTGACCGGCTACGGCGAGGTCGCCTCCAAGAACCAGCACAGCCGCTGGTACGCCCGCCAGCTCGACCCCGCCCTGCCCAACCCGCCGCGCGGCACGCTGTCGGGCGGCCCGAACTCCAGCATCCAGGACCCGCTCGCGCAGCGGCTGCTGCAGGGCTGCGCGCCGCAGTTCTGCTACGTGGACGACATCGAGTCGTGGTCGACGAACGAGCTGACCATCAACTGGAACTCCCCGCTGGCCTGGGTCTCCGCGTTCCTCACCGACGAGGGCGGGCGCTCGGACTGCCGGGTCCGCTACACGGCGTTCGGCTCGCGTCCGTTCACCGCCCAGGTCGTGATCGAGAACACCGGCAGGCACAGTGTGGACGGCTGGGACCTGCGCTGGTCGTTCCTGAGCGGCCAGCGGGTGCGTGACGACTGGGGCGCGTCGCTGTCGCAGTCGGGCTCGGTGGTGACGGCCAAGGGGCTCGGCGCGAACAGCCGCATCAAGCCCGGTAAGTCGGTGACCTTCGGCTTCACCGGTACGAACACCTCAGGCCCCAACCCGGCCCCCGAGGTGTTCCACCTCAACGGCGCCCGCTGCGGGTAGCCGCGAGGGGTCCCCTGGGCGTCGCGGGCACCTTCGGACGCCCAGGGGACTCCAGGTAGACGCGTTCGGTGAGCCGTTCGCGGCCGGCGTACGTCGTAGGAGCATGAGGATCTGGCGAATAGTGCTCCTGCCCGTGCTGCTCCTGGCGCTGAGCGCGTCGATGGCGCCGGCGCAGGCGGAGGTCGCGTCGAAGCGGGCGCTGGTGGACTTCCGCAAGCAGGGCGGCTTCGCGGGGCTGAACGACCGCGTGATCGTCTACGGCAACGGGTGCGTACGGCTCAGCCGGCGTACGGGGCCGACGATCGACAAGTGCCTGACCGCCAAGGAGCGGCGCAAGCTCCACGGCCACCTGCGTAACCTGCGCATCGGCGCTTCCGAGCGGCCACCGCAGGGGGCGGACTTCATCAAGTACACGCTCGCGTACGACCACCGCAGGGCCGCCCGCTACCGGCTGCCCGCGAGCTGGCAGCCCGTGGTGCGGCTGCTCGATCAGATCATGGAGAAGTACTGGGCCCCGGACTGACCTGATCTTCCATCAAGCGATTGACCGAGACGGGTCGGCCGAACTACCTTCGGTGGTATGACTCCCGGCGAAAGCACCCAGGCCGGCCTGATTCTCAAGGTGGCCACACACCTGTTCGCGGCGCTCGGCTACGACGGCACCTCCACCCGGCAGATCGCCGAGGCCGCCGGGCTGAACATCGCCACCGTCAACTACCACGTGGGCGGCAAGCGCGAGCTGTACCTGGCCGTCATGGAGCGCGCCCACCAGGCGGAGAAGGCGGCGCTGGAGACCGCGCTCGCCCGGCTGCCCGGCGCCGACCCGGTCGCCGCCATCCACCGTCTGGCCGACGACTATCTCGACTTCTGCGTGGACAACCCCGAGGTGCCCGCCCTGTGGATGCACCGCTGGCTCTCCGACGCCAGTGACATCACCGAGCTGGAGCGCCAGTACGTGCAGCCGCTGCTCGCCACGGTGACCGGCGCGCTGCGGCCGGCGGTCGAGTCCGGGCTGATCTCCGGCGAGATCGACCTGGAGTACACCGTGTGGACGGTGATCTGGTCCGTGCACGGTTTCGCCAAGGGCGGAGTGCTGGACGCGGAGGGGCGGCGCAGAGGCGCCGGCGACCGGGCCGCACTGCGCCGCTTCCGCGCCCACCTGCACACCAGCCTCCACCGCACCCTCGGCCTCCCCGGCGACCCCAGGTGACCCAACTGGGGCGAGGCCGGCTGTTCGGTTACGGCGTCGGCTCCGTCGGGACCGGCGTGTTCTCGGCGGTCCCCGGCCTCCTGCTCCTCTACTACCTGACCGACCTGCTCGGCGTCCCCGCCGCCGTGGCGGGCGCCGTGCTGGTGGCGCCCAAGATCTGGGACGTGCTGCTGAACCCCCTGATCGGCGCCGCCAGCGACCGCGAGGCCGTCCGCACCGGCCACAGGACCCGCCTGCTGACCATCGGCGCAGTCGCGCTGCCGGTGACGTTCGCGCTGATGTTCGCGGTGCCGGGCGACGTGCCGGGGGCGGTCTGGGCCGGGGCGGCGTTCCTGCTGGCGGCCACGGCCTTCGCCTGCTTCCAGGTCCCGTACGTGGCGCTTCCGGCTGAGATGTCCCCCGACCCGGGCGAGCGGACGAGGATCATGTCCTGGCGGGTGGTGTGCCTGACGGTCGGCATCCTCGTGGCCGGCGGCCTGGCCCCGGCCGTGGTCGATCTGGCCGGGGGCGGCCGGGCCGGATACGCCGTGATGGGCGTGACGATCGGCGCGATCATGGCGGCGGCGCTGGCCGGTGCGACGCTGGCCACCCGCTGGGTGCCGTCGAGGCCGGGGCCCAGGCAGCTCGGTCCCGTGGCGGCCTTCCGGCTGGCGAGGGGCAACCGGCCGTTCTTCGTGCTGCTGGCGGCGTTCGTGGCGCAGGCGCTGGCCGTGGCGGTGATGCTGGCGGGCGCGCCGTACGTGGCGTCGTACCGGCTGGGGGACTACGGGCTGACGTCGGTGATGTTCGTCTGCCTCGTCGGGCCGAGCATGCTCGCCGTGCCCGGCTGGGCCTGGCTGGCCCGCGTGCACGGGCCGGTGCGCTGCTACCTGGCCGCCTCCGCCGGCTTCTGCGGCGTCGCGCTCGCGCTGATCCCGGCCATCGCCTCGGGCGCCCTGGTGGCCACGCTGACGCTGACCGCCCTGGCCGGGGTCTGCTACGCGGCGCTGCAACTGCTGCCGCTGTCGCTGCTGCCCGACACCGTGCACGCCGACGCAGCCCGTACGGGACACGCGCAGTCCGGCGCGTTCACCGGCCTGTGGACGGCGGGCGAGACGGCGGGGCTGGCGCTCGGACCCGGGCTGTTCGCGCTGGTGCTGACCCTGTCGGGCTTCACCTCAGCAGCGGCAGGCGGGCCGGTCGCGCAGTCGCCCGGCGCGCTGACCGGGCTCCTGCTGGGCTTCACCGCGCTGCCCGCCCTGCTCATGCTGATCAGCCTGCCGTTCGTCGTCAGGTACGGAAGGCTCACCCCCACGAGAACGAAGGAGGCCGCGTGAACCTGCCCCCGGCCGGAAGGACCACGGAAGACCTGCTGGCTGAGGTCGCCCGGCTCAAGGAGCACGACCTGCCCGTACGCGGCGGTCAGGTGACCGCCTACGTCTACGACACCGGGCGGTCCGAGGTGAACGACGCCGCCACCCGGGCCTACCTGGAGATGCTGGAGGTCAACTGCCTCGACCCGACCGCGTTCCCCAGCGTGGTGGACATGGAGCGGCAGGTCGTGGGCGCGGTGTCGGACCTGCTCGGCGGCGGCCACGGCGTCTTCACCAGCGGCGGCACCGAGTCGATCATGCTGGCCGTCAAGGCGGCCCGCGACCTGGCCGGACGGGACCGCCCCAACCTCATCCTGCCGGTCACCGCCCATCCGGCCTTCCACAAGGCGGCGCACTACCTCGGGGTCGAGGTCGTCGCCCTGCCGGTGGACCTTTCGACGTACAAGGTGCGCGCCCGCGACGTCGAGGCGGCGATCACCCCGGACACCGTCCTCGTCGTCGCCTCCGCGCCCTCCTACCCGCAGGGCGTCATCGACCCGATCGAGGAGGTGGCCGCCGTGGCGTCGGCGGCGGGGGTGCCGTTCCATGTGGACGCGTGCGTGGGCGGCTGGCTGCTGCCGTGGTTACGCGAGGCGGGTGCGCCGGTGCCGCCGTTCGATCTGTCGGTGCCCGGGGTGACCTCGATCTCCTGCGACCTGCACAAGTTCGGCTACGCGCCCAAGGGTGCCTCGGTCCTGCTGTTCGCCGATCCGGCGATGCGGCGGCGGGCGTATTTCGCCTCGGCCGCCTGGCCCGGGTACACGATCATCAACGCGACCGTGCAGAGCTCACGGTCGGCGGGCCCGCTCGGCGGCGCCTGGGCCACCCTTCAGGCGCTGGGCCGGGAGGGGTACGTGGAGCTGGGCCGGGCCACGCTGGAGGCGACGGCCAGGCTGCGCGCCGGCCTGGCCGCCGTCCCGGGGCTGCGGGTGCTCGGCGAGCCCGAGTCGTCGCTGGTGGCCTTCGCGGGTGACGACATCGACGTGTTCGTGCTGGCCGACGAGGCGCGGGCTCGCGGCTGGTTCCTGCAGCCGCAGCTCTCGTACGCCGGCATCCCCGCGAACCTGCACATCACGGTCACCGGGGTCACGCTCTCCGGGGTGGAGGCCATGCTCAAGGTGATCGCCGAGTCGGCCGATGCGGCCAGGGAACGCGGTCCCGTCGTGCTGCCCGAGGGGCTGGTCGAGCTGGTGGCGGGGCTGGACCTGGACGCCATCGACGACGCGTCGTTCGCCGAGCTGAGCGCCTCTGTCGGGGTGGACCTGCGGCCGGGGGCGGGGCAACCGGAGATGGCGATGGTCAACGCGGTGCTGGACGCGCTGCCGCCCGCCTCGCGGGAGGCGGTGCTGGTGCGCTTCCTGTCGGTGATTTACGGATCCTGAACCCGCGCGCTCGGGCAGCCGGGAGGGGATGCCCGCCCGGGCTCAGGCGGGGAGGGGCGTCGTGGGCTCAGGCGGGAGGGGTCGCCGCGGGCTCCGGCGGCCGGCGGCGCGGCGCCGGTTCAGGCGGCCGGGAAGGTGGCCTCGACGTGGAAGCCGCCGTCCTCCAGCGGCCCGCTCTCCAACGTCCCCCCGGCCACCTCCACCCGCCGCCGCAGATCGAGCAGGCTCGGCCCAGGCCCGGCGACGCCGACCCAGGCGCCGGGCCGCCCGGCGGAGCTGCGCACGCCGATCCGCACGTAGCCGGGCGGGTAGCGGACGCGTACCCGCACGTCCGCCCCCGGCGCGTGCTCGCGCACGTTGGCCAGGGCCGCCTCGACCACCAGGTACGCGCTGCGCCCCACCGGCCCGGGCACCGGCACGGGCGTGCCCTCGACCGACAGCTCGACGGGCACCCCCGCCTGCGCCGAGTCGATCACCAGGGGCCGCAGGTCCGGCAGCGGCAGCCCCAGGTCGAAGCCCTCCCCGGTACCCCGCCGCAACAGGGCGGTCATGTGTCGCAACTCCTCCAGCGTCTCGCAGCCGGTCGTGCGGATGTCCTCGGCCGCCGCCCTGGCGCGTTCGTCGCCGGCCGCCAGTGCCAGCGTGCCGGCCTCCAGCACGATGCGGCCGACCCGGTGGGTGACGACGTCGTGCAGCTGGCCGGCCAGGCGCTCGCGTTCGATCCGTTGTTCGCGTTCGGCCAGCTCGGCACGCAGGCGTTCCCTGACGGAGACGTACAGGCCGTACAGGACGGCGAGCGCGATCACCGCCTCGGACCTGGCGACGAGCCCGAACCGGTCGGGCAGGGTCAGGACGCCGAGGACCAGCACGAGCACCGGCAGCCGGCGGCAGAGCGGGCGGCTGTCGCGGGCGTACGCCATCGCGGCGTACGCGGCGAACGGCCCCAGGGGCGGCCAGATCAGCGCGTCCTGCGACGGAAGGGGCACGACGGACGGCGCGAGCAACGACAGGGCGGGCACGGCGACCGCGGTGCCGGCGCCGATCCAGGCCACGACCAGAGGCGCCCGGCGCATCCAGAACACCGGCAGCGCCCCTGCCAGCAGAAGCACCAGCCCCGTGCCCGAATAGCCGGCCACCGGCGTCAGACCCGCCGCGGCCAGGACCGCGACCGCGTCGATCGGCCGCGGGCGGGCACCGTCCACGGCCTCATCGTACGATCACCCGCCGTACGTGCCCACCCCTACTTTCGTAGCCGGTCAGAGCCGGGTGATCCGGACGGCGTCCGCGATGACGTACCCGGTCGTGGAGGTCCAGCGGCTCACCCCGACCACGTTGTACGTCCCCGCGTCCAGCCGGTACGTGCCGAGGCCGCGCCACGCGCCGCCCCCCGTGCGCTGGTCGACGGTCACCGTCCGATTCCCACCGGAAGCCGCGACGATGTACGGCGTCGCGCTGTTGTAGCCGGGATCGGCCGGATGCCACACCTCCACCCGGTAGTCGCCGGTGCTCGGCACGGCCGTGCTGAACCAGGCCGGATCGCTGGCCGCGACCGGTTCCGCGAAGCGGTAGTCGGCGCCGTGGAGCTGCGGGGAGTAGGCGGAGGTGCCCCAGGCCGAGCCGGCGGCGAACCCGGGCCCGGCGTTGTCGATCACCACGCTGAACGCGCCGCCGCCGCCCTGGCCGACGGCCCGGCCCGCGCTGGGCGCGCTCTCCTGGTGGGTGCGGTTGAGCGCGGCCACGTAGTAGGTGTAGGCCGATCCGCCGGCGCCGGTGTCGGTGAGCGTCTTCTGCCGGGTGGTCCCGACCAGGTTGCGGGCGTCGGCGAAGAAGCAGGGGTCCGCGGCCGACGGGCTGCCATCCACCCGGTAGACCGCGTACGACGTGGCCGACCCCGTCCAGGCGAGCTGGACGCCGTTCGAGCCCCGCGTGGCCGAGGTGATCGACGGCGCGGCGGGGGCGGCGGCCGTGCCGCGGGCCGGCAGCAGCGCGGGCCTGGTGTAGTGGGCGTTGACGACCCTGGTGAACGCGCCGATCCGGTCGGCCCTGACGTCCTTGGCGCTGAAGAAGATGTCGCCGGCGACCTCGGGATGCTGCCGGTTGTCGGTCAGGTGGTCGCTCAGCTCGGCCGGGTCCTGCCAGGCGGCGTCCTGCCCGGAGGCGCCGGCGCGGTAGGCGGCCTGCCCGACGACGAGCTGCACGCCCGTGCCCCGGACGACGTCGGACCACCAGGCGGTGAGCACCTCGTAGGGGGCGGTGGCGAAGCCCATGTGCCAGTAGATCTGCGGCGCGAGGTAGTCCACCCAGCCCTGCTTGACCCATTTCCTGCTGTCGGCGTAGATCGCGTCGTACGACTGCAGCCCCGACGTACGCGAGCCGAGCGGGTCGGTGCCGCTGTTGCGCCAGATGCCGAACGGGCTGATGCCGAAGGACACGTGCGCCTTGGCCGCGTGGATGCGCTGGTCGAGCTCGCGGATCAGCAGGTTGACGTTCTCGCGCCGCCAGTCGGCGACGTTGGAGAACGCGCCGCCGTACTGCGCGTACGCCGCCGCGTCGGGGATGGTCTGGCCGCTCGCCGGATAGGGGTAGAAGTAGTCGTCGAGGTGCACGCCGTCCACGTCGTACTTGGAGACGGCGTCCATGATCGCGTCCTCGATGAAGTCGCGGACCTCCGGGATGCCCGGGTTGTAGTAGAGCTTGCCGTCGTAGGCGAAACGCCAGCCGGGGTTGCGCCGCGCGGGATGGCTGGAGATCAGCCGGGACGGGTCGTCGTGGTTGGCGATCCGGTACGGGTTGAACCAGGCGTGAAACTCCAGGTCCCTGGCGTGGGCCTCGGCGACCATGAAGGCCAGCGGGTCGTAGCCCGGGTTGCCGCCCTGGGTGCCGGTCAGCCACTGCGACCACGGCTCGTACGACGAGGGCCAGAACGCGTCGGCCGTCGGCCTGACCTGCACGACCACGGCGTTCATGCGCTTGGCCACGGCCAGGTCGAGCCAGGCGCGGAACTCGGCCTGCTGCGCCGACACGCTCAGCCCGGTGCGGCTGGGCCAGTCGATGTTGGCCACCGAGGAGATCCACATGGCTCTGAGCTGGCGCTTCGGGGTGGCGGGATCGACGGCGCAGGCGGCGGTCGTCGCGGCGGCGGGGGTCGTCTGGGATGGGGCCACGATGCTGACGAGTGCGGCGGCGGTGAGCGCCGCCATGAGGGTACGCAGGAGCGCGGTCACGAAGGGAAGTTTCAGCGCATTCGTCGGCGAGCGCAATAGTTTTCAGCAGTTTCGCGGGGGCCCAATCTCGGGCGCCGCATGACTGGGCGAAAAGTTTCACCTAACTCCGAGTTAATGTCAATTATCGACATAAGTCAGAAGCTGCCGTAAGTTGCACCCGTCACCTGTGAACGAGGAGCACCCCAATGACTCTCGCCCGCACGCGATTAGCAGCCCTCGCCACCTCGATCCTCGCCGTCATCCTCATCGCCGCAGGCCAGCCCGCCTGGTCGCAGGCGAAGGAGCCCGCACTGCCGGCCGCGTTCGACAAGGCGGCCGCCGCGCACGACGTACCCCGTGACCTGCTCGTCGCCCTCGCCTACGCCGAGACCCACCTCGACGGCCACGCCGGCGAGCCCAGCGCCAGCGGCGGCTACGGCGTGATGCACCTGGTCAGCAACCCCACCAACCACTCGCTCGAACGAGCCGCCGACCTCACCGGACTCCCGGCCGACAAGCTCAAGTCCGACGACGCGGCCAACATCCTCGGCGGCGCGGCCGTGCTGCGCGCCCACGCCGACAAGCTCGGCCTCGACGAGACCGCGAGGAAGGACGCCGGCCGCTGGTACTCCGCCGTGGCCGCGTACGGCAACGCCTCCTCTCCCGAGCTGGCCCGCCTGTACGCCGACGCCGTCTACGAGGGGCTCGGCCTCGGCATCGACCTGCGCGGCGTGCGGGTCAAGCCGCAGGAGGTCACCGCCGACCGCGGCGACCTGGCCAAGGCCCGTGACCTGAACGCCCGCGGCGTGGACGCCCAAGCCGCCGTGGCCAGCCCCGACTACCCGCCGGCCGCCTGGGTCGCGGCCAGTTCCAGCAACTACCGCGTCTCCAACCGGGAGACCAGCTACAACATCGACAAGGTCGTCATCCACGTCACCCAGGGCTCGTACGCCGGCACCATCTCCTGGTTCCAGAACCCGAGCGCCCAGGTCTCCGCGCACTACGTGGTCAAGTCCTCCAACGGCGCCATCACCCAGATGGTGCGCGACAAGGACGTCGCCTGGCACGCCGGCAACTCCTCCTACAACAACCGCTCGATCGGCATCGAGCACGAGGGCTTCGTCAACGACGCCTCGTGGTTCACCGACGCCATGTACCGGGCCTCCGCCGCACTGACCCGCGCCCTGTGCGACAAGTACGGCATCCCCAAGAACCGGACCGGCATCATCGGCCACAACGAGGTCCCCGGCGCGACCCACACCGACCCGGGCTCGCACTGGAACTGGACCACGTACATGAACTACGTGACCGGTGGCGGCGGCACCCCCTCGTGGACCACCACGGTCGACAACACCACCTCCGGCCAGTTCACCGCCAGCGCCAACTGGGGCACCTCCACCTACTCCAGCCAGCGCCACGGCGCCGACTACCGCTTCGCCGACCCGGTCGCCGCCAGCGACCCGGCCTGGTACTCGGCCACGATCCCCAGCGCCGGCACCTACCAGGTCGAGGTCTGGTACCCGGCCGATGCCGGCTACAACAGCTCGGCGCCGTACATCGTGGCGACGTCGAGCGGCAACCAGACCGTCTACGTCGACCAGCGCTCCGGCGGCGGGGCCTGGCGCAGCATCGGCACGTTCTCGCTGAGCGCCGGCACGCAGAACGTGGTCGGCGTGAGCCGGTGGACGTCCGGCACCGGTTACGTCATCGCGGACGCGGTCCGCATCAGCAAGCCCTGACCCCCCTCGGGTGAAAGCGGCCCGCGCCCGACCCCTCCCGGACGCGGGCCGCTCACCACTCGATGGTTCATCACCCGCCGTAACGGATAATCACACTATGTGAGCGGGGAGGAGATTCTCAAAGCGGAGGGCCTGCGCAAGGTCTTCCCCGGCGTCGTCGCCCTCGACGGCGTGGACCTGAGCCTGCGTACCGGCGAGGTCCACGTTCTGCTGGGCGAGAACGGCGCCGGCAAGAGCACCCTCATCAAGATCCTCTCCGGCGCCTACCGCCCCGACGGCGGCCTGGTCCGCATGGACGGCCGCATCGTGCACCCGCACTCGGCCGGCGACGCCCAGCGGCTCGGCATCGCGACCATCTACCAGGAGTTCAACCTGGTCCCGCAGCTCACGGTCGCGGAGAACCTGGCGCTCGGCCGCCCGCCGCGCAGATTCGGCTTCGTGGACGTCGCCCGCATGGAACGCGACGCCGCCCGGCTGCTCGACCGGGTCGGCGTGGACGTGCACCCGCGCACCCCGGTCGCCCGGCTGGGCATCGCCCGCATGCAGATGCTGGAGATCGCCAAGGCACTCGCGCTGCACGCCCGCATCCTGATCATGGACGAGCCCACCGCCGTGCTCACCACGAGCGAGGTCGCCAAGCTGTTCACCATCGTGCGGCAGTTGCGCGAAGAGGGCGTCGCGATCGTCTTCATCACCCACCACCTGGAGGAGATCGCCGAGATCGGCGACCGGGTGACCGTGCTGCGCGACGGCAGGTCCGTGGCCGAGGTCCCGGCGAACACCCGCCGTGACGAACTGGTCGGGCTCATGGTCGGCCGGCCCATCGACCAGCAGTACCCGCGCCGCCCGTCCCCTCGGGGTGAGCCGCTGCTGCGGGTGTCGGGGCTGACCCGCGCGGGCGCGTTCGACGACGTGTCGTTCGAGGTGCGCGCGGGCGAGGTGGTGGGCGTGGCGGGGCTCGTCGGAGCCGGCCGCACCGAGGTGGCCCGCGCGGTCTTCGGCGCCGACCGCTACGACGCGGGCGAGGTCGTCGTACGCGGCGAACGGCTGCCGCCCGGCGACGTGCACGCCGCCATGGAGGCCGGGCTCGGCCTGGTGCCCGAGGACCGCAAGGGCCAGGGCCTCGTGCTGGGCGCCGGCATCGGCGAGAACCTCGGCCTGGTCACCATGCGCGACGCCACCCGCGCCGGCTTCGTGGACCGCACCCGGCTGCGCACGGCCGCCGCCCAGGTGGCCGAGCGGCTCGGCATCCGCATGACGGGGCTCGACCAGGAGGTACGCACCCTGTCCGGCGGCAACCAGCAGAAGGTGGTCATCGGCAAGTGGCTGGTGGCCGACGCGCACGTGCTCATCCTCGACGAACCGACCAGGGGCATCGACGTCGGGGCCAAGGTCGAGATCTACCAGCTCGTCAACGCCCTCACCGACTCGGGGCACGCGGTGCTGATGATCTCCAGCGATCTGCCGGAGGTGCTCGGGATGAGTGACCGGATCCTGGTCATGGCACGGGGACGGCTGGTCGGCGAGTTGCGCGCGACCGAGGCCACCCAGGACGACGTGATGGCCCTGGCCGTCACGGAGGTGGAGGGATCCCGTGCCCGCTGACCTGCTCGCGACGAAGGATTTTCATGCCCGCGATGGAGAGGTCCCGAGCCCGTTGACCTGGCCACGACGGAGGATTCCCACGCCCACTGACGTGCAGCCGATGGAGACTCCCCATGTCCGCTGACGTGCTCGCGCGCCGGTCACCGGCCGCCGCCTGGCTGGCCGAGAACGGCGCGCTGGCGGCGCTCGTCGTGCTGGTCGTGGCGCTGTCGCTGCTGTCGTCCGACTTCCTCAGCGTGACGAACCTGCTCAACGTGGGCGTCCAGGCCGCCGTCACCGCGATCCTGGCGTTCGGGTCCACGTTCGTGATCGTCACCGGCGGCATCGACCTGTCCGTCGGCTCGGTGGCGGCTCTGTCGGCGATCACGCTGGCCTGGACCGCCACCACCGCCGGGGTGCCGTGGCCGCTGGCCACCGTGATCTCGCTGGCCGTGGGCGTCGTGTGCGGCCTCGTCAACGCGGCACTGATCGCGTACGGGAAGCTGCCGCCGTTCATCGCCACGCTGGCCATGCTCGGCATCGCCCGCGGCCTGGCCCTGGTCGTCTCGCAGGGCAGCCCGATCGCGATGCCGGAGGCCGTCTCCCACCTGGGTGACACCATCGGCCTCTACCTGCCGATCCCCGTCATCGTCATGGTGATCATGGGCGTGGTCACGGCCGTGATCCTCAACCGGACCTACCCCGGCCGCGCCATGTACGCCATCGGCGGCAACGCCGAGGCCGCCAGGCTGTCGGGCATCAAGGTGGACCGGCAGCAGCTCATCACGTACGCGCTGTCCGGGGGCTTTGCCGCAGTGGCCGGGATCGTCCTGGCCAGCCGCCTGGCCTCGGCGCAACCCCAGGCGGCGGCCGGCTACGAACTCGACGCCATCGCCGCCGTGGTGATCGGCGGAGCGAGCCTGTCCGGCGGGAAGGGCCGGGCGCTGGGCACGTTCGTCGGCGCACTCATCCTGGCCGTCCTGCGCAACGGCCTGAACCTGCTGTCGGTGTCCGCGTTCTGGCAGCAGGTCGTGATCGGCGTCGTCATCGCACTCGCGGTCCTCGTCGACACCCTCCGCCGCAGGACCACCACTTAGGAGCGAAACCATGCGTTTTCCCATACCAAACCCACCCAAGCCCAGCCAGCCGACCCGCCATCAACCCGCACCTGACCTGGCCGTACCCCGGCAGCAACCCGCGCGCCACAGGCCCGCGCCACCTCAGGGCGCACTACCCGGAACGTCTCCAGGCGCACTCCGCCTGACCATGTTCTCCCTATGCCTGTGCCTTGGACTGGCGGCTTGCGGGACCTCCGGGGGCGGGGACGGCTCCACCGCCTCCCCGGGTGCGGGCGCGGGCGACATCAAGATCGGCATGTCGGTGTCGACGCTGAACAACCCGTACTTCGTCCAGCTCCGCGACGGCGCCCAGGCCCAGGCCAAGAAGCTCGGGGCCACGCTGACCGTCACCGACGCCCAGAACGACGCCTCGCAGCAGGTCAACCAGGTCCAGAACTTCACCAGCCAGAACATGAAGGCGGTCATCATCAACCCGGTCGACTCCGACGCCGCCGCACCGGCGGTCAAGGCGGCCGAACGCGTGCGCATCCCGGTGGTGGCCGCCGACCGAGGCGTCAACGGAGCCGAGGTGGCGCAGACCGTCGCCTCCGACAACGTGGCGGGCGGAAAGCTGGCCGCGCAGGAGCTGGCCAAGCAACTCGGCGAGAAGGGCACCGTGGTCGTCCTCCAGGGCACCCCCGGCACCTCCGCCTCCCGCGACCGAGGCCAGGGCTTCACCGAAGGCATCGCCGCCTACCCCGGGATCAAGATCGTGGCCAAACAACCGGCCGACTTCGATCGCACCAAGGGCCTGGACGTGATGACCAACCTCATCCAGTCACACCCCGACGTGACGGGCGTCTTCGCGGAGAACGACGAGATGGCCCTGGGCGCGATCAAGGCACTCGGCGCGAGGGCCGGGCAGCAGGTCAAGGTGATCGGCTTCGACGGCACCCCGGACGGCATAGCCGCGGTCCAGGCCGGCACGATGGCCGCCACCATCGCCCAGCAACCCCGCCTGCTGGGTCAGGAGGCGGTGGACGCGGCCGTCAAGCTCGCCAAGGGCGAGACAGTCGAGAAGACGGTGGCGGTGCCGGTGAAGGTGGCGACCAAGGAGAACGCGTCCGAGTTCCAGACGTCATGAGGGGCTCACGGCCGGCCGCACAGGAACCGCCTGCGTCCTTCGCGGCTGGCCCACCCGTATGCATCCCCTCGCCCCCGTACGAGCGTCTCCGCAAGCCATGCCAGCTCAGCCCCCCTCAACGACACCGGCCACGTGAGACGGGGCCGTGGAACACCGACGGGGCCGTGGAACACCAAGGAAACCCCACCAGGCCACCCGAAACCGCCCGAGAAGCCCGAACGGCCGAACGACCTGACACCCGCCTGGCCCGACCGAACCAAACCGACCCAAACCGACCCGGCCGATCGCACACCGCCATCAGACGTCGTGCTCAGACGCCGCCATCAAACGCCGACGGCCGCCGGCCAGCTCATCCGGATGTTCGTCCCCTTGGGGCTGGGGAACACCTCGACGTCATCAGCCAGACCCTCGATGACCGCGATGCCGAAGTTCGACATGAAGGAGTCGGAGAGCATGCCGAGGTCGAGGGGCTGTTCCTGCTTGATGTCATCGCTGGGGGCCGAGTCACTGACCGTGACCTCGAACCGCCCGGAGTCGTCACGTAGCTCGATGCGGATGGGCTCGCCCGGACAGTGCGCTCGATGCGCCTCGACTGCCCGGGAACACGCCTCCCCCACAGCGAGCCTGACTTCGTCCAGCAGGGATTCCTCCACACCGGTGCGCCGGGCGATCGCCGTGGCGACCAGCCGGGCGGTCCGCACGTGTGCGGGAAGGGCGCTGAACGTCAGCTCGACGGTAGCCATGCTACTTGTCTTTGCCGTGAGCTTCCTTGGCCTCGTCGACCGAAGCGTAGATCCCGAAGACCTTGGTCAGACCGGTGATCCGGAAGATCTTGAGAATGCGCTCCTGCGTGCAGACCAGCTCCAGGGAGCCGTCGTGCGCGCGAACCCGCTTGAGCCCCCCGACCAGGACCCCGAGGCCCGTGGAGTCGAGGAAGTCGACCTTCTCCATGTTCACAAGAAGGTGGAAGTTGCCCTTGTTGACCAGGTCGATGAGAAGCTCACGCAATCTCGGCGCCGTGTAGACATCGATCTCACCCTCGACCTCCACGATGGTGAGTCGATCTTCGGTGCGGTGATCCAACTTCAGATCCACAGATCCTCCAGCGCCTCGCCTGCGAAAGTACTCTTGCGGGCCTGGCAGTCTGGAGCGTGGCCCCAGACTGTCCGACCCCGACGCGCGGCATTCAACCACGCGCCTGGCTTGTGTCTATACGAAATCACGATTCCCGGCGACTCTGCCCACCGATGCGAGACTGGAAACAGTGACTTCCTCCGGATCCTCCCCACAACAGGCAGGTCCACTCCTCCAGCACCTGCTCGGCGTTCCCGCACGTCACGAGCGTGTCACCCATGTGGAGCATGTTCCAGCACGTCAGGCGGGTCAAGTCCAATGGCCTGATTGGACGCCTGAAGTACTTGTTACGCGCTTGGCGAACCGCGGGGTGACAGGACTCTGGCCTCACCAGCACGAAGCGGCCGACCTGGCATTCCGTGGCCGAAACGTGATCATCTCCACGGGCACGGCGTCGGGGAAATCCCTGGCGTACCTCACTCCGGCGGTCGCCTCGTGCCTCGACGGCGGCACCGTCCTGTACCTGGCGCCGACCAAGGCCCTGGCCGCCGACCAGCTCCGCGGCCTGCGCGAACTGCGCATCACCCAGGTGCGAGCGGCCTGCTTCGACGGCGACACGCCGTTCGAGGAACGCACCTGGGTACGCCAGCACGCCAACTACGTCCTAACAAATCCCGACATGCTCCACCGCAGCATCCTGCCCCGCCACGCGCAGTGGTCGTCGTTCCTCCGCCGGCTGCGCATGGTGGTCGTGGACGAGTGCCACGGCTACCGCGGCGTCTTCGGCTCGCACGTGGCCCAGATCCTGCGCCGCCTGCGCCGCGCCTGCGCCCGCTACAACTCCCGCCCCACGTTCCTGCTCGCCTCCGCGACGGCGAGCGAGCCCGGGGCGTTCGCGATGAGGCTGACGGGGCTTGAGATGGACGAGGTGACGGTGGACGCCTCACCCAAGGGGTCAACCACCATCGCGCTGTGGGAGCCGCCTCTGACGGAACTACGGGGCGAGGGAGGGGCTCCTGTACGGCGGACGGCCACGGCCGAGGCGGCCGACCTCCTGGCGGACCTCGTCCTCGCCGACGTACGCACGCTCGCCTTCATCCGCTCCCGCCGAGGAGCCGAAACAGTCGCCCTGTCCGCCCGCGCCAAACTAGCCGACGTAGCCTTCTCCATCTCCCCGCCCTTCCCCACCCCAACCCCCACCACCCCCCACACCCCGCCAGCTCCCCTCCCAACCCCCACAAACGCCCCAGCCGCGCACGCAGCCGACCACCCCACCGACTCCCCTCTCCGGCAAGGACACCAAGCACAGCAGGGGCAGCAAGACCCCATTGCCCCGCAAAGCCCCCTGACCTGGGCAATCCCCGACGCTCCACACCACGGCTCCAACCTCGACTCCTCCGACCTGGCCGACCTCCCCAACAAGATCGCCGCCTACCGAGCCGGCTACCTCGCCGAAGACCGCCGCCTCCTGGAGAAGGCCCTGCGCGCGGGCACCATCATGGGCCTGGCCACCACGAACGCCCTCGAACTCGGCGTAGACGTCTCAGGTCTCGACGCCGTCCTGATCGCAGGCTGGCCGGGCACCCGGGCCTCCCTCTGGCAGCAGGCGGGCCGAGCGGGCCGCGACGGGCAGGACGCCCTCGCCGTGCTGATCGCCAGGGACGACCCGCTGGACACCTACCTGGTGCACCACCCCCAGGCGCTGTTCGGCCAGCCCGTGGAGGCGATCGTCCTCGATCCGGGCAATCCGTACGTCCTGGGCCCGCATCTCTGCGCCGCCGCCGCCGAGATCCCGCTGACCGAGGACGACCTGCCGATCTTCGGCCCGACCACGTCCGACGTGCTCGAGGACCTGGTAGCGCAGAACCTGCTCAGGAAGCGTCCGGCGGGCTGGTTCTGGACCAGGCGCGAGCGCGCCACCGACCTCGCCGACATCCGCGGCGGCGGGGGCGCCCCCATCCAGGTCGTGGAGTCGTCCACAGGCCGTCTCCTGGGCAGTGTGGACGAGCCTTCGGCGCACACGACGGTCCACACCGGCGCGATCTACCTCCACCAGGGCGAAACGTTCCTGGTGGAGCTCCTGGACCTGGAGGCCGGCGTGGCTCTGGTCTCCAGCGCGAATCCCGACTACACGACGTTCGCCCGCGACATCACCGACATCTCCATCCTCGCCACAGAACGCTCCACCGCTCTCGGCTCCGGCACCCTGCACTTCGGCGAGGTCGAGGTGACCCGCCAAGTGGTCTCCTACCTCAAACGACGCCTCCAGTCGGGCGAGATGCTCGGCGACGAGCCTCTGGACCTGCCGCCGCGCACCCTCCGCACCCGAGCGGTCTGGTGGACACTCCCCGCCTCCGCGGTGACCCCACTCGCCGAAGCCGGCATCGACCTCGGCGGCGCGGCCCACGCGGCCGAACACGCCTCCATCGGCCTGCTCCCGCTCTTCGCCACCTGCGACCGCTGGGACATCGGCGGCGTCTCCACCGAACTGCACGCCGACACCGGCCTGCTCACCGTCTTCGTGTACGACGGCCACGAGGGCGGCGCCGGCTTCGCCGAACGCGGCTACGCCCGCGCCACGGACTGGCTGACGGCCACGCGCGAGGCGATCCTGTCCTGCGAGTGCGAACGGGGCTGCCCGTCCTGCATCCAGTCCCCGAAGTGCGGCAACGGCAACGAACCCCTGCACAAGCGCGGCGCCGTCCGCCTCCTCGACACCCTCCTCACCCCTCGATGAACCACAAACCGCGACGACTCACCCCGACAAGGAATGCCGGGCGAAGCACACCAACACGAACAGATCGCTTTCCGAGTCCCCGACAACCGCCACCTGCCGGATCTCGGGAGACTTCAGAGCGAACGAGGAAGGAAGCCCCGAAGGCCCCTCAAATCTGACCAACACCTCCACAATCCGGCAAACCCGCTAACTCTCGCCCCCTATATGCCGACGTCCCACGGCACTCCGCGACCCGTCCTTATCGTCACCTTCAACCGCTTCATCATCGGCAGCCCAGAAATCAGCCGCCCCTGGCTGCGGACGCTCCCAGAACCCGCTGTCCTCCATGGACCTGGGCGCGGGCGGCAGGTAGTCGTCCCACCGCTCCTCAAGACGCGCGGGAAGCGCCGCCGCAGCCGGCTCGGACACCTCCGTCGCCGCCGACCGAGGAAGCGCGAGCCGCACCGCCACCCCCTGCGCCTCCTGCCCTCCCCGCACCTCGTCCCGCGCCCGTACGTGCTCAACGTCCTTCGTCCGTACGTGCTCCACATCGACGTGCACCGAGAACGCCCCGGCCACATACGGCGACGGAGCCGCAGCCCGCGCCGACGGCCCGGGCAGGTAGAACCCCGAGTCAGCAAGATGCGCCGACCGCCGAGCACCATCCGACGGCGCCCCCGCAACCCGCGCCCGCCCCGCCCCCTCACCGAACGACGACCGCACTGACTCTTCGCCATACGACGACCGCCCCAGCCCCTCGTCGTACGACGACCCCACCGACTCTTCGCCATACGACGGCTGCTCGGCACCCGACGACAGACGCTGCCTCCGAGCGCTGTACGGCGGCTCACCAACAGTCCTCGCCGCCCGCCCAGTCGGCCCGGAAGGCGCCTCACCAGCCGCCTCCCGCTCCCGCCCACGAGCATCGGACGGCAACCGACCAACGGCTCCCTGCTCCTGCCCACGAGCATCAGACGACAGCCGACCAGCCGTCTCCTCCCGATGTCCCCGCGCCTCCAACGACAACCGCCGAACCGTCTCCCCCTGATGCCCTCGAACCTCCGGCGGCACCCGATCAGCCGTCCCCTGCCGATGCCCGCGATCACCGGACGACAGCCGATCCTCCGCCCTCTCCTGCCTACGAGCGTCGGCCGACAAACGACCAGTCGTTTCCCCCTCCTGCCGACGAGCCTTGGAGGACGGACGATCGACCGATTCCCCCTCGTGCCCTCCGCCCTCCAAGGGGGACCCATCGGCGTCATCCAGTTGACGCTCATGCATCTCCCACGGCAACTCACCGGCCACCGCCTGCTGCCGTCCCAGAACGTTCTGCGGCGATTCCATGCCCGACGCCGACGACGGAGACTCCTTCACGCCGAGGCCGACGCCCAGGTCCGGGTCCGGGTCCAGGTCCAGGTCCGGTCGCGCGGTTCGGGCCGGCGCCGCCTCGGGAACGCGCGTCCTGGCCACCGCCAGAATGACGGCGGGCCTGCGCCGCACCGACGCCGCCGGTGATGGACCGCCATCCGCCTGAACGCTCTCCGCACCGGTGACGACCTTGGCGGTCGGCGGCACCACACCGGTCGGCGCGCTCGTCTGGACAGCGCCCGCAGGTGGACGAGTAGAACCGCCTCCTTCGGTGGCGAGCGCGCGCCGCCGCGCCCACGCACCCGCATGGGCGCCGAGCAGAAGCAGAACGATTCCTCCCGCCACGTACAGTCCGTACTGCCCGATGTTCCCGATCGGCGACTCGCTCGACTGGGCCTTCACTCCGTCGCTCTGCACCGGAGCCGATTCATCGCCACCCTTCGCGTCCGCCGGAACCAGTCCACCGTTCTCGCCCTGCTGGTCTGCGTCGGGGATCGGCAGGTTCCCGCTCGGATCGGCATCGGGGATACCAGGGAGCTTCGTCGTCGCCGGCTTACGGGTCGTCGGCTTGGCCGACGGAACGGCTTGCCTCCTGGCGGGCAGAGTGGGCAGCGCTTCGACACCCCTGGAGTCTCGGCTCCTCGTCGTCTGCCGCCCGTCGGTCGTCGTCTTCTTCTTCGTCGGCTGGGCGGACGGTGCGGCGGGGAAGGCGATGTACGCCGCCGCCGAGTCGTCCGAGGCGATCGACCCGCCGTCGCCGTCCCCTCGGAAGGCCTTCACCGTGAAGCCCACCCGCTGCCCCGCCGCCTTGGGCGGCACGGCGAGCACCGCCTTGCACGAGGAGCCGGAGCACGCGCTGTCGGCAGGCAGTCTCCCGACGACGCCGGACTGCGTGTTGGAGACCTCGTAGGACTGGAGGTCGGGCTCGGATCCCTTGCTCCAGGTCACGACGACCTTCTCGGCCCCCTGCTTGCTCGCCTGCACGTTCCCCGGCGCCTCCGCGGGCCGGCGCAGCTTGAACGTGCTGCTCGCGTACCTGGTCCCGGTGATCTCTCCCTTGAGGATCACGGTGAACGAGCCGTTGGGGGCATCGCCGGCCTCGAACGTCCCGGAGATCGTCTGGTTGGCTCCGCCGGAGGCGACCTTCTGACTGGGCGTGGAGGGCCCTTCCACGTACAGCCCTACGGTCAACTGCATCAGCCCAGTACGCGCGGAAACAGTGACGGAAGAGCTGGAAACCACCTGACCGTCAGACGGCGAGGTGATCTGCCCCGCAGAGTCAGCCCGCGAGGTGGAGTCAGCCCGCCGGGTCGAGTCAGTCTGCTGGGTCGAGCCAGCCTGCCAGGTCGAGCTGGCCAGGCCGGAAGGACCGGCTCTCCACGCTGACTGAGCCCAACCGGCGGTCGCACCATGCCCCGTATAACCCGTTTGTCCTGTCGCAACGGCCGCATGGGCGGGTCCGCAAAAGGCGAGGAATCCAGCCGCAATCGTCCCCGCGGCCACCATTCTGCCGACTACCGTCACGACGCTTCCCTCCAACGAGAGCCTCGCGCCGCCTGAGCACCCTCGGGGCGTTCACGCGACGACCGGAAGTGCAGTGTGCGCCGGCCGATACGGTCACCGACCGTCCCTCGACCCGCACCTTAGCGACTGCGTTCCTGCTCTCCCAGACTCCCTGTCACATACGGCATGGACCGAGGGTAAGCGGAACCTTACGGGACATAATCAACTCTTGGACACCACGTCCAAGAAGTCGTGACTCGATTGCGACCTAGCCCCGCAAGCCCCAACCGTCACAAAGCACGGGTCGGGTTTCTGGGCATGCAACCCGCCACGACCCGGCCGGCTGTCTGCGCCCGACCCGACCTGACCCGACAGCACACGACCCGACCCAACTGCGCACGGCCCGACCCGTCGGTGCACGGCCCAACCCGACCTGCCAGGCGGAGGCGTAGGGCTCGCCAGCGTCGTCGTAGCCGCTCGGCCAGGTGCCCGAGAGGCCGGGCGGTGTACGCCGTGCCGGGTGAGGAGCAGATCAGGTGCGGCCGGCCAGGGCAAGGCTGTGACGGAGGTAATCCACGCCCTCTTCGCAGGTCATGTCATTTACGTGATAGCGGGCCACGATGCGCTGAGCGAGGGCGGCCAGGACGCCGAGCTTGATCATGCGGCGCGGTGTGGGCCAGCCGATTGCGGCGCAGCGTGGGCCGGACGCTTGCGGCGCAGCGTGGGCCGACCGATTGGCGGTGTGGGCCGGCCCGTTGATCAGCCACTGGGTGGCGCCGCAATCAACATCTCCTCTGCGGATCACCCGGCACGTCCATAACCGCACAGGGCACCTGGCCGCCCAAGCAGTCATGTCCTCGCAGATCCGGCGCCGAGCGCAATCACGCACATCGTGTCGTGGTGCGAGGGTCCGCGGCTTCGTATCGGGCATGTTCTGGCCGATGAGCACTCGCCGTCAGGGGTGCTCAGCTTGTACGTGAACGGTGAGGGTTTGCCCAGGGGTGGGGCCTGCAGGGCCGGCACGGGATCTGCCCGTCAGGGTGCGGGTGCCTAATAACGGGAGCGAGATCGGGAGCGTGGTCCAGACGTCGGCGAAGTCGTCGTTGACCACGCATCGCGTCAGCTCGACGTCGTTCTGGGCGGCCACCGCGGAAGCTCTGTCGCAGGCGCCCTCTGGATCGGTCAACGCCAGCTTGGCGGCTGCCAGGGCGCTGAGGTCGGCAGCGCCGTTGACGTGATGGCGGGCGACGCGTACGGAACCCACGGTCGCGAACGCCGTGGCGATCGCCATCAGCAGGCCCATGAGCGCCACGCCCCAGAGGGTGGCCGAGCCTCGTTCGTGCTGCATGCTGGGACAGCTCCTGTCTGTCGAGGATGGACGTTGAGGTCTACCGGTCGGGAGCATCGCCCTTGTCGGGCCAGGGTTCGGTCCTCGCAGTGGCCGTGGCCGAGACGTTGACCGCCGGGAGGGACTGCGCCCAGGAGGGGTGTACATCCACGGTGATCTGCACTTTCGTGAACTCTGTGTCGCGGGTGATGACCACTTGCGCCTTCGGGCTCGTGACTGCTCGGGCGTAGTCGTGGACCTGGTCCAGCGGCTCGCCCCTGGCTGCGGCTCGGGCGGCGGCGCGGGCCGCGTCCACGCATTCGAGTTGGACGCTGACCGTCTGAATGGCCCAGAGAGCGGCCGCCAGGACGACCATGAGCGCGGGCAGCATCGCGGCGGTCTCGGCCGTGACCGAACCGCGCGATGCCGTCCGCTTGGCGCTCATGGAGGTCCCCGTGTGGCGGGGTGTCATTCCTTGGTGGTGTTGAGTGCTCGATTGATGAGGGCTGTCAGCATTTCCTGCACTTCGGGGCTACTCACGACTTTGAAGAGGAGAGCGGCGAAAGCGCAGGCTGCGATGGTTCCGACCGCGTACTCGGCTGTGGACATGCCGCGCTCTCGATTGACGGTCGCGTAATGGACCCACTTGCTGAAACGCGGCCATGTGATTCGGGCGGACCGGGGCCGGCTGGGCACGGGGCTGTGGGTTGAGGCTGACGTGGGCACAGGGACTGACGCTGACGCTTGGATGGGAGCTTGCGTGGACGCTCGATTCGACGCGCGAGCGAACGCCCGAGTCGGCGCTGCCGCTGTCGCTTGAGCTGACGGTGAGCTGGCGGCTTGTACTGGCGTTGAAGTCGACGCTTGAGCGGACGCCCGAGTCGATGCCTTGGCTGACGCATGAGTTGAGGCTTGGGCTGACGTTGGGGTGAGGGCTTGGGCCGAGGCTCGAGTTGAGGCCGGGGCTTGCTGTCGGGCTGAAGCGGACCTGCGTGTTTGGGATCGCCTGTGCGTTTGGGCTGAGGGTCGCGCTTGCGCTGAGGTTTGGACGGGGGCGGCTTGTGGAGCTGTGTGGGGTTTGTGGGCCTTGGTGATGAGGCTGGGTGTTTGGGGGCGTGTCGCTGTGGGCTTCGAGTTGGGGCGCGAGGACGGGGTGGCTGTCGGGCTGCGGATGAAGTGGCCGCGTGGATGAGCGGGCTTGGTCAGGTAGGCGTGGTCTGGCGTGGCTTCGATGTTGTCTGGCGTGGTGGCGGGACTCTGCATCTTGCCTCCAGGTGTTGAGGGCCGGTGGATTGCCCGGCGGGAGTCCAAGGGTCGCTGAAGCGGGGGTGGCGCTGAGCAGCCGAACGGCGTTCTGGGGAGAACGATCGCTTATCCACAATCAGGGGGTTGATCTGGGGTTTTACGGCTATGCTGCCCCGTGTTTGCCCGGTTGGCCCGTGACTGGCCCGTCGTTTCCGTTTTCGCAGGTCAGGGCGTTGTCGGTGATCGTTTCGGCAGAGAGAGCCGCCTCTATCCGGGCGTTGGCCGCCTCTTCACCACCCCGGATCCAGTGGGCGTAGGTGGTGAGCAGGGTACGGATGGAGTGGCCCAGCCGCCGCGCGATCTCGGCTGTATCTACGCCCGCCGCGATCAGCATGCTGGCGTTGGCGTGCCGCAGGTCATAGGGCCGTCTGGCGACGTCGGAGGCATGCTCTGACGGGTCGAGAGCGGCTTTGCGGGCACGTCGCCACACCGACCGATACACCTGACCGGGCACCTTGCCCTGGTCGGGGCCGTCATAGAACAGCCGCCCGTCCGGGGCCGGGGGGTAGGTCAGCAGGTGCAGGCGCAGAACGACCACCAGTTCCGGGGGGATCGGGACCGGGCGGACGGTCTTGTTGCTGCGGTGTTTGAGCCCACGCGTGTCGTGGCGTTCGCCGTCGTCGGTCCACAGTTCGCCGACATCGGGGCAGGCCCCCTCCAGGGTGATGCTGCCCCAGCCACCGCCCATGGGCAGGTGGCACTGTGCGACCTTCAGATCCAGCCCCTCCGATGGGCGAACCCCGGCGAAGAACATCAGGCAGAACAGGGCGAACAGATGCGGTCCCCGGTCACGGTGTTGGCCGTGACCGCGTAGTTCGCGCACCGCCCACAGCAGCCGTCGCGCTTGCGCCAGGGTCGGCACGGTGACCGGGGAGACCGCGTCATCGAGGTGACGCCGCCGGGTCTTCATCGCGGGCAGCGGGTTGATGCCGATCAGCTTGGCCGACAGGGCGCGATCCAGGCACTTGTACAGGATCGCCCGGCGGGTGCGCGCGGTAGTGGCTGCCGCCTGCTTGCCGTTCTGGAGTTTCTTGATCGCTGCCAGCAGGGTACGCAGGTGTTCCTGATCGGCTAATTCAGCGACCGGCCGTGAGTGGTTGCCGAGCCAGGCCAGTGCTGCGGCGACGTCGTCGGGCACGGTTTCGGAGGCGATCCGGCCGGGCCGGTAGGCCCATTGCTTGAGGGCTTTGCGCAGGGTCGCGTCCGGGGGCCGAGTGCGCCGGGCTGTGATGGAGTCTTGCAACATGGCCATGGTGATCTCGGCCAGGGAATCGGCCAGCCGCTTACGGCTGTTGGCAGCAGAACCGTCCCATTCGGCCGATGCCACGTCGCAGGAGTGGTCGAACCAGGTGCGTTGCTGGCGGGTCCAGGAGACCGGTTGCCCGGTGCGCAGGTCCCACTCCTCCCCTACGGTCTCGGCCGCCCGGGTGAGCTGCGACTGGAATTTCTGGGCTAGTACTTTGGTGAGGAAGGACAGAGAATAGGGGTTCGCGTTGATTCTCCACCGTAATTCCCACGGCTTCTTACGCCCCTCACGCTTGCGGATCTTCCAGAATTGAATGTCGATCGCCGTCATGCTAACCGCCTCCTGTTTCCGTTTTTTGACCCTCTAACCATTTTAACCAATCATCGTGCTTTATCCGCCTTTCTCCATTAGGGATCCGATATGTTTCCGGACCGCGTCCGGTGGCCAGCCATCGATAGAACGTCGAGCGGGGAACCCGCAGGATACGACGGGCATCAGCGATCGTCAGGAACGTTTCTTGACTCATTCTCATTCACCTTTCTCCCAGCGGCCACGGGCCAGCTACGGGCCAGTTGCAGGCCAGAACAGGCCCGCCTTATCAGTCACTTCCGAAGTTCGTTGAAGGGAATTGCGTCTTTTGCATTCGGGGAATGTCGTATCGCCGGAGATTACGCAGTCGGTAAGACTCCTTTCCCATTCTGGGGCGGGCCCACCCACCCACCCAAGGTGGTGGTTGAGCACCGCACGCGCAGCGAAGGCAGGCATCAGGGAACAAGACCCAGCCCCAATAGCAGCAACCCGAACCATTGAAGGGTGCTTCGCGCGTTTTGCCTGGTCGCAGGCTCGCCGATTCGGCCGGCGGGTCCGCCCGCGACCTTCAGGCGGTCAGCCCGAGGCGTTGCGCCTCGCGGGCTTGGCGATGTTCACGGCCGAGCACTTCGGCCCAGACCCGATCGCCCAGGTTGCGGTACCCGACCCCGGCGATCCGCCACTCACCGACGATGACCCGTTCCGCCCCGTCGTCCTGCTGCGCCCACGGGTCGTGCTCACGCGTCCTGTTGGCCTGACGCCAGGCCCGCCGAGCCTGCCGCAGCGCGGTGAACGTGGTGGAGTAGCGGCGGCTCTTGGACGTGACGTGCCCTCGGAAGCCCAGCGTGTGCACGTGCCGCCCCAGCCGCAGGGATCGGCAGGTGGCCAGCCGCGCCAGCCTGCGCACCGTGTCCGTCAGCGCCGCCACGTGCTCCGGCACCGTCCCTATCTCGCCCGCCTCACCGGCGGGGGGACGTGAGGCGGGCAGACCACTCACACTGTCGGACACGGTCTTGGTCGCGTACTTGGCCAGGTACCCCGCCACCCGCGCGCCGTTCACCTCATCGGCCTGCACGGGCCGGATGTCCAGTTGCCTGCCCCACCGCGCCACCGCCGCCGTGTGCCCATCGACCACGGGCAGCTCCACACTCACCCGACCGGCCGCCCGCCCGAGGGCCGCTGTCAGCAGTTCCACTCCCGCCCACGCCGGGGCAGCCGTCACCGCGTCGGGATCGTCGGGGTTCACCCCATCCAGCCGGGCCAGCACATGAAGATGCACCACGCCCCGCTTCTGGAATTCGGCCACCTTGACATAGCTCAGCCGCAGCAGTTCCCGGATCTGGCGCACCCCCACCGGCCGCCCGCCGACAGCAGGCGCGAGCGCGGCCAGCGCCCGGTAGACGTAGATGACCGTGCGCCGCCATAGCTCTCCGACGCTCGCGTTGAACAGCACCATCCCCGCCAGGTCCGCGCAGTCCACACACAGCGGAGCGCCGACCAGCCCATCCCGAGCATCGTGCCGGGCCGGGCACCACAACGGCTTACCGTGCTCGCACACTCTCCTGGCACGCTTGCCGTCCCCAGTCGTCCGACGCGGCATCCGGCACACCCCACCGTCCCGCGCCGCGTGCACCCGGCCGAAGCTCGGCGCGGTGAACGTGGCCAGCACCAGCGGATTCGCTACCCTCTGCGCAGGCCCGCCGTGCTGATCTACCCTGTTCACCCTGACACCAGCGGCGAACACGTGCCAGGCATCGGCACGGTAGCGCGCCGCGCACGGCGGGCACACGCTTTCGCGCCGATCCTTGCACGCCACCAGCAACACCCCGCCCGGCTCACCCGCGCTGGAATAGGCCGCCTCTACCTCACCGGTCTGCGTGTTGACCGTCGCCGCCGATCCGGCCAGTTGGATCGGCCGCACGCAGTGCCCGGCCCGTTCCACCTGCCCGGCCCATCGGCGGTAGGCGTCTTCATCGGCGACCCGGGCGATCATCTGCCCGAGCACCGTCTGTGTCCGCACGTGTGTCTGTAACGTCGTACTCATCTGACAAGCTCCTGTCCCGCAGACGCCAAAGGGCGGGTCCCCACCGGCCCGCCCCTCGTTGGCTGCGTCGCGTCCCCGATCCGTGCCGGAACCTCACCGATCGCCCCGGCCTCGGGTGGCTACTTCGCTGCGGCCTCGCCCGCCGTCAGCGGATGCCACCGCTCCCGCACCACGCGCGCGAACGCGTCGAGGTCTTCCGGCCCCTCCAGGAAGGACGCGCCCAGCCCGCCGTCCCTCCACGGCGCGTGCGCGAACGTCTTCAAGGTGTGCTCCAGTTCCGCCCGCCCGGCTTTAAACAGCCACGCCACGAAGCGCTCAGCGGCATATTCGTCGCTGATCTCCACCGGCGTGGTTTCCCGGCCTGTGATCGTCCAGACCTTCACTGTGCGTCCTCTCCCTCGTGTCTCGGCACCGGTCCGCTCCCGCTCCCATCACGCGGGATCATCCCGGCCTTACATGCACCCTTCGCCACAGTGGTAAGGGCTTGTCAGATACCGGTTATACGCACCAAGCACCCGATTGGTTCGATCTCTCCGCGACATTTCCGCAGGTAATTGCCGTTTCCGGAAAGCCGCCCGGTCGGTGATGACCTTCCGGGCAGCTCACCGGCTTTCTACGCGGCCCCGCAGCCGCTAGGGCACGAGCACACTCGTCAGCGGACGCGAGCGCACGTCACGGGCACGAAACCCCGCGTGACGCTCTGCCCGAGCCAGTTGCGGGTGGCCGGGATGATCACCTGGAACCAATCGTGGCCGGTACGACCGCACTTGTCGGCGTAACCGTTCGCGCCGCCGCCCCGCAAAACCCCGCACGAGGTCAGCGTGCTCCCGGTGTCGCGGACCCGGAGAACGTCCCCGTTGGTGAACGCGAACTCCCGCACGGCGACCCGGACGCCGGTGATGACGATCTTCCGGCACGCCGACGCCCGCGCCTTCCCGGTCGCGCTGGTCGCGCTGGTCGTGCTCGCGCTAGCCGTGCTGCCCGTCGCGCTGGTCGTGGTACTGGTCGTGCTGGTGGCGTTCGCCGAGGAGGAGGTGAGGGGGCTCACGGCCACCAGCGCGGCGATGACGGATGCGGCGAACAGCGTGGACGTCTTGAACATGGTGATTCCTCTCTATGCGGGGACTGATCCCCTGTTGTTGGATGTGAACTTGCGTGTTTTCCCAGGTGAGCGAAGCCGGCAGACCCGCCTTCACTCCCAGGCGGCGGCGGTGCGCAGCTCAGCCGCGTACGCCGCCAGGTCCGACAGTTGCGCGTCGGACAGGTGGAACCCTTTGACGCGGACCGGGCCGGAGCGCCCGGCCAGCAGGTAGCCGACCCCGGCCGCCTCCAGCGGAATGGTTGAGGCGTCGATGCCGCGTGCGGCCCAGCCGGAGCCCAGCACCGTGTCCGAAGCCTCTTTGGTGGTGCAGCGCAGCGCCCACCGGATATCGAACAGATCCCGGATGTAGGTCGGCACCACGTCGCTGCCGGGTTTCTGCGTCGCCGCGATCACCCGCACCGCCGCCGCGCGGCCCCGCGCGCCGAGATCATGCAGCGGCACCAGGAACGCTTCCCGCTTCTTCTTGTCCGGGTGGAGCGTGAACGCCGACAGCTCATCGATCACCACGGCCAGCAGACCGAAGCCCATTCCGCGCGTGATCTTCCGGGCACCGGCCGAGCTGAGGTAGGCGTAGCGCTCGTCCATCCGCTTGCGCGCCCACTCCAGACCTTCGGTCGCGCTGTCGATGTCGCAGCGCACCCCGCCATGGGCCACCTTCTCCCACGCGGCCAGCTCCACCCCGCCCTTGCCGTCGATGAACAGCCCTTGCGTGTTGGGGTCGAGCATCAGGCCCGCCGTCAGCGTGTGCAGCGCCACGGACTTACCCGCATCGGGGGCACCTCCGAGGAGCACATGCACGCTCACCGCTGCGCCCCCCGCCCGATCTCCGGCGTACTGGCGTTGCCCAGCAGCGCGACCGTCACCAGCTCGCCCGTCTCGCCGAGCCCCACCGGCACCGGATCCCAGGCACTGGCCACCCACCCCTCATCCGGAGCCGGTGCCCAGGGCCAGGTGAGCACCCCGAAGCCGTCGAGGGGATCACGGCGGATCACCTCTACCTCCGCGAACCGGGCGTTGTCCTCATCGGCCTCCACCTCCACCCGGGAGGCTTCCAGCGACGAGGCCAGCCACGGCCCGCGATCGGCCACATCCACCGCAGCGCCGCCCTTGGGCAGCCGCACCCGCAGCCGTTCCCCAGCCGGAGTCCGCACCGCCACCACGATCCGGGGCACCCGATCGTTGTGCGTGGCCAAGCCCGCGAACCGGCACGCGGCATCCCAGCGCCGGATCACCCGCGCCCGCCACAACAGACCGGCCAGCCAGCTCCGCACGTCGGGCACGCTCAGCAGAGATCCCAGACTGACCGCGATCATCACCGCGAACAGCCAGTCCCCGACCAGCCAGCTACCGCCCACCGCAGCGAGCACGGCTAGCGTCAGCGCCAGCTCACGCCGCCACAGCCACGCCGGACGCAGCAGGTAGACCGTCAGCCGGGACCCCGGCGTGGACTGTGCCCGGATCGGGACTGCCGGGGTCTCCAGCGCAGGGGGCAGGCCGGAGGGACGCCCCGGAACCTGCGGCCCGAACATGGCGCTCATGACGGGCCTCCGCGCTCTGGTGTCGGTGGCCAGTGCGTCAGCGACGGCACCCCGGCCGCCCCGGCAGGGTCGCCCAGGTCCACCGGCATCGCGCCGGACAGCTCCGCCGTACCGGCCCGCCGCAGCCACCCCGGCTCACCCGCCGCGATCTCCGCGCAGCCGTCCACCTCACCGGCGAACGCCTCAGCCGCCTGTGCCAGCGTCGCGGCGAACCAGCGCGCCACCCCCGGCGACAGATGATCCACCCGGACCACCACGAGCTGTCCCGTGAAGCTGGTGAAGCTCAGCAGCGGCCACCCGTGCGGCACCCGCCACAGATGGACCCGGGTACCGGCCGGACCGATGACCAGATCCATCAGCCCTCGCCCTCACCCGGACGAGCCGTCGAGTGCCGAGCCGACCCAGCCCCGGCCGCCCCACTACCGGCCGCCCCGTGCGGGTTACGCCCCCCCGGAGCACCGGCCGCAGCACCGGCCGCGTGCATCGGCACCACCGCCGCAGCCGTCCACCACCGGACATCGCCGTCCTTGGCCATGCCGTAGGCGAGCCCTTCCACCCGCACCGGCATGCCCGGCGTCAGGTGGTGCTGTTCACCCGGCATGTTGAACTTGATCGTGGTGGAGTCGGTGCCGTCCATCGCCAGCAGCTTCACCACCATGACCGGCTGACCGTCCTCGGTCACCTTCACCTTCTTCGTGGCGAAGTCCTTCGCCGCCATCGGCGGGGACGTCACCGTGAAGGCGAGCTGACTCGTGTCGATCGGGAACCGCATCTGTGCCTCCCATCCCGGGGGCCCCTATGACCCCCACTCTGGAAAGCAGTACTCGAATATGTGTTCGAATAGTTCAGCGCGATACCGGTACGGCATGAGCCACGCCTAGAAACTCCACGCCTGCTATAAGCCCTTTTGCTCGCCGCAACCGGACGACTACTATCCGTAGACGGGCGGTTTGGAGGCTGAGGGGGTTCCGCTCCGCCCGAGCGCTGGCCCGGCCCGATCCCGAGGTCGGGCGAGCGCGCCCCCCTCAGCCCGCCCAGCCCGCCCAGGCCCGACGCGGTGCTGTGTGATGAGTTTCCCTACTAGATCAAGCGCCCGGCCGAGCCGGGCCACCCCCGCGGGAACGATCTTGATATGAGTGATCACGGGGACGCAGCCCGCCACCCACCCCCCACACCCGCCCGCGTCACCGCCCCCATCCTCAAGAAGGGGGACAGCGGACTTACACACTCCAGAACCCAGGCGATCGGCAGACCCGGCACTCCACTCCCGGCCACGCCCACGGGGAGGGGTCGTGCCCCTCCCCGGTCCCCTCCCCAAGGGGGAGGGCGCTGCCCTCCCCTTGCCCCCTCCCTTGGCGCATCGCTGCGCTCGCGCCCCGGCCGCATTGCTCCGCTCGCGGCCAACAACCAAACCCCGCGCGGCCATGCGGGATCGTCGAGAGCACTCACCGTCACCCCGGTACCGCGCCCAGGCGACCCGGGGGTATCGGGACGCGCCGGCGGACCGGACACGGGACTGCGCGCGGCGCTAGCGCGCCGTGCTCGCCCGCGCCGTCCGACGGCACGCCCTCACCCCCGGCCGCCGAACCGCCCCGCACCCACCGACGCCCAGACCCCCTGCGGAGGCGCTTAGCCCGCTGCGGACCGTCCCGCCCCGCCCGCGAACCATGCCTGGCGTGGTGTGCGCCCGTGCTGGGATTGCGCACCATCCGCGCGCACGAACCTGACTTGCCCGTGAGGGGGTGTACCGGGCTGGGGTCGAGCGAAGGCGATCGGCGTCGTTCACACCGGACCGGATCTGGACCGGGACTGCGTCCCTTTAACCAGACCCACGAGCGCCCGGCGCTCACCGACACCGACCGCTGACCTCGCTCGACCACACGTAAACCCCGGTGACAGTCCATCCCCCGGCCACCTGTTCCCGGCTCGCACTCCAGGCGGACACTCCGCCCACGTCATAAGAGCGGCCCCCGTCCGGGATGATGGACGGGGGCCGTTGACTGCTAAATCGTTCAGTGGTCGTTAGTCGCCACCTCTGACAATTCTTCGGCGCTCTCTTCGGTCTCCTCCACCTCCGTCAACTCCTCCGGCTCAGCAACGACTTCAGTCAGCCTCGCGCTCATTCCCTTCCCCTTCCATATCCTTGCCCTTCCTTTGACGGACTGCGTTCCACGGCCCACCCCTGCGGATGGGGCCAGATTCGACCAACGGCGCATCACGCAGGAAGTTCTCTCCACGCCCCTAGTTCCGCATGACGACCCCCCGGCGTAATTGCTGCGGGGTCTTCTGCGGGGCAGACGCCGGAAGCCTGCTCTCACGGCTCTTCCCGGCAAACTCCCGCATAGCCTCCCCCACGCTCCCGATGTCGATCTCCTCACCGTCGATCGTCAGGCTGTAGAACTCCCGCCTCAGCCCGTTGACCGGAAGATAGAGCGTGTACCTGAGAACCCTTGATCCCTTCACCAGCGTCATCGAATACACGCGGCCCCGAATCGCCCACTCAGGCTCAACTCCAGTGACACGTAAGGCCATAACTCCTATGGCCTGAATCTGGTGAGGCAGAACCACTCGCCCACGCTCCTTTTGCGATCCGGCTAAACGTGCGACCCCCCACCAGCGGGTAAGGCCGCCATCTAGCATTGGCACGGATGCTCCGTAACTCGCGCAGCACCTCACCCTCCAAAACGAAACACAGCTTCCCCGACCTCTTGCACCGCGCACGGTTACCTGACTTACCCACGAAGGACTCCTCTCGTGAACTTCGCCCACTTCATGAAGCGGCCCCCGCCCAGGGACCCAGACGGGGGCCGCCAACCCCCGGTCGCGGGCCAGCCGTCACCAGCGAGCGGCGACGGTCAACCAGGGGGAATCGACCGGCCCCACGGACGCGCGCGGGAGAGAGAAGCACGCGCCCTTTCAGCCGATCACCAAGGACACACGAGCATGCACACAGGGCCCACGGCCTACGTCGCCTCGGGCTGCTCCGAACTGGAGGGCTGACCGCCGCCCGTCTCCGGCCCACCTGTCCACTCCACGCCCAGACCCGCGAAAGCCTCACTCCGCGCAGCACCCTCGAACCGCTTCCACACCTTCATCGGGACCTCGAACACCTTCGGACGCCACCCCACCGGAGTCACCACCAGCCGCGCATCCGAAGGCACCTCCCACCGCTCATCGAGCGTGCACCTCACCCACCCCCGCCGCTCCGGCAGCCGCTGCGGCACGTACCGGCCACCGCAGACGGCATCCACAAAGCCCGCCCACACCTCCAGTCGCACACTCACCAGCACATCCAGGCCATACCGGATCTGCACGAACGGGCCGCACGCATCCCGCCGCACCAGCACATACCCCGGATCCTCACTCACCTCCGCACCTCCGCCGGTCCTTGCACAACGACGCGATCCGCCGCCCCGCCGTCTCCACCGCCGACCCCGGACAAGCCGTGTAACGCAACCGGCCCCCAGGACCCGACGCGTCCACACCCCACCGAAAACGCCACCCGCTGCCGCTCCACTCACACCACACCGCCAGCCCGACCGACCACACCCCGACCAGCGCTATCCCCTCGCACTCCGACACCTGAGAGGCGATACCACGCCGCCCCAGCTCCGCCGACAACGCCCGCGCCAGCTCACCAGCCGGACTCGCCACCAGCGCCCGCGCCATCACGCCCGCCGCCCCACGCCGCCCAGCACATCCACCAGCTCGGCGTCCCTGCACGCAAACTCCGGATGCATCTCCGGCCGCCACAACGGCACCCGCACCAAACCCGGCTCCACCAGATCCGTCCCAGCCACCCCGAAGAACCGCGCGATCTCCTCAGGCGTACGCAGCGCCACCGGCGCGGACGCCCCCTCATACCCGCCCACCGCCGCACGAGTACCCGCCGTCTCCAGCACATGCGACACCACCAGATAACTCCCCGGCACCGTCGCACCCATCAGCGTCGCCACGATCCCGTACGGATCATCCGCCGCCGTCACGAAATGCAGGCTCGCCACCAGCAGCACCGCCACCGGCTCACGCCAATCCAGCAGACCCGCCGCGCCCGCCAAAATCTCTTCCGGACGCCGCATGTCCTCACACACCACAACCGTCCGTGCATCCGTCGCCAGCAGCGCCCGCGCATGCGTCAGCACCACAGGGTCATAGTCCACGTACACCGTGAGCGCATCCGGCGCTTCCCGCTGCGCCACCTCATGCACGTTGCTCTCACCCGGAAACCCCGACCCGATATCCAGGAACTGCCGGATACCCGCCCCAGCCAGGAACCGCACCACACGACACAGAAACGCCCGATTCTCCAGCGCGCACAGCTTCGCAGCCGGATTCGACCGCAACACCCCCTGAACCGCCGCCCGATCACACGCGTAGTTGTCCTTACCCCCCAGCAACACGTCATACATCCGCGCCACATTCGGCACCGCCGGAACCACGGCCGGAGGCTGCACCTTCGCGCGATGCCCCAGCAGATCCGCATCCAACCCCGTACGGCTGTCTTTGCCGTACTTCCCCGCTCCGTCTCTCGCCTTATGCTGTGCCATGGGTCAGGACCTCATTCCTGATCAAGGCCCCGGGACTACCCCGGTGTTCGTGCACCGGGGCCGGGGCCGTTTCAGCTCCTGGCAGATCACCCGTGGATGCCGTCACGTGTTGGTGTGATGGTTCTCACTGGGGCTGCCATGCTCTCGCTTCAGTTTTCGCGAGACCAGCGGGGGTATTCCTCAGAGGAAAAGAACTCTGTGAAGCCAATACCTCTCCGCTATACGCTCAGCTAGTGGAAGTCCGGACTCTCCCCGACGCGCTCAAGGCGATCATGGAACAGCGGAGCTGGACACAGACCCAGCTCGCCAAACAGTTGGGGGTGTCTCAAGCTTGGATCTCAAAGGTCTGCCGGGGCGTCGCCGATACAGGGCTGGCCAGAGCACAAGAGCTTCTCTCGCGGGTCGGTTGGGAGGTTCGCTTCTCGCCATCTGTGGAGGAACCTGTGGAGCGCAGGGAGTTTCTGGCCGCCGCCGCCTCTGTCGTATTCGTGCCTTCGACTGCCAACGCTGACCCTTACCTTGATCACAACTATGTAAGGACTCTGACTGACAGTCTGGCGCGTAGCCGATACGAGCTCGGCGGAATGCCTCTGATATCTCGCGCTCTCGTGCACACCAGACATGTGGGTGCTCTGCGTATTTCGTCTCTGAGCACGCAGCTCCAAGAAGCAGCCTCAGATTTGATGTACCAGGTCAGTGTCACGCTTTACGACGCTGGACAGTTAGCTCAGTCTGAGCATGCAGGCACCGTTGCACTTGAGCTTGCCCATCACGCGCAGGACTTCCCGGCGCAGGCCCGCGCCTACGACGCCTTGAGCCGAGTAGCTCTCTACCGGAGCGACTCGACACGCGCCCTTCAGTACGCTCAGCGAGGGCTACGGATTCCGGATCTACCCGCCAGCAGGGCATCCAGTCTCTACATGCGACTAGGGCGTGCGCTGGTCAGCATCAGAGGCCATGATCGGGACGCGAGGAATGCGCTCGAAACGGCTCTAGACGCGCACGGGCTGAGCCCATTTGCCGAGGCAGCGCTTGGTGGCGACGTCGCTATCGGGTTGAGCCAGTTGGGGGAGTACGATCATGCCAATGTCCTCCTCCGCAAAGCCGCTGATGCTATGGGCCAGTACTCACCGCTATTCCAGGCCCAATATCTAGGCCGCCAAGCTCAGACCGCCATCAGAGCAGGTCGCCCAGGTCTCACGGCCGAATACATGGGTACGCTCACACGGGCATTGCCCTTCATCAGCTCAGCCCGCGTTAATACGCGCGTACGAGAGATCCTTAACCGCACGAAGCAATGGGAGAGAATCCCGGAAGTTCACATTGCGCGCGAGAGGTTGCATGGAATGCTAGCCCCTGAAACTACAAGTTCTTAATTTTGGGAACCCCCTCGGGCGGGGCACCGCACTGCGTGCCTCTGGCCCGCTGGACTCACCGTAGAACGCGGCAAGGCCTGAAGGTCCCCGCCTCCGGCGGGGGCTCAGACTCCGGGATGGCGATGATCTTGACCTTGAAGGCTGTTGAAGGGTTGCGGTGGGGACCCGCCTTCCCTCCTGTCGTCGCCCCACACCAAAGCCGAGCATGCCGGGGCTTGGGGGGAAAGATCGTTCTTCCAGTAGGGAGCTCCATCTTTCCCCCCAAGCCCCGGCACGCTTCCCGGCAGGTGGGCGACGACAGACGGGAAGGCTACGACGGGGAGAGGCGCGTAGCCGGAAAACCCCAGCTCACCACCCGAAAGCTTGGCCCGTGTATGGCCCGCGAACAGTCAGCCACAGTGAGCACTAGCGAGACCCTACGAGACACCCCGATTCCCCCCTTCCCGTCTTTCCGCAGGTCAGACACACGACAACCCCCCGACCAGGGGATAAGCGATCTCTTTTCTCTATCCACAGCCGCCTATCCTTCTTCTGGGGATAAGTGCGGCGTTGAGTGCTCGCTTGTGGATAACGGGGCGGGGTGCGGCTGGCGGCTGGCGTCACCGTGTCTGGCGGACGGTCCTAATTGATTGGCGCAAGACAACAAAGGTCTGCGGAGGCGCGTCTGAGCATGCATGAAGGAATCCACGCATATGCCCGAAGTGGGTGCGGTTTCTGCAGGTGAGGGCTCTGTGAACGTTGTACGGCATCTCGATTGGGAGGGATGCTTCAACGTGCGGGATCTCGGCGGCATACCGGTGGCCGGAGGCGGCGCGATTCGTGGTGGGGCCGTAGTTCGTTCGGACAATCCGGAAAGGCTGACTTCAGAGGGGTGGTCGGCGCTCGTCGGACACGGCGTTCGGACGGTGGTCGATCTGCGCAACGACGACGAACGGCGGGAGGATCAGTGGGATCGGCCGACCGGCCTGACCACTGTGCGCGTACCGCTGGATGATGCCGCGGATGCTGCGTTCTGGAACTACCTGTGGGACAACCAGCTCGATGGTTCGCCGCTCTACTACCGGGTCTTCATCGAGCGGAAGGCGCGGCAGTGCGCGGCTGCTGTCGCGGCCGTTGCTCGTGCGCGGCCGGGCGGAGTGCTCGTTCATTGTGGGCTTGGGCGTGATCGCACCGGGCTCGTCGTGATGTTGTTGCTGGCTCTGGCCGGGGTGGCGCCTGCTGACATCGCGTCGGATTACGAGCTGAGCACTGAGCGGCTGCCGCCGCTGTTCGAGGTGCTCGGTATTGATGACCAGACCGAGAAGATTCGCGACATCCTCGCGAGTAAGAACACGACCGCCCGGGCTGCTCTACTGGGCGCGCTGGATGGGTTGGATGTTGAAGCTCATCTGCGTGCGCACGGGCTGGAGGACGGGGATCTCACCGCACTTCGGGGTCGGCTCGTGCAGTAGGTGGACAAGGTGCAGGTGGACAAGGTGCAGGCGGACAAGGTGGCCGAACACCTCGCGCGTCCGTCGGGGTTCTGTCCATCGGGGTTTCTTCGTCCTCGGGGTAGCTCGTTCTCAGGGACTGTCTGACCTGGGTTGTTGAGGTCTACCAGCGGAGCGGTGGCTACCTCCGTTGCGGGTCTGGATGGTCAGGGTTGATCATCCTGCGGTGCAGGCTGATCGGGTGGGCGCAGGCGTCTCAGCGCGCCGTCGATGAGTTCCCACCCGTCGATTTCGATTGTTTCGGCAGGTGCGAAGTCGTGGCCGCGTTCCAGGGCTTCGTCCAGCAAGGCACGGGCGACCCCTGGGCGGTGCAGGTTGAGGTAGGCGCGGTCGCTGGTTCGTAGCACTCCGCCGTCGTGGAACATGCCGTCGTTGACCAGACGGCCGGGCCCTTTACGGAAGACGATCACCAACCGGCCCCGGGCCCCCGCCTGCCGGAGACTCAGAACCTCCCGGCAGTCGTCGTTCCGTGGGAGATCTGCTTCGTCCTGGTAGCGCTCGTGACGGTGACCTGCTCTCCAGTGGTAGGTGAGCGATCCCACGACAAGGCGGCGGGGAGGACGGCTTCGACCCATGTCGGATCAACGTAGTCGGCGCTTGGCTATGGCCTCAAAGGATTCGTGTGTGGCTCGCGCTCTGGGTGCGCGCAGTTCAGGGTCTGTCACCGGTGAGGAAGAGCCGCGCCCTTCGTCATTCGCGGGTTCGGGGTTTCGCGGGTCGGGCTCGGGGGTCGCAGGTTCGGGGGTCGGATGGGGGCGTTATGGGAGGGTGATGGTGGAGGCCAAGCCGGCTATGACCGGGATGATGCCGAGCAGGACGAATGCGGGGAGGAAGCACAGGCCCAAGGGGGCTACTGCCTTGACGCCTACGCTTCTTGCTGCGGCGACGGACGTGGCTCGCGCTGCCTCCCTGGCGTCGTCTGCCAGGCGGGTCAGAACGTCCGCTACGGGGGCGCCGCTCTGAGCTGCTCGGCTCATGGCTCGGGACAGCTGGCCCATGGCGGGATCTGCGGCCAGGGCGGCCCAGGTTGGTTCGGGGTCCGCTCCAAGACGTAGTTGGCTGCTCACCCAGGTCAGGCGTTCGCCCAGAGGGCCGCCTATCGCGGTGGCGGTGATTTCGGTGGCGGTGCTCACAGGGCGGCCCGCTCGTAGGCAGGCGGTCATCAGGTCTGCGGCGAAGGGCAGGTCTGTGGTGATGCGGCGGCGGTCGTGGTGGCTCTGCTGGGGTTCCTTTCTGTGGAGGACGAGTGCCGTTGCCGGGGTGATGACGACGGCAGTTGCCAGGCCGGTGTAGCCGCCGATCAGGAGTCCGGAGATCAGGCCCGTGCAGGTGGCCATGAGCAGGGTTTTGCGGCTCGGGCGGCGGCGTGGGTCTTGGGTGGTGAGCCACGGAGGGGGCTGGTTGCCATCTGGGGAGTGGTGGTTGGACTGGCTTATGGGACTTTGGGGATGTTGGGGATGGGGTGTGGTGGGGGTGCGTGGTGCATCGGTCTGTGGGTGTAGGCGGGCTAGGCGTTCTGTGGGGGTCTTTGAGGAGAACCACAGCCAGGCGGCCATTCCGGCGCACAGAGCGGACAGCAGCTGGATCATCGTGAACTCGGCGCCTTCGTTGTCGGGCGGTGGTGGAGGTTCGTGTTCGTGTTCATGCAGGGGTGAGGTGGAAATGCACCGGTCAGCCAACACGGGGTGGGCGGACGCGGAGCCAACACAGGGTGGGCGGACGCGGTTCGAGTCGAGGGCGGCTGAGGTGAGGTCAGGCTTGGGCTTGGGTGGCCATGCGGTTGGTCCACCACAGGCCGCAGGCGTCGAGGGCGATGCCCGCGATCAGGCACATGAAGCCCGGGATGCTGCCGAACAGGAAGTCCAGGGGGTGCATGTTCAGGGCTCCTGCCATGAGCAGGCCGAGGGCTGGGAGTAGAGCCAGCATTCTGGCTGTGGTGCGTGGGCCTGCCAGTTGTGCGGCGACGTCCTGGCGGTGGGCTTGGGCCACCCGTAACGTGTGCGCCACCCGGTCGACCAAGGAGGCCATGCTGGCGCCGACCGTGGTGCCGACTTCCCAGCAGGCGGCCAGTTGACGTAGGCCCTCGCCTCCCTGAGGTGGGGCCGACGAGGTCAATGCTGCTGGTACGTCGCCGCCGTCCCTGGCTGCGGCGATGATCGGGCGGAGGAGGTCGGGGTCGGGGAACTCCACCGCTGTGACGGCTCTGGTGAGGGCTTCGCCTGGAGTACGGCCGGCGGAGAGCTCCGCCGACAGGGACTGGCACAGCTCGATCGAGACTCGTCGCCAGGCTTCGGCTCGGCGGGCAGGGCTGGGACGAGTGAGGAGCTTGGACAGGGATGCGTTGTGCGGCCGGTTGGAGTCATGTGAGGGCCTCAGGAGTCTGCTCAGGCGGGTGGTGGCCACGGTGGGGCCTGTCCACAGCCAGATGGCGCACGCTGTGGACAGTGCGGCTAGAAATGCGCTGGTCATGGGGTTCGCTTCGCGAGGGGAATTGGGTGGGTGTTGGGTCGAAGGTCGCCGCCGGACGCTACGTCGGGTGCGACGCTAAGCCGGGTGCTGAGTTTGGGCGCCGTCGGAGTTCCAGGTCGAGTGCTGGGCTGAGGTTCGTGGTTGAAGAGCTGGGTGGAGGTGGGGCGGGTCGAAAAGTTGGGCCGGGGTGAGCGGGGTGAGGAGCTGGGCGAGGGCGAACGAGGTGGGAGGTTGGGTGGGGGTGGGGGGTGGGTTTGGGTTTTTAGGTATTCGTAGGCGGGGCCGGGGTGGGGGTGGCCTGTGGGGGTGAAGGTCAAGGCTGGAATCGACTCGACGAGGCCCGAGGGTGTTCTGGACAGGAGGCAGATCTCCGCGATGCGTCGGCGGCCGTCTGAGCGGTTGCGGGTGAGGTGGATGACTGCGTCCAGGGCTGCTGCGAGCTGGCTGTGTACGGCTTCTCTGGTCAGGCCGGCCGCGCATCCCAGGGCTTCCAGGCGTGGGGGTACGTCGGCGGCCGTGTTGGCGTGGAGGGTGCCGCAGCCGCCCTCGTGTCCGGTGTTGAGGGCGGCCAGCAGGTCTACTACTTCGGCGCCTCTCACCTCCCCGACCACCAGGCGGTCGGGGCGCATGCGGAGTGCTTGGCGTACGAGATCACGCAGCTCCACCCCGCCCGCGCCCTCCAGGTTGGCTGGGCGGGTTTCCAGGCGGACGACGTGCGGGTGGAGGGGGCGGAGTTCGGCTGAGTCCTCCACCAGGAGGAGGCGCTCGCCTGGGTCGGCGAGGGAGAGCAGGGCGGACAGCAAAGTAGTTTTTCCTGTGCCGGTGCCGCCGGTCACCAGGAAGGCCAGCCGGGCGGTGACCATGGCCGTGAGCACCGGGATCGCGGCTGGGGCGATCGTTCCTGCGGCGACCAGGTCTGTCAGGGTGAAGGTGCGGCGTGGGGGCAGGCGCAGGGAGACGCAGGTGCCGCCGGAGGCTACGGGTGGGAGTACGGCGTGCAGGCGTACGCCTCCTGGAAGGCGCGCGTCCACGTAAGGGGAGGCGTCGTCCAGGCGTCTGCCCGCGGCGGTCGCGAGGCGTTGTGCCAGTCTGCGGACGGCTCCGTCGTCGGCGAAGGTGACGGAGGTGCGGCGCAGGCCGGTGCCGTCGTCGATCCACACCTCCCGGGGGCCGTTGACCAGGACGTCCGTTACGTCGGGCCGGGCCAGGAGGGGCTCCAGCGGGCCTGCGCCGATCAGGTCGGCGCAGAGGGCTCGGGCGACGGCGAGGATCTCCGCGTCGCCGTACACCGACTTCTCGGCTCGCAGAGCCACGGCCACCTGGGCGGCGCTGGGCTCCACGCCGGTACGGGCCAGGCGGATGCGGACGGCTTCGACCAGGTCAGGTGAGACGACGCCGTCGGAGGGTGGGGAAGCCTGTCTGGTGCGGAGGGTATCGGGCGTCGTCATGGCGTCGGTAGCAGGTCGCGCAGGAGGGAGGTGCACAGGGCGCCGAGTACGGTGCGGGGGCCCAGTCTGGGGAGTTCGCCCCGGTTGAGGGTGGCGGTGAGCCTGGGCTGGTCGGGGAGGGTGCCGGCGGACGGGATGCCCAGAGAGATCATGACCGTCTCGTCGTCGACGACGCCCGGGCGCAGGATCGCGCGTACGTCGGCGGTGTGCTTGCGTACCTCGGACAGGATCTGGACCGTCGACAGGACGCCGCGCACGTCGGCCGTGGCCACCGTCAGCGTGGTCTTCGCCCTCATCAGGGCTTCGATGGCGGCCGGGTCGAGGTGTCTGGGCAGGTCTACCACGACGAGGTCGAAGCCCCGTCTGCCCGCTTCGAGGACCGAACGCATGGCTTGGGCCGGGATCGCCGGCACCTCGCCTCTGTGAAAGGACAGCACGGCCAGGTCTCCGAACGCGGGGAGCGCCGCCTGCAGTGCACTGGAATTGATCCGGCCCTCTCTGGCCACCAGGTCTCCCCAGCGGGCGCCCGGCGCCTCCTCGCGACCCAGCAGGGCGTCTATGCCTCCGCCCAGGCGGTCGGCGTCCACGAGGAGGGTACGGAGGTGGTCGGCTGACGCTCTCAGGGCCAGGCAGGCCGCGAGCACGCTGGCGCCGGCTCCGCCCCGGCCGCCGATCACGCAGATCACGGAGCCTGAGCGGGGGTCGGGTTCCATGGCGTCCGCGAACAGGTCGACCAGGCGGCGTTCGTCGGCCGGGAGGGTGACGACGGACTGGGCGCCTACCGTCACGCATTTTCGCCAGCTGTCCTGGTCTTCCGGGTCTCGGGTGACGAGGAGGACCTGGTCTCGGGCCGGGGGTGAGGTCGTGGCCACCGCGTCCGCCTGGTCGGCGCCGATGGCGACGAGTGGGGCCAGGTTCCAGAAGGGGCGGGCGTGGGCGGGGACCTGGGCCACGTCGAGCTGGGCGCCGGCTGCGGCGGCTATGCGGACGAGGTCGTCGAGCAGGGCATGGTCTTCGGTGATGACCAACGGGCGGTTCATGGTCGGCCTCCCAGCCGGAAAGGGGGTAAGTCGTCGATCGGCGCACCGGTGCATCGATCCACCAGTGCATCGGTGGGTGCATCGGTAAGTGGGTGGTGGCGGGGCGAGGTTGGGAGGGCAACTCTGGTGGAAGGGCGGGAGGTGGAGGGGCTCCGAACGCGGTTCTGGGGATTACGGGTGGGTGGGTGGTGGGGGCTGTGGATAACGGGTGGCAGGGGTGAGGGTGACGGCACGTGGGTGAAGGCGGCCGGCGTGGGTGAGGACAGCCCGCGTGGGTGAAGGTGATCGTGCGTGGAAACCGGCTCAGGACGACGTGCGAGTTAGCGCGGGCGGGCGCGAAGGCAGGAGGCGAGTCCAGGCTGACGGGCCGGAGCAGCCGGTGCGGGTAACAGGCGCAGCGCGGATCGGGGTGGGTTGCGGGTCACGGCGGGTCGATGCGGTTGCAGGCCAGGCGGGTCAGCGCGGGTAACAGGCCGGTGCGGATCGATGGGGGTAGCAAGGCAGGGCAGGTCAGTGGGGGCTACAGGCGCAGTGCGGGGCTAACCCGATTGCAAGCAAGGGCAGGTCGGCGCGGATTGCGGGCCGGTGCGGAACTGTGCAGGTAGCAGGTCAGACGGGTCGGCGCGGTAGCGGACCAAGGTGGGTTGGATCGGGCGATACGAGAGGTGAGCCGATGGTGTCCGGACCGGCGGTGGGGCATGTGCCCGGACTGGCGGTGGGGCATCCGCCTGGACCGACGGTGCAGCATCTGTCCGAAGTGTGTCCGTGGCAGTGCGGCATCTGTTTGAGCTGGCGGTATGGCTCCGTCCGGACTGGCGGTACTGCACCCAGTCTGAGCTGACGATGCGGCACCCGTCCGGAGCGACGGTGCGGCATCTGTCTGGGCTAGCGCGGTGCTCACCAAGGCATGGCGGGTGTGGCGTGCCCAGTCGATTCTGAGGGAGGTGTGGGAGGCCACGGGTGCGACCGTGCTGGAGGTGGATGCTCCTTGTGGGAGACGGTGAAGGCAGCGTCGGGAGGAGGTCGGGAGACCGCACCCGGATGATCGCGCGGGCAGGCGCGCCGGAGGGCCGCGGCCGGGTCTACATATACGACCGCAGGGATCAGGAGTAGGGGCAGGTCGCGGAGAGCAGGTCGCAAGCCGCAGGGAGTAGGCCGCAGTGACCAGGTAGGAGAAAGCGGGCCGAAGAAGCAGACCGCAGACCCGTGGGCAGCAGGCCGTGCGAAGCGAATGTCAGGGAGAAGCAGACCTCAGGGAGCAGACCGCAGACCGCGGCAAGCAGGCCGTGGAGGGCAAGGCCGAAGCGGGGAGACGGTGGGAAAAAGGGGCGACCCCCGCCGGGGGGGAGAGCGGGGGTCGCCTGATCGGTCCGGCTCCGGGGGGGTAGAGCCGGTCCCGTTTCAGAAGAAAGCTTTCATCACTTCACCGGAGCCTGGCAAGGGACTCGCAAAGGTATCCCCCGCACGCTCGCTCCAGTTTCTGGCGATACCCCCGTATGCTGCCCGATCCACTCAAGTTTCGTCGAGGAGCAATCTCGTATTTTCGCCAAGTTTTTTCGTAACGCCATAACGATCACATAAAGACGATCGCGGAGAGTGATCGTCACGGCTTGATAACCGACCCCCGCGAGTGCCTTCAAGCCCCGCCCAGGAGGCGAGAGGCCATAGGCGGGTAAAGGTCTTGACTCGAGGGGTTCCCATCAGGGCGAATCCGACGTAGAAAGGTGTCACCGGACTACATGTCCGGGTGCATCAGCCGGGCACCCACGCGCGACCAGCCGCGGGAGGCGCGTCGTGACGGGCTTGACCCGCTCCGACGGATTGAGGTGCACGCTTGGTAACCCGGTGTGATGCACTGCAGACGGCGTCTCATGACTGAGACGCCGTCAGCTGTGTCAGATTTCTTCCTTTAGACCCGGTTTCAGGCCCAAGCGCCCAAGCGTCCAAACTCCCGAGCGCGCCCAAGCGGCCAATCCCAAGCGGCCGGCGAGCAGCGCTTCCCGGTCAGCCTCTCTGCATGGCCTCACAGATCGCAGTCGTCTCGCGCACTCCCAGGGTTACCGCAGAGGCACAGTGTTGTACCCAGGCCGCCACACCCTCCGGCGTCCCGCTCAGGTACGCCCGCAGCGCCTCCCCGTACGGCAGCTCCAGGTGCCCCACCTCCACCGCCACCAGCGACTTCGGATCGAGCCCGTACTCCACCAGCGTCAGCCGCCCGGCCGAGCGGGCCACGATCCCGTCCGCCGTGCCGAACGGCCGCAGCACCGCCAGCTCGGCGTGCACCACGGCGGCCAGCACCACGGCGGGCGCCTTCGTGGGCTGTTCGAGCAGCCCGAGCAGGCCCTCCATGCGGGCGGCGGCGTCCGCGGCGGAGGGCGCGGGGCCCAGGGAGAGGGGGTCGGGGGCCTCGTCGAGCGAACGGGGGCGGCCGAGCGAGTCCTGGGGCGCGAGGCCGGCCGCGGCCACCGCGTGCAGCCTGGCCAGCACCTGTCTGGGCGCGGAACGCCAGGTCGAGCCCAGGCGTCCCATCTCCGCCGAGGCCCGCAGCGCCCCCTGGACGAGCGGGTCGTGCGCCTCGTCGCGGCGCAACGCGTCGAGCGGCACGTCCACGCCCTCGATGGCCGCCGAGGCGCGGGCCCCGCGCAGGGACGACTCCGTGGAGACGGCGGGGCTGGCGCGGCGCAGTACGCGGTGGCGGTAGAGCCGGTCCACCGCCTGGCGGGCCTCGTCCACCGCTTCCCGCACGCCGGGGAACTGGGCGATCACGGCCAAGGGGTCACTCACGAGACCTGACCTTACCCATGGGTAAGAGCGAGCAGCCGCCACGGGTGGTGGCTGTCAGTGGCGGAGCCGACGCTCGGGAAGCGGGTGCCCGGCGCCCGGGAAACCGGGAAATTGAGCCCCCGCACGCCTGAGGATTGCTATCGATCATCCGCCCATAACGCGCCCCACTACATAGCTCCATTTCGAGATGACAACGTTTCAATAGCGTTTGTCATTCACCTGGATAAGATCGCGCTCGGCCCGTATGGACGGTACAGACCTGTCTAGACCTCTTGTGTACGGAGGCCGTGAGCTGGTGAAGTGGGACACGAACCTGTCCAATCTGGCCATAGAAGGAGCATGAGGTGGCCCCGGAGCCCGCTGGTAACGAGACCCAGGCGCTGTCCAACCTGCTGAAGGAGAATCGCCGGTTCGCGCCACCGGCTGAGCTGGCGGCCGCCGCCAACGTGACCTCGGCCGCGTACGCCGAGGCCACCGCGGACCGCCTGGCCTTCTGGGAGCAGGCGGCCGACCGGCTGACGTGGACCAAGCGCTGGGACACGACGCTCGAGTGGAATCCTCCGTTCGCCAAGTGGTTCGTCGGCGGTGAGCTCAACGTCGCCTACAACTGCGTCGACCGCCATGTGGAGGAGGGGCGCGGCGAGAAGGTCGCCTACCACTGGGAGGGCGAGCCCGAGGGCGACACCCGCACGCTCACGTACGCCGACCTCCAGCGTGAGGTGAACAAGGCCACGAACGCCCTGCTGGAGCTGGGCGTGCGCAAGGGCGACCGGATCGCGATCTACATGCCGATGATCCCCGAGCTGCCGATCGCCATGCTGGCCTGTGCCCGGCTCGGGGCGATCCACTCGGTGGTGTTCGGCGGGTTCTCGGCCACCGCGCTGAAGAGCCGGATCGACGACGCCGACGCCAAGCTGGTCATCACGGCCGACGGCGGCTACCGCAGGGGCAAGCCGTCGGCGCTCAAGCCGACCGTGGACGAGGCCGTCGCCGAGTGCCCGCAGGTCGAGCACGTCCTCGTCGTACGCCGCACCGGCCAGGACGTCGCCTCCGGCGACAAGGACGTGTGGTGGCACGACGTGGTGGAGCGCCAGAGCGAGGAGCACACCGCCGAGCCCCACGACGCCGAGGACCCGCTGTACATCCTCTACACCAGCGGCACGACCGGTAAGCCGAAGGGCATCCTGCACACCACCGGCGGATACCTGACGCAGACGGCCTACACCCACAACGCGGTCTTCGACCTCAAGCCGGACAGCGACATCTACTGGTGCACGGCCGACATCGGCTGGGTGACCGGTCACTCCTACATCGTGTACGGCCCGCTGGCCAACGGCGCCACCAGCGTCATCTACGAGGGCACCCCGGACACGCCGCACCGCGGCCGCTTCTGGGAGATCGTGCAGAAGTACCAGGTCACGCTGCTCTACACGGCGCCGACGGCGATCCGGACGTTCATGAAGTGGGGTGACGACATCCCCGCCAAGTACGACATGTCCAGCCTGCGGGTCCTGGGCTCCGTCGGTGAGCCGATCAACCCCGAGGCGTACGTCTGGTACCGCGAGCACATCGGCGGCGACCGCTGCCCCGTCGTCGACACCTGGTGGCAGACCGAGACCGGCGCGATCATGATCAGCCCGCTGCCGGGCGTGACCTCGGCCAAGCCGGGCGCGGCCATGCGCCCGCTGCCGGGCATCAGCGCCGACGTGGTGGACGACCAGGGCAACAGCGTCCCCAACGGCGGCGGCGGCTTCCTCGTCGTACGCGAGCCGTGGCCGTCGATGCTGCGCACCATCTGGGGCGACGACCAGCGCTACATCGACACCTACTGGAGCCGTTTCGACGGGATGTACTTCCCCGGCGACGGCGCCAAGAAGGACGACGACGGCGACCTGTGGCTGCTCGGCCGGGTGGACGACGTCATGCTGGTCTCCGGCCACAACATCTCCACCACGGAGGTGGAGAGCGCGCTGGTCAGTCATCCGAAGGTGGCCGAGGCGGCCGTCGTGGGCGCGACTGACCCGGTGACCGGCCAGGCCATCGTGTCGTTCGTCATCCTGCGCGGCTCGGCGGAGGAGAACGACGACATCGCCTCCGACCTGCGCAACCACGTGGCCAAGACGCTCGGCCCGATCGCCAAGCCGCGCCAGATCCTGGTGGTGCCCGAGCTGCCCAAGACCCGGTCCGGCAAGATCATGCGTCGCCTGCTGCGCGACGTGGCCGAGAACCGCAGCATCGGCGACGTCACCACGCTGGCCGACAGCACGGTGATGAACCTCATCTCGGAGAAGCTCCCCTCCGCCAAGGCGGAGGACTAGCGACAAACATCACAGAGGCCCCATGTCCCGATATTTCGGGACGTGGGGCTTCCGTGGATACGGGGCATACCGGAAATATCCGGAAGCCCCCGCCCCAGGCCGAAACCGTGCCCGAGAGACGTACGACACACCCAGCGGGAAAGCCTCGGCCCCCTCATGGTCATGCCCGCCGGGTCGAGCCCAGGCGCGATCTCCTTCCATCGGGTAGTTCTGAGAGTGCCGGCGGGACTCGTGCCAGATAAGTTCGGCGGTGCCCGGCTGTCAGTACGCGCCGCATCACGCTGGATGATGTTTGACACGGCCACCGAGCCCCGATAGGAGACGTTCATGCCGCAGAACCCCGAGGAAGAAGAATCGCTGGGCTCGCTGGTCGCCCAGGCGAGCAGCCACATCTCGTCCTTGATCCGCTCGGAGATCGAGCTGGCCAAGGCCGAGTTCAGATTCGACGCCAAACGGGTCGGCATGGCCGGCGGGCTGTTCGCCGCCGCCGCCTTCATGGCGCACCTGTGCCTGATCCTCGCCTCGTTCACGATCGCGTACGCGCTGGCCCAGGTCATGCCCACCTGGCTCGCCTTCCTCATCGTGACCGTGTTCTACCTGCTGGTCGCGGGTCTGCTGGTGTTCATCGGGATCCGCAAGCTCAAGGGCCTGGCCGGGATGAAGCGCACCGCCAGGTCGATCAAGGGGCTCAAGGAGATCGCCACGCCTGACGAGCAGGCGCTGCCCGCGCTCGACCCGGATCGCGAGCCGGTGACCCGCGATGGCACCTGACGAGTCGGTCGTAGAGATCCAGGGCCCGTGGACGCACCGCGCGGTCCACGCGGGCGGCACCCGGTTCCACGTCGTGGAGGCCGGTGAGGGGCCGCTGGTGCTGCTGCTGCACGGGTTCCCGCAGTTCTGGTGGACCTGGCGGCACCAGCTGACCTCGCTGGCCGGGGCCGGGTTCCGGGCGGTGGCGGCCGACCTGCGCGGCTACGGCGGCAGCGACAAGCCGCCGCGCGGCTACGACCTGCCCACGCTGGCCGCCGACGCGACCGGGCTGATCAGGGCGCTGGGCGAGACCGGGGCGATCGTGGTGGGCCACGACTGGGGCGGGCTGCTGGCCTGGACGATGGCCGTGCTCGACCCCAAGTGCGTGCACCGGCTGGTCGCCGTGTCGGCGCCCCATCCGCTGCGGCTGCGCAACGCGCTGCTGACCGACCCCTTCGGGCAGCTCAAGGTGAGCGGGCGCAGGCTCGGCTTCCAGCTTCCGCTGCTGCCCGAGCGCCGGCTCACCCGCCATGACGCGGCGCTGGTCGGCCGGCTGCTCGACACCTGGTCCCGGCCGGGCTGGCCGGAGCCGGAGGAGTCGCGTACGTACCGGGAGGCGTTCAGGATCCCGGCGGTCGCGCACTCGGCGCTGGAGTATCACCGCTGGTTCGGCCGCTCCCAGCTGCGTCCCGACGGCCGCCGCTACGCCAGGGCGATGCGTACGGAGGTCGAGGCCCCCACACTCCACCTGCACGGGGCGCTCGACCCGAGCGTCCTGCCCCGTACGGCGCAGGGTTCGAGCCGCTACGTGGCGGCACCCTACCGGTGGCGGCTGCTTGAAGGAGCCGGCCACTTCCCCCATGAGGAGATCCCCGACGTGTTCGACACCGAACTGCTCGGCTGGCTGAACGATCCGGAGCCCGACCGATGAGAGATCGCGACCCCGAGGGCAGGCCGCGCAACGCCAGACCGCGCGACGCGTACGGCAGGCCGCTCCCCTACGGCTCCCCCGGCCTGTCCCGGGTCCCCGACGAGTACGCCCCCACCACCGAGCAGGCGCTCGCCGACGGCCGCCGCTTCCTGCAAGAGGGCCTGCCGTTCAACGCGCACGAGGTGTTCGAGGGCCGCTGGAAGTGCGCGCCCGAGGAGGAGCGCGAGCTGTGGCAGGGGCTCGCGCAGATCTGCGTCGGGCTGACACATCTGCAGCGCGGCAACGGGCGCGGCGCGGTGACGCTGTTCAGCCGGGGGGCGGCGAGGGCGCAGTCGTACGGAGGCGCGTACGACCCCGTCGGCAAGGCGGCCTCAGGGCTGACCCAGGACAGCGACCCCAGCGAGGCCATCGCGCTCATCCTGAGCAAACTCCCCTAGTCGCACTCCTGCGTGCTGGCCGGGCTGGTGTCGTTGCGGCCCGCCGAGGCGTCGGGGGCGACTTCTTCCGCCGTCAGCACGTAGCCGGTCTGCTCCTCGTTGATCGCGGCGGCGAAGATCACGCCGTAGACGCGCCCGCTGACGGTGAGCAGCGGCCCGCCGGAGTTGCCCGGCAGCACCTGGCCCCTGATCGCGTAGACCTTCCTGCGCACGGTGTTCTCGCGGTAGATGTCGGGGCCTTCGGCGTCGAGCTGGCCGCCGATCCTGGCCGGCTCGGCGGTGAACCCCTTGCCCTTGGGGAAGCCGGCGATGATCGCGCTGTCGCCGCGGCTGCCGTCGCCGTCGAAGTTGAGCTGCGGCAGGTTGAGGCCGGGCACGTAGAGGACGGCGATGTCGCGGCGCGGGTTGTAGCGCACCACGATGGCGTTGTGGCGGACGTTTTCCGAGTCGATGACCTGGAGGTCGCGGGTGACGCCGGCGACCACGTGGGCGTTGGTCATGATCCGCCCGGGGGCGTAGACGAAGCCGGTGCCCTCGATGTGCTTGTTGCAGCTCTCCGCGTTGCCCTGGACCTTGACGATCGCGCGGCGGGCGCGCCGCAGGTTGGGCCCCTGGAGCACGCTCTGGTCGGGCGGCTGCACATCGATGAGCTGCCCCGCGCCGATCGCGTCGAAGACGGGCGGGAACTCCGAGCGGTCGATGAACTTCTTGAACGGCTGCTGCCAGTTGCGCGCGCCCTGCGGGATGGCATCGTCGACCGTGGTCAGCAGCGCGGAGTTCTTGACCTGGTCGACCAGCGGGCTGAACGACGTCGAGACGATCAGCGAGCCGATCAGCCAGGCGATGACCAGCACGGACAGCGCACTGGCGAACGTGCCGCCCACCGCGTCGGCGACCTTGGCCGGCTCCCACGTGACGTGGCTGCGCACGACGGCGCCGAGCGTCGAGGAGGCGAACTGGCCGATGGTCGCGGCCAGGAAGACGATCACGATGGCCAGCAGCGCCTGCGGCGTGTCGCCGTCGACGACGGCCTTGGAGATCGGGGGCGCGATGAAGACGCCCAGCACGGCACCGCCCACGAACCCCACGAAGCTCATCGCCCCGATGATGAAACCCTGGCGGTAACCCGAGATGCCGAAGGCGATCACGAGGCCGATCAAGATGAGGTCAAGCAGATCACCGCGCACGCTTCAAAGGTAACCAGCGATACGGTCAAGTGTGCACGTCTTCGATCAGGACGGCGTCACCCTGCTGGCTATCTTGAGCGGTATGCCGCCGGACGAGGGAACAGTGCACGATCTCATCCAGGCAGCTCTGGGCGACACCGATCCCGACGGTCCCCTGCGCTGGCACGTGATCTCCTTGCTGCGCCAGCGCGGTGACCTGGAGTCCTTCATCGAGGCACGGCGGTTGTGCGCCGCGGACAGCGTCGCCGAGCGGCTGCTCGGCGTGGACATCATGGGCATGTTGCGGCCCTTCGCGGACCGTACGCTGCCGGTGCTGCGCTATCTGGCCGCCAGCGAGGACGACGCGATGGTGCTCTACTCGGTGCTGATCGCGTTCGGGCATCTGGCCGATCCGCGCTCGCTGCCGTCGGTGATCGACCTCGCGGGCCATCGGGACGCCAGGGTCAGGTACGGGGCCGCGTACGCGCTGCAGCACGTGCTGGGCGAGCCGCCCGACCGGGCCGGGCTGGAGACGCTGCGGGCGCTGGCCTGCGACAGCGACGCCGACGTGGCCGGCTGGGCCGCGCTCGGGGTGGCGCTGCGATCGGCCCGCTGATCAGCCCCGTGCTGCGAGGGCGACCACTTCCGGCGGCAGGTCCTCGACCTGGTCGGGGTCCCAGGGCTGTTCGAGCCCGCCCTCCCGCAGCACCGTGTCGAGCAGCATCGCGGTGAACCCCCACACCAGCATGCCGCGCACCCGGAACGCCGGCCCCGCCGTGCCCCTCGGATGCCGGAGGGTGACGCGGTTGGCCGGATCGACCAGCTCGGCGATCGGCACCCGCTCGACGGAGTCGACCTCGTCGGGCGAGGCGGCGTGCACGGCCGACGGCTCGCGCCACCAGGCGATCACGGGGGTGACCCGGTTGTCGCTGTGGGTCAGGTAGAGCTCGGGCATCGTGCACAGCACGCGCACCCCGCCCGGATCGGCCCCGGTCTCCTCCTCGGTCTCCCGCAGCGCCGCCTCGACGGGCCCCGCGTCCTCGGGATCGACGCCGCCGCCGGGGAAGGCCGGCTGGCCGGCGTGCCTGCGCCCGCGCGTGCTGCGCTGGATCAGCAGCACGTCGGGCCCGTTGGGACCGTCGCCGAACAGCATCAGCACCGCCGCGGAGCGCCCGCGCCCGGCTGGTGGCCGGAGGATGCGGGGCACGTGGATCCGCTGCGCTTGCGCCGCCAGGGTCTCCAGCCAGTCGGGCACTTGAGTCACGAAACCTCCAACACGCGGGGCCCCCGATGACTTCCCGCGTTCAGGAGAAGGGGCCGGGTCTGACAAGTTTCTCCGCCTGGGCGGCCGACGTGGGGCCGGTCCCGTACGAGGGGCAGAGCGCGGCCAGCGGGCACACGCCGCACGCGGGCCTGCGGGCGTGGCAGATGCGGCGGCCGTGCCAGATCACCCGGTGGGAGAAGATCGTCCACTCGCGCTTGGGCAGCAGCTCGGCCACGACGTGCTCGATCTTGACCGGGTCGGTCTCCTCGGTCCAGCCGAAGCGGCGCACGAGCCGCTGGAAGTGGGTGTCGACGGTCAGCCCCGGCACGCCGAAGGCGTTGCCGAGCACCACGTTGGCCGTCTTGCGGCCCACGCCCGGCAGCGTGACCAGGTCTTTCAGCTTGCCGGGGACCTCGCCTCCGTAACGCTCGCAGACGGCCTGGGCCATGCCGATGATGCTGTTGGTCTTCGCGCGGAAGAAGCCGGTCGAGCGGATGATCTCTTCCATCTCCGAACGGTCGGCGGCCGCATAGTCCTCCACCGTGGGATATTTCGCGAAGAGGGTGGGGGTGACCATGTTGACCCGCTTGTCCGTGCACTGCGCGGACAGGATGGTCGCGATCAGCAACTCCAGCGGGGTGCTGAAGTCGAGCTCGCAGTGGGCGTCAGGGTAGGTCTCCGCCAGGATGCGGTTCATCTTGCGCGCGCGCCGCACCAGTGCGAGCTGGGTCTCCGGCTTGCGCCCCGCCGCGTTCGTCGCCATGCGGCAAGAGTAGAAGCTTTGGCCGGCCGTTGAACCCAGGACAACCTCGGCGGCGTACAACCTGACGCGTGAAAGGGGGTCGGCCGTGGGCGATCAGGGAGCGACGCTGGCGGAGTTCGTCAGGACCGGTGGGCCGCTGAGCGGCCAGGCGCTGCACCGGCTGGCCGTGAGCTGTGTGGCGGCCATGGCCAAGCTGCACGCCCACGGCACCGCTGGGCTGCGGCTCAGCCCCGAGAGCGTGGCGCTCGGCACGCGCGGGCAGGTGCTCATCGGCTGGCGGACCGGCGACGACGGCGACGACGGTGGCGACGGTGGCGACGACCTGCGCGAGGCGCGGGACGTACGCGACTGGGCCGACCTGGTGGTCTTCGCCGCGACCGGCGCCGAGCACGGCGACACCGCCGCGCTGACGCCCGCGCTGCGCATCGCGGTCGAGCGCTGCCGCCACCCCGACCCCGCCTCCCGCCCGAAGTCAGTGGACGTGCTGCGCGTGCTGCTCAGCCGCACGATGTCCGCGGCGGTGGCCTCGGTGGACGGCCTGCTGCGCACCGCCGGCTGAGACCGCCGCGTACCGCCGGATGAGACGGTCACGCGCCGCCGGTTGAGACGGTTCGGTGCCGGTCACAGAACGGGCACGGCCATCCTGTACGTTTCCCCCGGGACGCCACGCACCGGGCATGCCGTGAACACTCCGGCATTCCCATAACCTGTGTGTGCCGCCCGGAGTGGGGTGAGTCACAATGGCAGCAGAGGAGGCAGAGTGAACACCGAAGATGTGCTGGGCAAGGCCCCCCTGTTCGCCGCGCTGGACCGCGAGAGCGCCGCGGCGCTGCGGACGAGCATCACCGAGGTCCAGCTGTCCAAGGGGCAGACGCTCTTCCACGAGAACGAGACGGGCGACCGCCTCTACGTCGTGCTGGAAGGCAAGATCAAGCTCTCCCGCACCTCCCCGGACGGGCGCGAAAACCTGCTGAGCGTGCTGGGGCCGAGCGAGATGTTCGGCGAGCTGTCGCTGTTCGACCCGCGGCCGCGTACGGCGACGGCGACGGCGCTGACCGAGGTGCGCCTGGCCGGTCTCGGCCACGACGACCTGCGGCCCTGGCTGACCGGCCGGCCCGAGGTGGCGCTCCACCTGCTGCGCGCGCTCGCGCAGCGGCTGCGGCGCACCAACGACGTGCTGGCCGACCTGGTCTTCACCGACGTGCCTGGACGGGTGGCCAAGCAGCTGCTCGACCTGGCCGAGCGGTTCGGCACCAAGACCGACGACGGCACGCGGGTCCACCACGACCTGACCCAGGAGGAGCTGGCGCAGCTCGTCGGCGCCTCGCGGGAGACGGTCAACAAGGCGCTGGCCGACTTCGCGCAGCGCGGCTGGCTGCGCATCGAGGCCAAGGCCGTGGTGATCCTCGACATCGACCGGCTCTACAACCGGTCCAGATAGTCGAGCTGGGCCGCCACCGACATCTCGGCGGCGGGCCAGAGCGAGCGGTCGACGTCGGCGTACACGATCTTGACGATCTGGCGCGGCGTCTTCGCTCCCTGCTGCCTGGCCGCCCTGATCTGGTCGAGCCGCTGCCGCCGGTGCGCGATGTAGCCGTCGAGCGCGCCGATCGGGTCGGGCAGCACCGGGCCGTGTCCCGGCAGCAGCGCCCGCGCGTCCAGGCTCTCGGCCACCGCCCTCAGCCGGTCGAGGCTGCGCAGATAGTCGGCCAGGCCGCCGTCGCGGGCGATGATCGTGGTGCCCCTGCCGAGGATCGTGTCGCCGGTCAGCATCGCCCGGTCCGCGGGCAGCCAGAAGCACAGCGAGTCGAACGAGTGGCCAGGGGTGCCGTACACGTGGAGCTCCAGACCGGCCACGGTCACCACGTCGCCGTCGGCGAGCCCTTCGTCGCCCAGCCGGTGGCGCGGGTCGAGGGCGCGCACGGGCGCGCCGACCAGCTCCGCGAAGCGCTTGGCGCCGCCGCTGTGGTCGAAATGGCCGTGGGTGAGCAGGATCTGGGTCACCCGGCGCTCCCCCAGGTGCCCGGCCACGCGGCGCAGGTGCGACTCGTCCTCGGGGCCCGGGTCCACGACGATCACCTCGTCGCCGGCCCCGATCACCCAGGTGTTGGTGCCGTCGAGCGTCATCACCGACGGGTTGGGGGCGAGCAGGTTCTCGGCGTGCGTCGTACGGGATCCGTCGGGCGTGTCGATCGGGATGTGCAGCCCGCTCACTTGAACCCCCTGATCATCGTGTCACCAGCCGCATCTCGCCTTCGATCTCCACGGCCCGTGGCATGATCGTCTCGATCTCCCGGTGCTCGGCCAGCACGCCGGCCACGCCGTCGTACGCGCTCAGCTCGCTCAGCGTCGTGTACGTCGGCGGCATCAGGAAGATCTCCCCCTTGTGCGCCAGCTCGATCGCCGCGCCTGGCCGCTGCCAGACCACCTGGTCGGCCTCGCCGCCCACGTCGCGCGTGCGCTGGCCCTCGGGCAGCACGGCGACGAAGAAGCGGGTGTCGAAGCGCCGTTGCTCGATCTCGGGCGTGATCCAGTGGGCCCACGGCTTGAGCAGGTCGGATCTGAGCACCAGGCCGCGCCGGGCGAGGAACTCGGCGAAGGCGAGGCTACGGTCGATCAGCGCCAGCCGGTCGGCCTCCCAGTCGTCCCCGGTGGTGTCGGCCACCACGGAGCCGGGCCCGGGGCCCGCCAGGAGCACGCCCGACTCCTCGAACGTCTCGCGTACGGCCGCGCACACGAGCCCCCTGGCCAGCCGCTCGTCGGCGCGGAAACGCTCACCCCACTCGGCCGGGGACGGCCCGGCCCAGGCCACGGCCTGGTCGGTGTCGCGGGCGTCGACGGAGCCGCCGGGGAAGACGTACGCGCCCGCGGCGAAGGCCATCGTGGCCTTGCGCCGCAGCAGGTAGACCTCCGGCCCCGGGCGCAGGAGCACCACCGTGGCGGCGTCCCGCGCCGGCACCGGCTGAACCCGCCCGGCCAGGACGTCCCGAGCCCGGGCGGCTAGCTCGGCTGGAAGCGGCAATCCAGTCACATGACCTCCTCCTAGAACATCACTCGGTCATGGTGACATATGCCCACTTAGCCGACTTCGGCGATCAGCTCCACCTCGACCGGCGCGTCGAGCGGGAGCGCGGCCACCCCCACCGCGCTGCGCGCGTGCTTGCCCTGATCACCGAAGACCTCGGCGAGCAGGTCGCTGGCCCCGTTGGCGACCTGGGGCTGCTCGGTGAAGTCGGGCGCGCTGGCCACGAAGACCACGACCTTGACGATCCGCCGTACCTTCGACAGGTCACCCAGCTCGCCCTTCAGCGCCGCCAGCGCGTTGAGCACGCAGATGCGGGCCTGCGCCCTGCCCTCGTCGACACCCAGGTCGACGCCGAGCTTGCCGGTCTGGTGCAGCTTGCCCTCCAGCATCGGCACCTGGCCGGAGGTGTAGACGAGGTCGCCCGTACGGACGGTGGGCAGGTAGGAGCCCACCGGCTTGACCGGCTCGGGCAGCGTGAGCCCCAGCTCCTGGATCTTCTGCTCGGGCGTCACTGCTTCTCCCTCTTGAAGTAGGCGACGAGCTGCTCGGGCGTGGCGCCCTGGACGATCTGGACCAGTTCCCAGCCGTCGGCCCCGAAGTTGTCGAGAATCATCTTCGTGTTGTGGATCAGCACGGGGGCCGTGAGGTACTCCCATTTCTTCATGGGGATCAGATTAGTGTGAGCAATCTCAAAGGATGGTCGTCGGCTTACGACAAGTGACCGTTCGGTAGCCTCGAGACGTGGACTCTCCGGACACGGACTGGACCGACGTACGACTCCACGTCGTCACCGGCAAGGGCGGCACCGGCAAGACGACCGTGGCCGCCGCGCTCGCTCTCGCCCTCGCCTCGGGCGGCCGCAAGGTGCTGCTCGTCGAGGTGGAGGGCCGGCAGGGCATCGCGCAGATCTTCGATCTGCCGCCGCTCCCGTACGAGGAGCGCAAGATCGCGGTCGCACCCTCGGGCGGCGACGTCTACGCGCTGGCCATCGATCCAGAAGAGGCCATGCTCGAATACATGGAGATGTTCTACGGGATGCGCAGGGCCGGGCGGGCGCTGACCAAGATGGGCATCGTCGACTTCGCCACCACCGTGGCCCCCGGCTTCCGCGACGTGCTCGTGACGGGCAAGACCACCGAGGCGGTGCGCAGGCGCGGCAGGAACGGCCGCAGGATCTACGACGCGGTCGTGCTCGACGCGCCGCCCACCGGCCGCATCACGCGCTTTCTGAACGTCACCCAGGAGGTGGCGGGCCTGGCCAGGGTCGGGCCGATCAAGAACCACTCCGACCTGGTCAGCGGCGTGGTCAAGTCACCCGAGACGGCCGTGCACTTCGTCACCCTCCTGGAGGAGATGCCGGTCCAGGAGACGCTCGACGGCCTGGCCGAACTGCACGCCGCGGGCCTGCCTGCCGGAGGCGTCTTCATCAACATGGTGCGCGAGTCACTGCTGCCGAAGGCGACTCTTGACACGGCTGTCAAGGGCGGATTCGACGCCGGAGAGCTCGCGCTCGGGCTCAAGGCGAGCGGCGTGGCCGACGGCGCGCAGGCCACCGCGCTGGCCGAGGCGCTCGCCGAGGAGGTGGTCGAGCACGCCCGCCGCACCGAGCTGGAGCGCGCCGAGCGCGAGACGCTGGCCGGGGCCGGGCTGAAGAGCTACGAGCTGCCCCTGCTCGCCGACGGCGTCGACCTGGCCGGCCTGTACGAGCTCGCCGAGAGCATGCGCACCCAGGGAGCAGCGTGAAGAAGCCCGCCAGACTCGACGTCGACGCGATCCTCGACGACCCCGGCACCAGGATCATCGTCTGCTGCGGCGCCGGCGGGGTGGGCAAGACCACGACCGCCGCGGCGCTCGGCCTGCGGGCCGCGGAACGCGGCAGATGCGCGGTCGTGCTGACCGTCGACCCGGCCAGACGGCTGGCGCAGTCGATGGGGCTGACCGAGCTGGACAACACCCCGCGCCTGGTCAGCTCGCCCGAGGGCGACGGCCAGCTCTACGCCATGATGCTTGACATGAAGCGCACGTTCGACGAGATCATCGAGGCGCACGCCGACCCTGAGCGGGCCAGGCAGATCCTGTCGAACCCCTTCTACCAGTCCCTGTCCTCCAGCTTCAGCGGCACGCAGGAGTACATGGCGATGGAGAAGCTCGGCCAGCTCCGCCGCTCGGACGAGTGGGACCTGATCATCGTCGACACGCCGCCCTCGCGCTCGGCGCTCGACTTCCTCGACGCGCCCGAGCGGCTGGGGCGCTTCCTCGACGGCCGGTTCATCAAGCTGCTGACCGCTCCGGCCAAGGCCGGAGGGCGCAGTGCGTTCCGGCTGCTCAACGCCGGGTTCGGGTTGATGGCCGGGGCGATGACCAAATTGCTCGGCGCCCAGGTGATCAAGGACCTGCAGACGTTCGTGTCCGCGCTCGACGCCGTGTTCGGTGGGTTCAGGCAGCGGGCCGAGATGACGTACCGGCTGCTCCAGGCGCCGGGCACGGCCTTCGTGGTGGTGGCCGCGCCCGAGCGCGATGCGATGCGCGAGGCGTCCTACTTCGTCGAGCGCCTGGCCGAGGAGCGCATGCCCCTGGCTGGCCTGGTGGTCAACCGGGTGCACGAATCTCCCGCCCCGACGCTCTCGGCGGCCCGCAGCGCCGCCGCCGCGGAGGACCTTGAGTCGAGGGGCGAGCACGAGCTCACCGCCGCCGTGCTGCGGCTGCACGCCGGGCGGATGCAACTCGCCGCTCGTGAGAGCCGCGAGCAGGAGCATTTCGTCTCGGCTCACCCCACGGTGCCCGTGGTCCAGGTTCGCGCCATGTCCGAGGACGTCCACGACCTGTCGGGTCTACGACAGATCGGGACTCTGCTGGCGACCGCATAGAAGTACGGCCGGCGTGCGGCGCCGGCCGTACAACGGTCGCCGGGCTGGGGTCAGCCCGCGATCAGCTCGTTGGTTCGTTCGTACTCTTCCTTGGCGGACTCGAGCAACTCGCGCCACGAGTCCACGTCAGGTCGCCGTCGAAGCAGCGCACGTCGTTCCCGTTCGGTCATACCGCCCCACACCCCGAACTCGATGCGATTGTCCAGTGCATCGGCGAGGCATTCGGTACGAACCGGGCAACCCCGGCAGATGAGCTTGGCTCTGTTCTGCGCGGCGCCCTGCACGAACAGGGCATCCGGATCCGCACCCTTACAGGCGGCACGGGAGGTCCAATCCGTGATCCACATTGTTCGACCCCACTCCCCTTAGGTGGTCAGTCGTCATTTGGGGCCGACGGGCGCGGGCGCCGAGCCTCCGTATTCAGTTGCCGCAGGGAGAACGTACGCAACTAGACGTTCGGGCCGACAGACCCCAGAGGACCAATTTCTCGCAGCAGTCTTGACCGGGAATGACTAGTCACCCCCGTCAGTCAAGGCGAAATGGTGTCGTGCTACCGGATAGGTCAGTCTTTCGACGTACCCTTGGTACCGTGCAAGCGCAGCGCAAAGATCGCTCTAACCCCGTACTCAACGTCCTGCGGCTCGTCATCGCCGGGGCCGCCGCGGGGGTACTCGCTGCCGCAGTGGCTCTGCCGGCGATCGGCGGAGCGGGCATGTCCACGAAGACCGCGGTCGAAGGGCTCAACCTCAAGCCCGAAAACCTCGACGAACCTCCTCTGCCCGAGCGCACCGAACTGTACGACGCCGATGGCAAGCAGATTGCGCAGTTCTACTTCGAGAACCGGCAGGTCGTCCGCCTCGACCAGGTCGCCCCGATCATGCAGACCGCGCTGATCGCGATCGAGGACTTCCGTTTCTACCAGCACGGGCCGATCGATGTGGAGGGAACGGCCAGAGCGCTCGTGAAAAACCTCACGAGCGGCGGCGTGATGCAGGGTGGCTCGTCGATCACCCAGCAGTACGTCAAGCAGGTGCTGGTCAACGCGGCCGAGACGCCCGAGGAGCAGGCCGCGGCCATCGCCCCCACGGTGTCGCGCAAGCTGAGCGAGCTGCGTTACGCGATGGCGATAGAGAAGAAGTACACCAAGAACCAGATTCTTGAGAAATATCTGAACATCGCCTACTTCGGCGCGGGCGCCCACGGGGTGCAGGCGGCGGCCAAGCGCTTCTTCGACAAGCCCGCCTCCAAGCTCAACCTGGTCGAGGCCGCCACCCTCGCCGGCGCGGTGCAGAACCCGGCGAGGACCGACCCCAACGTCGGCGCCGACGCCCGCAAGCGGCTGCTGGAGCGGCGCAACCTCGTCCTGGACCGGATGGCCGAGATCGGCAAGATCACCGTCCAGGAGGCCGCCGCGGCCAAGGCGAAGAAGCTGGGCTGGAAGGACGTCAAGGTCCCCGGCGGCTGCGAGGCCAGCAAATATCCGTACTTCTGCCTCTACGTCCAGTACGAGATCCTCAACAACGAGGACTTCGGCAAGAACCAGGAAGAGCGCAGGAAGCTGCTCCAGCGCGGCGGCCTGAGGATCAAGACCACGCTCGACCGCGACATGCAGGCCGCCGCCGAGCAGGCGATCAAGAAGTACGTCAGCTCCAAGGACAAGCCCGTGGCCTCGCAGGCCATGGTCGTCCCCGGCACCGGCGAGATCAAGGCGATGGCCGCCTCGCGCAAGTTCGGCCGCAGCAAGAAGAAGAACGAGATGAGCTACAACATCGTCGCCGACGGGGCGCACGGTGGCGGCCGCGGGTTCCAGCAGGGTTCGACGGCCAAGGTCTACACGCTTGCCGCGGCCCTGGAGGAGGGCCTCAAGTACGGTGACGGCTTCCCGGCGCCGTCCGGCTACAAGGCCGGCTCCTACAGCTCGTTCAAGAACTGCAAGGGCCAGAACGTCGGCGACCCCAGTCACACCGTGCGCAACTCCAGCGAGGGCGGCGGCGGCTTCAAGACCCTGGAGAGCGGCACCTGGGGCTCGGTCAACACCTTCTTCGTCAAGCTGCAGCAGAAGGTCGGGCTCTGCGACGTGGTCAAGATGGCCAAGAAGCTCGGCGTCAAGCGAGCCGACGGCCAGAAGCTGCAGGAGGTCGAGACGTTCACGCTCGGCGTCAACGAGGTCGACCCCGTCACGATCGCCAGCTCCTACGCGGTCTTCGCCTCGCGCGGCCAGTACTGCAGGCCGCTGGCCATCACCGAGATCAAGGACCGGGACGGCAAGGCCAAGCAGTACAAGCCGAAGTGCTCCCAGGTGCTGGAGGAGGAGGTCGCCGACGCGGTCAACGGCATCCTGTCCGGCGTCTTCACCAAGGGCACCATGTCCGACGTCGGCGGCATCGGGCGCGACGCGGCCGGCAAGACCGGCACGACCGACGACTACATGTCGGCCTGGTTCTCCGGCTACACCCCCAACCTGGCCTCCGCCGTCAGCCTGGGCGACCCGCGCGGCACCTCGGCCCACAAGCTGATCGGGATCACCATCGGCGGCCAGTACTACCCGTACGTGTACGGCTCGTCCATCTCCGGGCGCATCTGGAAAGACTCCATGATCAAGGCACTCAAGGGGGTCGAGGCGGCCGACTTCGCCTCGGTGGACCGGTCGCGATTCGGCGGCTGCACCGACAACTGCGCGCCCAAGCCGCCCAAGAAGAAGAAGGACGGCGACGGGCCGCGCGACCCGTTCGACATCTTCGACTTCGGCAACGGCGACAGGGACGGGCCGCGCGACGGGCGCGGCCCCGACCGCTTCGACGACGGCCCCGGCCGCGGTCGCGGCGGGGACGCCGGCCCGGTGGCCCCGCTCGGGGACACGGCCCCGATCACACCGGTCCGCTGAAGCCGCTGAGTCCTCCGCCCACGGCGTGGGAGGAGGACTCGACCTGGCGATGACCAGGAGCGCCCCACAGGCCCGCAGAGAAGCCCTCAGCCCCTCGGGCGGGGCCGGGCGTGGTGTGCCTCGGGTCAGCCGGCGGCCAGTTTCGCCCGCACCGCCGCCGCCACCCGGCCACCCTCGGCCCGCCCGGCGACCTTCGGGTTGACGACCTTCATGACCTGCCCCATGGCTTGCGGCCCCGAGGCCCCGGTCTCGGCGACGGCCGCCTCGACCAGCGCGGCCAGCTCCTCGTCGGAGAGCTGCGCCGGCAGGTACTCCTCCAGCACCGCCTGCTCGTCCAGCTCCGCCTGAGCCTGCTCGGCCCGCCCCGCGTTGCCGAACGCCTCCGCCGCCTCGCGCCGCTTCTTCGCCTCCTTGGTCAGGACCTTGACGACCTCGTCGTCGGTCAGCTCGCGGGCCTGCTTGCCGGCGACCTCCTCGACGTTCACCGCGGCGAGTGCCATCCTGATCGTCCGGAGGCGTACCTCGTCCCGGCTCTTCAGCGAGGCCGTCAGATCGGCCTTCAGCTTGTCCTTCAATGCGCTCATGCGCTCCATCTTGCCGTCTGCGCGGACCACCAGGTCGCCTCGCGCCGGATCTCGGGCATCATGAGTACGTGAGGAAAGCCGTCGCACTGCCCCTGTCCCTGCTCGGGCTCGGCCTGGCCGGGCTGGGCTACGCCTCCGTGGTGGAGCGCAACTGGTTCCGTCTGCGCCGTTTCGACGTGCCCGTGCTGGAGCGCGGTCAGCGGCCCGTACGCGTCCTCCACCTGTCCGACCTGCACCTGACGCCACGCCGGACGATGCTGATCAACTGGGTCCGGTCGCTGGGCGCCCTGGAGCCCGACCTGGTCGTCAACACCGGCGACTCCCTGGCGCACCCGGAGGCCGTGCCCTCGCTCCTGCACGCCCTGGAGCCCCTGCTATCGCGCCCCGGCCTGTTCGTCTACGGCAGCAACGACCTCTACGCCCCGCAGCCGAAGAACCCGGCCCGCTACCTGTGGCGCACCTCCAAGAACGACCGCCGCCAGCACGTGCCCAACCTGCCCTGGGAGGAGCTCGGGGCGGGCATGGCGGCCGAGGGCTGGCTCGACATGAACAACACCACGGCCCGCATCAAGGTCGGCGACCTCGACGTGGCCGTGGCGGGCATCCACGACTCCCACATCAACCGCGACCGCTACGACCTCGTGGCCGGCCCGGCCCCCGCCGACGCGGACCTGCGGCTCGGCGTCATGCACTCGCCCGAGCCCCGCAACATGACCCGCTTCGCCGCCGACGGCTACCAGCTCCTGCTCGCCGGCCACACGCACGGGGGCCAGCTCTGCATCCCGTTCTACGGCGCCCTGGTCACCAACTGCGGCATCGACCGCGCCCGGGTCAAGGGCCTGAGCCACCACGACTCGGCCTGGCTCCACGTCTCGGCCGGCCTCGGCACCTCCCCGTACGCCCCGGCCCGCTTCGCCTGCTTCCCGGAGGCGACCCTGCTGACCCTCGTACCGCGGCGATAAAGGCGGTCACAACCACCTTGGAAGTCCGCTAGACTTTTCCAAGCACGCGCAGCACGGCGTGCACCGGGGTGTAGCGCAGCTTGGCAGCGCGCTTCGTTCGGGACGAAGAGGTCGTGGGTTCAAATCCCGCCACCCCGACAGTTGTATCGCAGGTCAAGGGCCTGGTTCTCATGATCGAGAACCAGGTCCTTGATCGTTTTACCGTCATATGACCGTCCATATGAACGCCGCCCATGGGCGCTAACGGGTTCACACGGGTTTCAGGGGGCACCGTGATCCCTGCGCTATGCGGGCGGCCAGCAGAGGCAGGTTCAAACGAAGGCCCTTGCCCGGCAGACGCCCCGCTAACGCGGCGGAGTCGTCGAGACGCCTCAGTTGTTGAGCATTGCTTCCAGGACAAGCGACAGTGACGGTTGCGAGGTAGGGCTGACCGGCCGTGCTCGGAGCAAGGTCGCTCGTCACCGCGGTGCGTGGGCTGTCAAGAACGCACCGAGGCAAGGTGCCTGAGGAGCAGCTTGCTCGTGATGTCAGAGGCCTCTTCGGGAATGAAGTGCCCGATGCCCTTGAGGTTCTCCAGCCGATATGGTCCGGTGACCCAATTCTTCGTCGCTTGCACTCCCGACGGCGCGACCATCGGATCCTTCGTGCTCGCTATGAAGAGCGTCGGCACCGAAACCCGCTGCTCGTAGCCCTCGAAATCATTGGCCCGATACCAGTTCAGAGCGGCGGTCAAGGCACCCGGCCGGGAAAGCCGTCGGAAGTACTTCGCGCACTTCGCCGGGTCAACGCCCGGCAGCTTGAGCGGCCCTGAGGCGAGCATCATGTCCTCGGGGCCCGGGGCGGGCTGCCGGAAGTTGTCCATGTACTTGGAAGCCTCCTGCTGCACAGGATCCGTTCGTAGTGCTTCGGCGAACGCGCCGAGATGCGGCACAGAAACAGCGGTCAGCGAACGCACCCGCCGCGCGTACTTCGCTGCGGCGACCCATGCAACCGCAGCGCCCCAGTCGTGCCCGACAAGGTCGAACCTGCGCCAGCCCAGAGCATCAGCCATCGCCCGAACGTCCCGAACCGCATAGTCCAGCCGATATGCCTCGATCTCGGCAGGCCGTACACCTGGCGAATAGCCCCGCTGGTCAGGAGCTACCGCTCGATAACCACGCGCAGCGAGTGCCCGTATCTGGTGCTCCCACTCGATGCCGGCCTCGGGAAAGCCGTGGAGCAAGAGCACTTTCCGGCCGCGTTGCGGACCCGCGGCGACAGCATCGAAGGTGCCGGCTGCAGTGCGAATCCGTAACGGTGTGATCCGAGGAAGCTCTGCGGCACGTGCCGTACCTGAGATGCCAACGGATGCCAAACCAGCGGCAGCGCCGGCGGTCAATCGGACGAAGTCGCGCCGAGAGTGAAAGATCGACATGTGTTCAGCCTGTCAGACGGCCCAGATGCCGAAGATGAGGACTCCTGCCATCTTCTAGGTAGTGCCAGCCCTACTATCGGGGGGTTGGCGTGAGATGGCCGTCGTGATCGCCACCGCCATCACCGCCGACGGCCACCGCGAAGTGCTCCGCCTGGCCGTCTGCGACAGCGAGGACAAGGCGTTCTGGACCGAGTTCCTGCGCTCCCTGCGCGCCCGCCGCCTGCACGGGGTGCGACTGGTCATCTCCGACGCCCACACCGGCCTGATCTCCGCGAGCCTCGACGACGCTCATACCACTGGAAGCTTCGGTCGAAACCCATAGCCATGACCCCAGTGGGTGGTCAAGAGGTTGCTTTGAGGTACCAGAAGTCCACCTGAGCGAGTGCTTCGACGGACGTTCCCGGGGCGATGGTGCCGTACCCGCTTCCATGGACCCACTTTCCGACCAGGCGGGGAATGTAGCGGCTGGACAGGTTGGTCGCCTCGAAGATGAGGCGGCATGGCTTTTCCGCGCGCCACAGCGTTCGGGCGAAGGTGGCCATGATCTTCTCGGCGTGCGTCGCGGAGGCTTTTGTGCTGCTCGCCAGACCGTAGAAATAGATCAGGATTTCGTTGGCGGTGGCGGCCTGTTCTTCGAGGCTCGCGCGGAATTCCGGGGAGAGCCAGTCGCAGGCGGCCAGGCCAGACATGAACAATCCGATGCAGACCAGCCGGCCCTGCTCGAATGTCACCAAGGTTTGGGTTTCGCGGTGGAAGATGGCCGCGTTGAAGGTGGACTGTGACTCCTCCATGGAGATGGGATGATGCTTGCCCAGCCAGTCGAAGCGCTCGCCGTAAAGCGCCCACAGTTGCTCTGCCAGGTGCGGATCGGCGCGTAATGAGGTGGCGTCGAGGATTGTGGCGTTCGCCTCTGCCGGGGCGCGGGGGGTCGGGTCCCTGTGGAGCGCTGCCGAGTAGGCGATCAGAGAGGCGGCGCTGCCCCGGGCGCGTGGGTCTGGGAAATCGCAGGCGACGGCTCCAGGGAAGTGTTCCGTCAGTTCCTTCTTCAGGTGATCCGTGTCGCGATGGTCGTTCTCCACGAGCACGGCGTACTCGGTGGGTAGCGTCCCTTTCCGTTGTCGCTGGAGATATGCGGGTGGTAGCGACAGGAGAAAGGTGTTCTTCTGGGCGGTCAGCTCTCGTGTGCGGCCTGCGTCGTAACCGGTTGCGTACTCGATCGGGCAAAGGGCCGGCACCAACTGGTCGGCCACCGGGACGAGAATCGTTCGGGCGTCCTGGAGCGCCGCCGCATACTGCGCTTCGGCCAGCAGGCCCAGTCTTCGAAAGCCGGTGTTCTCCCGGTCACAAAGGGTGCGATAGAACGGGAAGTTGGTCATGCGACCACCCTGCCACGGGACGTGGTGAATCGTTCGTGGGCACCCACACCGCGCTGTATCGTGCGAAAATTGATGTCGCGGGGCGCGAACGTGGTTTTCGGTTATCTCGCTAGCGGCGACGCGGCAGAGGGGCCTGCCGCCTGTGTTCGCGCTATTCGCCGATCTTCTTGGCGTACAACGTGATGAGCGTGTCTGTGCTCACCCTCCGGCCGGCAGCGGGTGACTGCTCGGTCACGACCCAGTTGCGGTCGAACACCTGCAGCCGGTTCCGCCCGGTGGCGTCCTTGTCGTTGAGGACGTAGAAGCCCGCCGCCTGCAGCGTGTCCTGGCCCTTTTGCAGGTTCATGCCGACCACGTCGGGCAGCTTTTTCTTCGTTGCCACACTCTCGTTTGCGGTGTCTTGCCGCTTGGGCGTGCCGGTTTCGTCGTCGCTGGTCCTTGAGGGCGGTTGGACGGTCGCGGTGACGGTCACGACAGGTGCGGCCGGCGCAGTGGCGCTGCCGCACGCGGTCAGGCAGGCGGTCACGAGGACAGGGGGAGCCAGGCGCTTGAGCAACGTGTACTCCTGTGGCTGAGAGCGGGAGGTGACGGAGATGAGACGTCCCACTCTGTGATCAGGTTGTCACGCATTGCTGTCCTGCTGTCGCGACTCGCGATATGTCCCCTTCGACGGGCGTCCGGGCGGGCTCAGGCGTCGGTGACCCAGTTCATGTGCTCGATCCAGAGGTCGAACATGGCCCGGTCGCCCTGGATGTCCAGGGTCGAAGCCGCCGGCGCGCGGCGGCGGCTGAGGACCAGGAGGAGGTCGGTGGCCGGGCCGGTCACCACGACGTCCGCGTCCGCGTGGGTGCGCTCCAGTGCGACCTCGTCCGGCTCGCGGCGGGCCGTCCACTCGCCGGACGCGTCGGTCGCGTGGAAGTGCAAGGTCTGGCCGTTGCCGCGGAGCGCGTCGGCGAAGGCGGGCCGGTTCTCCCAGTAGCCGCGGGATGTCATCGTGGCCAGCCAGTCCTCGGTGGCCGCGACTGCGAGGTCCGGGGCCAGGTCGTACCGCTGGCCGAGGGTCGCGGCCGCATCCGCGCGGTGCACGCACGCCTCGCCGAACAGCCGGCGTGACCAGAACGGCACGCCCGCGGCGGCGCCCGACGGATCCCACACCGGCGTGTCGTCGGTGACGGAGGCGAAGGCGCGCTCCGCTTCTGCCGCCCCTTCGGTCAGCCAGGTGCGCCACTGGCTCGAATCTGCCGGGGCCGGGATGTAGCGGGCGTAGGCGCTGTCCGGCTCGGACAGTTGCTCGCCGACGAGCATGGCCACCATGCGCTGTACGGCGCCGACGTGGTCGACCAGGTCGGCCAGGGTCCACTTCGGACAGGTCGGCACCGGGGCCGTCGCATCCCTGCCGTCCACCCAGTCGGCGAACGTCCTCGTCTGCTCGGCAACGGCCTGCACATACGCGGATGTGTCCATCTGCACCTCCCGGACGCGGGGTTCTGTGCAGTGATACTTCCCTATGAGCTTCTCGGAGGGCCAGGGCAGCTATGAGGGCATTCGCCGGACATTTTCACCTTGGCTCACCTCGACATCGTGCTCCGAGAAGAGCTCAAGGAGGTCGTCCAGGACGATCTTCGGGTTCCAGTACCGCAGGTCGTGGGTGGGCCGGTCGTAGCCGGGGACGAGATTCCGGCTGGCCACGTCGTGGCCGGCCGCGAGGCCGAGCAGCAGCCATCGCGCGCCCGGATCCGTGATCATGGGGTTATGATGCCGCTTTCCCATGCCCAGGCGGCGATGTCGACGCGGTTGCGGGTGCCGAGTTTGTTCTGGATGCCGGCGATGTGGTTTTTCACGGTGCCGGGGGAGATGAACAGGATGGTGGCGATCTCGGCGTTGGTGTGACCGCGGGCTACCAGCCGGGTGATCTGCAGTTCGCGGTCGGTGAGGCGGGCCGTTCCCGTACGGGCCGGTCGGGGTGGCGGCGTGGTGAGGTGGCGCAGGAGTCGTACGGTGACCTGCGGGCTGATCAGGGTGTCGCCGGACATCGCGGCGCGCACGGCTTCGGTCAGCAGGGCCGGGCCCGAGCGTTTGAGCAGGAATCCGCAGGCGCCGTTGCGTAGTGCGGTGTGTACGTACTCGTCGAGGTCGAACGTGGTGACGACCACGACGCGGATGGGGTCGGGGACGTTCGGGCCGGCGAGCAGGCGGGTGACTTCGAGCCCGTCGAGGCCGGGCATGCGGATGTCGGCGAGCACGACGTCCGGGCGCAGGTGACGGGCCTGCTCCACGGCGGCGGTGCCGGTGGCGGCCTCGGCGATGACGGTCATGTCGGGTTGGCTGTCGAGGATGATGCGGAAGGCGTGGCGGATGCTCTCCTGGTCGTCCGCGAGAAGGATGCGGGTCGGGCCCTTGGTCACACCCTTGGGCGGGTTGTTCGTCGGGTTGCTGGTCGTCCGTTGATCCGTGGCGTGATCGGGCTCGCCGCTGGTCATGCGCTGATCTGGGCGGTCATCAGGCTCGGTGGTCATGTGCCGGCTCGGGTGGGGCGCAGGTTCGCCGGTGTGGGGTCCAAGGGCAACGTGGTGGTGACGCGCCAGCCGCTGCTCGGGGTGTGGGGGCCGGCGGTCAGGGTGCCGCCGAGTGCTTCGACGCGTTCGGTCAGGCCGGCCAGGCCGAGGCCGCCACGCCTGCCGACGCCGTCGACCAGGTCAGTCCCGGTCATGTCCGCGCCAACCGTGGCCGAGTCGGATGTGGCCGCGCCAGCCGTGGCCGCGTGGGGTGGCGCGCCGGTGCGGGCGTCGTTGGTGACGCTGATTTCAAGGGCGGGCCCGGCGTCGTCTCGGATGCGGTGGATGCTCACCTCCACCCGGCTCGCCGTCCGCGCGTGGCGGCGCACGTTGGTCAGCGACTCGACGACGACTCGGTACGCCGTCGCGGCCACGTCCCGGGGCACCCGATCGGCCGTCCCCTGCTCGTGGAGAGCCTCCTCAAGGTCGAGGTGGACCGTGGCTGTGCCCGAGGACGAGAACCTCTCGGCCAGTTCCGCGAGGTCGGCGAGGCTCGGCACCGGCGTGCGCGGCGCCGCCTGCCCAACCGCGCCGCCCAGGCCAGAGCCGGAGCCGGCATCGGCGTCAGCGTCCGGATCGAGTCCGAGATCGGGGTCGGGGTCGGGGTCAGGGTCGTGCAGCATCCGTACGGTTCTGTCCATCGAGCCCAGCGCATGCAAGGCGGCATGCTCGATCCGTCCGAACGTCGCCACCGCCTGCTCCGGGTCATGCCCGGCGACGATCTGACCGGCCTGAGCCTGGGCGAGCATCTCGCTGATGTCGTGGGCGACGAAGTCGTGCAGGTCGCGGGCCAGTTGCAGCCGCTGCTCCTGACGGGCCACCCGTACCGAACGCGCCCGGAGATCGTCCAGTGACCGCAGATAGAGCCCGACCATGGCCGCGAGCACCGCGAACAACGCCCACACCGCGAACCCCGCCAGCGCCGCCGGATCCGGCGTTCCCAAGCCCACCCGTACCAACAGGATCGGCACGGCAACCCCGGCCAGCCCCGCGGAGACGATCGCCGGGCGGACGGGCGCGGCCCGTACCGTCAGCAGGATCAAAATCAGCAGCCCGGCGGACTCGACGAAGAGCCACCCGCTCGCTGAGCTCAGGCCCACCGCGTCGAGCGACACGACGCCGGCGGTCGCGGCCAGGGACACGACGCCTGCCGCGCCCGTGATGAGCGCGATCCGGCCGCGATCGGCCGGCCACGCGGACAGCACCCTGATGACGGCGGCCGTCGTCAACGCCACCGGCACGGTGGCCGGCGCGCCGAACGCGGGCGCGGCCGCGAGTCCGGTCAGCGTCACGACGACGATCGCGACCAGGCCGGCCCGCGCACGCCACCGCACGGTCGGGCTGCTTCCTGGGGGCATGTTTCGAGCTTAGCCAGGCGGGTTCGGCACGCCGCCAGTGCCGAACGGCACATCTTGCGCGCGCATCCGCGCCCAAGATGTGCCGTTCGGCACCTCGGCCGGTGGCCTCGGGCTCCTCGATGCTGGGCCGAGGAGGTGGTGGACGTGATGAGGCGATGGTTTCGCTGGTCGGCGCACTGGCCGGTGTGGTCGGGGTATGCCGCGGCAGGAGGGTCGGCGCTCTACGGAGCGCTGGGGGTGTTCTGGGCGATGGGCGGCGGTGGTTTTCCGTTCGCGCCCGTCGAGGACGACCTCGCGTCGGGCTCGATCCTTGAGGGCAGCGAGGCCGGGGCCGTCGCGCCTGTCATGGCCGTGGTCGGGCTGATCGGTACGGTCGCGGCCCTGACGATGACTCGGCAGTGGGGACGAAACGGGGTGCGTAAGGCGCTGATCGGCTTCGGGTGGGGTCTGGCCGGGCTGCTTGTCCTGATAATTCCGGACTTCTCGTTGCTCGCGTTGATCGCCTTCTCACCCCTGCTGCTGGTGTTCGCCTTCACCGGCGTTCCCGGACCGCAGGAGGGCATCGGGGACATCCTGTACTGGCACCGGACGAACCTGATCATCCTCTTCGTCATCGGCGTCCTGTGGGCCCTGACCACCCTCGCCTACCAGCGGCGTACCAGTACCAGGCAGGTCTGCGCGCACTGCGGCCGGGGCGAGGCGACGATCGCGCGCTGGACCACTCCTGAGGCGGCGCGCCGCTGGGGCCGGTGGGCCGTCTACGTGGCCTGCGCCGCACCGGTCCCGTACGAGATCACCAGGATCGCCTGGTACGCCGGCATCCCGCTCGGCATCACCGACGACTTCCTCCGCATGATGCGGGAGACGCCCGGCATGCTGGAGGTGGGTCTCGGCTGCGCGCTCGCCTCGATCGGCGGCGCCGTCCTGACCCAGGGCCTGATCCGGCACTGGGGCGAGGTCTATCCGCGCTGGATCTGGTTCAGGGCGGGCCAACGGGTGCCGCCCGCGCTCGCCGTCGTCCCGGCGACCCTCGTGGCGCTCGCCGCGATTCCCGCCGGCTTCATGAACCTCCGCATGAGCTTCGATGCCGGCCTGGGCGAATCGTGGGGCCTCAACGCGCCCGGGGTGCTGTGGATCTTCTGGGGCGTGGGCCTCGGCCTCGCCGCGTACGCCTACGCCCTGCGCCGCCGGGGAAGCTGCCGCCACTGCCGGGCACCAGCAAGGGTTCGACAGGGCCGCAGGCCGTTCACGACTTCAGCTTGAGCTTCTTCCTCGACGCGCCCGGGAACACGACGACCAGATGCTCCTCCGCCACGTCATTCACCCGGATATAAACACGGAGCCGGTAACGGCCCTTGCCCTTGATCGCCAGGTTCGGCATCGGGGCGCCCGCGCCCACCTCTCCCCCGTCCATCTCCGGCACGCTGAGCCGGCCGCTGCGGCTGATGAGCGGCACCTCGCTGACCTGGTCCCAGCCCGCCGTCCGCGGTGGCGGCGCGGTGCGGAACGCCTTCACCGTCAGGCAGACGTCGGAGACGTCCGCGACGTGCCCGACGAGCGCCGCGGTGCCGGCCACCCCGATCCCGGTGCTGTCGTCGTAGCTCCTGTCCGTCGCCTCCTCCGCCGCCTCTTCGAGCTCAGGGTCGTAGACCAGATAGCCGGGGTCGCCGTCGACGAACAGGAAATAGTTGGCCGTGGCCTGGACGACGCCCTTCGTCCGCGGCCACGGGTCGCGGCACCTCGCGTTCGCCTCGGCGATGTCATCGGCGTAGTCCGCCCGCGTCTCCGCGGTCGAGCGCAGCAGGTCGGGTCGGGTCGCGCCGACGGTCTCCGGGCAGACGTAGACGAGGTCCCACAAATCCACGCCCCAGGTGGACCGCACGCTCCCGGCGCGGGCCAAGATCGCCTGCTGCTCGTCGCGGTCGTCCGTCCGGCACAACACCCGCCCGTACGCGAGGATCGCCTGGTCGGACATGCTGTCCGGGAACATGGGCGAAACCCCGCCCTCTGTGCTGCGCGCCCGGCAGAGGAACGCGGCGTCGCGTTCCTCCGGTTTCAGGTCGCCGAAGGCCGGCCGGTAGTAACAGTCGCTCGACCCGCCGCTGTACGTGAGGTGCGCGGCCTGCTCCGGCTGGATCAGCACGGTGAGCGGCAGTACGGTCACCGCCGCCACGAGAACGCGGTTCACCCGCCGCCGCGCGGGCGAAGGGCCGGCCGCCGGGCGGCTCTCGGCGGCCAGTTCACGGGCGGTCGCCGCGTGCCACACGGTGGTGACGAGCGCAATCGTGTTCCAGACGACCGGCATCGCCACCGTGCCGTCGCGGAAGATCTCGTCCATGAGCCGGTCGAACGGGAGGATGAGCGCGTACAGGCCCACCGACGACCACCCCGCGACCAGCGTGCCGCGGCTCCATCGGCCGTCGCGCCACTGCCCGACGACCGTGAGGACGGTCGCCACCACCGGGCTCAGCGCCGAGCTCACCGCGAGGACGTCGCTCGGACCGAATTCCGGCAGGTCCAGCCGGTCGAGGACGCCGTTGGCCGTCAGTGCCAGCTCGACCGCGAACACCACTCCGGCCGCCGCACGCAACCCGGGAGACCGCCAGCGGATGACGAGCAGGTAGAGCACGTAGACAGCGGCCCACAGGACGAGGGAGAACACCGCGTCCACCACGTCGGGAAGCAGCTCGATCGGCAACCACAGCACGAGGGTGTAGGCCACCATCAGGTACAGCAGCGCGCGCAGCGCCTTCGCCCGGCGGTCCAGCGTTCCCCGCCTGGGGGTGCGCAGGATCAGCCACAGGAGCGCGGCCTTCACCGGGGCGGCCACGATCAGTGTCACCGTCGTCGGGGTGTCGAATCCCGCGTCCGTGTAGAGCCACACACCGCCCAGCGGCGACCATTCGACGGCCATCCAGAGCCATTCGTCGCCGAGAACGAGCCCCGCGACCGCCGCCGCGAGAACCAGACCTACCGCTCCAAGCCTGATGATCCGCCATAAACCAGCCGAAGACATGAAACGCGATCTTAGTGCGCCGCCGCCCCAGGGCTCAGGCGGTTCGCCGGCGCATCAGTAGGTTGCCGCGGCGGAAACGTTCGTCCTCCAGCGGCTCGCGCAACATCCGCCCCACCTCGACGAACTCTTCCTTACGCGCCATTTCGGCCAGCTCGTCGATCGGCCACCGGTAGGCCGGCGTGACCTTGTGGTCGAACTCCTCCACCGGCCCGCCCTCGGACTCGAAGAACCCGAGCAGCAGGTGACCGCCGGGGGCCAGCACGCGGCGGAACTCGGCGAAGTACGACGGCAGCTGCGGCGGCGGGACGTGGATGGCGGAGTACCAGGAGAGCAGGCCGCCCAGCGCGCCGTCCGCCACGTCGATGGCGTCCATCGAACCGAGCTCGAAACGCAGGCCGGGATAGTCCTTGCGGGCGATGTCGAGCAGCGCGGGAGACACGTCGATGCCGAAGGCGTCCAGGCCGAGGTCCCGTAGGTGCGCCGTCATGTACCCGGGCCCGCAGCCGGCCTCGACGACGGGACGGGGTCCTCCTGCCCGGACGAGCTCGGCGAACACGGAGACGATCGCGCGGTCCATGGGGAGGCGGTCGAGCGAGTCCCGGACGAGGTCGGCGTAGAGCTGGGCGACGGCGTCGTAGGCGTCCGCGGTCGTGGTCAGGTAGGAGGGGGATTCGGCCATGGCGGACGACTGTAGCCCATCGATCGGCGTCAGCGAGCCGTCCGGTACGGGATCCAGCCGGTGCGTGCCCGCCAGTTGCGTCCGGAGCGAAGGTGGGCCACGTACGCCCGCTGCAGGGACGTCTCCTGGGGCAGATCCGCGAGCCGGCTTTCGGTGACCGGCTCTTGCCGGCTCGGCTCGCTGAAGAGGTATTCCAGCAGGTCGCCGTCCGCGAGATCCGCGTCGCCCGACGTCAGGGGCTTCAAGGTGAAGCGGCGCATGAACCGCAGGATGTTCGACCGCTCGGGGAGATATTCGGCGAGTTGCGGGTCGAGCAACCAGGAATGGCAGGCGAAGTGGGAGACCGGCTCGTCGGGGAAATGGCGCTCGAAGAACGTTCGCGCCAGGTCGAACGATTCGTCGCAGGAATCCGGGGACAGCGGCGTGCCGGACGGGATGTGCAAGTGCAGGACGGATCCGGTCGTGCCGTCCGGGCGTTCGCCGTGGCCGCGGTCGTACTCCAGGCGGCCGAGCTTGTATTCGGTGCCCCGGAATTTCAGCGGCGGGCACCACTGGTCGAATCCGCCGACCCCACCGACGCCGTGCACGGACCGGTGCTCGGCCATCATGGGCCCGAGCGTGGACAGCGTCTCCCAGGACGTCCGGCGGTCGATGCCGCGCTCGGCGTGATAGCGGAGCGTCCGCGGCAGGACGGCGAGATAAAGCCAGACGTAGAGATGAAGGGCCACCGGGCCGGCGTCGGCGGGGAAAGCCGGTAAAGCGCGATATCCGTCGGCCGGGAGCGCCGCGCCCAGATGCGAGGTCAGGTCCCGGTGGCACTGCTCCAGGCTCCGCCACAGCTCCGGGTGCCCCTGAGGGTCGGGCCGCGCCGCCAGCGTCTCGTCCCTGTCCCGGGACGAGACGCCCAGGCGCTCCAGCAGCCGCACCGCTTCCGCGTCCGAAGGAAGATCGAGCATGTGCGCCACACTACGACGCCTCATCGCTCGCGAGGCGGCGGCGGGCAGACGGTGTGTGCGGAACCTTTGCCAGCATGACATCCTGCTTCCGGCCCGCGTGCCGGCCCCGGCCGCGACACCCTGACCATCCGGTGACGGCCTCGGCCGCGACGTCGAGGCCGTCCGGAAGTCCGCCTCGACCTGGATGCTCCACCTGGATGTCTCGACCTGGATGTACGTGAGGACATGACCACTGATCCCACCCCCGGCGAACTGCTGGAGATCGCCGCCGCGCTCCTGCCCGGACATTCCCTCGCGGATGCTCGGGTCGGCGGCGGCAATCTGCATCACGTCGTGCTCGTTCCCGGCACCGCGGCCGTACGGGTGAGCAGGCGGCCGTCGTCGGCGCGGGAGATGCCCCGCCGCGTGGAGGTGCTGCGGGAGGTCGCCGGGGCCGGGCTGCCGTTCGCGGTGCCGGAGCCGCTGACGCCGGTGACCTGGTTCGGCGAGCGGGCGGCGGTCGCCGTGTCGTGGATCGAGGGCGCGGAGTTGCCCGAGGGGCAGGGCGATCCGGGCGAGATCGGGGCGTTGCTGCGCGCGGTGCGGGAAGTCCCCGTCACTCCGCGGCTGCGAGGGCTGCTGCACGTGCCGAGGGCGGCGGGATGGGCTGAGGGGCTGCTCGACGAGGTGGTGCCGCGGTTGCCCGACCGGTGGCGGGACGAGTGCCGCCGGGGGCTCGAAGCGGCGCGGGATCTGGAGCCCGTACCGGATGTGCTGGTTCATGGCGATCTGGGTGGCGCCAACGTGCACTGGAGCTCCGACGGCCGCCTGATCGGGGTCCTCGACTGGGATCAGGCCCACCTGTTCGACCCGGCGATCGACGCCGCCCTGATGGCCTGGCACGGCTGGGACAACGTCAAGGCGGCCGTGGACCCCGAGACCTACCGGCGAGCCCGGATCTACGACGCCCCGATCGGGGTCGGGCATCTCGTCGGGGTGCTCGACGGCCGCCCGCTGACGAACGTCGACGTGTACGCGCGCAGCATCGTCGCCTGGCTGGACGAGACCCCGTAAGCCGTCGAGGACGATGGGCGGTCAGGACGGAGCGAGGCGGGCTCGGATGGCGGCGGCGCCGCCTTCGGTGAGCCAGTCGGCGAAGGTACGCAGCCCGGGATGGATCACGCGCAGGGCCTCGATGTCGGCGTGCCAGCGGTGACCGGCGATCCACCGTTTCCTGGTCTCGGCGATGTCCGCGCTGATCGCGGCGGCCTCATCGTCGGTGAGCTGCTCGTACCGGATCGGGAGGCCGGTGGCCGCGGTGATCGCGGCGGCGGCCTCGACGGGGGTCGGCTGGTCACCGGCCAGTTCCAGGGTCCTGCCCGCGAACCGTTCCGGCTCCGCGAACGCGAGCGCGGCGAAGTCGGCGATGTCCTCCAGCGCGATGATCTGCATGGGCTCGTCCGGGGGGAACAGATGACGGTGCACACCGTTGGCGAGTCCGTCGATGGCGAACGTTCTGTCGCTCAGGTAGTTGGTCATGAACCGGACGGGACGCAGCACGGTGGACAGCGTGATGTGGTCGTGCAGGTACTCCTCGATCATCACCTTCCCCTCCCAGCCCGGCGAAGCGGCGGAGGCCGAGGCGACGGTGCTGAAGACGACCTGCTCGACTCCCGCGGCGGCGGCCGCGTCGATCAGCGCCCGGCCGCGGGCCGCTTCGAGCGCCGTATCGGGTCCTGAGGGCGTGAACCGCACCGGCGGTATGCCGAACACGGCGGTGACGCCGTCGAGTGCCGGCGGCAGGCCGGCCGGATCGTCGAAGTCGCCGCGTGCGAGCTGGGCGCCGGCGGCGGCCAGTGCGGCCGCGGCGGGTGCGGCCGGGTCACGCACCAGGGCTCGCACCGGCCGGCCCGCGGCGAGCAACCGCCGGGCGGTGGCGCCGCCCTGCTTGCCGGTGGCGCCGGTGACCAGGATGAGGGAGTCCGTCATGGCGTCCCTTTCTGAGACGGTGGATACTGACAACGATCCGGAATGCTCCACCCCCTTTCATCCCTGGACAAGGATTACGTGACATGACAGTGGTACCGGGCGCGGTGGTCTCCGGGCGCTCCGACGCCCGCAGGAATCGGGAGATCGTGCTGCGTACCGCGATGCGCGTGTTCGCCGAGGAGGGCCTGGAGGTGTCGCTGGGCCGGATCGCGCAGCGCGCCGGAGTCGGCGCCGGGACCGTCTACCGGCATTTCCCGAGCAAGGAGATCCTGGTCGAGGCGGTGCTCGCCGAGCAGGTCCAGGGTTTCGTGGTCGCCGCGGGCGAGTGGGCCGCCCGCGCCGCGCCCGGGGACGCGCTGTTCGGGTTCCTGCTCGAGGTGATCGAGAAGTCGGCCGGTCGCCGGCACGTCTGCGACGCGTTGACCGCCGACCAGAGCTGGCCGCGCGCTCTGCTGGCCGCGGCGGCACAGCGGTTCCGCGAGGCCCTTGAGCACCTGCTGCACGACGCGAAGCGGGCCGGCGCGATCCGCGCGGATGTGCGGGTCGAGGACCTGGCCGCGCTGGCCGTCGGCGGCTCCGCGCTGCGGGCGGCGCACCGGGACCGGGCTCGGGGCACTGAGCTGGTACGGGTGCTGCTGGACGGGCTGCGCACCCCCGCCGTCACGGAACCTTCCACGTTTCGTGACACGCGCGCCCTTCAGCGTCACGAAACCGGCGCCGGCCACTGCGTGGAGTGCGGCGCTCGGCTACGGGCCAGGACCACCGGGAGGCCGGCCCGCTACTGCGGCCCGACCTGCCGGCAGCGCGCCCGCCGCCGCCGCATCGGTGAGGACGGCGGTGCGGGGTCAGGTCCGGCCGGCTGAACGAGCGGCAGGCCGTATCCGCTGATCAACACGTATGACGGGCGGAAAAGTCGGCGCGTGACGCAAACCTCTGTGGCCCCATGAGCCTCTAAATGAACAGGACGACTCAAGGGGGTCCGCGGTGCAAGGCGTGTTCGAGTACTTTCCGCTCCTGTTCGTGGCATTCGGCATCGTGGTCATCGGGGTGTCGGTCAAAGGGCTGATCGGCTTCCAGCGGTTCGCGCAGCGGGCGCTGCGGGTGCCGGGCGTCGTGAGTGACGTACGGACCACGTTCGCCGGACGGGGTTAGGGCCTGAAGGCCACGCACCGGCCGGTCCTGACCTTCACCACCGTGGACGGGCGGGAGATCACCACGGAGGCGTCCACCGCCTCCGACCTGGGCGTCGGCAACGCGACCGAGGTCCTCTACGACCCGCAGGACCCGACCAGCGCCATGCCCGCCGACACGGCCGCCGGTTACGGCGGGATCGTCGCCGGGGTCATCGCGCTCGGCATCGGCCTGGCCTTCTTCTCGGCCTTCTCCGGCGTCACGGACGTCACGACGGGCAGCAGCGGCGGCGGCCCGGCGCAGTGCGAGATCCGCCAGGCCGACGGCTCCTTCCAGCCCGCCGCCTGCCCACCCGGCCTCGATCTCGACAACTGACCCCGTCCGGCCCGGCGGGGGTGCGGGGCTCTTTCTCCGGAGCGCCGTAACCGTCAGACTGGTCAAGCATGCAGCTGAGCACGATCCTGCTGGCGGTCATCGGCATGCTGGCCTCGCTGGCCGGTGTGATGCTCGGCGGCGTGCTGACAAGGCGGGCGCAGGCGCAGCAGTGGTCCCGCGACCGGTTGGCGCACGCCTGCCTGCTGATCATGAACGAGTCGTCCCGCATCCAGATCGCTCTGCACCGCTACCAGCGGGGCAAGGACAGGCCGGACTGGATCTCCTGGAACGAGGCGCTGGCCACCATCAGCCTGACCGCGCCCAGCGGACTCGTTCACGCGGCCCTGGCGATCGACGAGACCTTCTGGCACACGACGGACGAGATCGAGGCGGGACAGGCGTCATCGGCGCAGGACTGGGACCGCATCCGCGCATCGATCGAGGCGGCGCGGCTCGCGTTCGCCAACCTCGCCCGCCGCGAACTGGCCGGCAGGTCCGACGTCGTGACGAAGCTGGCCGCCCGGCCCCGCCCGCTGGCCCGGCGGGATCCCGCGACGCCGCACGACAGCGGTGGCGCGAAGTGAGTGGCGCGAGACCGGGGCGTGCGGGGTGAAGATTTTTCCCTGCTTACTGGGGTGTTCATCGTCTGGTTAAGGTGGAGCAGTGTGATCACGAGGTGTTCTCTCCCCGCTCGTGGCTCGCCACCGCGATGGCCGGCGCGCTTCTCGCCGCCGGTCTCGCCGTGCCCGCAACCGCCGCTCCCACCCTCCACCAGGCCACAAGCACCGCGAAGGTCAAAGATCCCGTACGGCACGTCGATCCGCTGATCGGCTCGGCGGGTGGCGGCAACACCTACCCCGGTGCCGTCATGCCGTTCGGGATGATCTCGTGGAGTCCCACCAACACGGCCGGCGACCAGACCAACGCCGCCGGCGCCAACGGTTACGCCTACAACACGCCACGGGTGCGCGGGTTCGCGCTCACCCATGTCAACGGCGCCGGCTGCCATCCGGGAGCGGCCGGGGACGTGCCGATCATGCCGTTCGCGGGTGAGGTCACCTCGTCGCCGACGGCGGACACCAAGGACGCGGTCTACGCCAGCGGTTTCGGCCACGACCGTGAGAGCGCGAGCCCCGGCCGCTACACCGTCACGCTGGACTCCGGCGTCAAGACCGACCTGGCGGTGACCACCCGCGCGGGCGTGGGCGAGTTCACCTTCCCGAAGGTGTCACCGGCCAGCCTGCTGTTCCGGGTGTCGAACTCGCTGAACGGCAGCGAGGACGCCGAGATCAGCATCGACCCGGCCCGGCGTACGGTCACCGGCTCCGTCCTGACGGGCGCGTTCTGCGGCCGGCGGGCCAACGGCGGTGTGAACAACCGCAAGAGCTACTATCGCCTGCACTTCGCCGCCACGTTCGACCGCGCCTTCTCCGGCACGGGCACGTGGGTGAACGGCGAGCTGAAGCCCGGGACGACCACGGCGAGCGGCGGCGAGGGGTACGCGACCGGCGCCGACCGCGCGGGCAGGGGCTCCGGCGGGTACGTCAGCTTCGACACCGCCTCCGACGCCGACGTACGCATGAAGGTCGGCATCTCCTACACCAGCCTCGACGCGGCCAGGCGGAACCTGGCGGAGGAGGTGTCCCGGCACGACGACGTCGCCTCGGTGGCGGCCAGGGCCACCCGCGCCTGGAACGACCGGCTGCGCTCGATCGAGGTGGCGGGCGGTTCCGCGGACCTGCTGACCACGTTCTACACCGCGATGTACCACTCCTACCTGCAGCCGAACGTCTCCGGCGACGTGGCGGGCACCTACCTCGGCAGCGACGGCAAGGTGCACCGGCTGGCGCGCGGCCAGCGGGCGCAGTACGGCAACTTCTCCGGCTGGGACCAGTACCGCGCCCACACCCAGCTCCTGGCCCTGCTCGAACCGGACGTCGCCGGCGACTACGCCCAGTCTCTGTTCAACCTGGCCGGGCAGAACGGCGGCGTCTGGGACCGGTGGGTGCACGTCAACGGCCCCACCCACGTCATGACCGGCGACCCGTCGGCGCCCGCGCTGGCCGGTTTCCACGCGCTCGGCGTGCGCAACTTCGACGTGAAGGGGGCCTTCGACTCCCTCTACCGGCAGGCGACCGTCCCGCACGAGTCCGGTCTGTCCGACAAGGGCTGTCCTGGCCAGTGCGAGGGCCAGCGGCCGAACCTGGCCGAGCACCTGCGCCTGCACTACGCCCCGCAGGACACCTGCCACTGCTGGGGTGGCGCGGCGGAGACGCTGGAGGACGCGACGGCCGACTTCGCGCTCGCCGACTGGGCCGGGCGGATCGGGCGCGGCGAGGAACGGGCCGCGCTGCTACCGCGGGCGAGCTGGTGGCGTAACACCTTCAACCCGCAGGCCGGCGTGGAGGGCGGCTACCAGCAGGCGCGCAGGTCGGACGGCGGCTGGCAGTGGCCGTTCTCGCCCACCTCCGACTCCGGCTTCGCGCAGGGCACGAGCGCGACGTACACGTGGATGGTGCAGCACGACGTGTCGGGCCTGGCCGCGGCGATGGGCGGCAGGGAGCGGGCGGCCGAGCGGCTGGACGCGTTCTTCCACCGCGCCGACGGCTCGTGGGCGACCGGCGGCGACGGCTTCCGCTACGACCCCACGAACGAGCCGGGCATCCACGTCCCGTGGCTCTACAACGCGCTCGGCCGGCCGTGGCAGACGCAGGAGACCGTACGGGCGATGGCCGCGCTGGTCTACAAGACGGGCCCCAGCGGCCTGCCGGGCAACGACGACCTCGGCACGATGTCCGCCTGGTACGTCTTCGCCGCCCTCGGCATGTATCCCCAGGTGCCCAGCCGGGCGGAGATGCTGCTGTCCAGCCCCATGTTCACGACGGCGTGGATCAACCGGGGCAACGGGCGCACGATCACGGTGAGCGCGCCGCAGGCGTCCGCGGACGCGATCTACGTCCAGGACGTGAAGGTGAACGGCCGGCCGTACACGCGCTCATGGCTGCCGGAGTCGCTGCTCAACCGGGGCGGCGAGGTGGTCGTCAACGTGGGCGCGGCCCCGAACACGTCGTGGGCCACGGGTGCGGCCGACCTGCCGGTCGATCACGTACCGGCCGCGCAGGACGCGATCCCGAACCTGCCGGGGCCGTGCGAGCCGGTCGGCGCGGCCTGCGCCCAGCGGCTCCAGTACGACGTGGACGGCGTCGCCACCGCCGACGCCAAGACGCAGGGCAACCTGGACGGCAAGGGCTGGAGCTTCCCCGCCGAGCAGCTGCCGGCTCCCGGCGCGCACGACGGGTTCCTGATCCCCGACACCAAGGGCACGGCGGGCAACTTCCACAGCCTGCGCGGCCAGCGCACCTACCTGTCCAAGGGCCGCTACCAGGCGTTCGACCTGCTGGTCACGGCCGTGAACGGTGACCGGCAGACGGAGCTGACGATCACGTACGCGGACGGCACGACCTCCACGGCCCCGCTGAAGGTGACGGACTGGGCCGCCACGTCGGCCCACTTCGGGGAGACGGCGGCGCTCACGGCCGGCACGCGCTACAACGTCAACGGCACGGCCGACGGCCGGAAGGTGACGATCTGGCGGGTCTCCGTGCCGGCCGATCCGGCCCGCGAGGCGGTCTCGTTCACCAGCCCCGCGACGCCCAACCTGAAGGTCTTCGCCCTCAGCACCAGACCCTGACAGAAGCACCAGACCCTGACCGAAGCGTTCACAACCCGAGCAGCTGGGCCGGGTCGGCGATGACGCTCTGGATGACCGACCCGGCCGCCCCCAGCACGGCGGCGTCCGGGCCGGTCCCGGAGACGACGAGGGCGGGCGGCGCGCCGCGCATCTGCGCCAGCCTGGCCCCCAGCCCATCGGAGACCGGCCCCTCCAGCCAGCGGTAGAGCGGCGCGTAGATCCCGCCGAGCACGATCCGGCCGGGGTCCAGCAGGTGCACGGCCGAGGTGAGCGCCACGCCGAGCGCGTGCCCGGCCCGCTCGCAGGTCCGCACGGCCCCGGGGTCGCCCGACTCCAGCCGCGCGACCAGCTCGCCCACCGAGCCGAGCTCGCCCAGCAGGGTGTCCTGGCCGGCGTACACCTCCAGGCAGCCCCGCCCCCCGCACCGGCACGCGGGCCCGTCCGGTACGACGACCACGTGCCCGAGCTCGCCCGCCAGCCCGAACGTGCCCCTGAACACGGCCCCGTCCACCACCAGACCGGCGCCGATGCCGATCTCGCCCGACACGTAGAGGAAGTCGCTCTCGCGCGAGCCGAACCACAGCTCACCGAGCGCCGCCAGATTGGCCTCGTTGTCGATCGTGACGGGCAACTCCACCAGGCCGTCCACGCGCACGTCGCGCCAGCCCAGATGCGGCGCGCTGCGCAGCACCCCGCCCTCGACCGTGCCGGGCACGGCGAGCGCGGCGCCGATCACCCGCAGCCCGGCCGCCTCGGCCTCGGCCGTGATCTCCTTCGCCAGGACGCGCAGCCCCTCCAGGATCGCGGCGGGGTCGGAGTTGCGGTTGTCGGCGGGCCGGGTCCGGCGCAGCCGTACGGTACGGGTGAGGTCGACGACGCACGCGGCCAGGTAGTCGATGTTGATCTCCAGCCCCAGCGCGGCCACGCGGTGCCCGCTGAGGCTCACCGCCATGCCCGGCCGGCCCCGCTCGCCCTTCTGCACCGCGCCGCTCTCGCTCACCGCCCCCGCCTCGATGAGGTCGGCGACCAGGCTGGACACGGTCGTCTTGGTCAGCCCGGTCCGCTCAGCCAGCTCCGCGCGGGTGTGCGGTCCTGATCGGTGAATGGTCGCGAGGACTACGGCCAGGTTACGGGCGCGCATGGAATCATGCCGGACCCCTCTTGACGACACCCCGGTCACCTCCTCAGGATTATGTACAGATTATGGACTAAACAAGGAGCCGCACAACAATGTCCACCTACACACCCACCCCTGACGACCGCTTCACCTTCGGCCTATGGACGGTCGGCTGGCAGGCGCGCGACCCGTTCGGCGACGCCTCCCGCCCGGCGCTCGACCCGGTCGAGAGCGTGCACCGCCTGGCCGAGCTGGGCGCGTACGGCGTCACCTTCCACGACGACGACCTGCTCGCCGTCGAGCCCGACCGCGACAAGGCCATCGCCGCCTTCAGGAAGGCCCTCGACGAGACCGGCATGAAGGTCCCGATGGCCACCACGAACCTGTTCACCCACCCCGTCTTCAAGGACGGCGCCTTCACCAGCAACGACCGCGACGTCCGCCGGTACGCGCTGCGCAAGGTCATGCGCAACCTCGACCTGGCCGCCTCGCTGGGCGCGCGCACGTACGTCTGCTGGGGCGGGCGCGAGGGCGCGGAGTCGGACGCGGCCAAGGACGTCAAGGCCGCCTTCGACCGCTACAAGGAGGGCCTGGACCTCCTCTGCCAGTACGTGATCGACAAGGGCTACGACATCCGCTTCGCCCTTGAGCCCAAGCCGAACGAGCCCAGGGGCGACATCCTGCTGCCCACGATCGGCCACGCACTGGCGCTGATCAACGACCTGGAGCACCCTGAGATGGTGGGCCTCAACCCCGAGGTCGGCCACGAGCAGATGGCCGGGCTCAACTTCGTGCACGGCATCGCCCAGGCGCTGTGGCACGGCAAGCTGTTCCACATCGACCTCAACGGCCAGCACGGCCCGAAGTACGACCAGGACCTCGTCTTCGGCCACGGCGACCTGAAGAGCGCCTTCTTCCTGGTCGACCTGCTGGAGAACGGCGGCTACGACGGCCCCCGTCACTTCGACTACAAGCCCCTGCGCACCGAGGACGCCGACGACGTGTGGGTCTCGGCGGCGGCGAACATGCGCACGTACCTGATCCTGAAGGAGAAGGCGCGCGCCTTCCGCGCCGACCCCGAGGTCCAGCAGGCCATCAGCGCCTCGCGGGTGGACGAGCTGGGCCAGTCCACGCTCGCCGCCGGTGAGACCTGGCAGGACCTGGCCAAGGACGACTTCGACCCGGAGGCGGCCGCCGCCCGCGGCTTCCACTTCACCCACCTCAACCAGCTCGCGCTTGAGCACCTCATGGGGGTACGCGGATGACTCGACCGATCAGTGTCCAGCTCTACACCGTCAGGGAACCGCTGGCCGCCGACCGTGATGCCGTGCTGAGGCGGATCGCGGAGATCGGATACCGGGCCGTCGAGCCCTACGACCCCACAAATGACCCGAAGGGCTTCCGCCAGGTCGCCGACGACCTGGGGCTCACTGTGTCGGGCACGCACGCGTCCGCGCTGCTCAACCGGGAGCCGGCGGAGGTCTTCGACGCGGTCGCCACGCTCGGGACCGACCAGGTGATCGTCCCGGCCGGCATCGCGGCCGAGCAGTTCACCACCCGCGACGGCCTGCAGCGGGCCGCCGACCTGCTCAACGGCCTGGCCGAGCAGGCGGCGGGCGCCGGGATGCGGATCGGCTACCACAACCACTGGTGGGAGCTCGAACCGCTGGTGGAAGGCCGGCACGCCATCGAGGTGCTGGCCGACCTGCTGGCGCCCGAGGTGTTCCTGGAGATCGACACCTACTGGGCGGCGGTGGGCGGCGCCGACGTGCCCGCCCTGCTCGGCCGACTGGCGGGCCGGGTGGACGCGCTGCACGTCAAGGACGGCCCCGTCGTCAAGGGCGAGCCGCACACGGCGGTGGGCGCGGGCGTCATGCCCGTGCCCGAGATCCTCGCCGCCGCGCCGGGCGCCTGGCGCGTCGTCGAGCTCGATGAGTGCGCGACCGACGTCTTCACCGCGCTCGCGGACAGCCACGCTTACCTCACCTCCTTGGAGCGCTCTTGAGCAACGGCCCGGTCGGCGTCGCACTGGTCGGCGCCGGAGTCATCAGCGGCCAGTACCTCCGCAACCTCAACTCCTTCCCCGACGTGCGCGTGGTCGCCGTCGCGGACCTCGACACCGACCGGGCCGCCACCGTGGCCAGGGAGCACGACGTGCCGGTGTCGGGCACCCTCGGCGCGGTGCTCTCGCTGGCCGAGGTCGAGATCGTGGTCAACCTCACCGTCCCCTCGGCGCACGCGGCCGTCGCGCTGGAGAGCCTGCGCTCCGGCAAGCACGTGTACGGCGAGAAGCCGCTGGCCATGAACATGGACGAGGCGGCCAAGGTGATGGCCGAGGCCGCCGACCGTGGCCTTCGGGTGGGCGGCGCCCCCGACACCTTCCTCGGCGCCGGGCTGCAGTCGGCCCTGCACGCCCTGCGCTCCGGCCTCATCGGCACGCCGGTCGCGGTCACGGCCGCCACGCAGAGCATGGGTCCTGAGTCCTGGCATCCGAACCCCGAGTTCTTCTACCAGCCGGGCGCCGGGCCGCTGTTCGACCTGGGCCCCTACTACCTGACCGCCCTGGTGTCGCTGCTCGGCCCCGTCGCGCGGGTGGCGGCCGGCACGCGCAGGGCCCGCGACCAGCGGAGCGTCGGATCGGGGCCCAAGGCGGGCACGATCTTCCCCGTCGACGTGCCCACCCACGTCAACGCCCTGCTGGACTTCCCCGGCACGGCGACGGCGGCGGCCACGTTCAGCTTCGACTCGGCCGTCAACCGCCGCATGATCGAGATCATCGGCAGCGAGGGCGCCCTGTCGCTGCCCGACCCCAACACGTTCGAGGGCCCGCTGCTGGCCCGCGGGCTGACCGACAGCGACTGGCGGGAGCTGCCGGTGACCGGGACCACGGCCGGGCGCGGCATCGGGGTGCTCGACATGGCCAGGTCGATCAGGGCGGGCACACCCCACCGCGCCTCGGGCGAGCTGGCCCACCACGTGCTCGAACTCATGTCGGCCATCACGGAGTCGGGCGAGCGGTCGGAGTTTCGCGCCATCTCCTCCTCCACGACCGCGCCGGAGCCGCTGCCGGCGGACTGGGACCCGCACGCGGCCACGCTGACCTGACGCTCTCGCCGGCTGGGCGGCGGGGACCTCCTCCGCCCAGCCGACGGAAAGTCACATACCCGTTTCACATAGGAATCCCCATGGGATGACCGGGCATCACTACATTGCGTAATCGCTCGGTAACTGCAATCCCAAGGGGGAATCCATGCGCGTACTGATCCAGCTCCGCCCGGCTCCCGACGTCGTCGCGTCCGTGATCGATCCAGGAGTCCGCAGCTCGGTGGCCGACGTCGTCACCGAGCTGCCGGGCGTCCTGCTCGACGAGGCGTACACACCGGTGCCGGTGCCGCGGCCGGTCCCCGCCCACGGCGCGCCGCTGTCGCTGCACCAGCGGGTGGGGTTCTCGCACGCGCCTGAAGACGCCTCCGTCCTCGTGCGCGGCGAGATCCCCGACGACGAGCTGTCCACGCGGTCCGTGCTGCTGTCCTCCTCCGTACGCGAGGTCGCGGGCGTCTTCGCCGACCCCGCCATCCAGCCGCACCCGGCCTGCGGCGGCGACGGGCCCGTGGGCGACTGGGAAGAGGTCAGGCGGCTGCTGCACGCGTCCGAGCTGTGGGCGGCCGGCCATGACGGCGAGGGCGTGTGCGTCGCGGTCGTCGACACCGGCGTCAACGCCGACCACGTCGGGGCGCGCATCGGCCACGACGTGACCGTGGACGCCGACCGGAGCTGGAGCCCGACGGGAGTGCGCAAGACCCCGGGCCGCTACCCGGTCTCCCACGGCTCCATGTGCGCCTTCGACGTGCTGCTCGCCGCCCCCAAGGCGACTCTGCTCGACATCCCGGTCCTGCTCAGCAGGCAGCCGGGGTCGGGGGTGGATGGCCTGCTGTCCGACGCCGTCGCCGCCTACGCCCATCTCGGCTCCGTCATCAGGGCCATGCCCGCCGAGTCCAGGTCCCTGGTCGTCAGCAACAGCTGGGGGCTGTTCACGCCCGGCATGGACTTCCCGCCGGGCCATCCGGGCAACTACTCCGACAACCCGGCGCACCCGTTCAACGTGATCGTCGGCAGCCTGGAGGGCGAGGGGGCCGACATTCTGTTCTCGGCGGGCAACTGCGGCGGCGACTGCCCCGACCAGCGCTGCGGCTACCCCGACCGGACGATCGTGGGCGCCAACTCCCATCCGCGTGTGCTGTCGGTGGGCGGCGTCGACACGCTGGGCGAGCGGGTCGGCTACTCCTCGCAGGGGCCCGGGCGGCTGTCGGACCGCAAGCCCGATCTGTGCGCGTACACGCACTTCGCCGGCTCGCAGGCCGTCGGGGACGCCGACACCGGCACCTCCGCCTCCTGCCCCGTCGCCGCCGGGGTGGTCGCGGCCGTGCGCACGCGCAGGTCCGCCGCCGAGCTGTCGCCCTCGCAGCTGCGCACGCTGCTGCACCGCACGGCCGACGACCGCAGCACGGTCGGCTTCGACCACGACTACGGGTACGGCGTCATCGACCCGCTCGCCGTCCTGGCCGCCCTCGGCCGGCAGAACCGGACCCGCGCCGCCTGACATGGCCATGATCCAGGTGCGACTGCCACAGGAAGCCACACTCGCCGACGCGCTGTGCCTGCTCGGCCTGTCCGAGGAGGACGCCGACGCGGACTACGGGCTGGTGGCGGTCGCCCCCGGGCTCCAGGTGCTGCGCGTCACCGAGGAGGCGGCCAGGCGGGTAAGCCACGACCTCGCGACTGTCTTCGCCGATCCCCGCGTCGAGCCGCAGGAGCCGGGGGATGTCTAACGCGTTGGCTTGTGCTCGGCGGAACCGCAAGAATGGCGCGATGGACAGTGCCGAGACCGACTGGGTCTCCAGGTTCGCCGACGACGTGATCGCCGAGGCCGAACGCCGCGCCCCGGGCCGCCCGATCGTCTGCGCCTCCGGGCTGAGCCCGTCCGGCCCGATCCACCTGGGCAACCTGCGCGAGGTCATGACGCCTCACCTGGTCGCCGACGAGATCAGGCGGCGCGGACGCGAGTGCGTCCACCTGCTGTCGTGGGACGACTACGACCGCTTCCGTCGCGTGCCCGCGGGCATCGACCCGTCGTGGGCCGAGCACATCGGCAAGCCGCTGACCTCGGTGCCCGCGCCTCCCGGCAGCCCGCACGCCAACTGGGCCGAGCACTTCAAGTCGCCGATGATCGAGGCGCTGGCCGAGCTGGGCGTCGAGGTCCACGGCATCAGCCAGACCCAGCAGTACACCTCCGGCGCCTACCGGGAGCAGATCCTGACCGCGGTGCGCGAGCGGGCCAGGATCGACGCCGTGCTGTCGCGTTACCGGACCAAGCAGACGTCCGGACAGGCATCCGGGCAGGCTTCCGAGCCGGAGGACTACTTCCCGTACAAGCCCTACTGCGACCTGTGCGAGCGTGACCTGACCACGGTCACCGCCTACGACGACGAGACGACCGAGCTGGCCTACACCTGCGAGTGCGGCTTCGGCGAGACCGTGCGCCTGGCCGAGCACGACCGCGGCAAGCTGGTGTGGAAGGTCGACTGGCCGATGCGCTGGGCCCACGAGGGCGTGATCTTCGAGCCGTCCGGGGTCGATCACCACTCGCCGGGATCGGCGTGGATCGTCGGCGGGCAGATCGTCGGCGAGGTGTTCGGCGGGCAGCAGCCGATCGGCCCCATGTACGCGTTCGTCGGCATCACCGGCATGGCCAAGATGAGCAGCTCCAAGGGCGACGTGCCGACCCCGTCCGACGCGCTGGCCATCATGGAGGCGCCGGTGCTGCGCTGGCTGTACGCCCGCCGCAAGCCCGCCCAGTCCTTCAAGATCGCCTTCGACCAGGAGATCCAGCGGCTCTACGACGAGTGGGACGCCCTCGGCCGCAAGGTCGCCGCCGGGCAGACGCAGCCCGCCGAGCTGGCCGCCTACAACCGGGCGGTGCGCACCGCCTCCGGCCCGCTGCCCGCCACCCCGCACCCGGTGTCCTATCGCACGCTCGCCTCCGTGGCCGACATCACGACCGGCCACGCCGAGCAGACGCTGCGCATCCTGAGCGATCTCGACGGGGTCGAATCGCTCGACGCGGCCCGGCCCCGGCTCGACCGCGCCCAGCGCTGGGTGGACGACCACGTGCCCGCCGACCAGCGCACGCGCGTACGCGAAACGCCCGACCAGGAGCTGCTCGACTCGCTCGGGGCCGGCGAGCGCGAGGGGCTGCGACTGCTCGCCGACGGCCTCGACGACTGGACGCTGGAGGGGCTGACGGCGCTGGTGTACGGCGTGCCCAAGCTCCAGGCCGGGCTGCCCGCCGACGCCAAGGCCACCCCTGAGCTGAAGACGGCACAGCGCGCCTTCTTCGCCCTGCTCTACCGGCTCCTCGTCGGCCGCGACACGGGCCCCAGGCTGCCCACGCTGCTCATGGCGGTGGGCGCCGGCCGCGTCCGCAAGCTGGTGGGCGCGTGAACGGTGTCGTCCTGATCATGCACAGGCCGGGACGACACCGTAATCAGTAGCAGAGTTCGTATGCCGACAGCACCGAATAGCCACCACTATGGCTGACATGTAGTGAGATGCCGGATTCACGCCATTAGTTCGCTACATAGTTATTGTCACGGTTTTGGAACGGTTTATCGGAGCGAGCCATTCATGGACGCCGCGCACGACCACCCAGGTCAGCGCGGTGCGGTGGCTCGAAACCCCGCGCATTGGACTATGGCTGGACACCTCCCGGCAAAAGGTCGAGGAGACCGTTGCGTAGATCCTTTCCAGGATGGAAGAAGCGAGAATCCCTCCTGATCCCCGATTAACGTGATCTATGCAAGGCGCTTTCAAGCGGACTGCATGCGTTCGGGAGATCCTTACTTACATGAACAAGCAGCCTTTCGCCGCCAGCGTCAGTGTCATCGTCCCCGCGATGAACGAGGCCGAGAATCTTCCCCATGTCTTCGCCACGCTGCCCGACTGGATCGACGAGGTGATCCTGGTCGACGGCAACTCGACCGACGACACCATCGCCGTCGCGCGCAGGCTGCGCCCCGACCTCCGGGTCGTCGTGCAGACGAGGCGCGGTAAGGGCAACGCGCTCATCGAGGGCTTCCAGGCCGCGCGGGGCGACATCATCGTCATGATCGACGCCGACGGGTCCACCGACGGCAGGGAGATCCGCTCCTTCGTCGCCACGCTCATCAACGGCGCCGACTTCGCCAAGGGCTCCAGGTACGCCCCTGGTGGCGGCTCGGACGACCTCAGTCCGATCCGCTCGCTCGGCAACAAGGTCCTCACCGGGATCACCAACGTCCTCTATCGCACCCGCTACACCGACCTCTGCTACGGCTACAACGCCTTCTGGGCCCGCCACCTCGACGTGCTCGACCTCGACTGCGACGGCTTCGAGATCGAGACGCTGATGAACGTGCGCGCCGCCCAGGCCGGCCTGGTCATCCGCGAGGTCCCCAGTCACGAGCGCTCCCGCATCCACGGCGTGAGCAACCTGCACGCGGTGCGCGACGGCTGGCGCGTGCTCAGGACGATCTGGCGCGAGCGCACCCGCGGGACCGCCGTGACGGCGCAGGCCGCCCAAGTGGCCCTCGCCAAGTGACGGCACCGGGCGCAGGCGACATCCGCCAGATGACGGCCCCAGGTCCGGACGACACCCGCCAGGTGACGGCGCAGGGCCCCGGTGGCACGTGGCAAGTGAGGAGTGACATCCTCGGGTAATGCGTTACATACTGATCGGAGCAGGAGCAGTCGGGGGCACGATCGGAGCCCGCCTTCACCAGGGCGGGCATGATGTGCTGCTCATCGCGCGAGGGCCTCACTACGAGGCCCTCAAGCATGAGGGGCTGCGCCTGGTCACGCCCGATTCCGACGAGACCCTCCATGTCCCCGCCGCCGACGGTCCCGTGCCCACGCGCGATGACGACGTGCTGATCGTGGCGACCAAGTCGCAGGACACGATCGCCGCGCTGGCCCCCTGGTCCTCCGACCTGCCGGTGGTGTGCGCCCAGAACGGCGTGGCCAACGAGCGCATGGCGCTGCGGCGGTTCGAGCGGGTTTACGGCATGTGCGTGTGGCTGCCGGCCCAGATCCCGCACCCCGGCGCCATCGCCGCCTCCGGGCACCCGTACTCGGGGATGCTGCACGTCGGCCGCTATCCACAGGGTGTGGACGACCTCGGCGAGCAGATCGTCACCGACCTAGGCAAGCACGGCCTCCTGGCCCGCAGCTCGCCCGAGGTGATGCGCTGGAAGTACGGCAAGCTGCTCAGCAACCTGGGCAACGCCGTCGAGGCGCTCATCGGCCAGGCGCCGGAGCGCACCGAGGTGGCCCGGCTGTCCAGGACCGAGGCGAAGCACGTGCTGGAGGCCGCCGGCATCCCGTACGCCACCCCCGAGGACGAGGCCGAGGTACGCGGCCACAACGTGGACATCCTTCCCATCGAGGGCATGGAGCGCACCGGCGGATCGTCCTGGCAGAGCCTGGCCAGGGGCAGCGGCTCGATCGAGACCGACTACCTCAACGGCGAGATCGTCCTCATCGGCCGTGAGCACGGCGTCCCGGCGCCGGTCAACGAGGTGCTCAGGCGCGAGGCCAACCGGGTCGCCCGCGAGAAGCTGCCGCCCGGCTCGATGCCCGCGCAGAGCCTGCTCGCCCTCATCGAGGAGCGTTCCGCGGTCTGATCGGTGCGGTCGCGGCCCTGATCCCCTTCACCGGCGGGTATCCCGCACCCTGCCCCTTCACCGGCGGGCGTCCCGCACCCTGGTCCCGCTCACCGGCGCGCGTTGCGCATCCTGATCCCGCTGAACTCCAGGGTGCTGGCCGTCACCTCGTTCCAGAACGGCCACAGATTGTCCAGCACCCTGAGCTGGATCCCCGCCTCCTCGTGCAGCTCGAACAGATCCCGCACGGGCTCGGGCGGGCCCAGCGGCCGCACGGGGACGGTCGAGACGACCGCGTGCGGCGGGTCCCCGATGGGCGCGAAGGTGCCGGCGGGCAGGCGGTAGGCGAACAGCCGCACGTCCATGATCGCCTTCAGCCAGCCGTACTCGATGGCGTGCACCCGCTCGCCGCATCCCGAGCCGATGATCCTGTCCCGGTCCTCCTCGGTGGTGCGGGAGCCGACCCAGGCCATCGCCCGCGGGCAGGCGCGCGGAAACCAGTAGTCAGGGCAGCGTTCCGAGCCGACCGCCCACACGTAGGGCTCGCTGCGGACGCTGGTCGGCGCCACGTGCGGGACGAACCGTTCGATGGTGGGGTCTTCCGAGAAATGCAGCACTTCCCCCTGCTCAGGTCTCATGAGCGCCATTTTCGCGCATGGACCGTCGATCTAGGGGCAGGGGAGACCCCTCTTACGACAAGGGGTGAGTTGGATGATCGTATTGGGACTGATCCTGATCCTGCTCGCCGGCGGTGCCTTCGCCCTGGTGCTCTCGGAAGAGAGCGCCAGGTACATCCTGTTCGGCTACACCTTCGAGTTCAACCACGTGGGCATGTTCCTGGCGGGGGCGGCCGCCGCGGCCGTGCTGCTGCTGGGTCTGTGGCTGATGGGCTCGGGTTCGCGCAGGACCGCCAGGCAGCGCCGCCGGCTGCGCAGCGCCAGGGCCGAGACCTCCAGCCGGGTGGCCCAGCTGGAGGAGGAGAAGCGCGACCTGGAGCGGAAGCTGGAGCGCGAGCACACCGCGTCCGACGGCGACCATCTCGTCGCCCGCGGCGAGCAACAGTAGGCAGCCGTGCGGCCGAGCGAATCTAGGCGTCGGCCACCTGGCGCGAGGGCAGCAGCTTGCCCTCGCGCCAGAGCGCGATCCCGGTGATCACCGCCCCCAGCCCCTCCCAGAGCCCGACGCCGATGAACTCGGCGGGCGCCGCGCCGGTGACCACCAGCGTGGTGAAGACGGTGAACGTCACCAGCCGGAACGGCACCGTCCAGCGGAAGAACGGCGTGTAGTCGGCCGCCGCGGCGAAGACGTAGTAGACGCCCATGTTGACGGCCGCCATGGACGAGGCGGCCATATAGACCAGCGTGTAGTCCCCGGCGGCCCTGACGTCGAGCACCTCGAAGCCCAGCATGACGAGCAGGGTTCCGGGTGAGATCAGGCCGAGCAGGCCGAGCGCGAAGGCGAGCACGCCGAAGACCCACATGGTCCAGCCGGAGAAAGAACGCGGAAGACGCACAGAAATCCTTCCAAAGGGGGGTGTACTCTGCGAGGCGATCTCATCATGCACCCGGAGGTCGCATGCCCCCCACGCGTGGCCGTCCCATCGCACTCAAACTCCTCATCCTCCTGCTCGTCCCGCTGCTGTCCCTGGTGGGTCTGTGGGCGTTCGCGGCCGGTCTGACCGGCGGCGACGGCGTCCGCCTGCTCGCGATCAACGAAATGGCCACGAATCTGGCCGCCCCGTCCGAGCAGATCAACATCGACCTGCAGAAGGAGCGGCTGGCCTCGGTGGAGTTCCTGGTCACCGGTCAGGGCGCGAACGAGGTGGCCAGGCAGCGCGGCAGGACCGACCGGGCCGTGCACGCGTTCCGCGCGCTGGCCAAGCAGCAGCACGAGCTGACGCCCCCGATGACCATGCAGCTCAACCTGCTGCTCGGCAAGCTCGACCAGCTCGCCGACCTCCGCCGCGAGGTGGACGGCACCCTCGTCGCGCCGCTCGACGTCATCGACGGCTACAGCCAGATCGTGGACGCGTCCTTCCGCATGTACGACGCCATGGTCCTGGTGCCCGACATGGTCCTCTACCAGCAGGCCAGAGCGGTCACCATGATGGGCGAGGCCAAGGACCTGCTGTCCAGGGAGCAGGCGCTGATCGCGATCGTGCTGGCCAAGGGCCAGGTGGATCCGCGCGAGCGGGAGGCGTTCACCGGGATGGCGGCCACCAGGCGGCTGCTCTTCACACAGGCGCTGTCGCACCTGGACTCCAGCCTGCGCGGGCCGTACGAGAAGCTGTCCACCGCTCCCGTCTACACCGAGTTCCTGCGGACCGAGGACGACATCAAGGGGCCCGCGACCGTCAACGGGCTGCCCGCGAGCGCGGCCACCTGGCCCGTCGACGCCCAGAACCTGTGGAACGCCGTCGAGCGCGACCAGGCGCTGGCCGTGCGGGGCATCACCCAGCGGGTCACCCCGACCGCCATCGGCATGCTGGTCAAGCTGGGCATCGCCGGCGGTGTGGGCCTGATCGCGGTCATCGCCTCCATCATGATCTCCCTGCGCTTCCGCAAGCGCCTGGTGCGAGAGCTGGCCGGGCTGCGCGACGCCGCCACGGAGCTGGCCGACGTACGGCTGGCCGGGCTGGTCAAGCGGCTGCGCGGCGACGCCGGGCCGCCTTCGGCCGAGGAGGTGGCGCCGCTGGAGGTCAAGGCGCAGACGTCGGAGATCGTCGACATCGTCAAGGCGTTCAACGACGTCCAGTCCACCGCCGTGGAGGCCGCCGTGGACCAGGCCAGGCTGCGCCACGGCGTCAGCCAGGTGTTCGTGAACCTGGCCAGGCGCAACCAGTCGCTGCTGCACCGGCAGTTGTTGCAGCTCGACAGCATGGAGCGGGCCACCGAGGCGCCAGAGACGCTGGCGGACCTGTTCAAGCTCGACCACCTCACCACCCGCATGCGCAGGCACGCGGAGAGCCTGATCATCCTGTCGGACCAGACCCCCGGCCGGGGCTGGCGCAACCCGGTGCCGATCCACGACGTGCTGCGCGCGGCCGTGGCGGAGGTGGAGGAGTACGAGCGGGTCGAGGTGGTGCAGCCGCCGCCGGTCGCGCTGGTCGGCGCGGCGGTCACCGACGTGGCCCACCTCATGGCCGAGCTGATCGAGAACGCCACCCTCTTCTCCCCGCCCCAGACCAGGGTGGACGTGCGCTGCGGCACCACCCCGCACGGGCTCATGGTGGAGATCGAGGACCGTGGCCTGGGACTGCCGCGCACCGAGCTGGACGAGCTGAACGACCGCCTCTCCAAGACCCCCGAGTTCGACCTGGCCCAGAGCGACCGGCTCGGCCTCTTCGTGGTCTCCAGGCTGGCGGCCAGGCACGGCATCAAGGTGACCCTGGCGCCGTCGCCGTACGGCGGCCTGGCCGCCATGGTCGCGCTGCCGTCAGCTCTCCTGGCCGACCAGCCCGCGATGGCCGGGCGGTAGGTAGGTCAGGCCGCCGGAGGCGCGGGCGGCGGCGGTGGCCAGCAGGCGTTCGTACGCGTGGCCGGCCAGCAGCCCCTCCGCCTCCTCCACCGTGAAGAAGCCGTAGTCGTCGAGCTCTTCGGCCTGCAGCGAGATCGGCGTGCCCGACGGGATCTCGCCGCAGTCGAACATGAAGGTGACAACCGGGTAGGGCACGTTGGGCAGCCCGTCGACCCAGCTCACGGTCAGCAGCCTGCCGACCTCGACCGAGAGGCCCACCTCCTCGGCCACCTCCCTGGCGCACGCCTGCGCGGGATGCTCGCCGGCGTCGACCATGCCGCCGGGGAACGACCAGTGCTCCCTGTAGTTGGGATCGACCAGGAGCACGCGGCCGTGCTCGTCGGTGATGTACGCCGACGCCCCCGCGATGGCGCGGTGCACCGTGGTCCAGAAGTCATCGCTCACAAAGGCACTATGGCAGAGCGGGTGGCGACGCCCGCGGCTTCGCCGTGGCGGGTCGCGATTCCGTGGCGTCAAGCCCGCCCGGCCCTCTCACGGACGCGGGAACGGCCCGCTCACAGGCCCGCTCACAGGCCCGCTCACAGGCCCGCTCACAGGCCCGCTCAGAGGCGCGCTCACGGGCGCGCTCACAGGCACGCTCACAGGCGCAGGAACGGCTCGCTGAAGTGGGCGGTGGCGAGAATGGCGTGTTCGGCCCGCAGCCGGTCGAGCACCTCGGTCCGGGTGCGCGCGGCCGCCTCCTGGTCGTCGTCGTACAGGTAGCGGATGCCCGGATCCGCCAGTTGCACGGGATGCAGGACCAGGTCGCCGGTCATGGCCACCTCGCCCACCCGGGCGATCTGATGGCCGGGGGTGTGCCCGGGGGCGGCGTGGACGTGGACGCCCGGCGCGACCTCGGCGTCGCCCTCGACGACGTGGAGCTGCCCCTTGATGGTGGTGACGACCTCGTCGAGCATCGGGCCGCTCGCCGCGTCCAGCTCGGCCCGCTGCACGACGTAGCGGGCGTTCTCGAACGCCGGCCCGCCGTCCGCGATCGCGCCCGAGGCGTGGTCGCTGTGCAGGTGGGTGAGGATGACGGTGGTGACCTCGGCGGGCTCGACGCCCACGGCGGCCAGCTCACCCGCCAAGGTGCCGGGGACCGGCGCCCAGCTCGCGGCCGGGGAGTCCGCGGCGCCGATGCCGGTGTCGACCAGGGTCAGCCGTCCGTCCGCCGCACGGATGAGATAGCAGTGGAAGTGCAGGACCCACGGCTCGTCGGGAAGAGCGGACCCGGCGAACATCGTCGCCGGCGGGCGGCGGATGGCCGCTCCCATGGGACCCACGGCGTCGCAGAGAGGCGTCACTTCGACGCCCGACACGGTTATCGGCTTGTGTGGCACCCGGCCAGACTAGGCGGCGACGGGCTGACGCGGAACGTACTCGTTCTCGACGTCGGCCGCGAAGACGGCGCGGCGGCAGTGTGCGCACCGGTACATGATCGGGCCCTCGTCGAGCTCGTGGTGACAGCGCGGGCAGTTGACGGTCTTCATGATGCTGCTCCCCCAAGGAGTTTTCTGTCGGTTCCTATGGAACCCTCATCGAGTTGCAGAGATCCTGCATGCCACTTGACACGATGACGCCGCGTCGATGGGGGTTCTGCGCCTTTCGGTACACCGGAGTGCGGTAATTTTCCTCGCCGTTCGGTGCCGAGAAGAACATTGTCACGCACCTGCCCGGGAGACGCGGCTCAACACACCAGAACCGCCCGGGAATAGCCCAAGAGGGCTAGGCGTTGTATGGGCCGGAAGATGTGGTACTTTGCCACCAGGCGTAGAGCTCCAGCTCCGCCGATCTTCATCAGGTTCGGCCCCGTTTCCTCGGGCCCAGCCGTCTTCATCCTTCGCCGGGCCTTCACCTGGCTCAGGCGCGTTTTCCCTGAGGGGTTCCATCATGTCTGTGCAAACCATTCCGCGGCAGCGTTCCGCCGTGCCGGTTGAGCAGGTCAGCGGCCTGCTCGACCTGCGCGACAAATCCGCTTTCATCCGGGCCGGGCAACTCCCCGGCCCCGGCGATATGCGGCTGCAGGCCGACAAGGCCCGCCAGTACGGCCTGCGCCCCGGCGACCACGTCGTCGCCTCCTTCGCCGGCAACAAGCTCGTCGGCGTCGAGTCGGTCAACGGCACCGACGACTGGCGCGACCGGCCGCACTTCGCCGAGCTCACCCCCGTCCATCCGACCGAGCGGCTCAACGTCGAGACCGAGTCGCTCAGCACCCGCGTCATCGACCTCTTCGCCCCCATCGGCAAGGGCCAGCGCGGCCTCATCGTGGCGCCGCCCAAGGCCGGCAAGACGATGGTGCTCCAGGCGCTGGCCGCCGGCGTCACCCGCAACCACCCCGAGGCGCACCTGATGGTGGTGCTGGTGGGCGAGCGGCCCGAGGAGGTCACCGAGATGCGCGCCTCCATCAGCGGCGAGATCTTCGCCTCGACCTTCGACCACCCCGACCGCGACCACACCGCCGTCGCCGAGCTCGCCGTCGAGCGGGCCAAGCGGCTCGTGGAGTCGGGACGCGACGTGGTCCTGCTGCTCGACTCGCTGACCAGGCTGGGACGGGCCTACAACAACGTGGCGCCCAGCGGCGGGCGCGTGCTCACCGGCGGCATCGACGCCGCCGCCCTGTATCCGCCCAAGCGCTTCTTCGGCGCCGCCCGCAACGTCGAGGGCGGCGGCTCGCTCACCATCCTCGCCACCGCGCTCGTGGACACGGGATCGCGGATGGACAACAGCCTGTACGAGGAGTTCAAGGGCACGGGGAACATGGAGCTGCACCTGACCCGCGAGCTGGCGGAGCGGCGGCTGTTCCCGGCCGTGGACCTGGAGTCCTCGGGCACGCGGCGCGAGGAGATCCTGCTCCACAACGAGGAGCGGCAGGTCGTCTGGCGGCTGCGGCGCATGCTCGCCTCGCTGGACAAGCGTCAGGGCCTCGAAGTCCTGGTCGACCGGCTCCGCTCCACCCCCTCCAACGCCGCCTTCCTCCTTGAAGCGCAGGCCGCCTGAGCACGCCTCACGCGCCTGCGTACGGGACAGTGCACGACGGACGGTGCACGACGGACGGTGCACGACGGACGGTGCACGACAATGGGCCGCATGCTGGCTGACATCGTCGACTACCTCATCTGTCCTGTCTGCCGGGCCGACGTGCGGCTCGACGGGAGCACGCTGCGATGCGCCGCAGGCCACTCGTTCGACGTGGCCAAGCAGGGATACGTGAGCCTGCTGGTCGGAAACCGGCCGCCGGGCACCGCCGACAGCCAGGAAATGGTGGCCGCGCGGGCCGCCTTCCTCGACCGGGGCCACTACGCGCCGCTCGCGGACGCGGTTGCCGAAGCAGCCTCGGAAGCAGCGCGAACATATACGGCAAGCGACAACGTTCCCGAAAAACATGAGTCCTCTACCGAAACGAATGACGGCGGGGAGTTGAGGGCGTACCGTGTTGCGGGAGTGGAGGCCGGTTTCGGCGTGGGACAAGGTGGTCCCGGGCGAGAACCGGGTTTCGTCGAAGATCGTCGCGCGGAGGGCAGGGCCGCGCCGGTGATCGTCGACGCGGGCACGGGCACCGGACACTATCTGGCGGCTGTGCTCACCGCGATCAACGATGGCATCGGGATGGCGTTCGATGTGTCGAAGCACGCTGTACGCCGGGCGGCACGGGTGCATCCGAGGGCAGGGGCGTTCGTGGCCGACGTGTGGCGTCCGCTTCCCATCAGGAGTGGGGTGGCCGACGTGGTGATCGACGTCTTCGCGCCCAGGAACGGGCCGGAGTTCCGACGGATCCTGCGTCCCGGCGGCGTCGCGGTCGTCGTCACCCCCGCACCGTCGCATCTCAGCCCGCTGGTCGAGGAACTCGGCCTGCTCTCGGTCGATGAGGAGAAAGAGCGCAGGGTGGCTCGCAGCCTGGACGGTTTCGCCGAGTCGGAGCGGCGCTCGATCGCGTTCGAGATGGAACTGGAACATGGCGACATCGCCAAAGTCATCGGGATGGGACCGAATGCATGGCATAACGAGCCGGCCGGGCTTGATGAGCGAATCGCCGCATTTGTCGCTCGAAACGTCACAGAAGGACAGCGAAAAGTGGTGACGCGTGCGGCGTTCCAGCTGTCTATCTTCGAACCGGCCCCCCGATCAAGACCCGTTGCTTGACGGGCATGTGCGACCGGTGTTACTGATGGGGCATTTAGTCCGAAATTCCCCCACATTCTTGGAGTATTTCCCCGACGCAGGCGCAATACTGGACGGCATCCCGCGCCGGGAGGCGCGGGTCACTCAAGGGAGGGGGCGCGTCGGATGAAGGCGGAGGAACGCTGGCAGGCCAGGTTCCGGGCCTCGCGCATGACGCTGCCGTCCTGGGCGCGTCAGGCCCCGAACCGCTCCATCTACCGCTCCAACGCCACGGGAAAGTGGGAGGTCTACGCCTGGGACCGGCTGACCGGCACCACCCGCCAGGTCACCGACCGGCCCATGGGCACCGCGTACGCCGCCATCGACCCCACCGGCCAGTGGATCTACTGGTTCGCCGACACCGGCGCCGACTTCGGCGAGTGGCGGCGCCAGCCGTTCACCGGCGGCCTCGACGAGCCGGTCGCCCCCGACCTGCCGCCCGGCCAGCCCGGCGGCATCGCCCTGTCCACGACGGGCGTCGCCGCGATCAGCCTGGCCGCCGAGCGGGCCTTCCGCGTCCACCTCGTCCGCGAGGGCGAGCCCACCGAGCTGTTGTACGAGCACACGGAGGCCGCGTGGGTGGCCGCCATGTCACTCGACGGCTCCCTGATCGCCATCAACCACGGCGAGTACGGCGACTTCCGCCACCCGGCCCTGCGCGTCGTCCGCCAGAACGGCCGCACGGTCGGCGAGCTGCACGACGGCGTCGGCAAGGGCGTGACCGGCCTCGCGTTCGCCCCGGTCGTCGGCGACCGGCGCCTGCTGGCGCTGCACGAGCGCCGCCAGCGCCACGAGCCCCTCGTCTGGGACCCGGTCACCGGCGAGCAGCGCGAGATCTGGCTGCGCGACTCCGGTGACCTGAACGCCGAGTGGTACGACGACGGCCGCGGCCTGCTCATCCTGCGCGACGACCGCGGCCGCAGCTACCTGCACCGCTACGACCTCGCCGGCGGTGGCCTGACCCTCATCGACACCCCGCACGGCGTGATCGAGGAGGCCGCTCCCCGGCCGGGCGGCCAGATCGAGTACTCGTGGTCGAGCGCCTCGCGCCCGCCGGTCATCCGGTCGAGCACCGGCCAGGTCGTGGTCAACCCCAGCGGCCCGCCCGCCCCGCCGAGCGTGCCCGTCGAGGACGTGGACGTCGAGGGCGAGGGCGGCCGCATCCACGCGCTGGTCTCGAGGCCGGAGACCGGCGCCGTGCCGTATCCCACGGTGTTCCTGCTGCACGGCGGCCCGACCTCGAACGACCGCGACGCGTTCTCGCCGGAGGTCGCCGCCTGGGTGGACGCCGGCTTCGCCGTGGTGCGGGTCAACTACCGGGGCTCGACCGGCTACGGCTCGGCCTGGCGCGACGCGCTGCACGGCGACGTCGGGCACATCGAGCTGGCGGACGTCGCCGCCGTCCGGCAGTGGGTGGTCGACCAGGGCATCGCCGACCCGGCCAGGACGGTGCTGGCGGGCTCGGCGTGGGGCGGCTATCTCACCCTGCTCGGCCTCGGCACCCAGCCCGACCTGTGGGCGTGCGGCATCGCCGCGGTGCCGATCGCCTGCCACCAGACGTCGTACGAGGACGAGGCCGAGAGCCTGCGCGCCTTCCACCGCGCCCTGCTCGGCGGCTCCCCCGACGAGCAGCCGGAACGGTACGCGGCCAGCTCCCCGATCACCTACGTCGACCAGGTCAAGAGCCCGCTGCTGATCCTGGCCGGCGACAACGACGCGCGCTGCCCGCTGCGCCAGATCGAGAAGTACGTGGCCAAGCTGGCGGAGAACGGCCTCGAACACGAGGTCTACATGTACGACTCCGTCCGGGGCGCGCTCGTGGTGGCCGAACGGCTCGCGCAGACGGCGCTGCAACTGGAGTTCGCCCGCAAGCACGTGAGCCCGGCCTGGCGGCCGGTGGGCTGACCCTCCCGGGCCCCGACCTCCCGGCCGCACGCTTCCGGATGCTGTCCTCAGGCCCGTGTGCTCCCTGACCATGCCCTTGACCAGCGGCCGTTCCGCCTGTCATCATCACGGCCACCGCAAGTAGCCGGAGGGCACACCATGAGCACCACCCCCAAGGGCCCGAGCCGGTCGGCGACATCCCAGGACCGCCCGCGCCCGTGAGGACCACGGCACCCCCGCACGACCCCACGCCCCCGGCGTGGAGCCACAGCGGCACGCGAACCGATCTAGCGGGCGCGCAGGACCACGATGGCCAGGTCGTCGGCGCTGGGCTCGGAGGCGAAGTCGGCCGCGCCCCTGCGGATGCGCTCGGCCACCGCCCTGGCCGACAGCCCGGCGCACTCGGCCAGCAGCTTGGCCAGGCCGCCGTCGTCGTCGAGCAGCCGCCCGCCCGAGCGCCGTTCCGTCACCCCGTCCGTCACCGCGAGCAGCACGTCACCGGGGTCCAGATGGATGGTGTCGGCCTCGAACATGACCTCGTGGAAGACCCCGAGCAACGACTGCGGCGTGGTCACGGCCTCGACCTTGCCGCCCGGCCGCAGCCGCAGGGCCTCGGGGTGACCGGCCGAGACCAGACGCACTTCCAGCCCGTCGGGCACGGGCGTGATGTCGCCGTGGAGCAGCGTGAGGAACCTGGCCCGCTCGCCCTCCTCCAGGATCGCCTGGTTGAGCCGGCCGAGCACCGCGGCCACGCCGTAGCCCTCGCGGGCCAGCAGTCGCAGCGTGTGGCGGGCCAGCCCGGTCACGGCCGCGGCCTCGGGGCCGGTGCCGCAGACGTCGCCGATCGCGAAGCGCCACGAGTCGTCGCCCGCCTTGAACAGGTCGTAGAAGTCGCCGCCGACCTCGTTGGCCTCGCCCGCGGGCTCGTAGATGACGCCGTAGTCGAGCCCGGGGACCTCGGGCTCGTTGGGCGGGAGCAGGCTGCGCTGCAGCGCCCGGTTGGCGGCGGCCTGCTGGGCGTAGAGCCTGGCGTTGTCCATGGCGAGGGCGGCGCGCCTGCCGATGTCCTCGGCGAACTGGATGACCTCGTCGGGGAAGCGGTCGGGCCGGCCCAGGCACATCATGCCGAGGCCACGCCCGCGCGCGGTCAGCGGCACGGCCAGCACCTGCGAGTCGGGCAGATGGATCGTGGAGGTGACCCTGGTGTCGGCGGCGTCGATGTCCATCCCGGCGAGCTGCTCGCGCAGGCCGTCGATCCTGGCCTCGTCGGCGTGCCAGAGGTAGACCAGCCGCAGCGGCCCGGAGTTGGCGGAGGTGTAGACGGCGCACCAGTTGGCCAGGCGCGGCACCACGACCTGGGCGATGATGGCCGGCACCATGTCGGGGTCGAGGGTGCCCGCCAGCAGGTCGCTGGCGTCGGCGAGAAACCCCAGCCAGTGGGGCCCTCTGCTGCTCTCCTCCAGCCATTCGGCGGCCACCCGGTCCACGGAGCCAGGTAGCGTGAGCCTAGCCCAATGGACACGGGAATCACCCGCAAAGGTGACTCCCCACTCCTCTACGTTGACAGAAGGGGGTTTCGGATCGCCCTGGGAAAGGTTTCGCTGCCGCAACTCCACTTGGACTGCGTCCCCGAAATGCTTCCAAATCACCTCAAACGGCTCGTCAGCGACCTGTTCGGTCAGGTCTCCTGCGACCTGCTCGGCGGTATGGAGCACGCCTCCGGTGGCCCACGCGGTCATCACCTCGCGCGTGAACCTCATCGCAGACGTCACAGCGGTCTCGCCGGGCGCGAACGTCGCAGCGAGTACCGCATGGGGAGAAGCAGTCATCCCACCGTGCCTACCACACTTCCCGCTGACTTGGGGTAAATCCAAGGGCAGGACTACGAGCTACTCATCGTGACAGACTTGAATCACTCGCCGGAGCCAGGTGCGAGTGAAGGAGGCCCCATGACCACGGCCAAGGCCGCGCCAAGCCCGGAGGAGAGGACTTACACCGAGTCGGATCTCGTGCCCATCCTGGAGACTCTCTTCTCCTGGCGTGACGGCGACTTCCGGCGGCGGGTTCCTCATGCGCCTCCCGGCATTCTCAGCGAGGTGCGGCTGCTGCTCAACGAAGTGGCCGACCGTCGCGAGCACCTCGCCAACGAGCTCGTACGCGTGCGTAAAGAAGTGGTCAAGGAGGGCCGCTTCGCCGAGCGGCTGACGCCCGGCCCCGGCGTCGGCGCCTGGGCGGAGAGCGTCGAGTCGGTCAACATGCTGATCGACGCCCTGGTGAGCCCGGTGAGCGGCGCGGCCGACGTCATCGACGCGGTCGCCAAGGGAGACCTGTCGCGGCGGATCGACCTCGACCGCTCCGCGCGCGGCGAGGTGCGCCGTCTGGGCAAGGCCATCAACGGCATGGTCGACCAGCTCGCGCTGTTCAACTCCGAGGTCACGAGGGTGGCGCGCGAGGCGGGCACCGAGGGCCGGCTGGGCGGCAGCGCCAACCTGCGCGGCATGTCAGGGAGCTGGCGCGACCTCACCGAGGCCGTCAACACGATGTCGTCGCGCGTGGCGGCCCAGGTGCGCGACATCGCCGTGGTGACCACCGCGGTGGCCAAGGGCGACCTGAGCCGCAAGGTCACGGTCGACGCCGTGGGCGAGATGTTCGAGCTGAAGAACACCGTCAACACGATGGTCGACCAGCTGTCCGGCTTCGCCGAAGAGGTGACCCGAGTCGCCCGCGAGGTCGGCACCGAAGGACAGCTCGGCGGCCAGGCGCAGGTGACCGGCGTGTCGGGCGTCTGGAAAGACCTGACCGACAACGTCAACTTCATGGCCAACAACCTGACCTCCCAGGTGCGCAGCATCGCGACCGTGGCGACGGCGGTGGCCCAGGGCAACCTGTCGAAGAAGATCACGGTGGACGCGCAGGGCGAGATCCTGCAGCTGAAAGACACCCTCAACACCATGGTGGACCAGCTGTCCTCCTTCGCCGACGAGGTCACCCGCGTCGCCCGCGAGGTGGGCACCGAGGGCAAGCTGGGCGGCCGGGCCGAGGTGAAGGGCGTGTCGGGCGTCTGGAAGGACCTCACCGACAACGTCAACTCCATGGCGAACAACCTGACCTATCAGGTCCGCAACATCGCCCAGGTGACGACGGCCGTGGCCAACGGCGACCTCACCCGCAAGATCGACGTGGACGCCCAGGGCGAGATCCTTGAGCTCAAGTCGACCATGAACACGATGGTCGAGCAGCTCTCCTCGTTCGCCTCCGAGGTGACCCGAGTCGCCCGCGAGGTCGGCACGGAGGGGCAGCTCGGCGGCCAGGCGCAGGTGCGCGGCGTGTCCGGGGTCTGGAAGGACCTCACCGACAACGTCAACTCCATGGCCAACAACCTGACCTCGCAGGTGCGCCAGATCGCGGCCGTGTCGTCCGCGGTGGCTCAGGGCAACCTGTCGAAGAAGATCACGGTGGACGCGCAGGGCGAGATCCTGCAGCTCAAGGACACCCTCAACACGATGGTGGACCAGCTGTCCTCCTTCGCCGACGAGGTCACCCGAGTGGCCCGCGAGGTCGGCACGCAGGGGCAGCTCGGCGGCCAGGCCAGGGTGAAGGGCGTGTCGGGCGTCTGGAAGGACCTCACCGACAACGTCAACTCCATGGCGAACAACCTGACCTATCAGGTGCGCAACATCGCCGAGGTGACCACAGCGGTCGCCAACGGCGACCTGACCCGCAAGATCGACGTCGATGCCCAGGGCGAGATCCTGGCGCTCAAGACCACCGTCAACCGGATGGTCGACCAGTTGTCCTCGTTCGCCTCCGAGGTGACCCGAGTCGCCCGCGAGGTCGGCTCCGACGGCCAGCTCGGCGGTCAGGCCCGGGTCGAGGGCGTCGAGGGCACCTGGAAGCGGCTCACCGAGAGTGTCAACGAGCTGGCCGAGAGCCTCACCACGCAGATCCGCGCCATCGCGACCGTGACCAGCGCCGTCGCCCGCGGCGACCTGACCCGCTCGATCGCCGTCGAGGCGCAGGGCGAGCTGGCCGAGCTGAAGGACAACATCAACTCGATGGTGGGCAGCCTGCGCGAGACCACGCAGGCCAACCAGGAGCAGGACTGGCTCAAGTCCAACCTGGCCCGCATCTCCCGGCTCATGCAGGGCCACCGCGACCTGCTCGAAGTGGCCAAGCTGACGATGAGCGAGCTGACACCGCTGGTCTCCGCCCGCTACGGCGCCTTCTACAGCATCGACCCCGAGGGCGACCACGAGCTGATCCTGATCGGCGGCTACGGCGTGCGGCCCGACCGGGGCCCGCGCCAGCGCTTCGGAATCGGCGAGGGCATCGTCGGACAGGCCGCGGCCGAGGGCAGGCACATCGTCCTCGACGACGTGCCGCCGCAGTTCATCACCATCGACAGCGGGCTCAGCCGCTCCACGCCGGCGCAGATCGTGGTGCTGCCGATCCTGTTCGAGAACCGCGTGCTCGGCGTGCTGGAGCTGGCCTCGTTCACGCCGTTCGGCGAGGTACACCTCGACTTCCTGACACAGCTCGTCGAGACCATCGGCGTCACGATGAACACCATCATCGCCAACTCCCGCACCGAAGACCTGCTGACCGAGTCCCAGCGGCTCACCCGCGAGCTCCAGGAGCGCTCCGACGAGCTGCAGCGCCAGCAGGAGGAGCTGCGCAGGTCCAACGCCGAGCTGGAGGACAAGGCGGCGCTGCTGGCCAAGCAGAACCGCGCGATCGAGATCCAGAACTTCCAGATCGAACAGGCCAGGCGGACGCTGGAGGAGCGAGCCGAGCAGCTCGCGGTGTCCTCGCGCTACAAGTCCGAGTTCCTCGCCAACATGTCCCACGAGCTGCGCACGCCGCTCAACAGCCTGCTGGTGCTGGCCAAGCTGCTGACCGAGAACGCCGAGGGCAACCTGACCTCGCAGCAGGTCGAGTTCGCCAGGACGATCCACAGCGCGGGCTCGGCGCTGCTCCAGCTGATCAACGACATGCTCGACCTGTCGAAGGTCGAGGCGGGCCGGATGGACATCCATCCGATCCAGGTGTCGCTGCCGAAGATGGTGGATCTGCTGGAGGCCGCGTTCGCGCCGCTGGCCCAGGACAAGGGCCTGTCGTTCAGCGTCGAGGTCGACTCCGACGTGCCCCACGAGCTGCGCGCCGACGAGCAGCGCCTGCAGCAGGTGCTGCGCAACCTGCTGTCCAACGCGGTGAAGTTCACGCCGCGCGGAGAGGTGAAACTGCGGATCACGACGCCGCCGGCCGGGGTCCAGTTCGACGACGACACCCTGCACGAGGCCGACGACCTGATGGCGTTCCAGGTGATCGACACCGGGATCGGCATCGCGCCCGACAAGCGCGACGTCATCTTCGAGGCGTTCAGGCAGGCCGACGGCACCACGAGCAGGAAATACGGCGGCACGGGCCTCGGCCTCGCGATCTGCCGCGACATCGCCCGGCTGCTCGGCGGCGAGATCCACGTGGACAGCGAGCTGGGCAAGGGCAGCACGTTCACGCTCTACCTGCCGGCCTCCTACACCGGCCCGCTGGCCGCGACCGACGGCGGGGCGGCGACCCGCCGCCAGCTCATGACGCCGCCGTCGGACGACAGCTCCGCGGCCACGCCCGAGCCGCCGCTGCCGCTCGACCTGCCGATGCCCGAGCTGGTCGAGCCGCCGGTCGAGACGCCCAGCCAGTGGCAGGGCGACGATCCGCTCAGCGGCGCCAAGATCCTCATCGTGGACGACGACATCCGTAACGTCTTCGCACTCACCAGCGTGCTGGAGCGACACGGTTCAACCGTCGTCTACGCTGAAAACGGACGGGAGGGTATCGAGCAGCTCGAACGCAACGAGGACGTCGCGCTCGTACTGATGGACATCATGATGCCGGAGATGGACGGCTGGGCCACGACCTCGGCCATCCGCCGCATGCCGCAGTTCGCGGACCTGCCGATCATCGCGCTGACCGCCAAGGTCATGCGGGGCGATCGGGAGAAGAGCATCGCCTCGGGCGCGTCCGACTACGTGCCCAAGCCGGTCGACGTGGACCGCCTGCTCGAACGCCTGCGCGGCTGGCTCAGCCGCGGACGGGGTGCCGCGTCCGACTCCTCACCGTCCGCCTCGTCAGCCGAAGGGTCGTGATCGATGCCGGATCGTGCCAAGATCCTCCTCGTCGATGACCGCGAGGAGAACCTGATCGCCCTCGAGGCCATCCTCAGCTCACTCGACCTGGTGCCCGTACGCGCCAGGTCGGGTGAGGAGGCGCTCAAAGCGCTGCTCAACACCGAGTTCGCGCTGATCCTGCTGGACGTGCGCATGCCCGGCATGGACGGCTTCGAGACCGCCGCGCACATCAAGCGGCGCGAGCGCACCCGCAACATCCCGATCATCTTCCTGACCGTGGTCGACAGCGCTCCCGACTACGCCTTCCGCGGTTACGCCGCCGGCGCCGTGGACTATCTGACCAAGCCGTTCGACCCGTGGGTGCTGCGGGCGAAGGTGTCGGTCTTCTCCGAGCTGTACAACATGAACAAGCGCCTGGCCGAGCAGGCGAGCCTGCTGCGCGACCGCCTCAACGGCGAGCTGCCGCCGGGTGCGGGCGACCAGGCGTCGGTGCTGCCTGAGCTGTCGCGGCGGCTGACGGCGGTGGAGGACGAGCTGGCCCGGGTCAGGGAGCTGGCCCGCAAGTCGCAGGATCCGGCGCTGTCGGTGCCGCTGGCCGACCTGAACGAACGCCTGAGCCACCTGCGCGCCGGCTTCGACGCGCTCTCCTGATCTCCCACGCTCCGCCCCCGGGACATCCACCGCCCGGGGGCGTTTCGGTGTGTGGGGTCAGGCGGTCGCGCGGGCCTCGGCGACGGGCGAGGCCGGTCCCGGCGACCTGTGAGGGGTTACTGACGGGCGCGTTCCAAAGCGTCCCAGAAGCCGCGTCGCAGGGCGTGGCGTACTTCGTCGTGCAGCAGGAAGTCGATCGGCAACGACGATCCCTGCAGCAGCCGCGCCTCAAGGTCGGACGGCATGCGCGGCTTGCGCGCCAGGACGGCCTCCAGCCACAGCGCGGGCGCGTCGCGGGCGACGGAGTCGCCGAAGTCGTGGCCCTCACGGTGGGCGGCCTTGACGGCGTCGGACAGCGTGGTGGCGCCCGCAGTGGCCGCCGGCTGCGCGACGGGGGCCGGCTGCGGCCCGGTGTAGGGGCCGAGCTGCGCGGGCTGGTAGGCACCGCTCGACGGCGAGGAGAACTGGCCGGTGGTGGGGCTCGACTGCTGCGACTGCGCCTGGATCGGCCCGGTGGCCGGGGCGGCGGGCGGCGGCTCCTGCTGGTAGGTCGGCTGCTCCTGCTGGTAAGTGGGCTGCTCCTGCTGGTAGGACGTGTACGTGGGCAGCGCGGGCGGCGTCTGCGCACGTCCTGAGGAGTGCCCGTTGGACGAGGGCTGGCCGTTGTGCGAGGAGGAGCCGGCGGCGTGGCTGCCCGAATGACCGCCCGTGTGACTCGTCGTGTGGCCGCCGCTGTGACCGCCCGTGGTGGAGCCCATGGTGGAGCCCATGGTGGAGCCCGTGGCGGACGGCAGCGAGGAGGGCGGCAGCGACGACTGCTGCGGCGCGGGCGGCAGCGAGTGGGAGGCGTGGCCGTTGCCGGCGGGCTGGTGGTGGCCGTTGGACGACTCGGTGATGCCGGTCAGCGTGCTGACGTAGGGGCGCAGGTGGACCGCTCCGAGCTCGACCAGGTCGTCGCACTCCTGCCGGAGCGAGCGCGAGACGGCCCAGCCGCCGTCGGCGGCGATGTGGATGACGCTCACCCTGATGCCGAGGTCCTGGGCGTCGCAGACGACCTGCGCGAGGTCCTCGTCGCCGCTGACCACCACCGCGTCGCAGATGGCGTTGTTGCGCGCGAGCGTCATGAGGTCGCGGTGCACCTGGGCGTCGACGCCCTCGCGCCGGCCCGGCCGGATGCGGGACAGCCTGAGCTTGAGGCCCGGTATGTCGGCCAGCGCGTCGTGCTCGGGAGTGCGCCGGCCCTCGACTGTCGCCTCGTACCAGTAACACCGAAGCAGCGGCAGCCCGGTGCGCTCGCGCGCCAGGTTGGTCATAAGCGCCAGCAGCCCTGGATAGTCCCAGGAGACCGCTTCGCGATGACGCGTGCCGTGCACGGCCATCGCCCCGTCAGCCAGCAGATAGCCAGCGTCCACGAACAGCGCACAGCGATCCACTGACACCGCCCCTTTCATGGTGGTCCGACCTTGCTGGCTCTGCACCGTCAGAGACCGGACTCGGCGGCCCTCTCTCAGGGTAATGAAAGCAGGTGATCGCGCGAGGGTTAATCCCGACGATTCGGCACTCGCGCATAGGTGCGCCAGAGCAATCAGGCGAACCGTACCAGTTTGTCCTGTTCGTGGTCACGAGCGCGCTCGCACGCTCAGCGCGGCGACTCCGAACAGCACCACGTCCTTGTCCGTGAGGATCGTCAGCGCGGGATCCACCCCGAGTTCGGCGCCGACCGTGTCGACGTCCATGCCGAACGTCAGCTCCCCCGCGCCGCTCGACGAGCCGTCGAAGACGTTCGCCAGGGCGCGCTCGCCGCCGGCGGGGGTCAGCGCGCCGGACCCGAGCGAGACCTTGTCGCCCTTGAGGTCGGCGTCGCCCTCCCACGTGACCAGTTCGACCCGCGCGGGCGCGGCCGCCGGGCTCAGCCCGCCGAGCGGGATCCGCGCCCGCCGCGCGCCCCCGCCGATCACCGCCGCCGTGTCCAGCACCACGGCCTGGCTGTACGGCTCCGCCGGATCCGTGACGATCAGCACCAGGCTCCATCCGGCATGGCGTGACACCCCTTCCTTCATGGGGGCGTCGGCCGCCCACCAGGTGCCGTTCGCGCGTACGTCGCCGACCAGCTCGCTCACGTCGGCGAACGCCTGGTAGACGGGGCCCAGCGGCAGCTCGCGCACCGTCACCTGGCCGGGCCGCACGGTCAGGTACTTCTTGCGGCCCGGCGGCCTGAGCTTGATCGGCCCGGCCCGCTCGCCCGTCGCCGACCAGTAGAGCCCCGCCCACACGACCTCGCCGCCCTTCGGCACGGACAGCTCGGCGCCGCTGGAGGAAGCGGTGTCGGACCGGTCGTCCTGGTCGAGCGCGGTCATCGGCCACAGGTCGTTGTCGCGCTGGGCTCCCTCGCGGCGCCTGGCCTCCAGGCAGCCCGCGCGCTCCTGCGGGCAGCTCAGCAGCGCGTTGCCGATCGCCCGCACGGTCACCTTCCCGTCGGTGGCGAACCTGGCGGGCGCGCCCGACCCGCGTACGCCCGTCTCGGCCTTGGCCAGCAGCCGCAGTGGGCCCGCCGCGATCCTGACGGCGGGCCCCGGGCCCTGCGGCGCCTCGTCGGCCACCAGCACCCGGAGGAACACGGTCGTGCCCTGCCCGGCGGCCAGCGCCTTCCTGACGCACCGCGCGCCGCCTTCGGCCGGGCGGCAGGCCCAGCCGTCCACCGTCCCCACCGTGCCCCCTGGACCCGCGGAACGCACAACGCCCGCGAAACCCCCTGTGCCCGCGGAACCCCCTGTGTTCGCAGCGCTCGTAGCCTTCGCAGAGCCCTCTGTGCCCGCAGCGCCCCCAGCGCCCCCAGCGCCCGCAGAGCCGGTAGAGCCGGTAGAACCCGTCGCACCCGAGGAGCCCGGGTGCGCCGCCCTGTGGGCGTGGCGTGCGGTCGGGACGAGGGTGACGCCGGGTGGGAGGTCCACCTGGGCGGCCAGTTCTTCGCTGGGGGCGTCGCCGTAGTTGCGCAGGCGCAGGGCGACGATGCCGGGCTGGGCACGTACGAGGGAGCCGAGCGCGTCGATCGTGGCCCGCAGCCGGGCCCGGCCCGGCCGGTCCTTCCTGACCGGGGGCGGCACCTGGGCCGGCCGCTCGCTCGGCGGCGGCACCCGCACGCGTACCCGTGCCGGGTCGTCCTTCGCGGGAGGCTGCGCGACCCGTGGCGCCTCGGACGGCCGCACGGCCGGCCGCTCACTGGAGACCGGCAGCAGCACGGCGGCCGCAGCCACCGCGGCCGCCACGCTCATCGTGGCGCCGGCCACCGCCGCCTGCCGCCCCTTCGGCGCCCGTCGCAGCCGGCCGAAGGCGCGCAGCACGCCGCCCGCGCCGCCGCCGGCGACGGACATCCTGGCCAGCGCCGCCGCGTAGCCGCCGAACAGCGGCCCGGCGATGAGCGGCCCGACCATGACGCGCAGCCCGCGGTTGACGTCGGTCAGCTCAAGCAGCACGCCGTGGCACTCCTCGCAGCCGTCCACGTGCTCGTCGATCGCCTTGGAGTCGCGCCTGGCCAGCCCTCCGCGCACGTAGGCGCCCATCTTGGCCAGCATCGGCCGGCACTCGTGCTCAGGCAGCGTCCCCAGGTGCAGTTGCAGGTACGCCTGCCGCAACCCCTCCCTGGCCCGGTACGCCAGCGCCGCCACGCCGTTGGCCGACAGCCCCAGCAGCGGCGCCACCCCGGCCGGCTTGAGCCGCTCGACCTCGGTGTGCCACAACACCGCCCGCCAGCGCTCGGGCAGCGACAGGAAGGCCCTGGCGATCAGCGACTTCTCCAGGCCGACGAGCGCCGGGTCGACGAAGGGCACCCCCGGGTCGTACAGCTCGATCTCTCCCGTGGTCACCTGGCGGCTCTCGACCCTGGACCGGTCGTAGACCGTGCGCCGGACGACGGTGAGCAGGTAGGTGCGGAAACCGGAGTCGGGACCACTGCCCCTGCCCACCAGGTCGAGGATCTTCGTGAACGACTCCGCGACCACGTCCTCCACCTCGGCGCCCCTGACGAGCTGCCGGGCCAGCGCGCGGGCGGCGGCGACGTGGCGCTCGTAGAGCTCCCCGTACGCGGCGGCGTTACCCGCCCTCACCGCCTGTAGCAGCTCCGCATCGCTCTGCGGCGTTTCGACACCCATAGTGACCTCACGATTACACGGGGTTGCCCCGCGCAATCATTCCGCATTCCCTGTCGTGGCTAAACCGCGTCGGCGGCTTTACTCGCGGAGCGGACGGGGACGTCCTGGCCGGAGGCATGGGCGGAGGCATGGGCGGCGGGCTCTCGCGCTGATCAGGACCATAAGCTTGGACCCATGACGGATCGCGACAACCTCCTGGCCGAGATCAAGCGCAAGGCCATCGTGCACGGCAAGGTCACCCTGTCCTCGGGCAAGGAGGCCGACTTCTACCTCGACCTGCGGCGGATCACGCTCGACGGGGTGGCCGCGCCGCTCGTCGGCAACGTGATGCTCGACCTGACGGCCGACCTCGACTACGAGGCGGTGGGCGGGCTCACCATGGGGGCCGACCCGGTGGCCGTCGCGATGCTGCACGCGGCGGCGGCGCGGGGGCGTTCGCTCGACGCGTTCGTGGTGCGCAAGGCGCAGAAGGCGCACGGCATGCAGCGGCGCATCGAGGGGCCGGAGGTCAAGGGGCGGCGGGTGCTGGCCGTCGAGGACACCTCGACGACGGGCTCGTCACCGCTGACGGCCGTGGAGGCGCTGCGCGAGGCGGGCGCCGAGGTGGTGGCCGTAGCGACCATCGTCGACCGGGGGGCCAGGGAGCGCGTCACCGCCGAGGGACTCGACTACCGCACCGCCTACACCCTCACCGACCTCGGCCTCTGACCGCCCGCGGACTCCGGCCTGGCTCGGGCTCCGGCCTGGCTCGGGCTCCGGCCTGCCTCAGGCCCCGGCCTGGCTCGGGCTCCGGCCGACCGACCGGCCAGGACCGCGATCAGCCGGCGATCAAACGATGCTCAGCCGTCGTCGGAGTCGGACTCTGCCGGGGTGGCGGACTTCTCCGGGCCCCGGACGGTGAAGGCTTCGCGGGCGCCCGGCTTGCCCGGTTCGCGTAGTTCGCCGTTCTCCGTGACGCGGACCGTGCCGGCATCGCTGAGCACCACGTCGAGCTCCGGCTCGAAGTAACTGACCTCCTCGCCCCTGCTCATCTCCCGGTACTGCAGCACGTCGCCGCCGGGCACGCGGACGGTGACGAGGGGGCAGGTCTCCGCGAGGCATTCGATCCGGACGGTCGGCGCCTGCGCGGTGGCAGCCGGTTCCGCGGCCCCGGGGGTGGTGTCCGTGGCCGGGGCTGAGGCGGGCTCACGCTCGGGCGGTGCCGTGACGTCCGAGGCGACCAGCGCGACACCGCCGATGACCAGCAGTGTCACCACGACCCCCGCCGCCACGAGGAGGAGCGCTAATCGGGCGATGCCCATCGGTTCTGAGCTGTGGCGTCCCACATGGGCAGCGTACCCGCTGATGATCCTCCGCCCCAGCGCCGTCAGCCCCGTCTCAGAGCTGGTTGTCGCCGGCCTGGCCCACGCGGTGGTGCTTGCCGTTGGGCACGGGGAGCGACTTGGCCGCCCTGCGGTGCTTGATCGCCTCCACGAAGATGGGGATCAGCGAGATGAACACGATGACGAAGACGCCCGGCAGGATGTACTTGTCGATCTGCTTGGGATCGACCTGGCCGCCGAGGAAATGGCCGACCAGGATGAGGCCCTCGACCCAGACGATGCCGCCGACGACGTTCCAGACGAAGAATCGCTTGGGGCTCATCTCCAGCACGCCCGCGACGGGATTCATGAACGTGCGCACGATCGGCACGAACCTGGCCAGGATCACGGCCTTGGCTGGCCCGAACTTCTCGAAGAACTCCTCCGCCCGCAGCACGTGCTCCTTCTTGAACAACCGCGATTCGGGTTTGTCGAAGAGCCGGCGGCCGAAGCGGGCGCCCAGGAAATGCCCGAGCTGGGCGCCGGCGATGGCGCACAGCGGTGTGCCGATCAGCAGCACGGGCAGGGAGAGCGGGGCGATGCCCATTCCCGCCGCCACCGAGGCCGAGCTGAAAATCCCCGCGGCCACGAGCAGCGAGTCGCCGGGCAGGAAGAACCCGAGCAGCAAACCCGTTTCGGCGAAGATGATGGCGAGAACGCCGATGGTGGCGAATGCACCGAGAATGGTGAGCCACCAAGTCGGGTCGAGGAGATTCAGAAGCCAGTCCACGCCGAGAGCCTACTAGGAGCGGGCATGCGCGACATGACCATCCGAGAGGCGTTGTCACTACCACAGCGGGTAGTGAGCCGGGATACTGGGCCCTGGCGCGAAGCCGTAACTTCTCAGGGAGATGAATCATGCCTATTGCGACTCCAGAGGTCTACGCTGAGATGCTCGACCGGGCCAAGGCCGGCGGATTCGCCTACCCGGCGATCAACGTGACCTCCTCGCAGACCCTGAACGCCGCTCTGCGCGGCTTCGCCGAGGCCGAGAGCGACGGCATCGTGCAGGTCTCGACGGGCGGCGCCGAATTCCTCTCGGGCGCGACGGTCAAGGACATGGTCACGGGCGCGACGGCACTGGCCGAGTACGCGCGGGTCGTGGCCGCCAAATACCCCGTGACGGTCGCCCTGCACACCGACCACTGCCCGAAGAACAAGCTCGACGGCTTCATGCGGCCGTTGATCGACATCTCGCTGGAGCGGGTGGCCAAGGGCCTCGACCCGCTGTTCCAGTCGCACATGTGGGACGGCTCCGCCGTACCCCTGGACGAGAACCTGGAGATCGCCAAGGAGCTCATCGACAAGTGCGCCAGGGCGCGGATCATCATGGAGATGGAGATCGGCGTCGTCGGCGGCGAGGAGGACGGCGTCGTCGGCGAGATCAACGAGAAGCTCTACACCACGGCCGAGGACGCGCTGGCCACCGCGGAGGCCGTCGGCATCGGCGAGAAGGGCCGCTACATGCTGGCGGCCACGTTCGGCAACGTGCACGGCGTCTACAAGCCCGGTCACGTCAAGCTGCGGCCGAGCGTGCTCAAGGAGATCCAGGAGGCGGTGGGCGCCAAGTACGGCAAGGAGAAGCCGTTCGACCTGGTCTTCCACGGCGGCTCCGGCTCGCTGCTGGAGGAGATCCAGGAGGCCATCTCCTACGGTGTGGTCAAGATGAACGTCGACACCGACACCCAGTACGCCTTCACCCGCCCGATCGCGGACCACATGTTCAAGAACTACGACGGCGTGCTCAAGGTCGACGGTGACGTCGGCAACAAGAAGGCCTACGACCCGCGCGCGTACGGCAAGTCCGCGGAGGCCGGGATGGCCGCCCGCGTCGTGGAGGCGTGCCAGAGCCTGAAGAGCACTGGGACGAAGATCTCCTAGCCAGTTCAGCGGCTCGGCGGGTATGACTTGTCCTATGGATAACCTTCTCGCCGGGCCGCCCCCGACTCACCTGCCGGACCTGCCCGAGGCCAGGGAGGCGCTGGAGGCCGGGGCCAAAGCCTCCGACGTGGCCGCCCGCTTCCCCGCCTACCCGGCGGCGTGGGCCGCGCTCGCGGAGGAATACTTCGCGCAGGGACACGCCGTCACCTCCTATGCCTTCGCCCGTACGGGCTACCACCGCGGGCTCGACGCGCTGCGCCGCAGCGGCTGGAAGGGTCATGGGCCCATCCCGTGGGAGCACGAGCCCAACAGGGGCTTCCTGCGCTGCCTGTACGCGTTGTCCCGTGCCGCGCAGGCGATCGGTGAGAAGGACGAGGCCGAACGGTGTCTGCAGTTCCTCAAGGACAGCACGGAAACGGGGTACGACGCGCTGACCAAGGGATAGCTCTTGGGACGAATAGACACGTTCGGGTAGTCTCTCTACGCAAGAGCCCCTGCCGCGCTTGCGTCAGGGGTTTTCGTTTTGTGCTCGGGAGACTGAACCATGCCGGCTGCCGTTCTCGTTGGTGCCCAGTGGGGCGATGAGGGCAAGGGCAAGGCCACCGACCTGCTCGGTGGCGACGTCGACTACGTCGTCCGCTATCAGGGTGGCAACAACGCGGGACACACCGTGGTCATCGGTGACCAGAAGTACGCGCTGCACCTGCTGCCCACCGGGATCCTGTCGCCGGAGGTGGTCCCCGTCATCGGCAACGGGGTGGTGATCGACCCGGGCGTGCTGCTGGGCGAGATCGACGGGCTGGCCGAGCGGGGCATCTCCGCCGAGCGGCTGCTGATCTCGTCGAACGCGCACCTGATCATGCCGCACCACAAGGCCCTCGACAAGGTCACCGAGCGCTACCTCGGCAAGGCCAAGATCGGCACCACCGGGCGCGGCATCGGTCCCGCGTACGGTGACAAGATCGCCCGCATGGGCGTGCGCGTGCAGGACCTGCTCGACCCGGGCATCCTGGCCAAGAAGATCGAGGTCGCCCTGACCGAGAAGAACCAGGTGCTGACCAAGGTCTACAACCGGCGCGGCATCGAGCCGGCCGCCGTCCTCGACGAATACCTCGCCTACGCCGAGCGGCTCAAGCCGCACATCGCCGACACCTCGCTGGTGCTGTCCAAGGCGCTGGACGACGGGAAGTTCGTGCTGCTGGAGGGCGGGCAGGGCACGCTGCTCGACATCGACCACGGCACGTACCCGTTCGTCACGTCGTCCTCGCCCACCTCGGGCGGCGCGTGCGCGGGCGCCGGCATCCCGCCGAACCGGCTGACGAAGATCATCGGCATCCTGAAGGCGTACACCACCCGCGTCGGCTCCGGCCCGTTCCCGACCGAACTGACCGACGAGATGGGCGACTGGCTGCGCCAGACCGGCGGCGAGTACGGCGTCACGACCGGCCGCAACCGCCGCTGCGGCTGGTTCGACGCGGTGATCGCCCGGTACGCGACCCGCATCAACGGCGTCACCGACTACTTCCTGACCAAGCTCGACGTGCTGTCGGGCCTGGAGCGGATTCCGGTGTGCGTGGCCTACGAGGTGGACGGGGTCCGGCACGACGAGATCCCGATGACGCAGACCGACTTCCACCACGCCAAGCCGATCTACGAGGAGTTCCCCGGCTGGCAGGAGGACATCACCAGCGCCAAGGCGTTCGACGACCTGCCGCCGAACGCGCAGGCGTACGTGCGGACGCTGGAGGAGATGAGCGGCGCCCCGATCTCCGCCATCGGCGTCGGCCCCGGCCGCGACCAGACCGTCGTGGTCCGCCCCCTGGTCTGAGCTCCCTCCGAGGGACCGCGCGTCGTTCAGGCGGAGGTCAGGACGGCGGCGGTCACCGGGGTGTGCAGGCGCCAGCCGAGGGTTTCGTACAGGGCCTGGCCCTGGGCGGTGGCGACCAGGACGCCGGTGCGGGCGCCTCGCAGGGCCGCCGTGGCCGCGATCGTCTTCATGACGATCGTGCCGAGGCCGCGGCGGCGGTGGCCGGCCGCCGTCTCCACCCGGTCCACGACCGCCGTCGTGCCCGCCACCGCGAACTGGCCCCGCGCCGCGACCTCGCCCGCCGCCGTGAGCAGGCGGGCGGCGGTGACGCCCGATCGGGTGGTGACGGCCAGGGTGTAGCCGGGGGGAGCGGCGGGGGCGTCACGGACGAGCGGGGTGGTCATCATGTACTCGGGCTCCTGCACGGCCCAGCCGGGCGGCAGGTGCGGGGCGACGGACTCGACCGGGGCGCACAGCTTGAGCCAGGTGCCGGGGACGGTGAGGGTGCGGGTCAGGTGGCGGAGGATCTCGGGCGTCGGGGTGGCCAGGACGTGGCGGGCCACATGACCGGGCAGGCCGACGTCCACGCGCAGACCCCACGGCTCGCGTACGGGCCGGGGGACGCTGCGGGAGATGACCCATCCTTCAACCCATGCCCGAACTACGGGGGAATGGGCTTGTTTGAGAACCTCCGTCATGGAGAACAGCCTATTGTCTGCCCAGATTCATCCGACCGGGCGTAGCAGGATAAAAAGGACACGGCGTGGCGGCGCCTGGTCGTGCCCCGCGCCAGGTAGGGTCCCGGTTGTGCACGTTGAGATACATGGCCACCGGGGGGCTCGCGGCCTCTGGCCGGAGAACACCCTGCCGGGGATGAGCCGGACGATGGAGCTGGGCGTGCATGCGCTCGAGCTCGACGTCGCGCTCACCGCCGATCGGCGCCTCGTGCTCACGCACGACCTCACGGTGTCGGCCGTGACCAGTGCCGACCGGCGTCCGGTCTACGCCGGCGACCCTCTCTACCCGTACGTCGGCAAGCCCATCAACGCACTCACCCTGGCCCAGCTGCGCATGCTCGACGTCGGCGTACGGCTGCCGCGCCACCCCGACGACCCGTTCGCGCTGACGCAGGTCCCCATGCCCGAGACCCGCATGCCGACGCTCGGCGCGGTGCTGGGGCTGGTCAACGCCTACGAGGCGGAGAGCGTACGGCTGCACGTCGAGCTCAAGTCCGACCCGACGCGGCCTGAGGTCACCCCCGACCCCGAGCTGTTCACCGCGCTGGTCGTCGAGGAGCTCGACCGGCACGGCCGGCTCGACAACGTTGCCATCCTCAGCTTCGACTGGCGGATCATCACGCACGCCGCCGAGCTGGCGCCGGGCACGCGGCGCTTCGCGCTGATCGAGCTGGACACCCTGCACTGGAACGACGGCGTGGGCGACGACGTGCCCGCCGCCGCGCGTGCGGCCGGGGCCACCACGCTCTCGCCCGAGCACATCATGGTGGACGAGAGCCTGATGGCGCAGGCCGAGGCGGCCGGGCTCGACGTGGCGGTCTGGACGGTCAACGAGCCCGAGCTGGCGGCCAGGATGCTGGACCTGGGAGCGGCCGGGATCGTCACCGACTATCCCGACCGGATGCGGGAGCTGTGGCGGGAGCGGGGGCTTCCGCTGCCCCTGCCGGTCGCCCCGCTCCGGCCTGTGAGCGTCTGAGCCGACCGGCGGGTTCCGCCTGTCAGAGCCAGCCGTTGCGGCGGAAGCCGCGGTGCAGCAGGACGCAGGCCGTGATCATGACCGCGAGCACGGCCGGATAGCCCCAGACCTGCTTGGTCTCCGGCATGAAGTCGAAGTTCATGCCATAAATTCCGGCGATCATCGTGGGCACGGCCAGGATGGCCACCCAGGAGGAGATCTTGCGCATGTCCTCGTTGGCCAGCGCGTTGGAGCGGGCCAGCGCGGCCTGGAGGATCGAGCTGCACAGCTCGTTCGACGCCTCGACCTGCTCGCACACGCGCGACAGGTGGTCGCCGACGTCGCGGAAGTATTCACGCATGGCGGAGGGGACGACCCGGCGCTGGGGCAGCGCCGACAAGGGGGCCTGGAGCGGGGTGACGGCCCGCTTCATCTCCAGCATCTCGCGCTTGAGCTGGTAGATCCGGTTGATGTCACGGGAGCTGACGTCGGCGAAGACGGTCGCCTCGACCTCTTCGAGCTCCAGCTGCATCAGGTCGGCCACCTGGAGGTACTGGTCGACCACGTGGTCGGCGATGGCGTGCAGGACGCCGGCCGGACCCCGGTCCATCAGCTTGGGCTCGTCTTCGAGGCGCTCGCGGACGCCGGTGAGCGGGCAGTGCTCGCCGTGCCGCACCGTGACCACGAAGTCCACGCCGAGGAACACCATGATCTCGCCGGTGGCGATGATCTCGCTGTTGGCGGTCAGCTCGTCGTGGTCGAGGTAGGCGATGGTCTTGAGCACCATGAACAGCGACTCGCCGTAACGCTCGACCTTGGGCCGCTGGTGGGCCTTGACGGCGTCCTCGACGGCCAGCGGGTGCAGCCCGAAGACCTCGGCCAGCCACTCCACCTCGGGGGCGGCGGGCTCGTGCAGCCCGACCCAGACGAACGCGTTGACGCCGTCGGAGCTCTTGTTGTGCTCACGGACGAGGTCGAGCGCCTCGACGATGCCGGAGGCGTCGACCTTCTCGCCCTGTACGTAGGCGCCGAACTCGACTATCGAGTCGACGGGCGGCACGCACACCTCGCGTACGGGCTTGACGAGCTGGTGCGGAACCCGCGTGGGCACGGGGTGCCGGTTGATGCGACGGAAAAGGGTGGACGAGCGCATGGCAGTCCCTTTCCGCCCGACCAGGGACGCTCCACGCGCGATGAAGTCACCTCAATCAACACGGATTGCGTGGAGGCACGATCAGGCTGCCGAATTGGAGTGGTCGGGGGTATTCAGGTCGTACGTGTGCGAGCACGTACTGCTGGGATCACCAGGATTCATCCCGGACCACCTCCAATCGCATGGGGACGCCGCGAAGCCGCCTCAAGCTACCACAGGCGGGTGAACCTCAATGACGATACCCGCCCGCAGTCCTTCCGCTCAGGTAGAACTCCACAAAGTTTCTTGCCTATTCCGGCAGATGCCGTCCCAACCCGTCCGGCGGACGCTGATCGTGCCGTCCAGCGGGCGCCGTCCTCGGTGACCGGAGGGCGCGTCAGGCGGCGGGCCTGCGACAATGGAGCGCGTGCGCGTTCTAGTCATTGGATCCGGTGGGCGTGAGCACGCCCTGTGCCGTTCACTCAAGCTCGATCCCCAGGTCAGCGAGCTTCACTGTGCGCCAGGCAATCCTGGCATCGAGGAGGTCGCGACCGTCCATCCGGTCGATCCGCTCGACCCCGGGCAGGTGGCCGAGCTGGCGGCGCGGCTGCGGGTCGACCTCGTCGTGGTGGGGCCGGAGGCTCCGCTCGTGGCGGGCGTGAGCGACGCGGTGCGCGAGGCGGGCTTCGCCTGCTTCGGGCCCTCACGTGACGCGGCCATGATCGAGGGGTCGAAGGCGTTCGCCAAGGAGATCATGCGGGCGGCCGACGTGCCGACCGCGCGGGCCAGGACGTGCGAGACCGAGGAGGAGGCCGCCGCGGCGCTCGACGAGTTCGGCGCCCCCTACGTGGTCAAGGAGGACGGGCTGGCCGCGGGCAAGGGCGTGGTCGTCACCGACGACCGCGACAAGGCGCTCGCCCACGCGCGGGCCTGCGAGCGGGTGGTGATCGAGGAGTTCCTCGACGGGCCCGAGGTGTCGCTGTTCGCGCTGTGCGACGGGAGCACGGCCGTGCCGCTGCAACTGGCGCAGGACTTCAAGCGGGCCTACGACGGCGACGAGGGTCCCAACACCGGCGGCATGGGCGCCTACACGCCGCTGCCGTGGGCGCCGGAGGGGCTGACCGAGCAGGTCATGCGGGAGGTCGTGCATCCGACGATCGGCGAGCTGGCCCGGCGCGGGCTGCCGTACCAGGGGGTGCTCTACGTGGGCCTGGCGCTGACCGCGAAGGGGCCGAAGGTGGTCGAGTTCAACGCCCGCTTCGGCGACCCGGAGACGCAGGTGCTGCTCGACCGGCTGGAGACGCCGCTGGGCGGGCTGCTGATGGCCAGCGCGACCGGTGAGCTCGGGCTCGACCCGGTCTTCCGCGACGGCGCGGCCGTGACCGTGGTGATCGCGGCCGAGGGCTACCCGGAGTCGCCGGCCAAGGGCGACGTGATCACGGGGCTGCGCGAGACCGCGAACGCGTACGTCATCCACGCCGGCACGAAACGGTCGGGCGACGACATCGTCTCCAACGGCGGGCGGGTGCTCAACGTGGTCGGCCACGGGCCCGACCAGGAGAGCGCGCGCCGGGCGGCCTACGACCTGGTCGCCGGGATCGGCCTGCGCGGCTCCTTCCACAGAACGGACATCGCCCGATGAAGCGTGTGCACTCCGGCAAGGTACGCGACCTCTACGAGACCGACGAGGGCCTGCTGCTCATGGTCGCCTCCGACCGGATCTCGGCCTTCGACTACGTCATGGAGCCCGACATCCCCGACAAGGGGGCCATCCTCACGCAGATGTCGCTGTGGTGGTTCGACCAGCTCAAGGACGTCGTGCCCAACCACGTCGCGGGCCGCGGCGACGACTCCCGCAGCGTGCTGTGCCGGCCGCTGAAGATGGTCCAGGTCGAGTGCGTGGCCAGGGGCTATCTGGCGGGCGGCGGGCTGAACGAATACCGCGCGAGCGGCACGGTGTCCGGGGTGGCGCTGCCGCCCGGGCTGGAGGACGGCTCGCGGCTGCCCGAGCCGATCTTCACGCCGTCCACCAAGGCGCCCCAGGGCGAGCACGACGAGCCGATCTCGTACGAGCAGGTCGTGGCGCTGGTCGGCGCGGAGACGGCCGCGGAGCTGCGGCGGATCACGCTGGCGGTCTACACGCGCGGCGCGGAGATCGCCAGCGAGCGAGGCATCATCGTGGCCGACACGAAGATCGAGCTGGGCTGGGACGCAGACGGCGTGCTGACACTGGGCGACGAGGTGCTGACGCCCGACTCTTCGCGGTTCTGGCCGGCCGACGAATGGAAACCCGGCCGTTCCCAAACGTCGTTTGACAAGCAATTTGTACGCGATTGGCTACTATCGCCCGAATCTGGATGGGACAAAGACTCAGGAAACCCCCCACCTCGGCTCCCCGACCACATCGTCGAGCTGACCAGGCAGCGATACCTAGAAGCGTATGAGCGCATCACGGGGGCTTCCTTTAGCGGATGATTCGGCTGGGTCATGTGGTGTGAGCGACTACTGTTGGCCCGATCGAGCCTCACCGCCAGAATCAAGGAGCCGCACGAATGGTCCGTTACCGCGTGCGCGGTGGCAACGCACTGCGTGGAACCGCGTTCATCCAGGGCGCGAAAAACGCCGTGCTTCCCATGATCGGCGCGGCTCTGCTCGCCCCGACGGGCCGCACCGTCCTGCGCAACGTGCCGATCATCGAGGACGTCCGCCGCGCGGTCGAGCTGGCCGAGGCGATCGGCGCGTACGTCGAGCTGCACGAGTCCGAGCGCACGCTGGTCATCGACGCCTCCAAGGTGAACAGCCCGGTCCTGCCCGCCGAGATCGCCCGGCGCTTCCGCGGCTCCGTGCTGTTCACCCCCGCCCTGCTCCACCGCCTCGGCGAGGCGATCGTGGAGGGGGTCGGCGGCTGCAACCTGGGCAGCCGTAACCTCGACTTCCACTATCTCGGCTACAAGCGGCTGGGCGCGATCGTGGACGAGGGCGAGACCGTCATCCACGTCAAGGCCTCCGGCCTGACCGGCGCCACCCTCTACCTCGACACCCCCTCCCACACCGGCACCGAGAACCTCATCATGGCCGCCGCCCTGGCCAAGGGCACCACCGTGATCGAGAACGCGGCGCTGGAGCCCGAGGTGCTCGACGTCATCGACATGCTCACCAAAATGGGCGCGCGCATCAGCGGCGGCGGCACCGGCTTCATCACCGTGGAGGGCGTCGAGGAGCTGCACGCGGTCGAGCACACGGTCATGCCCGACCGCCTCGACGCCGGCGTCTTCGCGATGGCGGCGGCGATCACCGGCGGTGAGGTCAGCCTCGTGGGCACCGGCCTCGATCTCGGCGTCGTGCGCTACAAGCTGGAGCAGATGGGCGTGGAGTTCCACCGCCAGGGGGCCGTTCTACACGTACGCTGCGGCGGCCCGCTGCGGCCGATCAACATCATCACCGACACCTATCCGGGCTTCGCCACCGACCTGCAGTCCCCGATGATGACGGTCGCGGCGCTCGCCGACGGCACCAGCTACATCCATGAGCGCATCTTCGACGGTCGCTTCGCACTGGCCGGCGAGCTGAACAAGATGGGCGCCAACGTGGAGGTCGAGGGGAGCAGGGCCGTCGTCCGCGGCCGCACCCCGCTCACCGGCACCCAGGTGACGGCGCACGACCTGCGTTCGGGGATCGCGCTCGTTCTCGCCGGCCTGGCCGCCGAAGGGGAGACCCAGATCGACTCGGGATACCTGATCGATCGCGGCCACGCGCATCTCGCCGCGCGAATGCGCGCACTCGGCGCGGACATTACACGAGAGATTTCAGAGCGCTAAAAAACGGTAGAAAATCCGCTTTGAGCTGCCAGAACATCATGTCGGGCGGTCAACCAGAACGGCTTTCCGGAAAAGTCGGGCGTGACATTACGGCCCCCGCGAGCGATCGTTCCAAAAGAGAGCACTGCAACGGACGGCAGGATGGGACGAACATTGGTCGAGAGGGCCGAAGAAACTCCCCGAGTGTCACGCCCGGGCGCTATGACACCGGACCTCACCATCGGCGTGGTCGGACCCCACGACCTGGTCGAGCGAGTCATGCTGATGGGTCACGCCGCGGCGCCGCTGCCGTGTCGCCTGGTCGCGGCCGCGTACCGCGACGAACAGGAGGCGCCCGACAAGGTGACGCGGCTCGGTCCCGGTGTCGACGCATGTCTGTTCGCCAGCCCGGTCCCCTATGACCTGGCCAGGCGATCCGGCGTGCTGACGATGCCCGCGACGTACGTGCAACTCGGCGGAGCCGCACTGGTGGCGGCGTTGGCCAAGGCCGCGCTGGACACCCGGATGGATCCCCAGAAGGTCAGCATCGACGTGGTCAGCAGGGCCGATGTCGAGGAGGCGTACACCGACCTCGGCATCCCCGCCGCGGACGTGCACAGCCGCGACGAGCCGGGAGCCACCGGCACGATCGCGGCCTACCACGAACGCCTGGCCCGTCAGGGAGCCACCACGGGAGCGCTGACGTGCCTGCCCGCGGTGGCCGAGCGCCTGCACGCGGCGGGCGTACCGGTCATCAGGATCAGGCCGACGTCGGCTGCGGTCCGAACGGCGCTGCACACCGCGGCGCTGCTCGGGGCGCATCACCGGCTGGAGGAGTCACAGCTCACGGTCGTGCTGGTGGAGGTGCCGACGCTGCGCGAACCCGTGCGCCGCGCCGCCCCCCGCTACTGGCGCGACGAGCTGCGGCTGTCGCTGCACCGGCTCCTGGTCCAGGAGGCGAACCGGATCAACGCCACTGTCTGGCCCATCGACGATCACAGCTACCTGGTGACCGCCACCAGGGGCTCGATCGCCGCTGCGACGGACGGATTCAGGGTGTTGCCCTTCGCCGCCAGGATCAGGGACGAACTGGGGCTGGCGGTCGAGGTCGGCGTGGGCATGGGGCGTACGACGCATGACGCGGAGTCGCACGCCAGGGCCGCGCTCGCGCGGACCCAGGCGGGTAAACAAGCACAGGGATTCGCGGTGGATCGCGAGGGGCGGGCGCTCATCCCGGCCCCCCGGATGCCCCCTACCGGGGCCACCGCACTCAAGCCCAAGGGGGTGGAGGTACTGGCCAGGCTGGCGGCGAAGCTCGAAGGCGGCGACACCGTGGTCGATGCCGAGGGCGCGGGCAAGATGCTCGGCGTCACGCCCCGTACGGCCCGGCGGTTGCTGCGCACGTTGGTTGACGAGGGACTCGCGTGGCCGCTTCCGCCGAACCGTACGCCGCAACCCGGGCGTCCCAGGCAGCTGTACCGGCTGATCGTGGAGAAGCTGGGGCCCCGCTGAACCTGGGGCTGACCCTGGGGCTGACCTGGGGTGGAAGTATGGCCCGCCGTGTCGCGGCACGGCGGGCCCGCACCCTCGCGTGACCACCGCATTGACGGAGGGTGTCAGGACAGCCAACAAGAACGTTGACTCTTGTGAACTAATTGGTTGACGAGGGTGAATGGGGGGTATGTTCTCCCACGCCCCCGATCGACGCGATTCGGACGGGGGCACCAAATCCCCTCTTCCTGCCGCCACGACGCAGCCTTACGGCCGCCTTTGGCGGCATTTCGGGCCTTTCGGACCACCTCCCCCGCGTGAAGGGCTGCTGCGCGGGGCTGTGGGGTAGCTGGGAGCGCTTCCGTGGCGACAGTGGCTCCAGGTTCTGCGGGCGCGCACAAGGCCCGCCATCGAGGCCGTCAGCGCTTGCGGAGAACGCGCGCCGTCGGCCCGGCGCATGCCGAGTCCGATACCCGCTGGGATTCTGTCGGAGACACTCGGTAGAGTCACGAGCCATGAGTTCAAACGCTACTGACAGCCGGTCTCCACTGCTTGTCTGGGGCGCCCTGGCGATCGTCTACGTGGTGTGGGGCTCGACCTACCTCGGCATCAGGATCTCCATCGAGACCCTGCCGCCGATGCTCCAGGGCACACTGCGGTTCGTGACGGCCGGGCTGCTGCTCGGCGGGTTCCTGATGATCAGGAAGGGCCGGGGGGCGTTCAGGATGTCCTGGCGCCAGGCCGGCGGCGCCGCGCTCGTCGGAGTGCTGCTGCTCACGGGCGGCAACGGCATGGTCGCCGTGGCCGAGCAGCACATCTCCTCGGGCCTGGCCGCGCTGCTCGTGGCCGCGGTGCCGCTCTGGCTGGTAGTCCTCAGGCTCGCCTTCAGAGACCGGCCCGCCGTGCTGACCCTGGCCGGGGTGCTGGTCGGGTTCTGCGGGGTCGCGGCCCTGTCGCTGAACGGCGGCGGCGAGGCGGCCGACACCAGCGGGATCGTGGTGATCCTGCTGGCGTCGGTGTCGTGGTCGGTCGGCTCGTTCCTGGCCGGCCGGATCCCGATGCCCCGCGACGCCTGGACCGCCAGCACGATCGAGATGCTGGCCGGCGGCCTCGGGCTGGCCGTGGCCGGCCTGTCGCTCGGCGAGCGGCTCGACCTGACCGCCGTCTCCGGGCGGTCGTGGCTGGCGCTGGCCTACCTGGTGCTGGTGGGCTCGCTGGTCGGCTTCACCGCCTACACCTGGCTGCTCGGCAACGCGCCGATCTCACTCGTCTCGACGTACGCCTACGTCAACCCGATCGTGGCCGTCGTCCTCGGCGTGCTCGTGGTCGACGAGCACGTGACGCCCCAGATCCTGGTCGGCGGGCTGGTGATCCTGGTCGGCGTCGCCCTGGTGGTCTCCACCGAGCGACGCGGACGATCCAGGACTCCCGCCGTCACCACCGAGCCCGCGCCCGTGAGCAGCCCGACCTCCCCTTGAGCGGCGAGCGGCCGTGACCGGCACCGTCACCAGGCGGCGAGCGGCCGTGACGGCCGCCGCCGCCTGACGGCCAACAGCTCGCGGCTAACGCCGGAATGCCTGGGCGGCGGCGAGGAAGGCGTCGTTCGCCTCGGGCGTGCCGATCGACACCCGCACCCCCTCCGGCTGGAACGGTCGCACCGCCACGCCCTCGGCCGCGCAGGCCGCGGCGAAGTCGAGCGTGCGCTCGCCGAGGCGCAGCCAGACGAAGTTCGCCTCGGTGGGCGGCACCGTCCAGCCCTGCGCGATGAGCGCCTCACGCACACGCGTGCGCTCCTTGACCACTCGCTCCACCCGTTCGAGCAGCTCGTCCTCGGCCTTGAGCGAGGCGATGGCGGCGACCTGCGCGAGGGCGTTGACCGCGAACGGGATGATCGTCTTGCGCACCGCCGTGGCCACCGGCTCGGGCGCGATCAGGTAGCCGACGCGCAGCCCGGCCAGCCCGTACGCCTTGGAGAACGTGCGCAGCACGCAGACGTTGGGCCGGTCGCGGTAGAGGGTGAGCCCGTCGGGCACGTCCTCGTCGCGCACGTATTCGTGATACGCCTCGTCGATGACCACCAGCACGTCCTCGGGCACCCGGGCGAGGAACGACTCCAGCCCGTCGCGGCGGATGGCGGTGCTGGTCGGGTTGTTGGGGTTGCACAGGAACACCATGCGGGTGCGCTCGTTGATCGCCGCGGCCATGGCGTCGAGGTCGTGATCCTCACCCGCCAGCGGCACGGTGACCGAGGTGACCCCGGCCAGGTCGGCGAGGAGCGGGTAGGCCTCGAACGAGCGCCACGCGTAGACGACCTCGGCCCCGGGCTCGCCCACCGCCTCGAACAGCTGCTGCGCCACGGTGACCGACCCCGCGCCCAGCGCGATGTGGTCGAAGGGCACGCCGAACCGCTCCGCGATGGCCTCGGTCAGCTTGACCGAGCCGGGGTCGGGGTAGCGGTTGATCTCCCGCGCCGCCTCGGCGATGGCCTCGACCACGGAGGGCAGCGGATCGTAGGGAGATTCGTTGGAGGACAGCTTGTAGGAGCGCCCGTCGGGAGCGACGACCGCTTTGCCCGCCTTGTAGGCAGCCATGGTGTCCAGGATCTGGCGGAAACGAGGCATGCCCTCACCTTAGAAGGCAAGGGGCGATGAGGCATCCTCCGGGCCCGCCGCTCACTCCTTGAGGCTGCGCAGCATGGGCGGATGCAGCAGCTCGGCGGGGCCGCGGCGGTAGAGCTTGGCCGGCCGGCCGCCGTCTCTGGTCGTCGTGTCGCCGGTCTCCAGCAGGAAGTCCTTCGCCTTGGTGACCTTGCGGTGGAAGTTGCGCGGGTCGAGCGGACGGCCCCAGACGATCTCGTAGACCCGCCGCAGGTCGGCCACGGTGAACTCCGGCGGGCAGAACGCCGCCCCCAGCGAGGTGTACTCCAGCTTCGCCCGGGCCCGCTCGATCCCGTCGAGCATGATGCGCCGGTGGTCGAAGGCCATGACCGTGAGCGAGCCGACCGGCTGCCAGCTCATGTGGGCCTTCTCCGAGGCCGGCAGGTCGGGGGCGAGGCCCAGGTAGGCGACGCTCAGCACGCGCTGGCGGGGGTCGCGGTCGGGGTAACCGTAGGTCTGGAGCTGCTCCAGGTGCACCGGCGCGCCGGGGAGGCCGGCCCGCTCGGCGAGCACGCGGTGGGCGGCGGCGGGCAGGTCTTCGTCGAGCTGGATGAAGCCGCCGGGCAGCGACCAGCGGCGCAGGAACGGCGGATTGTCGCGGCGCCACACGAGGGCGCTCAACGCCTGGTTACGCACAGTGAGCACGACCAGGTCGACACTGACCGGGATGCTCGGGACCATGGCAGGCACGTTACACGCAGTCGTGGGCGGGCAGCGAACCGTGCGCCCCGGCCTGCTGGGCCACCGATCCGGACGCGCACCCCTGAGCGCTCCGCCCCCGGCTAGGTGACGATGCGTACGTGCAGGGGCTCGGTGGCCGACTGCCCCGACGGCACCTTGACCCCGATCCTGACCCACTCCCCGCCCGGCACCTGGCTCCAGTCGAACGGCACCCACGCCGTCGCCATGCCCTCCGGCAGTTCCTCCTCGAACGGGTCCTCGTTCAGCCAGCCCACGGCCGAGACCGCCATCTCCTTGGTGCCGCCCGACCAGGTGAGCGTGATCGTGCTGTTCTTGAGGTTGTAGCCGCGCACCTCCACGCCGTCCTGGACGTCGCGCGGGCGCCTGATCGCGTCCACCGCGATCGGCCGGCCCCAGTCCTTGGCGATCTCCTCTTCCAGCGACGGCCGGCCGCAGGTCATGAAATCGCTCCACATGTAGGAGACGATCTTCTGCACGTACCGTCCGGCCATCGTGACCGCCTGGTCCAGGCGTTTCTTGTCGGTCTTGCCGCGCGTGCCCTGCGGGGCGCAGGGTGGGTCGCCGGAGGGCTCGAACGCCTCCACGTTCGCCCAGAGCTGCACGTGGTAGCCGGAGTCGATCATCTCCTGGCGGGCCGCCGCCATCTCGCGGTAGTAGTCGCGGGTGGACCCGTGGTACGCGTCGCCGTACGTCGCCTCCTCGCCCACCCCGCGGACCGACCGCAGCCGCTCGTCCACCTCGTCGTCGCGCTCGTCGGGCCAGAACAGCCCCACCTTGCCCGTGCCCCGGCTGTCCTGCGGCGCGATGATGCCGACCCCGGCCTTCACCAGCGCCTTGAAGCCCTCGGCCACCTGCTTGGGCGTCTGCCCGAAGGCGACCTCCTTGCGCGCGTCGAGATAGGGACTGATCAAGATGGGTTTGCCGGACAACTCCTGCTCGACGATCATGTGCTGGTCGGCGTACACCTCAAGCGTCGGGTTCGTGGCCAGCGTGGCCGACATCTGCACCTCGAACGGCTGGTAGACGCCGCCCAGCGCGTCGCGCTCGCCGAAGCGCGCGCCGTAGTCCTGGAGGATGCGCCGGGTCAGCGTGGTGAGCGTGCCGAGGTGCCGCTTCTCGGCCCTGATCTGCGACTTCGCGTCGCGCGGGGCCAGCGGCAGTGCGGGGAAGACACGCATGCCGAACTGGTCGGCCAGGTCGAGCAGCTTGGTCAGGCTGTCGGTCTCGGAGCCGGCGACCAGGATCATGTCGTACGAGCCGGGCTTGCCGCTGAAGTCGCAGGTGGCGTCGTCGGAGCCGTCGGCCTGGGTGATGAGCCGGTAGTAGATGCGCTTGCCTGCCACGATCGGGTGCTCGATCTGGGGGCAGCGGAACAGGTCGGGGCCGAACGACTCGTCGGTGCGGTAGACGTACATGCGGCCGATCCGGTTGTCCGGATGGGCCTGCTGGAGGTCGTGCAGCGCGGCGTCGTAGCAGGTCATGCCGTTCTCGACGCAGCCCTTGTAGAGCGAGTCGACGGAGCCGTCCTTGGCCTTGATCTGCCCGGTGTCGGTGACGGTGCGGAACTGCAGGCCGTAGCCGATCCTGATGATCGTGTCGCCGCCGACGCGGTGGATCTCCTGCAGCTGCTTGCGCCACGTGCAGGGGTTCGACTTGGGGGTGATCCAGTAGCCGGTGACGGCGTAGGGGGCCTTCTCGCCGGTGTCGAACGTTCCACAGTCGTCGGTGAACTCGCTCACCGCCGGCGTCGGCGCGGCCGTCGTCTTGACCGGCGTCGAGGCGACGGCCGTGGGGACCGTCTTCTCCGCGGAGTCCGGCAGCACGATGATCACGGCCGCGATCACGGCCAGGATGGCGGCGCCCACGACCAGGAAGAGCCAGCGCACGTTCAGGAACCTACCCGCCCTCGTCAGTTCTCGTGAGTTACGGCTTGACCCCGGCCCAGGACTCCAGCTGTGTCACGAACCGCTTGGCGGAGTTGGGCCAGTGGTGGTTGGCCCGGGCCGCCGCGTAGCCTCGCGCGCCCTGCGCCCGCCGCTCCCTGACGTCGTCGCGCAGGGTCAGCACGGCCTGCGCGACCGCCTTGGGGTCCTCCCACGGCACCACGACGCCGCTGTCATAGCGCTCGACCAGCTCGACCGCCCGCGGTGACGGGGTCGTGATGACCGGGATGCCGTGCGCCATGTACTCCACGATCTTCGTGGGCATCGAGTGCCGGTAGTTGGGCTCGTCGTGCAGTAACGACAGCCCGGCCAGTGCCCCGTCGAGCCGCTTGAGCGCCTCGTCGTTGGGCATGAAGTCACGCCATTCGAGCAGGCCCTCGGTGACGGCCTGGTTGAGCACGGGGCGGCTCTGCGGGTCGGCGTACCCGATCAGCTCCACCGTCACCCGGTACGGCTGCAGCAGCTTGGCCACCTCGATGGCCTCGAACACGCCGCGCGCCCTGGACAGCCAGCCGAGGTAGACCACACGGTCGTCGCCCGGCGGCGTCACGGAGTCGGGCACCCAGGTCTCGTTCGGGACGATCAGGTGGGCGTCCTTGAACCTGCCCGCGTAGGCCGTCTCGGCCAGCAGCAGGTGCATGTGCCGCTCCGCGGTACCCTCCAGCATGCGCGCCAGGAAGCGCACCGGCGGCCGCAGCGGCGCCGGCAGCCACGGCTTGAGCGAGAGCGTGGCGGGGGTGTCCTCGTGCACGTCCCACACCACGGGCGGGCTGTGCCGCATACCCCACACCGCGAACAGCAGCTCGGGGTCGTGGATGAGGACGAGGTCGACCTTGTCGCGCATGCGCTTGAACAGCCGCCGCGCGGCCCACACCGCGGCCATCCGCTTGCGCTGGGCGGCCCTGGGCAGATCCACACCGGTGACCCACGGCCGGGGCACGACGCCGTGCGCCGTGAACGACGCCGCATACGTGACCTCATGACCGGCATCCACAAGGGCACGGATCTGCCGATGCAGAATTCTCGCGTCCTCGGGGTTATGCACCACCGTCATGACGAGCACGTGCACTGCGCGCAACCCTCCGTCGCTACAGCCGCTCGACGCGTTCACCCTCGGCGAGGACGCCGCGGGTGTCCAGCACGAGCCTGGCCTTGGCCTCGACCATGTCGAGGTCGAACGCGGCGTGCTGCTGAAGCAGCAGCGTCACGTCCGCGTTGATCACGGCCTCGGCCAGATCCTCCTCACGCGGCACCGGGGTGCCGTCCACCGACCACTCCTTGACGTACGGGTCCGCGAACGAGAGCTCGGCGCCCAGCTCCAGCAGCGCACGCGCTACGGGGAGGGCCGGGGTCTCACGCTCGTCGGCGATATCCGGTTTGTAGGTGACGCCGAGCATAACGACTTTGGCGCCGTTGACGGCCTTTTTATGCCTGTTGAGCAACCGTTGTGCGCGAGCGACCACGTACGAGGGCATCCGCTCGTTGATCTCCTGCGCCAGCTCCACGAACCGGAACGGGTAGCCGAGCTTGCGCACCGTGTACGACAGGTACGACGGGTCCACCGGGATGCAGTGCCCGCCGACCCCCGGCCCCGGCAGGAACTTGTGGAAGCCGAACGGCTTGGTGGCCGCCGCCTCGATGGACTCCCACAGGTCGATGCCGAGCTCGTCGCAGAAGATCGCCATCTCGTTGACGAGGGCGATGTTGACGTGCCGGTAGGTGTTCTCCAGCAGCTTGGCCATCTCGGCCTCGCGAGTGCCGCTGACCGGCACCACCTGCTCGATGAACTGCCCGTAGAACGCCGTGGCCCGGTCGCGGCAGGCCGGAGTGAAGCCGCCGACGACCTTGGGTGTGTTGCGCAGGCCGAACTTGGGGTTGCCCGGGTCGATGCGCTCGGGCGAGAACGCCAGCGAGAAGTCCTCACCGGCGACGAGCCCCGACTTCTCCAGCAGCGGCCTGGCCACCTCGTCGGTGGTGCCGGGCCACGTGGTGGATTCGAGCACGACGAGCGTGCCCTTGCTCAGGTTGCGGCCGACGGCCCTGGTCGCACCCTCCACCGCGGACAGGTCCGGGCGGTGGTCCTCGTCGAGCGGGGTCGGGACGCAGATGACGATCGTGTTGCTTCTGGCCAGCACGCCCTCGTCGAGCGTGGCGCTGAACCCGCTGGCCAGCATGTGCTCAAGGTCGGCGTCGGTCAGGTCATCGATGTAGGACTGCCCGGCGTTGAGCGCGTCGACCTTGGCCGGGTCCACGTCCACGCCGACGACCCGCAGGCCGGCGGCCACTGCCTCCTTGGCGAGAGGCATGCCGACGTAGCCCAGACCGATGACAGCCAAGTCGATTTCTGTCACAGCTGTGCCTTTGGGAGCCGGAAACAACACTTCATGGTCGCAAAGGTTATCTCAAGTCCACCTAGCTCACGCCTAATGCGACCGAACCTGTCGTAAGAGACAGCCAACGCGAAGGTCATCATTCGGCAAGGGACCGGTATAGAGCTTGATAAGTCTCGGCAACGCGGCTCCAAGTCCGCTTCGCCGCCACTTCCGCACGTCCCGCCTCACCCATCTCAGCCCGCCGCGCCGGGTCCTCACGGAGCCCGGCGATGGCCTTGGCCAGCTCGGCGGGATCACCGGGCGGGACCAGCAGGCCGGCTCCGTCGGAGCCGACGAGCTCGGACAGCGCGGGCAGATCGCTGAGCACGACGGGCTTCCCGAGCGCCATCGCCTCGACGGGTTTCAATGGCGTAACAAGTCGGCAGACGCGCAGATCCTCACGCGGGCAGGCGAAGATGTCGATGGCGTCCTGCGCCTGCAGCGCCTCGTCCGGGCCGACCCGGCCGGGCAGGATGGCGTCGCGCAGGCCCAGCTCCTCGACGAGTTCGAGGAGGTTGTCGCGCTCGGTGCCGTCGCCGACGATCAGCACCCGCACGGGGGTGTTCTGGTCGCGCAGCAGCGCGGCGGCGCGCAGCAGGGTCGCGAAGCCCTCGTAGGCCACGATGCTGGACACCGAGCCGACCACGATCTCGCCGTCGGCGATGCCGTACGCGCTCCTGAACGACGCCCCGTCGTAGTGGGCCGACAGCAGCTCGTCGTCCACGGCGTTGGGCGCCAGGTGGATCCGCTCGCGCGGCACGCCGCGCTCGACGATCTCGGTGGCCATCGTCTCGGCCAGCGTGACGACGGCGTCGGCCTCGCGCATGAGGAACGCCTCGCGCTCGCGCTGGAGCACGTGCCGCTGGCTGCCGACCCTGATCGGGTCGCGCGAGGCCCAGGTCTCCTCAAGGAAGCCGCGCACCTCGTAGACGTACGGCGTGCCCGTCCTGTCGCGCACGGCGTGGGCGACGGAGCCGTTGCGGTGGTCGGTGGCGGCGTGCAGGACCTGCGGGCGCAGCTCGGTGACCAGCTTGGTGACCCGGTCGGCGCCCTTGATCATGCGCCCCTGCATCTCGAACGGCATCTCGCCGTGAGCGCCCGGCAGCAGTCGGTAGTAGGGGATGCCGTCGATCTCGTCGTACGGCGTCGCGTCCGCGTGCCCCTGCAACATGGGCCAGCCCCAGCTGGTGACCACGTGCGGGTCGATGCCCGCGGCCTTCTGCGCGGTGACGATGCGGTGGGTCCTGACCGTGTAGCCGGCCTGCGTGTACGGCAGCGCATTGGTGACCAGGTGCAGCACGCGCCCCTTGACCCGCTCCAGGATGGCCACCTTGGGCCCCGGCGGGATCGGGTCGGGACTGATCGCGGCCAGCTCGCCCCGGTAGTAGGCGGCCCTGCGCTTGACGAACGGGTATTTGGCGTGGGCGTCCAGCACGACGGAGGCCTCACTGACCCGGCCGGCGTCCCAGAGTTCCTTGGCCTCGTTCCACGGTCCCTTGACCACGCGCATGCCGAACTTGCGCACGATGCGCCTGGCCCGGCGGGCGGCCGGCCAGGCGACGCTGCCGACGATGGGGCGCAGGCCCTTGGGCAGCGCGTCGGCGGCGGCCTGCGCCACGCGGACGGGGTCGGACTTGACCTTCGTCACGACCACGCGGGAGACGATGATCGGGTGCTGGACGAAGCCCTTGAGAAGTCCACCGACGCCGGCACGGGCGGACTTCGCGGAGACCCCGTCAGATCTGCGGGAGGAGTCTTGACGACTGGCGTCGGATGCCACGCTGGGACCGTACCATAGGCAGCGTTTTTTCCCTTCCGCTATGAAAGGCGAGGTCAATGAGGGAAAACCCCCTGGTCCTGCACGTTTTGGGCGCTCGTCCCAATTTCGTGAAAGCGGCCCCGGTGGTGCGGGCACTCGGCGAGCTCGGCGTGCGGCAGGGCATCATCCACACTGGTCAGCACTACGACGCGCTGATGTCCGACGTCTTCTTCGCCGATCTCGGCCTGCCCGAGCCGGTGGCCAACCTCGGGGTCGGCTCAGGCAGCCACGCCAAGCAGACCGCCGCCCTGCTCGTCGGCCTTGAGGAGGTCGTCCAGGAGCACGAGCCCGACCTGGTCGTCGTCTACGGCGACGTGAACTCCACGCTGGCCGCGATCCTGGTCTGCGCCAAGCTGGGCGTACGGACCGCGCACGTCGAGGCGGGGCTGCGCTCCTACGACCGCGGCATGCCGGAGGAGGTCAACCGGGTCGTCACCGATGCACTGGCCGACCTGCTGTTCGCCACCTCGCCGGAGGCGCTGTCGTACCTGGCGGGCGAGGGCGTGCCCGCCTCGAAGGTGCACCTGGTGGGCAACCCCATGATCGACAGCCTGTACGCGGCGCTGCCGTCGCTGGACCCGGCGCCCGTGGTGGCGCGGCTGGCGCTGCCCGCACGTTACGCGGTGGCCACCCTGCACCGCCCGGCCAACGTGGACACCCCGGAGGCCGCCAAGGAGCTGGTGGACGCGGTGCTGGAGGTCTCGCGGCAGATCCCGATCGTGGTGCCGATCCACCCGCGCGGCAAGGCGCGACTGGCCGAGGCGGGCCTGGTGGACGGCGAGTCGATCAAGGTGGTCGACCCGCTGGGCTATGTGGACTTCCTCTCACTCGTCCGCGGCGCCGCGCTGGTCGTCACCGACTCCGGCGGCGTCCAGGAGGAGACGACCATGCTCGGCGTCCCCTGCCTGACCGTCCGGCCCAACACCGAGCGGCCGATCACGATCACCCACGGGACGAACCGCCTGGTCACCCCCGCGCTGCTGCCCGCGGCGGCGGAGAAGGCGCTGGCCGACGGCGCGGCCACGCCGGCCGGTGAGCTGCCGGTGCTGTGGGACGGCAAGGCCGGGCCGCGCATCGCCACGGTGATCGCCGCCTGGTTGGAGGGCGACAACCTCGCCCCTGCCTCTCAGGGCAAACGCCGCGAATAGCGGCAATGTCCGCCGTACTATGAGTTCCCTCCGCTAAGCGATAGGCGTACCACCATGGCCGATACTCCAGAACAGCCCACCTACCAGCGACTCGGCCCCGTCAACTGGCTGCCGGAAGAGCGCAAGCTCGTCGAGCGGTACGAGGCGGAGGTCACGGAGCTGCGCAGGCGGCTGGAGATCGCCGAGGCGAAGGCGGCGTACGCGACCTGGAAGCTGGAGGCGACCCAGGCCAAGCGGACGTTCAAGCTGGGTGAGGCGCTGGGCTCGAAGAGCCCGGGGCGGATCGTCGAGGCGGTCCGCTCGAAGGAACGGGCGCCCAAGCCGCCGCTGCCGGTCAGCGAGGCCGCCGCACTGGCCGGCAACCGTCCTCCCCTGGTCGAGGTGCCCGCGGTGAAGTGGCCGAACGGCCCGGTGGCCCGGCCTGACCTCAAGGTCGCGGTGATCCTCGACGACTTCTCCAGGGCGGCCTTCCGCTACGAGTGGGACCAGATCGAGTTCGGGCTCAAGGACTGGCCGGAGATCTTCGCCGACAAGCGGCCCGACCTGCTGTTCTGCGAGTCGGCCTGGCACGGGAACCAGGGCCGCTGGCGCTACCAGATGACCGGCACGAACGCTCCGAAGGAGCCGCTGCGCGAGCTGGTGGCGTGGTGCAAGCAGGAGGGCATCCCCACGGTCTTCTGGAACAAGGAGGACCCGCCCAACTTCGACTTCTTCATCGACACGGCCAAGCTGTTCGACTACGTGTTCACCTGCGACGGTGACATGCTGCCGAAATATCGGGAAATTTTGGGACATGATCGGGTGGACGTGCTGCAGTTCGCCGCCCAGCCCCGCGTGCACAACCCGATCCAGCAGAACAAGGGCCGCCTGCACGACGTGGTCTTCGCCGGGATGTACTTCAGGGACAAGCATCCCGAGCGCCGCGAGCAGATGGAGACCGTGCTCGACCCGGTCAGGGAGCTGGGCCTGCACATCTTCGCGCGCAACGGCGAGGTGGACGAGAAGTACGCCTGGCCGGAGAAGTACCGGCCGCACATCGTGGGCGAGCTGCCCTATGACCAGATGCTGGCCGCGTACCGGATGTACAAGGTCTTCCTCAACGTCAACTCCGTGCTCGACTCCCCGACCATGTGCGCCAGGCGCGTCTTCGAGCTGTCGGCCTGCTCGACCCCCGTCGTGTCGGGCTGGTCGCGGGCGATCGAGGAGACCTTCGGCGACCTGGTGCCGATCGCGCGCGAGCCGATCGAGTCCTACAACCAGGTCCTGCACCTGATGAACAGCCCCGAGTTGCGGGCCAGGATGGGCCACCTGGCGATGCGCGAGGTGTTCGACAAGCACCTGTTCTCGCACCGGGTGGACCAGATCCTCCAGGACCTCGGGCACCACGTGGAGCCCAGGTCGCGCTCGATCTCGGTCGTGCTGCCCACCAACCGCGCCGCGCAGATCGAGCACGCGATCTCGTCGGTCGCCAAGCAGCGGCACCGCCCGCTCCAGCTGATCATGGTGCTGCACGGCCTGGACATCGACCCGGTCGTGGTGGCCGACAAGGCTCGCATGGCGGGCATCTCTGACGTCGTGGTGCTGCCCGCCGCCGCCGAACTGTCGCTCGGCGCCTGCATGAACCTGGGCATCGACGCCGCCGAGGGCGAGCTGATCGCCAAGATGGACGACGACAACCTCTACGGCGAGCACTACCTGTCGGACCTGGTCAGGGCCTTCGACTACTCCGACGCGGAGCTGACGGGCAAGGGCGCGCACTACGCGTACTTCGAGGGCAGCAACACCACGATGTTGCGCCTGCCCGGCCTGGAGCACCGCTACTCGTGGCTGGTGCAGGGCGGCACGTTCCTCGGCAAGGCGGACCTGTTCCGCTCGTACCGCTTCGCCGACATCACCAGGGGCGAGGACACCCACCTCGTACGGCGCCTCAAGGAGGACTCCGTCAAGATCTACTCGGCGGACCGCTTCAACTTCGTCTACTGGCGCAGCGCCGACACCGCGATGCACACCTGGCAGGCCGACCACATCAAGCTGACCAGAAACGCCCAGTTCTCCTTCGTCGGCCGCCCGGACGATCACGTGCTGATCTGAGTCCATGGGCGTCCCGGCCACGTCCGGCACGCCCTCGACGTATGCCCGCTACCTGGTGACTCTCGCCAGGTTCTGGTCGGCGAGGTCGGCCAGCTCGTACAGGCCCTGCGGCTTGACCCGCTGGCCGACCACGAGCATCGACATGATCATCGTCCCGCGCCTGATCATGACGGAGCCGATCTGCGCGTTCTTCTTGTCCCCCGTCGCCGTGGTGAGGTAGGCGCGCGACTGGTCGCCCTTGGCCGGCATGCCGAGCGTGCGCGTCTTGTAGCTGACCTTCGTGCCGGCGACGTCGGCGGTGTAGTCGACGCACTGCTTGGGCAGCGGCTCGGGGAAGGCCGCCGCGGGCAGCGACACGACCGCCTGCGTGATCGAGCCACGGTCGGCCGAGAACGCGATCACCGCGGCGGGCGACTTGGCGACGTCGGGCCGGTCGGCGTCGAGCTGGGCGGCTCCGGCGCACTCGGGGTGCTGCAGCTTGGCCTGGCGCAGGGCGGCCAGCCCCTGCTGGGTGGACTTGAGCGAGCCGAACGCGCCCAGCTCGGGCCCGTAGGCGATGCGCATGCCCTTGGGCACCGGCAGCAGGGCTGCCCGCAGCCTGGCGTCGGCCGCGGACGACGGCGTCGTGGCGGCGGGCGCGGGGGCGGCGGCCTTCGGGCTCGCCTCCGTGGATGAGCATCCGGCGATGACCAGTGTGCTCAGAAATATGCCGGGAATCGCTTTGTGCATGGGGTCTCCATTTCACTCCGTCAGCATTTCTGGAAACGCTAGAGGAAGCGGAGAGTAAGGGGCCGAGTAACGTCGCTATTCGCGGTAATCGGTGGCTTCACGAATGATTTCCGATTCGCCCGCGGCGGGATTCCGCCGTCCAGCGCCTGACCGGCTGGACGGAGCGGCTCGTACCCGCCCGGATACCCATGAGCCGCCCGGCGATGATCTTGACTCTCGTTCGCGCAGCTTGAGCCGCTCCTCCAGGACGGACGACGAGCTTCGGGCCGCCGCGGGACGCGAGGTCGCAAACGGGCATTCGCCGTAATAGGGCACGCAAAATGTTTCTCGAGGCGCTGCGCGCCTGAGCGCGGCTTTTCTCCTGGCCTGCCGATGATCGCGCCATGAGCTTGACTCCGCGCGATCTCGGGATGGATGTCACCATTTCCCGCAGGGACCTCTTCGACGGTGTGGCCCTCGGATGCGTGATCTCGGGCGGCGCGCCGGGGCGGGCGGAGGCGGCCCAGAAGGCCCTGAGACAGCCGGTGGGCTTCGTCATGCGCGGGGACACGAGTGCGGCGCTCAGCGTGCCGCACGCGCTGCGGGACGGGCGGTTCTGGGAGCATGCGGGCCCGTTCGTCCCCACGGGCGAGCGGCACGACCTGGTGGTGGTCGGCGGCGGGCGCGGCGGGCTGAGCGCGGCCTCCGAGTGGCTGCGCCGCCGTCCGCACGACCGGGTGCTCGTCCTCGACAACCACGACGGCTCCGGCGGGCACGCGCCGCTGTGCCGGCGGGCCGGGGCCGACGCGGTGATGTGCGACGAGGAGAGCTTCGGCACGGACACCCTGGTCAAGCTCACCTCCCCCGGCTGGATCGGCCGGCTGCCGATCGCCGTGCGGGCGCGGCGGGACCTGCTCATGCTGCACGACGACCCGCCCGACTGGCTGCCGGGGCTGCCCGCACAGGCCAAGCAGGAGCGGCTGGCCGGGCTGACGTACGCGCAGTTCCTGCGCGAGGTGTGCGGGGTGCACCGGGACGTGGAGCGCTTCTCGCGGACGATGCCCAGCTCAGGCTGGGGGTACGACACCCGGGCGTTCGGGGCGATCGACGCCTGGGGGACCGGGTATCCGGGGTTCGCCGGGCTCGGGCTCGACCGGGGCGAGCCCTCCCGGTTCAACTCGCCCACCGTGCGGCGGGAGTGGCACGGGCCCGCACCCGCAGGCGCGCTCCCGCGCGACGAGCGGATCGACGAGCGGATCTCGGTGCGGACGTCCAGCCCCGTGGTGTCGGTGCGTGACGGGGTCGTGGGCTACTTCGACGGCCACCAGGTGCTCACCGTCGAGGCCGGGGCGGTGATCCTCGCCTGCCCGAGCGCGGTCGTCCCCTACCTGGTGCCCGACCTGCCCGCGGGGCGGCGGGCCGCGCTCAGCAGGGCCGTACGGGTACCGCTCCTGGAGGCCGTGGTACGCCTGCGCGATCCAGGGGCGTGGCGGCGGCTGGGCGTCGGGCGGGTGCGGTGGACCGGCGCGTACTGGAACGAGTCGGCGTTCGTGCCGCCTGACGGCGTCCGGCTGCTGGCCACGCCGTGCCGGTCGGAGCTGGGCCCCGGCGCCGGGTCGGCGGCGGGGCGGCGCGAACTGTTCGCGACGCCGTACGAGGTGCTGGAGCGGACCGTACGCGACCAACTGGCCCGGCTGCTCGGCCCGGTCGGCTTCGACCCGGGCCAGGGCATCGAGGCGATCGAGGTACGCCGGTGGGGGCACGCGCTGTCGCCCGAGTACTGCCGCCCGTGGGACGCGTTCTACCCCGACGGCCCCTTCCCCTCCGACGCGGCGCGGGGTCCGTTCGGCCGGATCGCCATCGCGGGGTCCGACAGCGAGCCGGCCGCGCGCGGCGAGGCCGCCGTGGTGGCCGCGATCAGGGCTGTGGAGGAACTGACGTGATCAGGACACTCTGGCTGCGGATCTTCGTGACCGGGTTCGCGCTCTGGCTGGCCACCGTGGCCGTCACCGCCTGGACCGGGAACTCCAACCTGGTCCCGACCGTGGTGCTGTTCGGCAGCTTCCTGGTGCCGGTGACGTTCGTGGTCTGGGCGTACGGGCGGGGCCGCTCGCCGGGGGTGACGGTCGAGCTGCTGTTCCAGGCGTTCGTGGTGGGCGGCGTGCTGGGCGTGCTCGGCGCCTCGCTGCTGGAGAGCTGGCTGCTGCGCCCGTCGATCCTCATGTACGTGCTGGTCGGCCTGATCGAGGAGGGCGTCAAGCTGGCCGCCCTGATCGTCGTCACCAGGCACATGACCAGGCGTTTCACCAGGGATGGCCTGGTGCTTGGCGCGACCGTCGGCTTCGGCTTCGCCGCCTTCGAGAGCGCGGGCTACGCCTTCAACGCCCTGTTCACCGCCTCGGGGTTGTCGCTGGCCCAGCTCGTGGAGACCGAGGTGCTGCGCGGCATCCTGACGCCCGTCGGCCACGGCCTGTGGACGGCCATCGCCGGTGGCGCGCTGTTCGCGGCGCGCGGGCGGCTCACCGGCCCGGTGCTGCTGACCTACCTGGGCGTCTCGCTGCTGCACGCGCTGTGGGACTCGATGAGCGCCATCGCCATCGCGATCACGCTGGTGCTGACCGGGCGACGGTGGCAGTTCGAGCTGCTGCGGATCGGGCGTGTGCCAAACGTGACGCAGTGGCAGGTACACGTCTACACCGTGCTCAACTGGGCGGGACTTCTCGTGATTTCGCTGGTAGCGCTCCTGTGGCTGTGGACGATAGCCGTCTCGTCCCGCCGCGAGCGCGAGATCTTGTCCCAATAATCACGGTAATGAACGCCTTGCTCCCACTGCGCCGGAAGCATAATCGGTGCTAGTCTCCTGTGCGATCTTCCGGAGGTGTATTTACACAAGGTGTGGAAATGCCCCCGACTCGAGGTTGGGACATGGGCTCGCGAAACCGGTCAATTCGGTTCAAGATCTTCTTATTGCTACTGCTACCCCTCCTGTCTCTGAGCGCGCTCTGGGGTTTCGTCCTCAACCTCACCATGGGCGACGCTCGATCACTACTCCGCGCGAACACCCTCTACCGGACCATCGGCATCACCTCCACCGACCTGGGCCTTCAGCTGCAGGCCGAACGTGCGCGCTCCTCCGAGTCGCTCACTACGCGTGAGCTGACCGAGGCGCTCAGCTCGCAGCGCGCCCGCACCGACAGGTCCGTGACCGAGTTCCGCCAGGCCGTCACCGAGGCCGGCGACTCCGCCGACGGCAACCTGCGCCAGCCGCTGCGCGGCCTTCAGGGGGCGCTCGACCGCCTCGGCACGATCCGCTCCGACATCGACGGCGGCGTCAGCTCGCGCCTGACCGGGCTGAACGAGTACAACCGCATCCTCGACTCGATCTTCCTCGTCTACGACCACCTGGTCTCCGTCCCCGACCTGACGATCTTCCAGCAGGCGTCGTCGTTGCAGGCCATGGGCATGGCCAGGGAGTACGTCGCCAGGGAGCACGCCCTCGTCCTCGGCGCCCTGGCCGACAAGCAGCTCACCGCGCCCGAGACGGCCGCCTTCACCGAGTACGCGGCCTCCAGGCGGTTCCTGCACTCGCGCGGCATGGCCGGGCTCGACGTGTCGGTGCGCAGGCCGTACGAGCAGATCTTCGCCACCGAGCCGTTCCTGACCTTCGCCACCATGGAGGCGCGGGTCATCAAGACGGGCACGCCGCCCCCCGACGCCGAAGCCTGGCACGAGGCCGTCGACCGGCTCACCGCGCGGCTCGACGTCCTCGGCGCGAGCGCCACCAGCACCCTGGCGACCCGCACGTCCGAGGCCGCCACCTCCACCGTGGTCAAGATCTCCGCCGCGGGCGGCGTCGGGTTGATCGCCGTGCTCGCGTCGATCATCATCTCTGTACGCTTCGGTCGTCGCCTGGCCGGAGAGCTGGCCGGGCTGCGTACCGCCGCGGTCGAGCTGTCGCAGCGCCGGTTGCCCGACATCGTGGCCCGGCTGCGCAGAGGCGACGAGGTCGACGTACGGAAGGAGACCAAGGCCATCAAGGTGAGCGGTTCCGCGGAGATCACCGACGTGGCCAGGGCGTTCGGATCCCTGCAGCGCACGGCCGTACGGGCCGCCGTCGGCCAGGCCGCGCTGCGCCACGGGGTCGGCCAGGTCTTCCTCAATCTCGCCCGGCGCAAGCAGGGCCTGCTGCACCGCCAGCTCGCGCTGCTCGACGGCATGCAGCGGCGTACGCACGACCCCGACAGGCTGGAGGAGCTCTTCCGCCTGGACCACCTGACCACCCGCATGCGGCGGCACGCCGAGAGCCTCATCGTGCTGTCGGGCGCCGCCCCTGGACGCGCCTGGCGCAAGCCGGTGCCCGTGATCGACATCGTCCGGGCCGCCGTCGCCGAGGTCGAGGACTACACCAGGATCGCCGTGGAGGCGATACCGGTCAGCGCCATCGACGGGACCGTCGCGGCCGACCTGACCCACCTCGTGGCCGAACTGGTCGAGAACGCCACCATCTACTCGCCCCCCGACACCATCGTGCAGGTGCGCGGCGACCTGGTGAGCAACGGCTACGCCATCGAGGTCGAGGACAAGGGGCTCGGGCTGCCGCCCGCCGACTACGCCCGCGTCAACGCGCTGCTGGCCGATCCGCCCGAGTTCGACCTGGCCGACAGCGACCGGCTCGGCCTGTTCGTGGTGGCCAAGCTGGCTCAGCGGCACGGGATCCAGGTGCTGCTGCGCCGCTCGCCGTTCGGCGGCACCACGGCCATCGTGCTCGCGCCCCGCTCGATCGTGACCGAGCAGAGCGCGCTGGAGGCGGCGGGCGGGGACGGCCGGGCCGACCTGCCCAGCCGTACGCGCAAGAAGGCGCTCGCGGTCGTGTCGTCGGGGACGCACGCCGGGCTGCCCAGGCGGGTGCGCCAGGCCCACCTGGCGCCGCAGCTCAAAGAGGCGCCGTCAGAGCCCCAGTCTGAGTCACAGCCTGAGCCCCAGTCTGAGCCACAGCCCGAACGCTCTCCCGACGAGGTACGCGACCTGTTCTCCGCGTTCCAGCGGGGAACGCAACGCGCCCGAGAAGAAGCCTCTGAGGAGGGGCCATGAGTAAGGGGGAAGCATGAGTGCGCCGACCACCAACACCGGTGAGCTGAACTGGCTGCTGGACGACCTTGCCACCAGGGTCGCCGCCGTGCGCCAGGCGGTCATCCTGTCGACCGACGGCCTGGCCGTGGGTTACTCCAAGGGATTGATCCGCGAGGACGCCGAGCACCTGTCAGCGGTGGCGGCCGGCTTCCAGAGCCTGGCCCGCGGCACCGGCCGTCATTTCGGCGGCGGCGACGTGCGTCAGACCATCGTGGAGATGGAGTCGGCGTTCCTGTTCGTGACCGCGGCCGGCCAGGGCACCTGCCTGGCCGTGATCGCGGAGGCGAACGTGGACGTCGGCCAGATCGCCTATGAGATGGCGATGCTGGTCAAGCGGGTGGGCCAGCACATCACCACCAACCCGCGCGCTGGAGCGTCATGAGCGATAGCCCGCAGTGGTTCGATGAGGAGGCGGGTCCGGTCGTCCGGCCCTACGCTCTCATCCGCGGTCGCACCCGCTCCTCCGGAGACGGGTTCGACCTCGTGGCCACCGTGCGCGCCGTGGGCGATGCCCCCGGCGAGCTCGGGCCGGAACAGCAGCTCATCCTGCGGGCAGCCCGTAGTCCGATCTCGGTGGCCGATCTGGCCGTCGAGCTCGATCTGCCCGTAGGCGTCATCCGGGTGTTGCTCGGTGACATGCGTGACCACGGCCTCATCTCGGTGACGTCGCCCTCCGCCGGAGGGTCGCGGTCGAATGAGCGCATTCTCAAGGAAGTGATCAATGGACTCCGTGCTCTCTGACGACCCTGTCGCGCTCAAGATCCTGATCGCGGGGGGGTTCGGCGTCGGCAAGACCACCCTGGTCGGGTCGATCAGCGAGATCAGGCCGCTACGCACGGAAGAGGTGCTCTCCGACCGCGGCATCGGCGTGGACGATCTCGACGGCGTCGAGGCCAAGACCACCACCACCGTGGCGATGGACTTCGGCCGGATCACGATCCGCGAGGGGCTGGTCGTCTACCTGTTCGGCACGCCCGGGCAGGAGCGGTTCTGGTTCATGTGGGACGAGCTGTCCTACGGCGCGCTGGGCGCGGTCGTGATCGCCGACACCCGGCGGCTCACCGACTGCTTCCCGTCCGTCGACTACTTCGAGCAGCGCGGCACGCCGTTCGTGGTGGCCGTCAACTGCTTCGACGGCGCGGACCGGCACAGCGTGGACGACGTGCGCATCGCGCTCGACCTGGACGACGACGTGCCGGTCATGCTGTGCGACGTACGGCGCAGGACCTCCGCCAAGGAAGTCATGATCACGCTGGTGGAGCACTCCCTGAGGACGCTCACCTCGGCGAACTAACCTCTGCCGAGTGCCCCGCTCAGAGGGCGCGCAGGCCGTTGATCACCTCGCGGAGCAGGCTCTCCGACGGGGTGGCGGCCTTGTCGCGCGGCGGCCTGATCGTCACCAGGCCGTGCTCGACCAGGTCCCCCAGCAGCACGCGCACGACGCCGACGGGCAGGCCGAGATCCGAGGCGACCTCGACGACCGGGCTGTTCTGTCCCGACACCAGGCCCAGCAGCCGGCGATGCTGCGTGCTCAGCTCGGCCTTGGACGGGGCGGGCAGCCCCGTGGAGACGACCGTCGCCAGCAGGTCGATTTCGGAGGAGGCGGCGGACCTGGTGCGCCCGCGCGCGATCGCGTAAGGCCGCACGACCGGCCCCGCCTCCTCGTCGACCCACTCGTGCTCGCGACTCACGATTCAGCTCCCCCATCCTGCTCACTCTCCTGCCGTCCGCGCTGCCAGCCGGACTGGAGCGAGGAGAGCAGCGCCCTGGCCTCCTCGGGCGAGCGCTCCTCGGCCGGCGGCACGGGCGGCGGCGCCTGCTTGAGCCGCTGCGGCAGACCGGCCTGCCGCTCCCGTTGCGGCAATCCCCCTGGCCGCTCGCGCTGGGGCAGCCCGTCGCTCCTGTCGCGCTGAGGCTCCCCGTCAAGCTGCCCGTCACGCTGCCGCCCGGTCCTGTCACGCTGCTGGGGCAGCTCTGTGGGCCGCTGGGGGGCGTCCTGGGTGCGCTCACGGCGCGGCAGCTGCTGCGGCGGCGTGATCGGGTCGTCCTGCGGCGCGGTCTGCTGCGGAACGGAGTGGGTGGCGGCGGCCCGCTTGCTCGTACGCACGCGCCGCGGCAGCTCGCCTGGCCCGGTGTCCTCCCTGACGACCGACACGGACACGGGCTCGAACTCCAGCGGCCGCACCGGGGCCGTCATGGGCTCGACCAGCGCGGCGGGGATGAGCACGATGGCGGTGGTGCCGCCGTACGGGGAGGGCTTGACCGTGACCTTCACCCCGTGCCGGTTCGCGAGCATGCCCACCACCGCGAACCCCAGCCGCTCGGTCTGCGAGGGGTCGAACTCGGGCGGGCTGGCCAGGCGGTCGTTGATGGCCTTGCGGGTGCCCTCGTCCATGCCCAGGCCGCGGTCCTCCACCTCGACGGCGAAGCCCCTGCCGACCATCTCGCCGCGTACGGAGACCTCGTTGCCGGGCGAGGAGAACGTGGTGGCGTTCTCGATCAGCTCGGCGAACAGGTGCATGAGGTCGGCCACGGCCGCGCCGGAGACGCCGCACTCGGGCATCGGATAGACGCGGACCCGCGTGTACTCCTCCACCTGCGCCGCCGCGCCGCTCAGCACGTCCTCGACCGGGATGACCCCGCGCCACCTGCGGCCCGCGGTGCCGCCGGAGAGCAGCACCAGGCCCTCGGCGTGACGGCGCATGCGGGTGGTGAGGTGGTCGAGCCGGAACAGCCGCTCCAGGGCCTCCGGCTCCTCCGTCTGACGCTGCATCTCGTCGAGCAGCCGCAACTGGCGCTGCAGCAGCGACTGGCTGCGCCGGGCCAGGTTGCGCAGCGCCTCGGAGACGCCCTCCCGCATCCTGGCCTGCTCGACGGCCGCGTCCACGGCCGTGCTCTGCACGCTGTCGAACGCCGAGGCCAGGTCCCTGACCTCGCTGGTGGACTTCTGGTCGACGGGGATGCGCGGCGCCTCGGTGGCCAGGTCCACGCTCTGGCCCTTGCGCAGCTTGTCCACCACGTCGGGCAGCCTGATCTCCGCCAGGTCCAGCGTCGTACGGCGCAGCGCCCCCAGCTCGCGGGTGAGCTTGCGGCCCACCCGGACCGAGATGAAGATCGAGAACACGACCGCGATCAGGCCGAGCGCGCCGGCGACTCCGGCCCGCACGACGACGGCGACACCCTCCGGCTCCATCCTGGCCAGCAGCTTGTCACCGGTGCGCGAGACGGCCTCGCGGTACTGCTGCTGCACCTGGTCGTAGACGCCCCGCCACAGGTCCACGTCGAGCGGCCGGCCGCCGATGTAACTCTCGACCAGGTTCTCCATCGTGATGTAGCGCGGCGAGTAGAACAGCTTCTCGAACGGGGCCCGCAGCTCGGTGTCGAGGTTGGCCAGGGCTTTGGGGAACAGGTACGTCCTGGATCCGTCAATCGCGGACAGCATGTGAACGTCGTGCATGTTCGCCCGGCCGTTCGAGGCAATGATCAGGGCGTGCTCGCGGGCCAGCAGCTCGCGTACCTCGTCGGCGGCGATCAGGCCCTGTGCCTGGAGCGCCAGTTCGAGGTCGGTGCTGATGGTCAGGCGGGAGTAGAGGAGATGGACCTCGTCGGCGACCTTGGCGTACTCGGTGATGAGGGCGCTGGGGGTGAGCCGGCGGCCGTCCACCTTGCCGCGGATGTCCGGCAGCCGGTCGATGGTCTCGAACACCGTCTGGAGCTGCGTCTTCATGTCCTGCGTCAGCGCGGCCTGGGTGTCCTCGGCCAGCGCGTGCGTACGCAGCAGCTTGACGCTGTCGTCCACCTTGGCCCGGGCCTTGGTCAGCGCCTCGGGGTCGCTCACGTCGCCGGCCAGCCGCTCGGCGGAGGCCAGGCGCTCGGTCTGGACGTCGGAGACCAGGCGGTCGGTGTTGTTGATGACCCCGGTCCAGATGGTCTCGACCTTGAGCAGGCTGAGCGCCTCTCCCGACGTGGTGCCCGCGGCGAAGCCCCACAGCGCGATCAGGGAGACCAAGGGGATGACGAGCAGCGTCGAGATCTTGAATCTGATGGATCTGCCCGATGCCATGACACCTGCTCCCGGATAGAAGATCGCGGGAGAGAATAGCATCGAAACAGATGGTTTTAAGATCGATTAGCGATAAATCTGTGATATGTCGGGAAATTGAGCGCCGCTGAGGTGGCCCGTCCCCACGTCAGCCACATGAGCCAACCGGCCAGCACCGCCAGCAACGTCACCTCGGCGCCGAGGAGCAACCGCTCGACGAGCCCGATCAGCACCCGCTCGCCCGGCATCGCCACGTACGTGATCGCCAGCAGCCCGAACCCGCCGGCCAGGGCCACCCACTCCACGGTACGCGCCACAGGCTTCCAGGCGGCGTCGGCGGTCAGTCTGGGGACCAGCAGCGCGCCCGCGGCGGGCAGGCTCACGAAGGCGGCGACGGAGACGTAGCGGTGGATCTGGGCGGCGAGATCCAGGTCGTGGCCGATGGGCGTGGTCGGGATCACCGCGGCCACCACCAGGGCACCCGACCACACCATCAGCAACCGCTCCGGCATCCCCCGCACCGGAGCCCCCGCCGACCGCAGCCCCAGGAGCAGCGCCAGGGACCCGATCCCGAGCACCGCCATCGCGATCTCCGTGACGCCCCCGCGGTCGGACACGGCGTACTCGCTGACGGTGACGTTCATGGGGTCGAGGTAGGGGTCGGGGCCGAGCTGGCCCGCCACCACGGCGACCACCGAGAACAGGATCGAGGCACAGGCGATCAGGGGGCAGAGCCTCTTCGCTGCGGTCATGGGGCCTACTCTCCCCGTGCGGGGGAGGTCTCACATCCGGCTCCTGCCCCGATACGTCCCTGACCCGACCCCTACGAAACGCACCCCTGAGAGTCAGGGCTCTCAGGGGTGCGTCAGGGGCCGGGATCAGTCGAGGATGTGCCCGGTGGCGCGGGCGTAGCGCTCGCGGATGGCCGGGACGGCCTCGCCCTCGTAGGTGGCCGTGTCGCCGGAGCGCCAGTCGGGCGCGCTCGTCACCAGCGTCGCGGCCTGGTAGGCGGCCCCGTCGGCGACGTACTCGGCCGGCGGCGGGACCGTGATCGGCACGCCGAAGATCGTGGGGGCGATCCGCCGCACCGCCTCCGAGCGCGCGGCGCCGCCGATCAGCAGCACCCGCTCCGGGCGCATGGCCAGCGCGTCGAGCGCGTCGGCCAGCCCGCAGAGCATGCCCTCGACCGCCGCCCTGGCCAGGTGGGCCGGGGTCGAGGTGGCCAGGGTCAGCCCGTGGATGGAGCCGGTGGCCGTGGGCCGGTTGGGCGTGCGCTCGCCCTCCAGGTACGGCACCAGCGTGAGCCCGCCTGCCCCCGCGGGAGCCTCCAGGGCCAGGGCGCCGAGCTCGTCCAGCCCGACCCCGGCGATGCGCGCGGCGGCGTCCATGACGCGGGCGGCGTTGAGCGTGCACACCAGCGGCAGGAAACGCCCGGTCGCGTCGGCGAACCCGGCGACCGCGCCCGTGGGGTCGGCGCTGGGCCGCTCGGCGACCGCGAACACGGTGCCCGACGTGCCGAGCGAGACCACGACGTCGCCGGAGCGGGCCCCCACGCCGAGCGCGGCGGCCATGTTGTCGCCGGTGCCCGGCCCGATCAGCACGGGCCCCGCGACGTCGGGGACGGCCTGCGCGGGCTCCAGCACCCTGGGCAGCAGCGGGAGCGCGCCGATGGCCGCCTTGAGCAGGTCGGGACGGTACGCGCCGGTCGCCGGCGACCAGTAGCCGGTGCCCGAGGCGTCGCCCCGGTCGGTGACCAGCCGGTCGAGGGGCGGCAGAGGCGCGTTCTCCCAGGCCGCGACGCCGAAGGGCACGCCGGACCCGAGCGCGCCTGCCAGGCGCCAGGTCAGCCAGTCGTGCGGCAGGCAGACGGCGGCCGTGCGCCGCGCGTTGTCCGGCTCGTGCTCGGCCAGCCAGCGCAGCTTGGTGACGGTGAAGGAGGCGACGGGCACCGAGCCCACGGCGTCGGCCCACGCCTGCGGCCCGCCCAGCTCGGCGATCAGGTCGGCGGCGGCCTGGGCGGAACGGGTGTCGTTCCACAGCAGGGCGTCGCGTACGACATTTCCGGATTCGTCGAGGCAGACCATGCCGTGCTGCTGCCCGCCCACGCTGATGGCGGCCACGCCGTCCAGCCCGCCCGCCTCCTCAAGGGCCCGCAGCAGCGCGCTCCACCAGTGGGACGGATGCACCTCGGTGCCGTCGGGATGCGCGGCGCGGCCCTGCCGTACCAGCTCTCCCGTCTCCGCTTCTCGAATGACGACCTTGCAACTCTGCGTGGAGGAATCGACCCCAGCGACCAGCGTCACCCACGAACTCCTAACAAGTGCTCCAGCGCAAGCTGGTTCAGATGGGTGAAATGGTATCCGCGCCGTGAGGCCACGTCAGGGTCGAAGTCGTCGGAGGCGAGGTCGGCCAGCGTCTCGCCGCGGTTGAGGGTGGGCAGGCCCAGCTCGTCGACGCGGGCGGCCCGCAGCGCCTCGCGCACTTCCGGATCAGCCCTGAAATTTCGGGCTTTTTCGCGAAGGATCAGATATGTACGCATATTGGCGGCGGCTGAGACCCAGACGTCGCCGGAGTCCTCCGTGCGCAGGGGCTTGTAGTCGAAGTGCCGCGGCCCGTCGTAGCCCCCGTGTTCCAGCAGGTCCACCAGGAAGAACGCGCTCATCACGTCGCCGTGGCCGAAGACGAGGTCCTGGTCGAACCTGGGCCCGTGCTGGCCGTTGAGATCGATGTGGAACAGCTTGCCGTGCCACAGCGCCTGCGCGATGCCGTGCACGAAGTTGAGCCCGGCCATCTGCTCGTGACCGACCTCCGGGTTGAGGCCCACCATCTCCGGATGCTCCAGCTCGCCGATGAACGCCAGCGCGTGGCCGATCGTCGGCAGCAGGATGTCGCCCCTGGGCTCGTTCGGCTTGGGCTCAAGGGCGAAGCGGATGTCGTAGTTGCGCTCGCGTACGTAGCCGCAGAGCAGGTCGATGGCCTCTTTGTAACGACCGAGCGCGGCCCGCACGTCCTTGGCCGCGTCCGACTCGGCCCCCTCGCGGCCGCCCCAGCACACGTAGGTGGAGGCGCCCAGCGAGGCGGCCAGGTCGAGGTTGCGCGTGACCTTGCGCAGCGCGTAACGCCGCACGTCGCGGTCGTTGCTGGTGAAGGCCCCGTCGCGGAAGACGGGGTGCGTGAACAGGTTCGTGGTGGCCATGGGCACTTTCAGCCCGGTCTCGGCGAGTGCTTTCCTGAACGACGCGATCGCCCGTTCGCGATCGGGTTCGACGGCGAGCAGGTCGTCATCGTGGAAAGTGACACCGTAGGCCCCCAGCTCGGCCAGACGGTGCACGCTCTCGACGGGATCGAGGGGCGCCCTGGCGGCATCCCCGAACGGATCGCGCGCCTGCCAGCCGACCGTCCACAGACCGAACGTGAATCGATCGTCAGGGGTTGGCTCGTACATGATTCGATGCTCCCCTGGCGATCGGTTGTTCACAAGCACTTGTTCACAAGCGCTCGTCTCACAACCCTGAGGGATCACGCCCCACGCTGATCTCCTCCGCGATCTTGCGGAGCTCCGTCACCTCGAGGCCGGGAGCCTTGGGCAGGTTGCGCAGCAACGCCTCCATCACCACCGGAACGGGCTGGCCGGCCAACCTGCCGGCGATGCCGTGGACCGCCCTGAACAGCGCCTCTTCGGTGTCGTGCATCGGCCTCTCCTCGGTCGGGGTCAGATACCCGGAGAACGCTACGGCCTGGGCCCGACACTTCGCTCGATCCCCCTCCAGCGTGTTGCCCGGCGGGCCGGTCGGAGCAGCCGCAATTTAGTTGAAGGCTCATATACTTACCCTGGGACACCGCTGAAAGGGGCTGCCCATGCCGGTCCAGCGACTCAACCACGCCGTCCTTTACGTCCGCGACGTGGAGCGCAGCGTCGCCTTTTACCGGGAGGCCCTCGGCTTCGAGGTCGTCATGGGCATGCGCGGAGCCGCGTTCCTCCAGGCCCCCGGCTCATCGAACGATCACGACCTGGGCCTGTTCCAGATCGGCGAGAACGCGGCCCCCTCTCCGGCCGGGCGCACCTCCGTCGGCCTCTACCACCTGGCGTGGGAGGTCGACACGCTCGACGAGCTCGAACGCGTCCAGGCCAAGCTCGCCGAGCTGAACGCGCTCGTCGGCGCCTCCGACCACAGCACCACCAAGGCCCTCTACGCCCGCGACCCCGACGGCCTGGAGTTCGAGGTGTCCTGGCTCGTCCCCGCCGCGCTGCTGACCGAGGAGCTGCTGGCCGGCCGCGCGAGCATCCGTCCCCTCGACCTGGACGCCGAGAAGCGGCGTTTCGGCGCACAGACTCGCGGCGGTGTGGGCGTGTCCGTCCCGGTCTGAAGTACCGTGGAGGTATCGACCCCTCCCGCGGCGGAGGACCTCCACGGCTGACTCCACGGAGAACGGTCATGTCAAGCGATCCTGATCACGTGCTCGACGCCATCGACGGCGTCGTCGACGAGTGGGAGACGCTGAGCGCGGACGCCATGCGCTGGGCTCCTCCCGAGAGCAAGACCCCTGATCTGCTGACCGAGGTGAGCGAGATCTTCGGTCCGCTCGTCAACGCGTTCTCCCAGGCGCTGCGCCCGATCGGCGACGCACTCGAACGCGTACTGGACTCCCTGGAAGAGCGCGACGGCCCCCGCGACTGAAGCCCTTCCGGGTCAGGTGGCGCGGCGGCGGCGGGCCCTGCGGGGGTAGGCCTTGGCCGTCTCGGCCAGGCGCACGGCGTGCTCGGCCTGCTTGCGCCAGTGGCCGTAGGCGTCGCCGCGCTGGGCCAGCCGGTCGAGCTCGGTCATCGTGGCCAGCGGGATGAAGGCGGGCTCGGCGTCGCGCCACGGCGTGCCGGGCAGCGGCATGAACGTGTGGGTGTGGATGCGCGCCCCCAGGTCGGCCAGGTCGGCGGCGAGCGCCAGCGACTGCTCCTGGTCCTCCTCCGACTCGCCGGGCATCCCGAAGATGAAGTCGACGTTGGGCCGGAACCCGTGCTCGACGGCGATCCTGACCGCGTCGCGCACGGGCGAGGTGTCGTGGCCGCGCCCCGAGGCCGCCAGCACCCGGTCGGAGCCCGACTGGGCGCCGATGATCAGGTTGTCGTTGGCCACGTAGCGCTTGAGCAGCCGCATCGCCTCGGGGCTGACGTGCTCGGGCCGCACCTCCGAGGGAAAGCTGCCGAAGAAGACCCGGCCGTGCGGCGGCAACTCCTCCTTGACCCCGGCCAGCAGCTCCTCCACCGCGCCGAGGTCGGGATCGGGGCCGGGGGAGCCGTAGGACAGCGAGGTCGGCGTGATGAAGCGCACGTCGCGCAGCCCCCGCCCGGCCATCTCGCGCACGTGCTCACGCACGCTCGCCACCGACCGATGCCGGAACTGCCCGCCGAACATGAACGGCGTCTGGCAGAAGCGGCAGGTGTAGCGGCAACCTCTGGTGATCTCGATGGGCCCGTTGCGGCCGGTGAACGAGGGGAAGGCGTCGAGCGGCAGCTGCGGCGCCGACCCCGTGCGCAGGGCGACGCCGTCGGCGTCCCTGACCGCCAGCCCGGGGACCGAGGTGAGCGGCCGGTCCTCCCGCAGCGCCCGGACCAGGGCGATGATCGTGCTCTCGCCCTCGCCGATGCCCGCCAGGTCCCAGCCGGCGTCGATGACCTGCTGCGGCTCGGCGGTGGCGTGCACACCGCCCGCGATGTGCAGCCCCCTGCCGCCGCTCAGCGACCTGACCGTGGCCAGCTCGGCCGCCATGGCCTCGGCGTCGGGGGAGTAGAACGACCAGAGCACCAGCACCCGATCCGCCTCGCTGTCGCGGATGTGCCGGGCGGTCTCCTCGGGCGTGGTGCCGAGCCGCAGGTCGTGCTCGACCCGCGCGCTGTCGAGGGCGGCGAGCAGCGCGTGCACGCCGTAGGTCACCGCCTTGCGGTATCGGACCACCACGCTCACTGCCAGTGCCACGTCCGGCAGCGTAGCTCAGGCCCCCGACATCATGCCCCCGCCGTCACGACTCCGAGATCATGACTTCGGCATCACGACTCCGACAGCCGCATCGCGCGCAGCGGGCCGGTGAGCTTGGCCAGCTCGGCCAGCATCTCGGCGGCGGCCGCCTCGGAGATCTCGTTCGGCCGCAGCACGCCGTCCTCGATCGGAAGCTGCATCACGAACGGGATGTTCACCGCCTCCAGCACCGGGACCATCTTCAGCGTGCTGACCACCTGACGCAGCCCCTGCACGGCGCGGGTACCGCCGGACAGGCCGCCGTAGCTGACGAACCCGGCAGGCTTGTGGTTCCACTCGTGGTGCAGGTAGTCCAGGGCGTTCTTCAGCGGGGCGGAGAAGCTGTGGTTGTACTCGGGGGTCACGAACACGAACGCGTCCGAGCGGTCCACGATCGCGCTCCACTCCTTGGTGTGCGCGTTCTCGTACTGCCGCAGCCTGGGGTGGTGCGGCTCGTCCATGAACGGCAGGTCCAGCTCGGCCAGGTCGGTGAACTCCACCTTGAACGCGCCGTACGCCTCGGCGCTGCCGCGGAACCAGTCGGCGACCGCTCGTCCGACGCGCCCCTTCCTGGTGCTTCCGACGATGATCTGCAGAACGGGTTCGGTCATGGCTGCTCCCAGCGTTGTGCAAGCGGTTGAATGCTCAACAGTATTGAGTAACTACACATTATTTAGCAAACGCTAGGATGTCCTCATGAGCCTCGACTCGGTCTGCACCCGCTTCCACATCGCCTTAGAGCTGATCGGCGCCCGCTGGTCGGGGGCCGTGATCCACATGATCTTCAAGGGCGCTCACCGCTACGCCGACCTCAAGGCGGCCATCCCCGGCATCAACGACACGATGTTGGCCAGGCGCCTGCGTGAGCTCGAAGCGGCCGGCCTCGTCGAGCGGCGGGTGCTGCCCACCTCGCCGGTGCGGGTCGAATACCACCTGACCCAGATGGGCCAGGAGCTCCGGCCCGCGCTCGACCAGTTGCTGGCCTGGTCGCACAAGTGGATCCCGGTGCCTGAGGCGGCCGAGTCCGCCTGACCACGCCGAGCCGCGCCGCCCGTTCGCTGGAGCAGTTGATGACGGCGGCTTCGCGGGCGGTGGAGCGGCGCGATTTTGGCGCGCGCATCGGGGACGTCTCCCCGTAGAATTCATCGCATGACCTGGCGACATTGATCCATAACAAGGGGCCGGCGCGGGACGCGCGGGCCTCCGGGGCGAAACGCCCCCGGAGTCCCTGCTCGTCCCCCTGGAAGGCCCCATGCTTGTCATCTCGCTCTACGTCTACGCGTTCCTCAGCGAATTCGTCCTGCTCTATCCGGTGTACGCGCTGCTGTTCGCCGACACCGGGCTCTCCGTCGCCCAGTCCTCCACCCTGTTCGTCATCTGGTCGGTGACCGGCATGGTGCTGGAGATCCCGTCCGGCGCCTGGGCCGACACCTTCTCCCGGCGGCTGCTGCTGTGCCTCGGGCCGCTGCTGATCGGCCTCGGCTTCGCGTCGTGGACCCTCTTCCCCTCCCCCTGGGTGTTCGCCGCCGGGTTCGTGGTGTGGGGGGCAGGGGAGGCGCTCATCTCGGGCTCGTACGAAGCGCTCGCGTACGAGGAGCTGGCCCGGCGCGGCCAGGAGGGCCGCTACGCCGGCGTGATGGGCCGGGCCACCTCGCTCGGCCTGGTCGCCAGCGCCACCGCGATCGGCCTGGCCTCCCCCGCCCTCGCGGCCGGCGGCTACCCCCTCGTGGGCGCGGCCAGCGTGCTGGCCTGCGTCCTGTGCGCCGCCACGGCGCTGACGCTGCCCGAGCACAGGACGCGCGGCGAGGCGCCCGGTTACCTGGCGGTCCTGCGGGAAGGGCTGGCCCTGGCCCGTGGTGATCGCCGCGTGCTGCACGCGATCCTGCTGGTCGCGTTCGTGACGGCGGTGTGGGGCGCGCTGGAGGAGTACGTGCCGTACCTGGCGGTCGAGAAGGGCATGGCCTGGACCGCCGTGCCGCTGGTCATCCTCCTGGTCTGGGTCGGCGCCACCGCGGGCGGCCTGCTGGCGGGCCCTGCCGAGCGCCTGCCGGGCCGCTTGTACGGCCCGCTGCTCGGCCTGGCGGCGCTGGCCATGGCCGGCGGCGCGCTCAGCGGTCATCCCGCCGGGTTCGTCGCCGTCGCGCTGGCGTTCGGGGCGTTCCAGCTCGCCCAGGTGCTGGCCGACGTGCGGTTGCAGGCGCGCATCAGCGGCCCGGCGCGGGCCACCGTCACCTCGGTCGCGGGGCTGGGCACGAACGTGGTGACGGTCGGGGTCTTCACCGCGTACGGGGCGGCGTCGTCGTACGTGTCGAACGGGGTGACGTTCGCCCTGCTGACCCTGCCGTACGTGCTCGTCGCGGTGCTGAGCGGCCGGGCCGGTCAGTAACGGGACGGGATCCGCTTGGGCAACGGTGGCGGCTCCTCTTCTGAGGCGGGCGGCTCGGGCTGCGCAGGCGGCTCGACCGGCTCGACCAGTTCGACCGGGCGTGGGGCGCCCCGCCAGCGGGAGGGGAAGAGCGAGGCGACCACCAGCACGCACGCCACCGGCAGGGCCCAGTCGGCGAGCAGCGCCCGGTACCCCGCCTCGTACGCGAGCGGCACCACCCCCTGCGGCGTCACCCAGGGCGCGCCGGCCAGGAAGGCCCCGGCCAGCACCCCGAGCGCGAGTCCCGGCAGCAGCGAGGCGAGCGGCGAGATCCTGGACCCCGCCAGCGCGCCGACGACGACCATGAGCCCCGCGAGCAGGCTCGTGGCGAGCCAGCCGTCCAGGCCGGCGTGGGAGACGAAACCCGCCGCGATCAGCGGCGTGGCCAGCAGTCCTGCGCCGGCGCCGAGCAGATGACGAACACCATTACGCACAGAGAACACCTCCAGCCTCGGGACACTACTCACCTCTCCCCGCCTTCGCCTTATAGGCGGCGAATCCCGCATCAAGGACTAGGGCCAAAACGACCCCATAACACCGAAATAGGGCCTTATTGGTATCTGAGCAGGATCCCCAGCAACCGTTAGCTTGACAGCACCCCCACCCGAGGAGTGCACATGTTGAGTAAACGCTGTGCGCTGACAGGCGCGATCATCCTCGCCGTCTGTGTGGCCACCCCCCTCAGCCCAGCAGCAGCAGACCCCACACCCAAGGCGCCACCCGCCATGGTGGACGCGCTCGAACGCGACCTCGGCCTCTCCGAGGAGCAGGTGCACACCCGCCTGGCCAACGAGGAGCGCGCCACCGCCGTCGAAGCGAACCTGACCACCGCACTGGGCGGGTCGTTCGGCGGCGCCTGGCTGAACGACGACGCCTCCAAGCTCATGGTCGCCACCACCGACCCGGCGGCCACGAAGACCATCGAGGCTCAGGGAGCGCAGCCCGTCGTCGTCGCCCGCTCCATGGACCAGCTCAACGGCGTCATGCGTCAGCTCGACCAGGCTCCGCAGAGTGTCAAGTCCGGCGCCGCTCTCTGGTTCGTCGACGTGACGACCAACCTCGTCTCCGTCCAGGCGCCGACCGTGGAGGCCGCGCAGGCCCTCGTCGCCGCCGCCGACGTGGACAAGAGCGCCGTCACCGTCTCGGCCACGGCCGAGCGTCCGACGACGTTCATCAACATCATCGGCGGCGCGGCCTACTACATCGGCGGCAGCCGGTGCAGCGTCGGCTTCGCCGTCACCAGGGGCAGCACTCCCGGCTTCACCACGGCGGGACACTGCGGCCGGGCCGGCTCCAGGACCACGAGCCCGACGGGCACCTTCCAGGGCTCGTCCTTCCCTGGCAACGACTACGCCTGGGTCGCCGCGCCGAACAACACTGCCACGCCGTACGTACGCGGCTCCGGCGGCGCGAACGTGACCGTCCGCGGCTCCACCCAGGCCGCCGTCGGCGCGTCCATCTGCCGCTCCGGCTCGACCACCGGATGGCGCTGCGGCGTCATCAGGCAGCACGGCGCCAGCGTCACCTACGCGCAGGGCACCGTCTCCGGCCTGACCCGCACCACCGCGTGCGCCGAGCCCGGCGACTCCGGCGGCTCGTTCATCTCGGGCAACCAGGCCCAGGGCATGACGTCCGGCGGCTCCGGCAACTGCTCGGTCGGCGGCACGACGTACCACCAGCCGGTCAACGAGGCTTTGAGCGTGTACGGCCTCACGCTCAGGACCGGCTGACCCCTCGCACCCCCCGCGGCGCCTCTCCCTCCGGGGAGGGGCGCCGCGCCGTCGTACACCCTCTGCGAATAATCGAAAAAAGCAGCCCTAACAGGTAAAGATTCGCCAGCGCCTCGCTAAGACATGACCATTCCACCCGGTCATTCTTGATTGTGTATCCACACAAATACAGTTGAGCTATGCACGCTCCGAGGCGACCATGCGAATAACCGTGTCCGATCCCCTGCACGAATGCGTCAAGGTGTGGGCCACCCGCGAGGTGGGACCGGAACGCGTGCCCTCGCTCGCCCGCAAGGAACTCGCGAAGTGGCTGGGCCCGGACCACAAGGCCCTGCCCGACCTCCAGGAGATCGCCTCGGAGCTGATCACCAACGCGATCCTGCACGCCGACGCCGACTGGGTGCGCCTGAGCCTGAAGCGCGAGCCGTACTCCTGGCGGCTCACCGTGACGGACCCGGGCCCTTCGGGCAAGACCCAGCCTCCGCGCCATTCCCGGTCGAGTGACGAACGGGGCCGCGGCCTGCTGATCGTGGACGCGCTGACCGAGGGCCGCTGGGACACGACCGTCAACGCTGAGGGCGAACGCGTCGTCTGGGCCCAGGTCCGCCGCTGACTTTCCGCTGTCAAAGCATTACCGTCCGAACCCGAAGATGCGGCATCCTTGGTGCGTGCGAAGCCGACGTGACCGTTCTCCGCTCACCGTGGCGGCGGTGGCCGTCATGGCCGGCGCCGGGCTGCTCGGCCTCGGGGTGGTGCTCCTGCTGGACGGAGCCGGGGCGGCCGACGAGTGGGCGGGCGTGATGTCGGCGTGCGTCGCCGTCCTGGGCGGCTCGGCGACGCTGATCGGCCGGCTGCGCCGCGACGACGACACCGGCGACGAGACAGAACGGGCGCGCCGGCTGGACTGGCTGGCCGCCAGGATGGGCGATCACTGCACCACCGAGGAGGAGCAGCGCCGGCTCCTCGATCCCTATCCGCTGCCGGTCACCTGGCACACCCTCGGCCCGCCGCACTCCGACCACTGGTCGGTCATCCGCCAGGGGGCCGGCGACACGCCGCTGCGGCTCGACGGCACCCTCGACGACCTGCACCGCGTCGTGAGCGCGACGGTGCCGACCGGGCGGCTGGTCGTGCTCGGCGGGCCGGGGTCCGGCAAGACCAGCCTGGTCGTCAGGCTGGCCCGCGCCTGCCTGGCCGCCCGTGCGTCCGGGGCCGGGCCCGTACCGGTGATCCTGCGGTTGTCCACGTGGGACCCGGCCGCCCGCACGCTGCGGCGGTGGATCACCGAGCAGGTGGAGCTCGACTACGGCGTCGGCGGCGTCACGTGGGACGCCGAGCTGCTGCCGGTGCTCGACGGGCTCGACGAGATGCCGCCCGCGGCGCGCGGCGCGGCCCTGCGGGCCGTCAACAGCACATTCGCGCCCGGTCTGTCGCTCGTGGTGACCAGCCGCGGCGCGGAATACCACGAGGCCGTACGCGACGCCGACGTGCTCACCGGCGCCGCCGTGATCGAGCTCGACCCGCTCACCCCCGGCGTGATCCGCGACTACCTGGCCACCGCCACCCGCTCCGACCGGGGCGCGGCCTGGGACGAGGTCTTCGACCGGATGAGCGGCGAGCCGGAGGGCCTGCTGGCGCGGACACTCTCGACCCCGCTCAACCTGTCGCTGACCCGCCTCACCTACGCCGACGGCCCCGGCGACCCCGGCCTGCTGCTGCGCCTGTCCGGCACCGCCGCGCTGCGCGGCCACCTGCTCGACCAGCTCATCAGCGTCCTCTATCCCGACGTGCCCGATCCTGCCGCCGGCACGCGCGCCTGGACCCTGCGCGACGCGCACCGCTGGCTCTCCTTCCTCGCCCGCCACCTGCACCGCCGCGACGCCTACGACCTGCCCTGGTGGGAGCTGGCCAGGGCGGTGCCGCTGCGGGCCAGGATGCCGATCTGGGCCGTCGTGGCCGCCGTCGTCTTCGCCGCCGCGAACGTCCTCGTCGGCCTGCCGTGGCAGCTCACCGGGCCGGACCCGGCCGCCGGCGTGCTCTCCGACCTGCGCTGGGGAGCCGGCGGCGGGCTGCTGATGGGCGCGGTCAACAGCCTGTGGACACCGCTGTTCCCCAGGGCGCCGAGGCTCTACCGCTGCACCGTCCGCCGGACCGGCAGGCCGCTGTGGTGGCGCCTGTGCCGCGCGCTGGGCAGCGGGCTGTGGCGCGGAGCGACGGACGGGGCGCGGAGCGGGGTGCCCGTCACGTTCATCGTCCTCGCGATCGTCGCTCTGGCCGCGCCTGAGCCCGGCCCGGCCGGACACGCCGAACTCTTCGCCGTCGCCGCCCTGCACGCCTTCCTGTTCGGCTTCACCTGCGGCTTCGTGTACGGGCTCGCCGTGGGCTTCGCCGCCGAGTTCGTCACGATGTTCCACGACGTCGAGCTGGGGCAGGGCCGGCTGCCCGACGAGGTGCTGCGCGCGGACCGGGTCTGGACCCTCGTCACCGCGCTGGCAGGCGGCCTCGTCACCGCGGCCGTCACCCTGCTGTTCCTGGCGGTCGTCTTCAGCTTCGGCGAGACCCGCGACTGGCGGCTGATCACGTCCGCCGCGGCCCGCCTGGGCGTCGCGGGCGGCCTCGCCGCGTGCCTGGCCACCGCGTCCACTCAGTTCCTGCTGGCCCGCATGGCGCTGTCGGTGGCCGGCCGGATGCCGTGGCACGCGATGGCGTTCCTCCAGGACGGCGTACGGCGGGGCGCGTTGCGTCAGGTGGGCGGCGCGTTCCAGTTCCGCCACGCGCTGCTGCGCGACCGCCTGGCCGGAGTCCCGGCTCCCGCGGCCCTGGAAAACAGCCAATCATTTCTCAAATGACCGCCCAAGAATGGCCGGAGAATTGTTTGACCCGGCCGAAACCCGTTCCGTCCGGAAAAGAAAACCCGGCAGGACGCCTTGACGACTCCCGAGCGCGAAGCGCGACGATGAGAAACACAGAGGGAGGAACTCCAGCGGGAGGATCCATGCTGAAAGAAGCATGCGCGGCCGCCGTTCTCGCGGCCGCCATATTCGCTCCGACGTCCGCCTCCTCGGCCCGGGCCACGGCCCCGGCCACCCACGCCAAGGCCGCCTCCGTCACCGGAACCTGCACCTCCGCCGTCTGCAAGTGGATGCAGGACGGCAACAAGCGCTGCTTCTACTGCAAGCAGAAGAAGAAGCGGGGCGGCGGCTGGAAGCGCCAGTACTGCGAGAAGAAGGCCAAGGAGAGGCGCCCGGTGGAGCTCGAGTGCACCTCGACCCCGGCACCGAGCACGACCAACCCGAAGCGCGTCTGCGAGAAGTGCGTGGACCAGCGGACCGGCCGGCTGGTGTCGACCAAGTGCGGCTAGCACCACGGTGACGTAACTCATCGGACATTTGCAGCTGTTCGCTCCGGGCGCTCACGCGGAGGATCGGGTACCCCACCTCAGAGGGAGCATCATGACCGTCTCACCCGAGACCAAGAGCGTCCGGATCGAACGCACCTACCCGACCGCTGGCGAACACGTGTGGCGCCTGTGGACCACCGGAGATTCTAGCTTCGACAGAATCACAAGCAGCGCTAGAGTGTCCTCATGTCCGCCATCAGCGAGCGCCGCGAACGTGAACGCGCCCACCGTCACCAGCTGATCATCACAGCCGCGCGCGAACTGGCGGAGTCGGAGGGCTGGGAGGCGGTGACGACGCGCCGGCTGGCCGAACGCGTCGAATACAGCCAGCCGGTGCTCTACAGCCACTTCAACGGCAAGGACGCCATCGTGAGCGCGGTCGCCCTCGACGGCTTCACCGAACTCGCCACCCACCTGCGCCGCGCCCGCCAGTCCGCCTCCGACCCCGCCTCTGACCCCGGCCAGGCGTTGCGCCCCGGGCAGTCCGTCGCCGACACCGGCCAGGCGTTGCGTGCCGTCTGCCGCGCCTACCTCGACTTCGCCACCGACCGCCCCGCCCTGTACCAGGCCATGTTCATCATGCCCACCGACCTCAAGTTCGCCAGCGCCGAGACCCCGCCCCCGCTCCGGGCCTGCTTCGACGAGTTCGTCAACTGCTTCCCGCCGGCCAACGAGCGCCGCGAACTCTTCGCCGAGGTCACGTGGAGCGCGCTGCACGGCATGGCGGTCCTGTCCGACAGCGGCCGTATCCCGTCCGAGCCCCAGGACGAACGCCTCGACTTCCTCGTCACCCAGATCATTCGCTGACCGGCCTCAGAGCAGCCGCATCGGCCGGGCGAGGGGATCCCACTCGACGACCACGAGCCGGCTCCCGTACTCCCTGGCCAGCCTGTGACGCAGACCCTGGTCGAAGGCGTTCGTACTGATGACGACCCGATTGAGCTCCGGCTCGATCCCCATGCCGAGAACCGCTGGCTCGTGGAACACCCAGCCCCTCATCAGCACCAGCGCCCGCAGCTCAGCCTGACTGTTCACCACCGGCCGCACCTGAGGCACGACCGCGTACGGGGTGGCCACCCCTTCGGGCCAGTCCATTCCTGAGATCAGCGGCGAGGCCAGCTCACGTCCCCGCTCGGTGACATAGGGGGCGATCAGCCGGTACGGCCCATGCAGGATGTACGGCGGAGCGAGATCGTACGGGTGCGCCTCGACCCGCCGCTCAGCCGCCTCCAGAGCACGCTGGAACGGCCGGATGCCTTCGTACGACCTGAACCTCTCGGGGGACACAGGCTGGTAGTAGACCTCGACCGCGTCCTCCGTAGCGGGCTGTACGATCACGCGCCACCCACCGGGCAGGAACGCGGGCGCGGCCGCGACGGCGTAGACAGCGACCAACGCGAAGATCATCTTCACCCGCATGCGCGCCGAGTCTAGAACACCGGCGACACCAGCAGGCACCGATGACTTCCGGCCACCAGGCCCGTCTACAACCTCGGCGCCAAACCACGCCATCACCCCGGCACCGGAACCCGTACTTCCCCTGCCGAGCACGATTCCAACGACGCCCCAGACCCCGGAGCCCCCATCATGCGGAAACTGATAGCGACAGTGTTCAACTACTCCCTCGACGGCCTGCTCGCCGACGAGGGCACCGACTTCTGGAAGTTCTGCTTCGACCTGCCCGAGAACCGCGAGCCCGCCGACCAGGCCCACCTCGACTTCCTCCACAACGCGTACGCCCACGTCATGGGCCGCACCGCCTACGAGGGCATCTCCGCGGGCATGCGGGCATCCGCCGACCACCCGTTCGCCGACATCCTGAACCCCGGGCGCAAGATCGTCTTCTCCCGCACCCTCAAGACCGCCGACTGGACCAACACCACCATCGCCGCCGGCGACACGACAGAAGAGATCGACAAGCTCAGACTGGACGGCGACGGCCACATCATCGTCTGGGGTGGCGTCACCCTCTGGCGCTCACTCATGCGGCTCGACCTGATCGACGAACTCCGGCTGAGCATGTTCCCCTACATCTCAGGCGCCGGCACCCGCCTGTTCGACGGCGTCCCCGAGTCGTACCAGCTCGACCTGGTCTCCAGCACCCCCTCCAGCAACGGCATCGTCTACCTCCGCTACCAGCGCCCCCGCGACCTCTGAAGCCGGACCGCTCACAGAGAACTCCAGCAATAGATCAACTGACCTTCGTCACGGGCCCGCCGGGCCAGCCCACGCAACTCGGCGATCAACTCGGCCAACTGAGCGGGCTCGGCGCCGAACATGGAGTCCTCGTCACTCTCCGCCCACCGCTCACCCAGCTCGACCAGCCTCTCATCGGGAACGTCAGCGAGCGTGTCGCGCACGGACAGACTAGAGGGGTGCGGGCGTACAGGAAAGCGGCGTTCACAGGGGCTTGACGGCCCGGGTCGCGAAGTAACCAGGCATATACCGCGCGGTGGCATCCGCGTGGTGCGGGGCCTCGTCGAAGTGGGTCAGGGTGAAGCCGGCCGCGAGCTGACCACCGATCTGCCCGGCGAGTGAGTGGCTGTATTCGATCGGCCCGGTCCCGTACGAGCGCTGCCGCTCGGCATCCGGAAGATCGAGGCTGCTGAACGGGAGCGAATGGCGCACTACAAGCTCACCCCGCTCCTCCATCGCCGTGACATCGAAAATGAAGACGTCAGGATTCAGGAACCCGGCCATCAAGATCCCGCCCGGACGCAGCACACGAAACGACTCCCGCCAGACCGGTGCGAGATCGGGACAGAACACATTGGACACCGGATTGAAGACGACATCGAAACTGCCATCGGGAAACGCGCTCAGGTCGCGCATGTCGCCGAGCACCGTACGGACGGCCAATCCCTCGCGGGCGGCCACCTCCTGGTCGCGGGCCAGTTGCTGCGGCGAGTTGTCCAGCACCGTCACGACCGCACCCGCCGCCGACAGCACCGGCCCCTGCTGCCCTCCCCCGGAAGCCAGGCACAACACCTCGGCACCGCCCAGTTCAGCCGGAAACCAGTCGCGCGGCACCGCCTCGTGACCGATCAGAATGACGGCCCAATCGCCGCCCCGCGCCCGAGCGATGACCTCCGGCCCGACCGGCCGGGTCCATTCGTTACCGCTCTCCACCTCGCGATCCCAGGCAGCACGGTTATAGGCCACGGGGTCCAATTCGTCCGTCACAACGGCAAAGCCTAGGGGCTGACGCAAGGGCGCCCGGCAAGCAGGCTTTGGCGGGTCGGATCTCCTGCTTTCCACCACCGTGTGCGCCATCAAGACGATGAGAGGAAAGCACGTAGGCCCACCGGCAAAGAACCTAGGCTTCGTGCCACGTCGTCGAGTACGCGACCGACCACGCCTGTGATGCCGCCGATGCCTGGAGGAAAGACGAATGGGTCACCTGGACAACATAGAGCCGTCCCTCACGACACTGATGGAGAGCCGCAGTATCTCCCTCCGCGAGTTACACGAGGACACCATCCTCGTGTGCTGGGACGACCGCGATGGCGATGGCGGACTTCCCGTCGGCCGGGTGGAGCGAGAGAGCTTCCGTCGCAGCGGGATGTTCGGCCGCACGGTCGAGGGGTGGACAGCCTACTGTGATGACCGTGATCATCCCGGGCACGACCCCATCCTGGCCGGCGACATGCTCCCTGACATCAACCAAGCCGTCCGCGCGGTCCTCCGCCATCTCCCTTCCCGCTACTCCTGATGCCCGTACGACTGCGACTAGGGAACGGTCGCCACGGGCGGCACTACCTCGACGATGCGGGCCGTTCCGCTGGGTGGTCGCATCTCGTGCATGGTGATCACGTCACCCGGTGTGAGGTGTCGCCAGTGTTCAGGGGTCAAAGGAAGGAGTCGCACAGGTGCGCACTCTCCCGGTTCCAGCGGAGTACGACCCTCCACCCAGAGAAGGGCGATACTGACCGACAGCTCCCCCTCAGGCGTGCGCTGTCCGACGTCCCACATGGGTCGAAGCCCTTTTCCGGGAAGTATCGGCACCTTGCGGCCTCCCTCCTCGGTGGGCACGAGGCAAAGCTCAGCCCGAAGAGCACCGTTCCGGGCCTCGCTGCCCCGCCACTCGTACCAGGCGACATGCGACTCGAGCCACATCACTCGGGCGGCATCAGCCAGCAGATCCCAGAACTCGGGCGGCTGGGGGTGCGCGTCGCCGAGCTCCTCGAGCACAAGAAGGACCATCTCCCATTCGCCGTGTTCCAGGTACTCCAGCCCATCGGAGAGGCTGGCACCGGCCTCGGTCCGGATGTGGGGGGAGCAGAACTGAGCGGCCTTCAACAGCGAGGAGTCCAGGTCCACATCCTGATTGTGGCAGGCGCTCGAAATCTGAACCTACGGCTTGAAGGATCCACTTCCGGCCGTTCCAGGTAGTTCAATGCAGGTCCAAGGGCACGGGAGGGTCCATGCTGAACGGCCTTGAACGGCCTTGCATGGCAACTCGACCTGCAACTCTGACGGCTCGCCGACGCGAGGCTGTGCGAGTTCATCGGCGACGTGCTCAGCGAGGCTGGGATCTTGATGGACTCACCGCTCGTCGGGAATCAAGCGATTTGAGATCACAGACGAATGGCGTGAGTGGTGAACTATTCTGCGTGCCCGAAGGAATCCGTGTCCCTACTCTGTCACCGTGGGAACCGACATCTACGGCTTCATCGAAACTCGTCACCCGTGTGCTGACGAGGACTGGTACGACGGAGAGCCCTGGTCGGTATCGACGCCCCTTTATCCCCTCTATGACGGCCGCGATTACGACGCCTTCGGTTGTCTCTTCGGCGTCCGCAACCGGCTCGGCTGGACTCCCGTCGCGGCCGGCCGAGGCCTACCGGCCGACGCTTCGGAAGCGATCCGTCATGACTACGAGAAGTCGGCGAACATCGATACCGCCGTGCACGGCTGCACATGGGTTGCGTGGGCGGAGCTTCGCGACCTGGACCTGAGTGTCCGACCCGCCGCTCGCGGAGTACTGCAGATCCGCTCGGCGAAATCGGTGATCCATCAGTATCGAATCGACGATCAGTGGCCGGAAGAGCTCGTGGACCTCTATTCCATACCGCCCTTCGGCGTCTCGCCTGATCAAGCCTTGGCTGGTCGATGGGACCTTCCCGATGTGACGCTCGAGTATGGCCCGTTGACACGGCAGGCCGTGCTGGGCCCCGGAACAGGCTGGGAACACGTCTTCGGGGTGATGGAGGCGTTGGGGCGGCGCTTCAGGCCCGATGGCGTGCGGTTGGTGGTCTGGTTCGACTAAGAGAAGAGGCATCTGAGCTGCACTACTGCTCGTGGCAGGCGCAAGGTTCGCACTTGCGTAGGCTGAGCCGACGGTTTTACAGCGCGTGACCGCGCTCCTGACATCCATGACCACGCCGTCGCCTTCCGGGCTGAGGACCGTGGGCGTGCCGCAGAAGTCGCACAGCCATTAAGACTGTCGGCAAACCAAAGCGGCCCCGACGAGCACGAGCTTGTGCGTCGAGGGGGACGAAGCCGAGCAGTGGGATACCGTCTCCCAGGCCGACGCCGAGTCCAGCGCGGAAACCCCAGAGCCATGAAATTCCGGCAGCGAGATCGCTACAGGTCGTTTGCGTTGCTCGCAGGGGTCGTTAACGGCCGCTCAAGGTCGCCCGGATATGGCGCGGTTGCTGCCCCCGGCCCGCCGCCGCGCCAGGGGCCAGATTCTCGGAATCATGGCATATCTGCGCGAATCGGAATTTTCGGGAGCTACGCGTCAGGATAACATCCATTCTAATGGCGGATATTCGGACATCAAGGACACTCCCCCTTTTCGCTCCTTGCTGATTATTTGCCCGCTTATAAGCGTGCGCGCGTCTTTCATGCTTGACGCTGGGGTATCTCCCTTGTCGCACTATCGCAGCGGTGTGGGCGGATACGAAAAAACGGCTCCGGCATCCGCGCTACCGCGACACCATTCACGAGCTCGATCTGACACAGGTCAACGAGCCTCAGGAAATCGCCTGACGTTCTCGCGGGGAATGCTCACCACGGAAAGGAATACCCTATGCCATTCATCATGCGCAACACACTCCCCAAGCTGGCCGCACGTACACTCGCCGCCGCCGTCCTCACCGCAGTGGTCATGACGCCCGCGGTCGCGGCATCCTCTGCCCCCAACCCGGCCGAGGCATACATCTCGAGCGTCAGTGCGAACGGAAACGGGTGCCCGCCCGGGACATGGGAGGCGGCGATCAGCCCCGACGGGAAGTCGTTCACCGTTACATTCAGCTCATACGAGACGCTCATCGAACCCGGTACTGATGCTTCGAATAAGGAATGCACGCTCTCGCTGAACGTGCATACGCCGCCGGGGACCTCGCTTTCCACCGCCGAGTTCTCCTACCAGGGCTACGCGCTCATGGACCAAGCAGGGATGAGCGCGACACAGAGCGCAAACTACAACTTCCGCGGTGCTCCCGTCCCGGCTCAGTCGGTTCGCTCGCAGATCTCGGGGCCACACGACGACGCGTACGTCTTCTCCGACCGGATCTTGCTTCACGACGTGGCGTCGGCGCAGGGCGCAACCCGCGCGCTGAACGGGGTGACGAGCCTAGTCCTCACCAACAACCCCGCAGAGACCGGCAGCGGCTACTTCAACACCAGCAGTGTCGACGGGACGCTCCAGAACGGACCGGGCTGCACCATCGACCGGCGCACCGCCACCTCGGGGCAGACCATCGTCGGCACATCAGGCGCCGATGTCATCTGCGGGTCACCGTTCGCCGACCGTATCGCCGCGCTGGGCGGCAACGACGTCATCCTCTCCTTTGCGGGCAACGACCGGGTCTCCGCCGGTTCTGGCAACGACACCGTCTTCGGCGGCAACGACAACGACGACATCAGCGGCGACGACGGCAACGACACCCTCGACGGCGAAGCCGGCAACGACCGGATCCTGGGCGGGCCGGGCACCGACACCGCTAACGGCGGGCCGGGCACCGATTCCTGCATAGCCGAGACGACCACTTCCTGCTGAGTCAGGTCGACGCTCCGGTGGTGTGGCTTCGGGACGAAGCAGTCGAGGTCGGAGCGGGCCGGCCTGCTTTACCCACCTTGGCCGCGCCGGGTCCCGAAGCGAGGGGATCCAGGGGACACGTATCCACACCCCTGATGCGCGGGAGCGGCTCGCCTCCGCGCTCTGGGGAAATCCCTAGCCGTTGCAACTACGACGCTTCCGAGGATCAAAAAGGCCCTCTCCCCGATCAAGGGAGAGGGCCTTTCAGCTGCGGCATGACCATGTCTCACCACGATGCGAACCATGATCATTGCACGTATATTGCACAGGAAGTGCACCGTACCGACCTTGTCCTGATCGCTTGCCTATGCTTATGTGTTCGGAGTGAGTCGTGATTCCGATATAGGCGGGCGTCTCGAACCTGTTCCGGCGAAGGTGAACCCGGCAGGTGGGAGGATGAACTACATCCCACTGCTCTTTGTCCTGAGCGCGGTCCCCCTTCTGCTTGCCAACTGGTTCATCGCTGCCATGATCCTTTGGACGCGACTGCGCCTTCTTATACGAGGGCGGCAACATTACGGAATGTGCTGGCGGACTTTCAGAGGAAGAGATGACCGCCACATCGGGACTGATCGCGCTGGTGCTACTTGTCATTCAGATAGGGCTGATCGTCCTAGTGCGCCGGCGCACCCACGGATCTTGGCGAGGCCGCATGGTCGGCGACAGAGCGCCTTGGGACGGTAAGTACGCGTCAGTGCGACGAATGCTTTGTACGGCGGACGGCTTCCAGCGACCTGCGACTGCCTACGGGGACAGGCCACCCGACGGCGAGGTGGAGGTGCGCTCGCGGATCTCCTCCATGCTGGGATGCGTCATACCGTGACGATGCCGCACGGCTCTGAACGTCCGCATCTCGGTCGGCAATGCATCTAGCTCCTTCCTCGTGCTCGCGCCCGCGGCTTCCCACCGTCTGGCGATCACCGCCCGCACACCGGCATTCGGACTGCCAAGACGAAGAGGAATGGCGCGCGCTGGTCGGTCGCCCTCGCTCTCGGCATTCGTCAGGGCGAGGCCATCGGACTCCGCTGGTCGTACATCGAACACCGGCATGAGAACGACTGCCAGCCCACCTGTAAGAAGCGTGCTCACCGCTGCTGCAAGCGCCCGTGCCCGAAGGACTGCACGAGCCACGCCGACAAGTGCCAGAAGCGCGCGGACGGAGGTCTCGTCTTTCGGCAACGCAAGGGCAAGAGCAAGCTCACCCTGCAATGCCCTCCGGCGCTCCTGGCCCTCCTGCGGGCCCACAAGGAGGTCCAGGCCGCCGAACCGCTGACGGCGGGGGACAGGTGGACCGATCATGACTTGGTCTTCACGACGAAGCTCGGCGGCCCGATCGAGCGTACGGAGGACTGGAAGCAGTGGAAGGCCATCCTCAAACAGGCCGGCGTCAGAGACGCCAGGGTGCACGACGCCAGGCACACCGCAGCGACCCTGTTGATAGAGCAAGGCGTCCACATCCGTGTCGTACAGGAGATCCTCGGGCACACTCGGGTCACCACCACTGAGCGCTACACCCACGTGGCAACCCTCCAGATGAAGGACGCCAGTGAACGCATGGGCGCCGCGCTCTGGGGATCGCCCTGAGGCCAACTGCAACCCGAACTGCAACCCTGCTGTCCACAGAGATCAAAAAGGCCCTCTCCCCGTACGTGGGAAGAGGGCCTCTCATCTGCGGAGGATCGGGGATTTGAACCCCGGATGGTGTTGCCACCAAACCGCATTAGCAGTGCGGCGCCATAGACCTGACTAGGCGAATCCTCCTGGAAGCCATCGCGGCAAGCACAGCGTACCGGCCTTCTGGCGAGGCGGCAAAGCGATTGCGCCGCACGCCTTCACCAAGAGTTATCAACAGCCTGTGGGTAACTATCTGTGGATGAAGCCCGCCCAGAGCTAGGGCGGGCTTCCAGGCTGTGGATAACGTCAGGCGGCCGGGTTGGCCTCGCCCTCGATCTCGATCTTAACCTTCTTGCCCACCAGCACCCCGCCGGTCTCCAGCGCCTGGTTCCAGGTCAGGCCGAAGTCCTCGCGGTCGAACTCCGTGGTGATCGTGTAGCCCCAGACGGCCTGGCCCCACGGGTTGGTGCCGGCGCCGCCGTACTCGACCGTGAGCTCGACCTCCCGGGTCACGTCACGGATGGTCAGGTCGCCGACGACGGTGAACTCGTCGCCCTTGTGGCCGGCCACGCGGGTGCTCTTGAAGGTGATGGTCGGGAACTTCTCGACGGACAGGAAGTCGTCGCTGCGCAGGTGGCCGTCGCGGTCGGCGACGCCCGTCGTGATGCTCTCCGTCTGGATGGTGAGTTCGGCGGTCGACTCCAGCGGGTTCTCGGCGATCGTGACCGCGCCTTCGAACTTCTCGAAACGGCCGCGGACCTTGCTGACCATCATGTGCTTGACGACGAAGCCGATGCTGGTGTGCGCTACGTCCAGGTTGTACGTTCCGGCGGCCGGGATGGTCAGGGATTCCCAGGTGCGGGTGGTCATCGGAGGCTCCTAGTAGAAGGTTGCTGTGCGGATGTCTGCGGCAACAACTTTCTACATGAGGAATATTCCGCACGTCAACTATCGTCGTCTAAGGTATGAGTGTGATGAAGTACGACAACCCCCGGGTGGACGCCCACCGGCTGTACGACGACTCCCGGCTGACGGCCATCGGGCTGTTCGCCGAGGTGCACGCGGGCCTGACGAGCAGGTTCGCACCGGCGCTGAGCGCCGCGGGGCTGTCGGAGATCGACTTCGAGACGCTCATTCGTTTGGCACGTTCCCCCGGGCAGAGGCTGCGGATGAGCGATCTCGCCGGCCAGACCGGGTTGTCCACGAGCGGGGTGACCCGGGTGGTGGACCGGCTGGAGCGCGAGGAGCTGGTGCAGCGGGAGGCCTGCGCGACCGATCGGCGGACGTCCTACACCGTGCTCACCGCGGCGGGCGCCGAGCGCCTGGAGCGCGTGCTGCCGCAGCACCTCCAGGACATCGAGGACCTCTTCACCGGGCTGCTGAGCCCCGACGAGCTGGAGGCGTTCCTGGGCACGCTGCGCAAGATCAGGACCATCGTACGGCCGTGTGCCACCGCCGGGGCGGAGACCCCGCCGGAGACGTCCCCCTGCGAGTCCTAGGATCCCCCGTCTGGTCCCCCTGTGCAGCCCTAGGAAAGGCCCAGTGACGTCCGCAGCTTGGCCATGGCGCGCGACACCGTGCTCTTGACCGTCCCCACGCTGATCCCCAGCGTCCTCGCGATCTCCGGCTCCGTCATGTCCTCGTAGTACCGCAGCACGATCGCCGCCCGCATCCGCTCCGGCAGCTCGCGCAGGGCCTGTTCGAGCGCCTCGTGGATCTCCGGGGCCGGCAGCGCCTCGCGGGCGGCCGGCTCGGGCAGCTCGTCCGACGGGTACTCCTCCAGCTTCCGCCGCCGCCACTGCGAGATGTTGATGTTGACCATGGCCCGCCGCACGTATCCGTCCAGCGCGTTGCGGTCCTCGATGCGGTCCCAGGCCAGGTACGTCTTGGCCAGCGCGCTCTGCAGCAGGTCCTCGGCGTCGAGCGGATGGCCGGTGAGCTGATGGGCCGCGCGCAGCAGCGCGGGACCGCGCGCCGTGACGTACTCGCGGAACTCGTCTTCCCAGCTCGTGGTCTGCATCGTGGCCAGAATCGCAGCCTGATGCCCGTTTGTGCCGGAACCGCAATTCAGGTTTCGGCCCGCCGACGATAAAGGTCCGTATAGGTCGGTGGCGGTTTGTACGACGCCGTAGGTGAACTCCCTTCCCCGGGGATGGGTATTTTGCTCCCATCTGAACTACTACGGTGTGGCCCGCCCCCAAGTCATGTGAATCTAGTACCCGACGAGGGAGGGGTTCATGGGTCATCCGAGCGTCGAGCGCCGCCGGGTGCTCGCCGCGGCCGTGCTCGGCCGCGAGGGCCGCGTCCCCGGTGCCGATCCCGGCGACGCGGAGCCCCTGCGGGCCGTCGTCGGCGAGGTCCTGGACATCAGCCCGCACCTGATCACCATCGAGACTCCCGGCGGCGCCCAGGAGCGGCTCGTGATCGCGCCGTGGGCGACCGCGTGGAACGGCTCCGACACGACGCCGGGCGATCTGGACGTGGGCTCCATGGTGCTGATGCGAACGTTGCGCGACGGCCGCGTGGTCGAGCGCATCTGGGCCGACACCACCCGCATCACCGGGACGATCATCTCCATCGCCGGCAAGAAGGACCTGACAGTCGAGCTCGACTGCGGGCCCCATCGCGGCCACCGCTCGGTCGTCATCCCCTACCGCGCGTCGGGACGGCTCCAGGTGCGCCATCCCCAGTTCGAACCCGGCTACCTCTTCGACGCGATCGGCATCAGGCGCGACGGCGCCAGCCTGGCCCTGCTGCCCGCGACCTCGCAGCCGCCCTACCCGGCGCGGTCCGTGCCGCCCCCGCCGCCCGCCTACGCGGGCACGCAGGCGCGCATCGCCGGCACCGCGACCTGGTCGGACACGTTCGACGAGGAAGAGCGGGGCGCGGCGTACCCCATGCTGGAACGTACCGACACCGGCTGTCCCATGACCGGCGTCTCGTGCGCCGGCCTGCCGTATCTGGCCGTCGGCTCGCTGCTCCAGGTCAGGAACGTCTGCTCCAACCGCTCCGCCAACGTGCCCGTGGTCGCCTGCGGATGCATGGCCGGGCGCTTCTGCGACCGCTGCGTCGAATGTGACACCTCGCCGCGCGGGCGGATCGCGGAGCTGTCGCCGTCCTCCTACGTGGAGCTCGGCGGCGAGTTGATCAAAGGGTGCTTCAACGCGCAGATCGGATTAGGGTGACGCTCGTGCTGGAATCGCAGCTCCCGCTCCTGATCGTCATGCTCATCCTGGGCACGGTGGCGAAGGTGCGCACCGTCGGCTCGGGAGGCGAACCGGGAGCGCTGTCCAGGCTGGGGCCTGCGGTGCTGGTGCCCGGGCGCATGCAGGCTCCCGCGCTGCTGGTGTGCGCGGCCGGCGAACTGATGCTGGCGGCGGGGTTGCTGTTCAGCACGCATCCGTTCTTCCGCTGGGGCACGGTCGCGTTCTTCGCGATGTCCACGTACGTGCTGCTGGAGCTGCGCCGGCGCGTGCCCGACGCGGGCTGCGGCTGCTTCGGCGAGGTGAGCTCGGCGCCGGTCGGGTGGCGTTCGATCGGCCGGACTGTCGCGCTGACCGGCCTGGCCGGCGTGTCGGTGTGGTCGCCGGTGACGGGGTGGGCGGCCGCGACCGGGTGGGTGGAGGCGGGGCCGCCGTGGTACGCCGCCGCGGGGGTGGCCCTGCTCGCGCTGCTCTCGCCCGAGATCGAGGAGCTGATCGACCGGGTACGGTATCGCGCCCCCTGCGAGCAGCGCCGCGGCCCGGCGGAGTCGGTGACCCTGTCGAGGCTGAGGTCGAGCGGCGCCTGGCGGGCCCACCGGCAGGAGCTGGCCTCGGCGGAGCCGTATGACAGCTGGCGGGAGCTGTGCTGGCGCTTCTTCGCCTTCAGAAACCACGAGGACGACGACGTGGTCTTCGCCGTCTATCTGAGCGGGCGCCGCCCGGCGGTGCGGATGGCCGTGGTCAGCAGGGAGGGCAGCGACTCTCTGCCGGACTATATCCCCGTATCGGCCTGACGCTAGAGAGCACTAGATTTCCCTCGACAGGCATGGCGATATAGCTCTATTGGGCTGTCTAGCTTCCCCACTAGACAGCCCAATAGAGGTCTAGGGGCGTCGCTCAGATCGGCTGAGCGCGCAGGAATCTCCCGAAATGCGGCACCGTGAACGCGATCAGGCCGCGCTCGGCGCTGTAGATGAGCCCTTTCTTGATCAGGCTGTCACGGGCGGGTGAGAGGCTGGACGGCTTACGCCCGAGGGCGTCGGCCACCTCGGCGGTCGCGACCGGCTCGTCGCCGATCTGCGCCATGGCGTGCATGTAGTCGCGCTCGGCCGGGGTGGCCCGCTCGTAGCGGCTTCCGAAGAAGCCGACCGCGAGCTCCTCCTCGGCCTCCGGCGCGGAGACCTTGACGTCGTCGATGGTGATCGGGCTGCGCGGGGCGAGGTCCCAGGCGACCTTGCCGTACGCCTGCACGAAGTAGGGGTAGCCGTCGGCCGCCTCGTAGAGGGCGTCGAGCGCCTCCTGGGTGAACTCCACCTCTTCCTCCCGCGCGGGAAGGATGAGCGCGAGGTCGGCCGCGTCACGGTCGAGCTTGTCGATGCGCGCGTAGCGGAAGAGCCGTTCGGAATAGCTCTTGCTGGCCGACAGCACGCTCGGCAGGTGCGGCAGGCCGGCCCCCACCACGATCAGCGGGCCGCCCGACTGCGACAGCTCGTGGCAGGCCGCGCAGAGCGCCGAGACATCGGCGGCCTGCACGTCCTGCATCTCGTCGATGAACAGTGCGATGCCCACCGCCAGGTCGGTGGCCACGCTCGCCGCGTCGACGAACAACTCGGTGAGGTCGATCTCCAGATCGCCGGAGTCGGCGCGCCCGCGGCTGGCGGGCACCTCGATGCCGGGCGACCAGTGGGAGGTGCCCTTGGCCGCGGCCGGATCGCGCATGGCGAACGCCTTGAGCACGCCGAGGAACTCCTCGATGCGCTCGGGCGCGCGATGACGCGGCGCCAGCTCGCGGATGGCCATGTGAAGGGCGGCCGCCACCGGCCGTCTGATCGACTGGTCGGGCCGGGCCTCGATCTTGCCCGTGCCCCACAGCCGCTGCATGGCCATGGACTTGAACGTGTTGAGCAGAACGGTCTTGCCGACGCCCCGCAGGCCGGTCACGACCATGCTGCGCTCGGGACGGCCGCGGGCCACCCGCTCCAGCACGACCTCGAACTGCTGCAGCTCGCGATCACGCCCGGCGAGCTCCGGCGGGCGCTGCCCGGCGCCGGGAGCGTAGGGGTTTCGCACAGGGTCCACGCTCTCGGACTTTATTGCCGGATATAGCGGCCGTCTTAGATTTGGGAAGAAAGTGCTACGGCGTGTCCGAGCAGGGGCGAGCGCGAGCACCGTCATCCGGACACACCCCCTCTCACCAGGCCGAACCTCTGTTCGATTGCGGTACCTAAGACTGTAGCGCGGACTCGAACACCTATGCGATGGTTTCGAGTAAAGATCTTCGTGACGAGTCCGGAAGAGACCCGAACTTGGCAGCCGTCCCGCGCGCGCAATAGCGTTCGACACCATGCGGACCTTCGCGAACGTTCAGGAGCTCAAGGCGGCCGTCGGCGAGTCGTTCGGCCCGACCGAGTGGCGCACCGTCACCCAGGATCAGGTCAACCTCTTCGCCGACGCCACCGACGACCATCAGTGGATCCACATCGACGTGGAGAAGGCCAAGGAGGGGCCGTTCGGCGGCACGATCGCCCACGGCTACCTGACGCTGTCGCTGCTGCCGTCGTTCATGTTCGCCCTGCTCAAGGTGGAGGGCATCGCGATGGGGGTCAACTACGGCCTCAACAAGGTCCGCTTCCCGCGGCCGGTGCCGGTCGGCGGGCGGATCAGGGCGCTCGGCGAGCTCACCGACGTCAAGGGCACGCCGGCCGGCTACCTGGCCAACCTCAAGGTGACGGTCGAGATCGAGGGCGAGAAGCGGCCCGCCTGCATCGCCGAGACGCTCAGCCTGTACGTCCCCGCCCCGTAACCTCGCCTGGGCAATCTCTCTCCCGCGCAATCTCTCGCCCGCGTGCAACAGAAGCCCGCGTGACGTGATCCCTGGGTTCGTGGAGGATTTCGACGAGTTCGTCCGGACCCGGGGCGACGCGCTTCTCCGGTACGGCTACGTGCTGGCCGGCAACACGGAGGACGCGGCCGATCTCGTACAGGAGGCCCTGGCCCGGCTGGGTGACGCCTGGCCCCGCGTGCGCAACAAACACGACCCCGAGGGGTACGTGCGCACGACCATGGTCAGGCTGCACATCAGGTCGTGGCGCCGGCGGCGCCGGGAGGACCTGGTCGCCGCCGTGCCGGAGCGGGGCGAACCCGACCGCTACGGCGACGCGGACCTCTGGGCCGAACTCCAGGAGCTCCCCCGCAAGCAGCGGGCCGTCCTCGTGCTGCGGTACTACGAGGACCTGCCGGACCACGACATCGCCGAGATTCTCGGCGTTTCACGTGGAACCGTACGCAGCCAGGCGGCCCGCGCCCTGGACAAGCTCCGGATCAAGCGAGAGACACCTGTGCTGCGGGAGGCGCGATGAGAAGCGAAGAGGACCTGGTCCAGACCCTGCGGACGGCCGCCGCGCAGGCCGGTCCCGCGAACCTCGCGGACGGGGTGGCCGGACGGCGGCGGGCCCGGCGTACCAGGAGAAGGCTGGGGGCGGCGCTGGCTGCCGCCGCGGTGGTGATCGTCGCGGGCGGCACGACGGCGGTCCTGCGGGAGCCCCCACCGGTGGCGTCGCCGGTTCCCGGCGCCATCGAGCCGGTCGCCTCGGTGTGGCCGCGGGCGCTGTTCCAGGTGCCCACCGTGGACGCCGACGGCTGGCGGACGACGCCGGTGACCGCCGTCAGTGCCACCGAGCTGCTCATGTACGCCATGCCCGGGGAGGGCAAGGCCGAGCGGCTGGAGGTGTACGACGCGGCGACCGGCAGGACCCGGGTGCTGGGCGACGTGCCGTACCCGGAGAAGGACTACTACCCGCAGTCACTCGACGTCGGCGAGAAGTACATCGCCTGGCACGCCGAGAAGGGCGCGAACGGCGACCGGGCCGACTTCTGGATCATGCCGAGGGAGGGCGGCCGGGCGCGGCGTGTCGGCGAGGTCGCCGCAGACGTGGACAGGACCGGCATCGCGGGCGACCACCTCGTCTGGTCGCTGGAGAAGGGCGGCGGCGTCTACCGGATGCCACTGACCGGCGGGACGCCTGAGCGGCTGCCGGGCAGCGACGGACTGCATCTGTCGGCCTGGCCCTGGGCCCATGAAGGTGAAACCGGGCTGAACATGACCAAGATGGTCAACCTGGAGACCGGCCTGGCCACCACCGTGCCGATCCCGCAGGGTGTCGACATGATGCAGTGCCATCCACAGTGGTGCGCAGGGATGCGGGACAGCCGGCTGGTCGTGCAGCGGGTGGACGGATCGGCACGGCGCACGCTGCCCGGCACGCTCGTCCGGGTCGGGTTCCGGTGGTTGTACGGTGACCGTTTCGCGCTCTTCCTGCTGAACATGCCCGGCCGGCAGCAGCCCGTTCTGTACGACCTGAGCACCGGGACGATGGCCGCGATCGGGCCCGTCCAGTCGCACGACACCTCCTCCAGGCCGTCGAGCGTGCTCTTCTGGGGGGACGGGAAGCAGCAGACGGTGCTCAACCTCAAAGCCATCCCAGGATGATCGCGGTCAGTGCGGCGAGGCCGATGAGGCCGAGGTAGGCCAGCACGAGCCGGGTGTCGCGCAGGAAGCACTTGCTCCTGGTCAGCCGGCTCGCCGCGCCCGCCAGTACCCGGCGAACCCGAGCGCCGCGAACCCCAGCACCGCCCACGGCCCGAGCAGCCAGGCGAGCAGCGCGACGGTCGCGTACACGCACAGGCGGAGCGGATCGTACGGCTCCTTCGCAGCACCACCTCGAACGGCCCCCTCCTTCACAGCACCACCTCGAACGGCCCCCTCGACTTGGAGGCCACCGCCGACAGCCGCTGCCCGGACAGCTGCGGCCACGCCTGCACGGCGCAGAACGGCGCGCACTGGTCCTGCTCGGCCCGCGTGCCCACGTGCACGCAGCACTGCGTGAGCCGTTCCTCGATCATGGTGGACAGGTCCATGAACGGTTTGACCGTGATGCGCACGACCCGCTCCCCGAGCATCGCGCGCAGCTTCCTGCGCCGGCCCGGCAGGGCCGAGGAGGCGAGGGTGAGCAGGGTGGAGACGCCGAGGTCGCAGTTCTCGCAGATGGTCCGCCACAGGTCTCCGACCTGCGGATGCGACAGCGACGACTGCTCGGACAGCAGGCCGAGCAGCGACTCCTGTACGGCCATGCGCAGCTCGCGCGGGATCTCGCTGTCGGCGATGCGGTTGGAGACCAGGCCGAGGTTCGCCTTGAGCCGGTCGTGGCCGATCAGCTCGGTGAGCGAGCGCCAGCGGGCGGAGTCGTCGCGGATGAGGTAGCCGACCGAGCAGCAGTGGGGGTGTGAGCAGGGCAGCGCGGTCAGGTCGCGCCAGGTCACCAAGCCGTCGGTCTGCGGGCCGAGGCGCTTGAGCACGCCGGTGTGGGTCAGCCGGTCCCGCTCGTCGATGGCGGCCGACCGGCCCGAGCCGAACTGGGGCTGCAGGGAGACGCCGCCGACGTACGGGGTGTCCAGGGCCAGGCGGACGACGTCGCCGATCTCGTCGTCGTTCACGCCGAGCGCGGCGGTCATGACGAGCGTGGTGAAGATCTCGCGCTCGGACAGGCGGCGTACGGCGCTCGCCTTGATCCTGGTCAGGTCGCCGCCCCGGTGGTGTCGCGACGCGTCGGCCGAGCTGCCGTCGTACTGGAGATAGACCTCGACCCGCTCCCTGTGCGCGGTGAGCAGGTCGAGCAGGGCGTCGTCCCTGGCGACGCGGACGCCGTTGGTGTTGATCAGGATGCGGGTGGGCGTTCGGCCAGCTCGGCGAGGAGTCTGTCGAGCTCGGGGTGGAGGGTGGGCTCGCCGCCGCTCAGCATGAGGACGTCGAGCTTGCCGTTCTCCCTGGACAGGCGCTGGTCGACGTTCGCCAGGACGTCTTCGACGGGGACGATTCCGGCCAGGTCGGGCGAGCTGTCGGCGAAGCAGGTGGGGCAGCGCAGGTTGCAGGCTTCGGCGATGTCCTCAAGGAGGATGCAGGTGTGCTGGGTCTGGAGCTCGGGGAGGCCGCGCAGGTAGGCGGCGGGGACGGGGTCAAAATTTCCGGATATATCCGGTACGTGCTGCTTTGTCGGGGCGGTCCATTCCTCCAGGTACGCCAGGATCTCCGGGTCCTCGTCGTACAACGTGCTGATGAGACCGTGCTCGCGGCACCCGCGCTCCAGCCACACGAGTCCGTCGCGTTCGGCCAGATAGCCGCTCAGCCGCTCCACCTGCGACAGCTCGCGGTCGTGGCAGCGCGGGCAGAACGCGTTGACGTACCTGAGGATGCGGTCACCCCGCAATCCCATGCCTGCACTCATGTCATGACCTTCCGCTCGAAAAGGGGATCGTAGTAGCCGCGCCGCCAGCCGTACGCGAGCCGAGCGCCGAGCAGCAGCAGCCCCGGGATCAGGAACCACTGAGGCCTGGTCAGGTCGAGCCAGACCGTCTCGTTGGCCCGGGTGAACTCGACGAGGAAGCGGAAGGCGGCGTACCCGGCCAGGTAGAGCGTGAACAGCTCGCCCGGCTGCGTGAGCCGCTTGCGGGCCCAGAGCAGCGCGGCGAAGGCGGCCAACTGGAAGACGATCTCGTAGATGAACGACGGGTGCATGGCCTGCCCGGTGAGGCAGCCCGGGCACTCCGGGGTGGCCGGCGAGGCGTGCACGCCCCAGGGCAGGTCGGTGGGCCGGCCCGGCGCCTCCGTCAGATGGCAGCCGATCCTGCCCACGGCCATGCCCAGCGCCACCGCCGGGGCGAACAGGTCGCCCGTGCGCTCCTTGTAGCCGATGATCCGCTTGGCGACCAGGACGCCGACGTACGCGCCGGTCAGGCCGCCGAGGATGCTGCGGGAGCCGTACAGCCAGAGGTCGCGCAGCTCCAGCGTCTCCAGCCAGCCGGCCAGCCGCATCCCGATCGCGCCGCCGACCAGGGCGCCGGCCACCGCGATCAGGGACTGTTCGTTGAGCGCGCCACGCCTCCTGGCCTCCTTGACGAAGACGACGGAGGCCACGAAGACGCCCAGGCCGACGAAGATCTCGTGGTAGGGCATGTCAGCCGTACAGGCCCGGGTTGATGCCGGTGCAGAAGCCGGCGGACAGGATCGACCAGAGCGCCCAGCCGATCATCAGCCCCAGCCCCAGTCCTCGGCTCCAGGTCTTACGGACGAAGCACAGCCCGATCCCCGCGCCCAGTCCGGCCAGGGCCAGGGCTATGGCGCCGATGGCCAGGTAAGGGGTGGAGTTGGCGGGGGTGCTCATGGCGGCGAAGAAGACGAAGAAGCCTATGACGATGTTGAGGGCACTGTAGGCGGCGAGGCCCGCGAACAGGAAGCCGATCAGGGCGCCTGTGCCGCCGCCGCTTCCTGAGGAGGGGGCGGGGTGCGGGCCTGGAGGCGGGGGGCCGTACTGCGGGGGGCCTTGAGGAGGCGGGCCGCCGGACGGGCCGCCTTGAGCGGACGGGCCACCGTAAGGGGACGAACCGCCATGAGGCGGGCCACCGTAAGAAGGCTGGCCTCCGTGAGAAGGTGGGCCACCGTGACCGGCCGAGGGGCCGTAACCAGGCGGGGGACCATACTCCGGCGGGCCTCCGTGCCCGGGTGGCGGCCCCTGCGGCGATTGCCCCTGACCTCCTGCGACATTTCCGGAATATCCGTACGGCGACTGCCCGTGCTGCGGACCTGCCTGGCCCGGCGTCTGCCCGCCCGAACCCGGCTGCCCCGCAGACGCGGGCTTCACCACGGGCGCGATGAAGGACGGCCGCCCCGCACCAGGCGGAACACCGGGCCTCTGCGCGGCCGACGAGGAACCACCCGACCGCCCGACCGACGGTGACGCTTCACCCGACTCCCCTCCACCCGCCGGCAACAGCTTCGTCGGGTCGGCAGGCGGCGGCAGGGACACCGGCCGTCCCGTCGGAGGCGGCGGCAGCAGCGATGGCTCACCGCTGGGAGGCGGCGCCGGCGCAGGAGCCCGCTCACCGGCCACAGGCGGCGCCACCCTCTCCCCGGTCGGAGGCGGCAGAAACTCCGGCTCCCCCTCCAGCTCCGACCCCGCTCCTTGGCCCGACTCCTCCGGATCCCCGGACGACGACGGTGGTGGTGGGGTCGGCGGCGTCGGTGGTCTCGTACTCATTCGTTTGCTCTACCCCCTAGTCGCGATCAGACCAGGAGCCGAGCCCGCGACCGACATCCGCTCAACACCGTCATCATCACACGCACAACAGTTCGTAGGCCTACGTATACATCTCAGGGTTGAGCCCCGTACAGAAGCCCGCCGACACGATCGACGCCAGCCCCCACCCGATCATCAACCCCAGCCCCAATCCCACCGACCACGACCTCCGCAGCCCGAGCAGCACCACCCCGGCCCCGATCCCCAGAACCGCCAGCACCCCCGCCCCCACCCCGATCGCCACCGTCGACTCCAGGCTCAGAACGACGACCCCCACGAACACGTTGACCACGAGATAGCCGAGAATCCCGACCAGCGCCAGCCCGACCACCACCCCTGTCCGCCGAGGCGGCGGCTCACCACCCGACGACGAGGGCGAGGACGAGTCAGACGGCGGACCCGGCGGAGGCGGCAATTCGCTCACCCCCACACAGTACGACGCGCTCGCCCCCAAACCCCGAACAAACGCCATCGCGCTCGCACCAGACATACCAGAACGACTCTTCCCGAGACGCCAGCACACACAGATCCTCAACCTGTGGATACATCGAACGGTGTATCCACAGGCGGACCTACGCAGGAGGAAAACGCTGGCCAGAGGTGATGGGATGAAGCCTTGACATCCTCCCCCCTCCTGAAGGAGGGGATCCCCACGGTCGCCCGTGAGGTTTCCTGCTTCATCGCCGGTCGCCCGCCCGAGAAAAGGATCTCTCGTTGAGGTCTTACACCAGCTCCACAGGCGTTTCACCTCTCCGCCAGCCCGGCGGCGAGGATATTTCCGATCGTTGCTCCGGCGGCTTGGTCATCGCCGCTGCCGAACACATTATCGAACCTCGCGGCATCGCACCGCGTTTCGACGACGGTCCGCCTGACGGCGAATCGCCTGCCCCTGTCCTGCCCCGCAGGGGCCCGATTCCTCCCCCGCCTGAAGGCGAGGGCTTCCTCGGAGATTTCTATGAACCGGGTGACGCTGGGAGCGGCGCTTGCCTTCGCGGTGGGCGCGCTGCTCATCGCGGGCGGGTCGTACGTCCATCGTGGCACGCCCACCTGGCTCCTGTTCGTGCCGCTGGCGCTCACCTGCGCGGGAGTCGTGGTGCGCACGCGCGCCCCGCTGCTCTGCCTGGGCCTGGGCATCGTCGGGATCACGATCGACGGGTTCGTGGGCCCGTCCCTGGGGGCGGTGCTGATCTTCACCGACAACCTGTACGCGGCCGCGCTCTACGGCCCGGCCGGCCTGACCCGGATCCTGCTGGGCACCACCTCCGTGCTCGCGGTCGGGGCGGGGGCCACGGCCGGGTTCCTCGCCGCCGACTGGCGCGCGCTGGCCGTGATGGGAGTGCAGGCGGGGCTGGTGCTCGTCACGCCCGTTCTCACCGCGGTCTACCTGCGAGAGCAGCGAGATCGGGCGGCGGCCGAGCGGGCGCGGGCCGAGCAGGTGGCGCGCCTGGCGGAGCTCGACCGGCAGGCCGCCATCACCGCCGAACGCACCCGGATGGCCCGCGAGCTGCACGACATGATCGCCAACCACTTCAGCGCCATCGCCATCCAGTCCACCGCCGCCCTGTCCCGCCAGGATCTCGATCGGGAGACGGTGCGGAAGGTCATGGAGTCCGTACGGGAGAACAGTGTGGCGGGCATGTCCGAGATGCGAGCCATGATCGGCCTGCTGAGACAGGAAGGCGACGAGGCCGAGAGCGAGACGACCCGGCCCCGCCTTGGAGACGCCGATCCCCTGGTCGAGCGCGTACGGCAAGCAGGAATGGACGTACGGAGCCGAATCGAGGGCGAGCCACGCGAGCTGCCCCCGTCCGTCGATCTCGCCGGCTACCGCATTCTGCAGGAGGCCCTCACCAACGCCATGAAACACGGCGAGTCCCCGGTCTCCGTGGTGGTCGGCTACGAGCGTGACCAGGTCGTGCTCCGCGTCGACAACACGCTCAGCGCCGACCGGCGAGGCGGACTGCCCGGAGCCGGCGCCGGCCTGATCGGCATGCGCGAACGCGCCGCCCTGGTCGGAGGCCGGTTCGAGGCCGGAGCGGTCGACGGGCAAGGCTGGCGCGTCTCAGCAGCCCTCCCGACGACCGAACTGAACGCGAGCCCGAGCCGGGCCTGGTCCGACTCGGCCGCCGAGAAGAAGAACGCTGGAGGCGGACGGTGACCATCAGGGTGCTCGTGGCCGACGACCACGCCGCGGTCAGGACCGGAATCGTGCTGATCCTGGACGGGGCCGACGACATCGAGGTCGTGGGCGAGGCCGAGGACGGCGAACGCGCCGTCGCCATGGCGTCGGAGCTACGCCCCGACGTGGTCCTGATGGACGTACGCATGCCCCGGCTCGACGGCATCTCCGCCACGCGCGCACTGGCGGGAGTCTGCGACGTGCTCATCCTGACGACGTTCGACGTCGACGAATACGTCTTCGGCGCCCTGCGCGCCGGCGCGGCCGGCTTCCTGCTGAAGAACACCGACGCCCAATCCCTGCTGGAGGCGGTCCGCGTGGTGGCCCGCGGCGAGGGGCTCATCTCCCCAGGCGTCACCCGCCGCCTGATAGCGGCCTTCGCCGAACAACTCCCCGCCCGCAGAGACCCGGCCACCGACCCAGCCGGGCTGACCCCCCGGGAACAAGAAGTCCTGGCCTGCATCGGACGGGGCCTGTCCAACGCCGAGATCGCCCGAGAACTCGACATGGCAGAAGCCACCACGAAGACCCACGTAAGCCGCGTACTCCACAAACTCGGCCTGAAAAGCCGCGTCCAAGCCGCCATCTACTACTCAGAGGGCACGTAGAAACGCCGCCCGAGGGCACGGGCACGTAGGGATGCCCGACAAGCACCACCACCGGCGACGTCCAAGTCCAAGGCCTGAACCAGCGTTTTGCCAGCTCTCACCACAGATGCCACCTTCGCCACCCACCCCTCGAGCAGAGAACCAACCCCCACGGTGATCTCCACTACACCCCCAGGGGAAAGTCCTCACCCCGCCACACGCAGCTTGATTTCCCACCTCCCCCACTCCTTGCCACCATGTGCTCACAGAACGTGGGACCACTGGCAGACCGCCCTCGCAAGCGGTTCCCTTCCAACGACCGCGAAGGTAGAGGTACGTGGATATAGAGACGGAGATTCGCCAACTGAAACTCCGCGCAGATGCCCTTGAGGCAAGCGTACGTACCGGCGACCCGGCCTCCACCCGCCTGAGAGCCCGCCGCCGACGCAGACACCCCCGAACACCGGCAGGAGACCCGCACCTCGACACCAAGACCCAGGTCAAATGCCTACAAGCGGAGCTCAACCAAGACTTCTCCGCACTCAACGACGAGATCGAAAGCTTCAGAAGGCACACGGCCGACGAGCTCACCAAGATCCGCATCCAGACCCACGACCAGTACGCCTACATCCTCCGCAGACTGACCGACATGGCCATCCTGCTGGACGTCCTCCTGAAACAGACGGACACCACATAACGGAGAAGGGAGCCCGCACCCTCTGATCCCCACGAGCTCCCCCAGCTCAAACCCCCACACACCACCCCACATCCACCCCCACCCCGGAACCAACGTCAGCCCTGAGCCCGTATCCGGTTCGAGGCACTGCAGAAAACCCGCTATGCTTGCTTACGCAGCGAGCGGCCGTAGCTCAATGGATAGAGCATCTGACTACGGATCAGAAGGTTACGGGTTCGACTCCTGTCGGCCGCGCACAGCATGAAAGGCCCGCCACCAGGGATCCTCTGGAGCGGGCCTTTGTGCTTGTCAGGACAATTTCGCGATCTTGCCGGCACCCCTGCTTAACGCGGGTCCGCCTCACTCACCGATCGCCTCCGCGAAGACGCCGACGGCTGAGCCGCGCGGGCCAAGGTACTTTCCACCTCCCATCGAGCTGGGTCGACGTTGGAAATCGTCAGCCAAGGTTCGTCAGGGTGTCGGTTGGTTGTCGCCGGGTGGAGGCCGGAGGGGCAGGAAATGGTTACATGCGTAACGTTGTTCTCACTGCCGCCATGGTTGCCGCCTCCCTCGCTGCCGGGCTCGTCTCACCCGGCCTGGCCTCTGCGGCTGGCCAGGGTCCTTCGTTCACCTTCGCGCTGCTCGGTGACACGCCCTACGGTGAGGCGCAGGAGGCGGTGTTCCCCCAGCTGGTCAAGGACGTCAACGCCGCCAAGGACGTTCGGCTCGTCCTGCATGCGGGTGACGTCAAGAGCGGCTCCACCTCGTGCGAAGACGCCCACCTGACCGCGACAAAAGAGCTCTACCAGACCTTCGACGACCCCTTCGTGCTGACCCCGGGCGACAACGACTGGACCGACTGCCACCGTGCCGCGGCCGGTGGTTTCCTGCCCACGGAGCGGCTCGAAGCGATGCGCCGCATCTTCTACCCGGTGGCCGGGCGCACCATCGGCGGCCACCCGATGAAGGTCGAGACCCAGGCGCGCGACCGCAAGCACAGCGACTATGTGGAGAACACGCGCTTCACCGAGAAGCGTGTCGTCTTCGCCACCGCGCACGTGGTGGGCAGCGCCAACGGCCTGGCCCCGTGGAACGAGCTGCCCGGCGGCGACCGGCCCGAGCTCCGGCTCGCGGAGTATGAGGCGCGCAAGGCCGCCGCGCTCGATTGGATCGACGGCACCTTCGACGCGGCCGAACGTACCCACGCCCCCGGTGTGCTGCTCATGCTGCAGGCCGAGCCGACGGCGAGTGACGGCTTCACCGAGATCCGCGAGCGGATCGTCGAGCGCTCCCGTGCGTACGGCAAGCCGGTGCTGCTCGTGCACGGCGACGAGCACGTCCAGGAGGCGGAGCCCAACTACGCCGGCGTGCCCAACCTGACCCGCCTGGAGACGTTCGGCGACACCGCGAGCCAGTGGCTGCGCGTCACCGTCAAGCCGAAGTCACCCGAGGTCTTCTCGTGGGAGCAGCGGACCGTACCTGCGGCCTGAACCGCTACCTCTACGAAAGTGCCAGGAAGGCGCAGAACAGCGCGAAGAGGGCCAGAACCAAGCTGCGGCCCCGCCACGACAGGCGTGGCGAGCTCATCAGGGTGGCCACTGGGTAGGCGAACGGTGAGACGCTCGTCTTGGTCGTATCCACACTTGCCAGCATCGGATCCGGCCGTCTCGCGACGCACACGCATTGATCACGATCTGTGGCCACAGCAGGTAGGTACGCCACCTCGACTACTAGGGACGGTGCGTAGGTCCAAAGCAGTAGGGCCGGTCGGTCGGACGGCCGAGGTGCTCGTCGGCGATCGGCGGTTAGCGTCCCTTGTCATGAATGACACTGGGACTTTGGACGAAGCGTACGTACGGCTGCACACGACAGGACCCGAGTTCGACGGATGGCTGTCCAACCACGGTCCGATGGCGGTCGAATCCATGGTCAGGCACGGCTACGGCCGGGAAGTGCACCGTTGGCTCGACACGTACGTCAGCCGCCTGGACGATCTCCCCCGCGGCAGCTCGCCGATCGAGGCCGCCGAATGGCGGGAGGCGCTCGGCGATCCGACCCGGCTGGGCGACTGGCTGGCGTACTTCGACAGGGAGCTCAGGGAGCAGCCGTGGCGGGCCGTGCTGGGAACCTGGTGGCCGCGGCTGCTGCCCGGTATCGCGGCCGGAGCCACGCACGGGGTGATTCGCACGGGACATGCGATCCATGCGTTGCTGGGGCAGGAGGACGAGCCGCGGATCGCGGAGCTGGGGCAGGCGCTCGGGTACTGGGCGGCGCGGTGGCAGGTCATCGCGGGGGTCGGCGCGCCGGACGGTACGGCCGGGCCCGAACGCGCCGGCGCGCCGGCCGGTACGGACGGGCCGGAGCGGGCCTTGGCCGGAGTGCCCCGGGTGCCGGACCAGAGTGCGGGCATCAATCATCGCCTCGGACAACTGGCCGACCTCCCGGGGTGGGGCTCCTCGCTCGCCGCGCTCAAGCCGGCCGCCGACCCCGAGCAGGCTCGGGCGTACCTCACCGAGCTCGCGGACGCGGCGACCCTGCGGTACGCCACGCACGCGCACGGCAACGCCATCATGCTGGTCCACACCGCGACGGCGCCGACGGCCGTGCTGCGGGCCCTGCCCGCGCTGCCTGCCGAGGTGTGGGTGGCCAGCTTCAACGCGGCCTGGGCAGCGGGTGCCGCGGTGACGGCCGCCTACGCGCCGGACGAGCCCGCTCCCCGCGGCGATCTGCCCGTCGGATCGGCGGAGGCGGAGGAGGTGTTCGAGCTCGCGATCCGGCACGGGAACGAGCATGTGATCAAGCTCGCCGACACGGCCCTGGACGTCCACCGGCGCACCGGCGATCCCGATGCCCTCACCGCGGTGGTCCGCTCGGCCGGCCTGATCAAGCCCTTGCGATGAGGTCCAAGGTACGGCTCCTTTCGTTGAGGGGTGTGACGACCAGGTCGGTCACCCCGGCGTCCGCGTAGCGCTTCAGCGCGTCCGTGATGGTCGATTCGTCCCCGATGACGATGGTGTCGGCGGGATTGGCGAGCCCGGCGCGGTCGAGCGAGGCGCGGTACGCGGGCAACTGGCCGACCGCGGCGAGTCGTTCGGCGTAGCCGGCTCGGGCGGCGTCGGGGTCCGGGCTCAGCACCGTGATGGCCTGGGCCACGATGCGGGCGCCGGGAGCCGTACGGGGCGCGATGTCCTTGGCGATCATCTCCGGCGTGATCCAGGTGACGACCACCCCGTCCGCGAGATCGCGGGCCACTTCGAGCATGCGCGGGCCGAGTGCCGACATCAGCAGGCTGGGAGGCGGGGCGGAGATGTCAAGGCGGGTGTCGACGGTGAAGAACTCGCCCGCGTACCGGACATGCTCGCCGGCCAGCAGGGGGCGCAGCACGGTCAGATATTCGCGGGTGTGCCGCAGCGGTGAGGTGTAGGGGAGGCCGAGCTGGTCCTGGACGTACCAGGCATGGCTCGGGCCGACGCCCAGGGCGAGACCGCCGCCCAAGGCGGCCTGCAAGGTCAGCGCCTCGGTCGCGGTGGTCACCGGATGACGGGGGTAGGTGGCGACGATCGCCGTGCCCACCTCGGCCGGTCGGCGGCCGAGGGACGCCAGCAGGGTGAGCGGGTCCCATCCGCCGGGGTTCTGGTTGGTCCAGAAGCTGTCGAGCCCGCGCTCGGCGGCGTCGGCCGCGGCGGCCACCACCTCGGCGGGGGACGTGGGAGTGATCAAACTAGTGCCATAGTGCATGCCTCCATCCCAGCGGCCGGATGCCCGGCGGAACCAGCCCCAGTTAGACTGTCCAGCGATTACTTTTTGTCATCGTAGGAGCGTGAGACGTGGAGCTGCGTGCTTTGCGGTACTTCGTGACCGTCGCCGAGGAGCTTCACTTCGGCCGGGCGGCCGAGCGGCTGAACATCGTGCAGCCGGCCGTGAGCCACCAGATCGCCCGGCTCGAACGGGAGCTCGGCACCCGGCTGTTCGACCGGTCCCCGCGCCATGTCCGGCTCACCCCCGCCGGCCGGCGCGTGCTGGAGGCGGCACAGGAGACGCTCGCCGCGGCGGCCCGCGTCCGCGTGGTCGCCGGGGAAGAGGAAGCCCGCGTGCGGATCGGCGTCGCCCCCGGCCTGACCGCGCGCCTGGAGCGCGCTGCCGAGCTCCTGCACGACGGCGAACGGCCCGCCGAGGCGGTGCTCGTGGACATGCCGGTGCCCGCGCGGCTCGCCGCGGTCCGTGACGGTGAGCTGGATCTCGCGCTGGTACGCGGCCGGGTGGAGGCCACCGGTGTCCGCGTCGTACGCGCATGGTCGGAGCCGCTGCTGGCCGTGGTGTCCGACCGGCACCCCATGGCCGGCCTCCCCGTCGCGACGCTCGCGGACCTGGACCGCGCCGCGCTGCGCCTGCCCGCGCGCGAGGAGGACCCGGCGCTGCACGACGCGGTCACCTCGTCGTTGCACCAGGCCGGAGGGGGTTCGACGGGCCGGTCGGGCGGCTCGCTGCTGACCGTCCTGATCGAGATCGGCGCGGGGCACGGCGCGTGGACGCTGCTGACCGCCGAGCAATTGTCCGGGTTCGCGGCCCGCCGGATCCGCGCGTTGCCGCTCGATCCGCCGTTGAGCATCGACGGGCACATCGTCGCGTCGCTGGTGGCTCCGGACGTCTGCGTGTCCTCGTTCGTCCGGGCGTTCACCGACCTGCCGCAATAAGACGCACCGTCAGGTGAGGAGGTGTCGCTCGCTCCAGTGCGCCAGCGGCTGCAGCGCGGAGATCAGCTCCTCGGCTTCGGCTGTGAGGGCGTACGTGATCTGGACCGGCGTGCTGGGGATCACCGTACGTTCGACGAGCCCCCGTTCCTGCAGTTGCTTGAGCCGCAGCGTGAGCTGTGGATCGGAGATGCCCGGCACCATGGCCCGGTACTCCTTGAACCGGCGGGCGCCGCGGGCCCCGGCGAGAAGGATCGGCCCGACCCAGCGGACCCCGATGATGTCGATCGCGCGCAGGATGCGGTGGCAGCTCTCCTCGTCCACCGGACTGTCGGACGGCGTAGTCACTTGCCAAAAGTAAGTAACTTTGCCGACGTTTGTCAACGCTGGTCAGCGGACCGATACTTCCCTTGACCGACGAAAGGGAGGTCATCATGACCGCGTCAGTGAGCCGGAGGGTGGACCGGGTTCTCGACAAGACGGACCTCGGTCCGACCCCGATGTCCGACCACAGTTCGATGATCATCGCGCCGGGAAGCGACGCCTGGACCGATCCGTTCCTGGTGATGGGCGAGGAACTCGTCAACCAGCCGGGGTTCGACTGGCATCCGCACCGTGGGATGGAGACGGTGACCCTGATCCTGGACGGGGCGCTGGAGCACGGCGACAGCCTGGGCAACGCCGGTGTGCTCGGCCCGTGGGACGTGCAGTGGATGACCGCGGGGCGGGGCATCATCCACCGGGAGGTCGCCGCCAGGTCGGAGCGGGCGCACGTGATCCAGATGTGGGTCAACCTGCCGGCGGATCGCAAGCTCGTACCCACGCGCTATCAGGACCTGCGGGCCGGCACGCACGCCGTGCACACCGAGCCCGGCGTGCTGGTCCAGTTGATCTCGGGAGAGACCGGGCGGGCGCGTGGACTGGCGCTCAATCACTGGCCGATCCTGGGAATGGTGATCACACTCGATCCGAGGACCGCGTACCGGCAGGTGCTCGACGGTGACCAGCGCGCGTTCGCGTACGTGCTCTCGGGACAGCTCACGATCGCCGGCCGGACCGTGCACACCGGGCAGATCGCCTGGTCGGATCCGGTGTCGCGGCCGGGCGACCCGACCACGCTGACCCTGGCCACCGGTGACGGCGACGAGCGGACCAAGGTGCTGCTGTTCGCCGGGCGGCCCATCGGTGAGTCCGTGTACGCCAGCGGCCCCTTCGTGATGAACACCCGCGCCGAGATCGAGCAGGCCTACCGTGACTTCCACTCGGGCAAGTTCGGCAGCATCCCCCGGCACACCCGCCTGCCCTCCGGCGCGTGATCCACCGAGGGGTTTCCCGCATCCGCCACTCCGGATGATCTACTCCGGCTAAGGTGACGGATGACCGCCGAGCGAGTGGGGGCTCCTTCCGGCGGGCGTTTCCGGTGTCCTCTCTGAGCGTTCCGCCATGACGTCGCCGTTGCCGTCATGCGCGGGTGCTGCCATACGCGACACGCGGAGGGAGCGTGATCGTGGAGTTCGAGGTTCTGGGTCCGCTGCGGGTCAGGTCCGGCGACGTCGTCCCGGTCCTGGGGCCGCGCAAGCAGCGGCTCCTGCTCGCGGTGCTGCTCGGCCACCCGCACGGCAGCTTCTCCGCCGACTACCTGGTCGACGCGCTGTGGGGCTCCGAGCCTCCGCCTTCGGCGGGGGCCAACCTGCGGCTGTACACGCGGGGCCTGCGCGTGATCCTCGGGCCCGATCGGGTCGTGCGCGAGCGGGGCGCCGGCTACCGGCTCGACGTCGACTGCGCCGAGGTCGACGCCTGCCGGTTCGTCGCTTCCGTACGGGAAGGTCAGGAGGCCCTGGCGGCCGACAACCCCGCCAGGGCCCGGCGGGAGCTGGGCGCGGCGCTGGAGCTGTGGCAGGGACCCCCGTTCGTGGACCTCTCGGCCACGTCCGCGCTGAGCGAGGAGCGGTCCCGCCTGGAGGAGTGGCACCTGGTCGCCCTGGAGCAGCGGATCGAGGCGGACCTGCGCCTGGGGCAGGACGCCTCGCTGGTGGCCGAGCTGTCCGCCCTGGTGAACCGGCATGCCTTCCGTGAGCGGCTGTGGTCACACCTGATGCTCGCGCTCTACCGGTCCGGCCGCCGGGCGGACGCGCTGGAGACCTATCGGCGGGCGCGTGGCGTCCTCGTCGACGAGCTGGGGCTGGAGCCGGGCCCGGAGCTGCGTTCCCTGGAGCGGGCCATCCTCACCTCCGACCCGGAGCTTCGCCGGACGGACGCTACGGAGGTCCCGGCCAGAGGGCCGGTGCCGGCCCAGTTGCCGGGGAGCCCCCTCGGGTTCGTGGGACGCGACGCCGAGATCAACCGGCTGAACGAGATCACCGAGGGCGCCGGGGTCGTCGCCGTGGTGGGGCCGGCGGGGGTGGGGAAGACGGCGCTGGCAGTCCGGTGGGCTCAGCTCTCCCGCCATCTGTTCCCCGACGGGCAGCTCTTCGCGGACCTGCGGGGATTCGGGGCCGAGGCGCCGCTGCATCCCGGGCTGGTGCTGGAGCGTTTCCTGCGTGCCCTGGACGTTCCGCCCTGGCGGATCCCCGCCGAGACGGAGGAGCGGGGAGCGGTGTTCCGTTCGCTGATGGCCGATCGGCGGATGCTGGTCGTGCTGGACAACGCCGCCTCGGCCGCGCAGGTGCGCGCGCTGCTCCCGGGGGCCGCGCGGGGACTGACGCTGGTGACCAGCCGGCTCCGCCTCGACGGTCTGGCCACCACGCACGGCGTGCCGCGATTATCGCTCGGGCCGCTGCCGATGGCCGACGCCGTCGCCCTCATCCGCGAACGGCTCCCATACCACGGGAAAGGCGCTGAGCGGCTGGCCGAGTTGTGCGACCGCATCCCCCTGGCCCTGCGGATCGCCGCCTCCCGCCTGGAGATGTCGACCTACGACTCGGCCGTCGCGGAGCTGGTGGCGGAGATGGCCGACGAACGCGTACGCCTGGACCGGCTCGCCGTCGACGAGGACGAGATCTCGGTCCGCGCGGTGCTGCGCGCCTCGCTCCGCCCGCTGAGCGAGGCCGCCCGCAGGACGTTCCACCTGCTCGGGCTCCACCCCGGCCCGAAGCCGTCCCTGTCCGTCGCCGTCGCCCTGGCGGGCGGATCGGCCGGCGAGACCAGGGAGCTCCTCGGCCGCCTCGTCTCCGCCCACCTGCTCCAGCCGGTCTCCGGCGACCACTATGTGATGCACGATCTGGTACGGATCTACGCCCACGAACGCTGCCTGGCCGAGGAGAGCGCGGAGCGGCGTGACCAGGCCATGACCGCGATGCTGACCTGGTACCGCGACGCCGCGAACGCGGCCGACCGGGTGCTCCGGCCGAAAGAACGCCCCAACTTCACCTCCCCGGCAGGCCCCGTGGAGTTCGCCGACGAGAACGCGGCCCTGGCCTGGTTCGACGCCGACGCCGCGAACCTGAACGCCGCCGTACGGGCCGCGGCGCACACGCATCCGGCGCCGGCCTGGCAGATCGCGGCGGCCATGTACGGCTGGCTGCAACGGCGCCACCACACCAAGCAGTGGGCCGACCTCTACACCGTCGCGGCGGAGGCGGCCGTGCGGGCCGGGGATCCCGGGGGCGAGGCGATGATCACGGGCCGGCTCGCCGTCGCCCACAGCCTGCTGGGCGACACCGACAGCGCCGTGGCGGCGTGCCTGCGGGCGCACCGGCTCCGGCTCGGGCTCGGAGACACCCTGGGCGCGGCCACGGCCCTGCTCAATCTCGCCGCCGTGTACGTCAACGCCCGCCGCCCCGAGGAGGCCATCCGCCGGCTCGACGAGGCGGCCGCCCTGGGCACGTCCCTGCCGGACGCCCACCACTTCCACGCCCTGCTGCACAGCAATCTGGGCGAGGCGCACCACCTCGTCGGGCGGCTCGACCAGGCGATGAGCCACTATCGCACGTCGCTGGAGATCAGCGAGACGGGCTGCGGTGACCGGGACATCGCCCAGATCCTGGTCAGCATGAGTGCGCTGCACCGCGACATGGGCGCGTACGAGAGCTCGGTGTCGTGCGGCCGGCGCGCCCTGGCGCTGGCCACCCGGGCGGGTGACACCGTGCTGCGCGCGGAGTCCCACGAGGCGCTCGGTCTCGCGCACGTCGCACGGGAGCGCGTCAAGGAGGCGGCGGCCCACCTCGAAGCGGCGCTGGCCGTCTACGAAGAGCTCGGGCACGACAAGGCCGGTGTGGTGCGCGATCACCTCGACCGGCTCGGTGGCGCGCCCGTCCGGTAGGTCATGCGGCCGGGCGCATATACGGGACGTATACGACGCCTATCTGCGCCGATGCCACGATCTCCGTGGCCGAAAGCACGATCTCCGTGGCCGAAAGCGTCGCCTGACCGAATCACGGAACGGCGATCGACCCCTGGTCGCCGTCCGCTGAATTGCCGCAGGCAGCACGTCATCCCATCTCATTTCGAAGAAAGAACATCCATGTCCTTCTCTGACATCGCCCGTCCCGCCGCTCTGTTCGTCGTCGCCCTGTCCCTCGCCTCGGGCCTCGCCGCCTGCGGCGGGACGGGCGGGAGCGGGGTCGACAAGGCGAGCCTTCTCGCCAAGTTCAAGACGGAGAAGGACGCTCAGGGCGTCCCCGAGGCGGCCCTGAACTGTCTGGTCGACGTCATGCTCAAGCACGGCGACCAGGCCGGTCTCCAGGACTACATCGACGGGAAGATCAAGGTCGACGACGTCAAGGGCATCGGCCCGTCCAACAAGCAGTCCAACGAGGACGGCGCCAAGTGCGTCTCCTGACCTGACCCCGGTGCTGCGGCGCCCGTAGTCGGAACGGACGGTGATCAGACCATGGTCACCGTCCGGTTCGCTTCGAGCAGCCGTACGTGCTCGCGGCCCTCAACCTGCCGCCACCGCCTTCGCGGTCACGGCGTTCCCATGCTCACGGTCGTCGACGGGGACACGACCGTGGTCGGCGGGACGACGCCGGAGGTGATCGATTCTCGGGCGAGCGACCCAATGGTGCACCTTTCCGGAAGTAGATCGTCCGCAACCGGCGGTAGCGTGCCTCCACGACCGACGCCTACGTGGAAGGTGCACCCGTGCGATCTCGGACCAAGGGCATGTGGTGGGGCACCGCCATCGAGGCACCCGACCCCGCTGCTTTGGCGAAGTTCTACTCCGAACTGCTCGGGTGGCCCATCGGCCATCAGGAGCCGGGAACAACGATTCTCGCAGCCCCCGAGGGATCCGTTTATGTCGTGTTCCAGCAGGCGACCGGATACCAGGCTCCCGTCTGGCCACCCGCCGCCGGGCAGCAGCGCCCGATGATGCACTTCGACTTCCAGGTCGGAGACCTGGACTCCGCGGTCGCCGAGGCGGTCGCTCTCGGAGCCTCGGTCGCCGCCGAACAGCCACAGGACAACGTCCGGGTGCTCTTCGACCCGGCCGGCCACCCCTTCTGCCTGTGCCGCGACGACGGCTGATCACGCGATGCCCCTCATCGTCGAACGAACACCTCAGGCCAGAACAGATCACCTACCTGGCCGGCCTCGCCCGTCAGTTGCCGCCGCGAAGGGCGTTCAAGGCTCGACGGCAGACGGCGTGCCACGTCTCTCCGCCTTTGTCCCGGGTCAGGACGCTGGCGACCACAGGGTCTTCGCAGGTACTGCCGTGCCAGGAACATCCGCCCTCGGCAGCGCGGCGCCCGCGGTGCAGGGCCGGTTCGTACGGGTGTTCCTCGACCAGTTCGGTTGCCATGGGGCGTGATCCGACTCCTTCGGCTGTGATCCGCGGGTCGGTGAGGATCGCGTACACGTACGAAGGACCGATGATGTCCTTGCTGAGCTGCCCAGGGCCCGACAGCGGGCGCCGGTCCCATGCGCGGGCGAAGTTGGAGCGGTGAATGCCGATCTTCGTCCGGTCTGGGTAGATCTCGTTCTCGCTCAGCCGATAGGTGAAGGTGGCACCGCGGCGGAGCTGGAACGCCTCGCCCGCGTGCCGTCTGATTCGGCCCCAGACGGGGTCGAAGGAATGAGCGGCCGATCCGGTCTTCGCCGGACCGGCGCCCTGGGACCGCCTCGGCCGGGGCTGGGAGGAGACGGGTCTCGCCGGGCCGGCGTCCGTGGCCGGACGAGCGGTGACGGAGGCCGCGACCTTCCAGAGCAGCGGGATACGGGGGTTCCGGCCAGTGAGCGCCAGGATGGTCAGGAGAAGGTGCAGGGCCGGCGGTCCGAGCAGGGATGCGAGCGTCCAGGTCCACATGACGATGTCGCTTGGTGGGATCTCAGCGCCCTGATATCGAATTGCAATATAGACGACCACCAACACCAGACTGACCAAGAAATATACGACGGAGACGATGTCGATGAGAATCGACTGCACGGCGTTAAAACGCACCTGAGGCCGGCGATTGCGGCAGAAGATCAATCCTCCGACGAACCCGAGAAGGTATGCGAGGGCCGAACGCCATGAGCTGCTGACAAGATCCGGATTCCAGGGCGCCTCTATGCTGAACGCCGCGGAGTCGACGCGAGGTGCCGCCTGGTCACCGGCCCCACTGCTCCTGTCGTCCGATGTGGTTGTCTGCAGTTCTCGGCGCTTGCGCTCGGCCCGCTCGATGATGACGACCACGGTTTGGACAATTCCGGCGATCGACGCAACAACACCGAGCAACGCCAGAACAACGCTCATGCATCCACCTTTCTGGAGGGGAAACCCTTATTCCGGCGAAGGGTCCGATATTCAGTCGCCACGCTGGGCTGGGGATGCGGTAAGTCTCTCAGAGAGCCATGATCAATTCTCGGGGGACTATTCACATATCGACGTCAAGATCCTGCGTGCCGTGCCGGCATCGTGGCCAGTGCCAGACGAAGCCCCTCGGCTGGTTCCTGATGCATCGGGCACCCGCCGTGGCAGGCCGTCTCCGAGCGCTGGTCCTGAAGGGAGCGTAAGACCCAGTGAGCGGGTATCTCTATTCCATCGTTCGCTGTCTCCCTGCCCCACGGACCGGGGAATTCGTCAACGTCGGCGCCATTGCCGGAAGTCCTTCGACCGGCGACTGGGCCGTTCGGCGGGTGAGCAATCGGGAACGCGTCAAGAGATTCGCCTCCAGCGCTGCCATCGATGTCACGCCGGTTCATCGTTCGGATAAGCAGTGAAATCGCCGAGGCTCGGGAAACTCTGGAGACCAGCGGCAACTTGGCGTTCGACGATCAGTGGCTATACCGGCTGCATCACGATCACCGCAACATCGTGCAGCTCAGCCCGCCTGCACCGATTGTCGCCGAGCACGCGGAAGCGGCGCTGGACCTCGTCTTCAAGCATATGATCATCGATCCGGCCACCTGATCCGGGCGATCGGGTGGGGGTTCGGGTGCGGTGGGGATCATGAGGCGGGCTCCGGGCCGCGCCTTGGCGGGCGGTCGTCCGTAAGCTGTGTGTATGTCCCCTGCCCTGGTCCTGCTGGACGGAGTTCGCTGGCGGGGTGTGCGCGTGGTCGGGGATCGCGCCCATACGCTGCTGGCCGTGCTCGCTCTGCACGGGCGCGCGGGGGTGAGTGACGAGCGGCTGGTCGAGGAGTTGTGGCCCGAGGAGGCGCCGGCCAATCCGACGAAGGCGCTGCAGGTGGTCGTCTCGCGGACGAGGGCGGCGACCGGGGCCGATGTCGTGGTACGGATTCCGCGCGGGTATCGGCTCGGGCTGCCGGCTGACGAGGTGGACGCGTTGCTGCTCGGCGGGCTGGTGGAGCAGGCGCGGGAGGCGCTGGCCGAGGGTGACATGGTGCTTGCGCGCCGCCGTGCCGATGAGGCCATGATGATCATGGCTGATGGTGTGGGGAGTGCTTCGAGGTCTGGTAGTGCCGGTGGCGGTGCTTCGAGGGCCGGTGGTATCGGTGGTGGTGCTTCGAGGGCCGGTGATGCATATGGCGCCGTGGTCGCTGAGGAGGTCGGGGCGCTCGGTGAGTTGCGGGGGGTGGCGGCTGGGTGGGTGGGTGAGGCGCGGCGGATCGCGGCCGTCGCCCTGAGCCGGAGCGGTGCCCACGAGGGTGCGCTGCCCCTGCTGGAGCAGGTCGCGGCCGGGCGGTCGCAGGACGAGGAGCTGCTCGCCTGCCTGCTGCGCAGCGAGGCCGCCGTACGGGGTCCTGGGCCCGCGCTGGAGCGGTACGAGCGGTATCGCGCCGGGCTGGTCGCGCGGCTGGGTACGGAGCCGGGGCCCGAGCTGGCCCGCGTGCACGCCGAGCTGCTGGCCGCCGATCGGCCGGTGCGTCAGGGCATCCTGTACGACGGCTCGTCGCTGCTCGGCCGGGACGATGACATCCGCGCGGTGCACGCGCTGCTGCACACCCACCGGGTGGTGTCGATCATCGGCCCGGGTGGGCTGGGCAAGACGCGGCTGGCTCATGTGGTGGGCAGGAACGCGGCCCAGCCCGTCGCCCATTTCGTCGAGCTCGTGGGCGTCTCCTCGCCGGAGGGCGTGGTGGGCGAGGTGGGCTCGGTGCTGGGGGTACGCGACTCGGTCAGCAGCCGCCGGGTGATGACCGCCGAGCAGCGTACGGACGTCCGCGCCCGGATCGCGCGGCATCTCGACCAGGCTCCCGCGCTGCTGATCCTGGACAACTGCGAGCACCTGATCGAGGCCGTCGCCGACCTGGTGGCGTTCCTCACCGTGACGACCCGCGACCTGCGGGTGCTCGTCACCTCGCGGGCGCCGCTGTCGATCCCGGCCGAACGCGTCTACCTGCTCGGCGAGCTGCCGACCGGTGACGCGGTGGAGTTGTTCCGCCAGCGGGCCACGGCGGCCCGCCCCGACGTGCGGATCGACGAACAAGTCGTCGCGGAGATCGTGGCCCGGCTGGACGGGCTGCCGCTGGCGATCGAGCTGGCCGCGGCGCGGGTGCGGGTGATGTCGGTGGAGGAGATCGCGCGGCGGCTGGCGGACCGGTTCGCGCTGCTGCGCGGCGGTAACCGGACGGCCCCCGACCGGCATCAGACGCTGCTCGCGGTCATCGACTGGTCGTGGAACCTGCTGGACGAGCCGCAGCGGCGGGCGTTGCGCTGGTTGTCGCTGTTCGGCGACGGGTTCACGCTGGCCGCGGCCGAGGACGTCCTGGGCCCTGACGCCCTGCCCGCCGTGGCCGCGCTGACCGAGCAGTCGATGCTGAGCGTCCGCGAGACCGCGTACGGCCTGCGCTACCGGATGCTGGAGACCGTCAGGGAGTTCGGACGGATGCGGCTCAGGGAGGCCGGCGAGGAGGAGCCCGCCCGCGCGGCGCAGCGGGCGTGGGCGACGGCGTACGCGCTCGACCACGCTTCGCGGCTGTTCAGCCCGGAGGAGTTCGCGGCGGCCGACGCGCTGCGCGCGGAGGAGAGCAACCTCGCCGACCTGCTCAGACAGGCCCTCGGCGAGTCCGATCCGGTCATGACGGTGCGGCTGCTCACGGGTATCGGCGCGCTGTGGTCGATCCGCGGCGACCACACGCGGGTCCTCGCCCATCGGGACGCGATCAATCAGGTGCTCGCCGGCTGGACACCACCGCCTCACCTGGTCGAGGTGACCAGGAGCGCGCTGCTGATCGCGCTGGTCAACATCATGATCATCGTGGACGATCACGGGGTGGTGCTGCGCGAGCTGCTCCGTTCGCTGCCCATCACGGAGACGACGGATCCGCGCGTCGCGGCGCTGGGGTGGGTGATGCTCGAGTGCGACGGGCTCGGCGGCCCCGAGATGCTGGAGCGGCTGTCGGCGCTGGCCGAGAGCCCCGACAGGAACGTGGCGTTCGCGGCCGCGCGGCAGATCGCCCACATCCTGGAGAACGCGGGCGACGTGCGCGGAGCCATCGCGGCCGCCGAGCGGACCCTGGAGCTGGTCCGCGGCGACGAGGGTCCGTGGCTGGTCGCGATCCTGCACGCCATGCTGGCCCACCTGGCCCTGAACCTCGGCGAGCGCCATCGGGCGGTCGAGTACGCCCGGCTCGCCATCCCGGTGCTGAGCCGGCTCAGCGCCGGCGACGACGAGGCGCAGCTGCGTGCGGTGCTGGTGGCCTGCGCCATCGCCGAGGGCGACCTGGACGGCGCGGAGGCGGAGCTGGCGGCGGTCTCCAGGATCAACGACAGCGAGGCGGTGATCGGCGGGATGGCGATCGTCTCGTTGTGCGCCGCCGAGCTCTCGCTGGCCCGCGGCCGGACGTCCGCCGCGCTCGCGGAGTACCGGCTGGCCGTCGAACGGGCGCGCGACCTGCGCATGCCTGAAGTGCCGCGCATGGAGCACGCGCCGTGGACGGTGATCGCCGAGTCGATCGCGCTGACGGCGTACGCCTACCACGCGACGCCGGAGGACGTCCCGTACGGCGAGGAGTTGTTCGCCGTCGTCAGGAGCTACGACCTGCTGCTCCCCGACAACCCCGTCCTCGACTACCCGATGTGCGGTTCGATGCTCTTCGGGCTCGGCGCCTGGGGGCTGCTGCGGGGGGCCATGGATCCCGGTGACGCGATCAGGTTGCTGCTGCTGGCCGAGCGGTTCGCGTACAACGGCACCATGCCGAGCATGTCCATCGAGCGGATCGAGCCGTGCGCGGAGCGGATCGCGCCGGGGACGTTCGCCGCGGTGCGGGCCGAGTACGGCGCCCGGCGCGGCTCCGACCTGCTGGCCGAGGCGATGCGGCTCGTGGAGCGGGCCGCCCCGAGGCCCGGGTCACATGTGCCGCTTGTAGCTGCGTACCGACAGGGGCGCGAAGACCGCGATGAAGATCAGGCCGGCGAGCAGCGTCCAGGCCACCTCCCCGGTGACGACCGCGCTGTTGGCGAGGTCACGAGCGGCCGTGACCAGATGTGAGACCGGATTGATCCGGACGAACGCCGCCAGCCAGTCCGGCAGGGTCTCGACCGGGACGAACGCGTTCGACAGGAACGTCAGCGGGAACAGGATCATCATCGAGATGCCCTGCACGGCCTGGGCGCTCCTGGCGATGGTGCCGATCCAGGTGAAGATCCACGCCAGCGACCAGCCCGTGAAGATGGACAGCAGGATCGCGGCGAGCACGCCGACCGCTCCGCCTCCCGGGCGATAGCCGATCACGATCCCCATGCCGAAGGTCAACGTGGCCGCGATCGTGTACCGCAGCAGGTCGGCGACCATGGGGCCGGCGAGTGGCGCGATCCTGGCGATCGGCAGCGACTTGAACCGGTCAAAAACGCCCTTCTCCATGTCCTCGCGCAGTTGCGTGCCCGTGGCCATGCAGGTCGTCAGCACGGTCTGGGCGAGGATGCCGGGGATCATCAGGGGCAGGTAGCTCTCGACGTCGCCGGCGATGGCGCCGCCGAAGATGTAGGCGAACATCGCGGTGAACAGGATGGGCTGCAACGCCACGTCGAAGAACTGCTCCGGGTTGCGCCGCATCCGCTTCAGCGCCCGCCAGGCCAGCGTCATGGTCTGGCCGAACGTCTCGGCGACGGTGACACGCCGACGGGCGGCGGCCACGCGGTCGGTGGCGCGGACCGCCTCGCGGGCGGGTGCGATCGTGGTGCTCATCGGTTCTCCTCCGTGGGGCCGGTCGTGCCGTCTTCCGTCTCGTGGCCGGTGAGGGCGAGGAAGACCTCGTCCAGGCTGGGCTTGGCCACGCTCACCGAGGTGATCGACAATCCGGCGGTGCGCAGCGCGATCAGCACCTCCGCCGCCAGGTCGGCCTGGTCCAGCGCGACGTTGAGCCGCCCCTGCTCCGGGCTGAGCACGGGGTCGGAGCCGAGCACGCGCCGCACCACCTGCACGGCGGCGGGTACGTCGTCCGGCCGGGCGAGCAGCAGTTGCAGGGTCGAGTTGCCGACCGCGGTCTTCAGCTCGTCGGGCGTGCCCTCGGCGACCTTGCGGCCGTGGTCGATGACGGCGACGCGGTCGGCGAGCTGGTCGGCCTCGTCCAGGTACTGGGTGGTCAGCAGCACGGTGCAGCCGTCGGCGACCAGGCCGCGGATGGTCTCCCACATCTGGCCGCGGGTACGCGGGTCGAGCCCGGTGGTCGGCTCGTCCAGGAAGATCAGCGGCGGCCTGGTGATCAGGCTGGCCGCCAGGTCGAGGCGGCGCCGCATGCCGCCGGAGAACTGCGCGATCGGCTTGTCGGCGGCCTCCTCCAGACCGAACTGGGCCAGCAGCTCGGCGGCGATGCTCCGGGCGCGCGGGCTGGCGACGCCTTGGAGCCGGCCGAAGAGCCAGAGGTTCTCGCGGGCGGTCAGGCTCTCGTCGACGGAGGCGTACTGTCCGGTGACACCGACGAGCTGGCGGATGACGTGCGGCTGATCGACCACGTCGACCCCGAAGATCTCGGCCCGGCCCGCGTCGATCTTCAGCAGGGTGGCCAGCATCCGCAGCATGGTGGTCTTCCCGGCGCCGTTCGGGCCGAGCACGCCGAAGATCTCGCCGGTCCGCACGTCCAGGTCGATGCCGTCGACCGCGCGGTGGCCGCCGAACGTCTTCGCCAAGCCCCGCGCACGTACGGCCACGTCGGGGGGCGGGTCGAGTTCTGTGATGCTCATGGCGCCACTCTCGGCGGCGCCGGTTTCACGGCACCCTCGGCCGGGTTTCACGGGGCGCCGGCGTCGTGAAACTTTCACCGTGGAACGGCCGGCCGAAATTCGGGATCGGGCTCATTCTCCTGGTCCCGCGCCGCGTTCCGACACGTTGTCAGTGGCGCCGGAAAATTCCTTTGATACGCGGGCGTCGCTCCGGCGAATACGGAACTGCGCGTTTCATGGAGACACGGCGACGTCACGGGGAGAATTCGACATGGGGGACCTCTTCGGCATGCTCAAAAGCCGGGCCGACGACAATGCCAGGAAAGTGGTGGACGCCTGCGCCAGGGAGATCGCCGGCTTCCAGGCGGCCGAGCCCAGGGCGCGGGCGTCGATGATGGAGTTCGCGGTCGTCGTACGGAGGCGTACGGCCGAGCTGGCCGCGTCCGGCGAGCCGCTGCTGGACAGCGACCTGGCCTTCATCGAGTCCGTCGGCGAGCAGCGCGGCGCGCAGGGCGTGGCGCCCGCCTGCCAGCGCGGCGCGCTCGCGCTGCACGCCGCCTTCACGCTGCGGGAGATCTCGGAGGCGGCCGGGCCGGGCGATCTGGCCGACACGATGCGCCTGATCGACTGGCTGGGCCGCAACGGCACGACGGCGCAGGCGGCCTACACGCGCGGCTATTTCCGCGGGTACGAGCGGTATTTGCCGATGGCCTCGCGCGTGCACCTGCTGGCCACCATGGTGCTGCACGACGACCCGATGGCCGCCGAACTGGCCGATCACCTCGGGGTGCCGACGGCCGAGCACTACCTGGTCACGGTCGTCCGGGTGGCCGCGGCGCCGCCGCCGAAGCACAGGGAGGAGGTGGTGTCCGCCCTGCTGCGGCGGCACCGGGTGCCGTTCGGGTGGCAGGAGCCGGACGAGTTGGTGGCGCTGGTGCCGTACCACGGGACGCGGCCCGAGCACCGTACGGCGGCCGAGGGGGCGGGGCTGGCGCTGGCGCGGACGGTGGCCGAGATCGTGGGGCGGCCGTGCTCGACCGGCACCGCGCACGGGCGCCGCCACACCCTGGCCCAGGCGGCCGCGCTGGCTCGGAAGGTCAGCCGGGTGGCGCCGATGGAGCGGGTGCCGCGCCGCTCGTACGGAGTGGCGGACGTGTTCGCCGAGCTCGGCGCGGTGGAGACGCCGCAGGTGGACCAGTGGCTGCGGGAGACGGCGCGCCGGCTCGGCGACGGGCCCGACCTGGTCCCGACGCTGGACGCCTACTACCGCCACGACATGAACCGCCTGCGTACGGCCGAGTCGCTGCACATCCATCCGCGCACGCTCGACTACCGGCTGCGGCGGGTGCGGGAACTGGTGGGGATCGAGCCCGGCTCCACCCACGGCGTCCGGGTGCTGAGCACCACCGTGGCCAGACTGCTGGCGGGCGCGTGGAACGAACACACCCTTATCTGACCCTGTCCGGTTCCTTTACCGGGCCTGTTTTGGCACGAGTGACAATCGCCGCCCAGTCGCCACGACGGCGTTTCTCGCGAAGTGACGATGACCGGGAGTCCCGGGCTCGGCGAAAGTAACGGCGCAGGGCTCGGCCGGGCCGGAAAAGGGAAACCAGCGAAAGGTTTCGACGACATGGCAGTACATGCAAGAAGAATGCTCATCGGCGTGCTCGGCGCGATCGCGGCGTTGCTGTTCTCCGTCGCGCTGCACACCGGTACGGCCACCGCGGCGCCGGAACGCGGCTTCACCGACCAGTCGACCTCGGAGCTCGCGGACGTGCCGGGCAAGGACGGCGGGGCGTCGCTGAACGCCCAGTACTCGTGCTCGCGCAGAGTCCCCATCCCCGCGTACTACATCGACATCGACTGCTCGGTGTTCAGCGGGGCGATCAGGATCGTGGTGACCTGCTCCGACGGTTACACGTTCGCCAGCCCGATCATCTTCGCCGGTAACCGGTTCACCGGGCGCGGCACGTGCGGGCCGCCGTGGACCGTGCGCTCCGCCAACGTCCAGGAGGTCTGACCGGCCCGGTCCGTCCTGAGCCACCCGGGTGCGTCCCGGGTGGCTCGTCCGCGTACCGGCCTCAGGCGCGCAGGGTCTTCCTGAGCAGTTCGGCGAACTCGGCGGGATGCGTGGTCAGGCCCGTGTGCCCGCCGGGGAAGTGCACGAGCTCGGCGCCGAAGCGCTCGGCCAGGCAGGCGGCCGGGCGGTAGGGCAGCTCGCCGCGCGAGTCCTGGCCGGCGGCGAGCACGAGCCGGTCCGACAGCGCCGCCAGCCGGTCGACGTCCGGGACGTAGGACATGAAAGCGGGCACGATGCGGCCGACGAAGAACGGCAGGCCGGCCATGGTCTGCTCGGCCCGCGCCGCCGCCTGCGGCGGAAGCCGCGCCTCAGCCGGCTCGGGCGGCTCAACCGGCTCGGCCGACGGCTCGCCGTCCTTGCTCAGCCCGGCGGCGAACACGGCCATCGCGGGCATGAGCCCTTCCGTACGGAACGTCTCGCGTACGCGGGCGACGAGGGCGCGGTGGACCGCGGCGTCCGGAAGCACCTCCACCACCGGCGGCTCGTGCGCGACCACCCGTTCGAGGCGTTCCTGGTGGGCGGTGAGCAGGTGCAGGGCGACGATCGCGCCCGAGCTGGAGCCGAAGACGCGGGCCGGTTCGCCGGGCGCCACCAGGTCCAGCAGGCGCAGCGCGTCGTCGGCGTGCTCGGCCACCCGCTGCTCGGCCTCCGGGTCGTCGAGCGGGCTGCGGCCGAGGCCGCGCGGGTCGTAGGTCACGACCGTGTACTCGGCGGCCAGGTCCGCGGCGACGGCCTCCAGAGAGGCGGCGCCGCCCGTCCCGCCGGGGATCAGCAGCAGCGGCGGCCCCTCGCCGCACACCTCGTAGTGCAGGGTGGCACCGCGCACACGCAGGCTGTCGTTCATGCGAGCTCCTCTCGGCCGGTTGTCCAGGAGACCGCTCATGCGGGCTCTCCTTCCGGCCAGTTCTCCAGGAGGACGTGCAGGGCGTCGAGCGTGCGGGTCCAGGTCTGCTGCGGGGTGCGCGCGTGGGCGAACCCGCCCGCGGCCTCCAGGGCGACGAACCCGTGGAAGGTGCTGCGCAGCACCCGTACGGCGTCGGTCAGATCGGGCTCGCCCAGCCCGTACGCCCGCAGCATGCTGTATGTCAGCTCGACCGCGCGCCGCGGCCCCGTCGCCTTGGCGGCCAGCTCTGGATCGATCTTGATCGGCACCTGCGTCGCCATGTAGCGCCCAGGATGCTCGTGGGCGAACTCCCGCCACGCGTTCGCGTACGCGACCAGCGCCTCCTTGCCCGCCAGCCCGGCGGTCGCCTCCGCGATGCGCACGGTCTTCTCGTCGGCGGCCACCAGCGCGATCCGCCCGCGCAGGTCCTCGACGTTGCGGACGTGCGTGTAGAGGCTGGCGTCCTTCACGCCGAGCCGCCGCGCGACCTCCGACATCGTCACCCGGTCGAGCCCGACCTCGTCGGCGAGATCGGCGCCCGCGACCGTCACCCGCTCCGCCGTCAGCCCGGCCCGCGCCATGCGCCCTCCTCATTTCCAAGACTTCCTAGGTATATCCTAGGACCTCTCGGAAAGGAAGCCGCTAACAGGACTCGATCGTGTCCCAGTTGTCGTCGTAGTTGCCGTGGGACCAGCCGGTGCACGTGCCGCCCGGAGCGCTCGCCTGGGCGGGCGTCCCGCCCAGGGTGGCGCCGAGAAGGGCCATCGCGGCGACGGTGGTGCCCAGACGTACGATCGCCTGCCTCATGCTGTGCCTCTTTCCCTCGTCGTCCATCACTGGCGCGAATCGTCCGCCGGCGGAGGTCGAGGATCCGTTGAGAGGCCGTTGAGAGGGGCGCGGCAGGTCAGGCGGCCTCGACGCGCTGCTGGTCCTGGAGCAGGTCGACGACCGTCTCGATGTCGTTGGCGCTCACCGTCTGGTGCAGGCCGCGGTGTATCTCGTCGTCATCCAGCCGGACACCGCGCCTGGTCGCGTACAGGACACCCTCGTCGCTGTAGAAGAAGGACCAGCCGGGGAACGCACTACGCAGCGCATCAATGTCGTAACCCAGAGTAGTCATACGGGTACTCTAACGAGCCATACGGCGACCGGTCCAGCCCTCGATGTCCTGACCTCGACCCCAGCGGAAAACCCGCTGAGCAGAGGTTACGATAAAGCCATCTAGGACTAACTATATGTATTAATCTAGCGACCGTGAGTAACGGAGTCGTCGTCAGGGCGACCTTAATCCGCCGCGTCCTGCACCGCATCGGTCGGCGCGGCGCGTCGCTCGCCTTCGTCGGCCTGCTGGGGCAGGTGATCGCCGTCTCGCTGGCGTTCGCCCCGGCCTCCCAGCGGAACACCTCGGCCTACACCACGCTCACCGCCGTCGTCCCGCTGAACGTCTGGGCGCTGGCCTGGTTCCTCGTCGGCACCCTGTGCCTGGTGCAGATGTTCATGCGCTCCGACCGGATGGCGTTCGCCGCCGCCACCGCGCTGCTCCTGCTGTACGGGCTGGTGCACATGGTCTCCACCCTGACCGGGGCCAACCAGCGCGGCTGGGTCGCCGGGGCGGTCTGGCTGGCGTTCGGGAGCTGGATCGCGCTGATCGCCACCTGGCCGGAGGCGCCTCGGCCGCCCGGACGGCTGCCCGGCGCCCTGCAGCCGGCGGCGGCCGTGGTGGTCGCCGACGCCGCCGGGATCATCCAGTCGTGGAACCTCCAGGCGGCCGACCTGTTCGGCTGGAGCACCGAGGAGGCCGTGGGGCGGCCGCTGACGATGCTGATGCCGCGCCGCCTGCGCGAGCAGCACTCCGCCGGGCTGGTCCGGGTGAGCACGTCCGGCCGCTCCGAGCTGTCCGGGCGCATCATCCCTCTGGTGGGCCTGCGGCGCGACGGCACCGAGTTTCCGATCGCGCTGACCGTGAACGCCTGGCATCACGAGGACGGGATCGCCTACACGGGCGTGATCCGGCCCGTCGGAGGAGGTGGCGATGCCGAGCCTGACTGACATTCTCATTCAGATCGCCGTGGGCGCCGTCCCGCTCGGAGTGGCGTACATGGCCTTCCGGTCGGCCACCGACGCCAACAAGAAGACCCACGAGACCTCGCTGCTCCAGGTCGAGCGCCAGGCCGAGCTGGAGCGTTCCAAGGTGGACGCCGAGGCTTTCATCAGGGCCAAGACGATCTACGAGGACGCGCTCAGCCAGCTGGAGAAACAGCTGGTCCGGATGCAGACGCACACCTCCCAGGTGAGCACCGACCTGGCCACCGAGCAGAGTGCGTCCACCGCGATGCGCGACCAGATCAACCGGCTCCAGGCACAGATCAGGGCGCTGGAACGCACGGTCGTCACGTTGCGTGCGCAGCTCATCTCGGCGGGCCTGGCCCCGGCGCCCGCGTCCGAGACGACCGGGCCCTACCAGCGCCGGCACCCCCGGATGGAATGACCCGAGCGGCTCGCCGAAGCGAGGGGTGGTGGACAAGAGTTGCCGGCGTCTGTCACCATTTATCGCATGATCATGCGAAAGGAGGGCGCTTCCGCCCTCAACCGGTGAGCGTGCTCGTGCAGCGGGAAGCTGCCGCGATTCGCCACGAATGGCTGAGCCGGGCGCTGTCGACGCTCCCCACCGACCGCCCGGCCGTCGAAGCCGCCGTCTCCGCCCTCTACCGTCTGGCGGGGCTGTCCCCACCCCGGTTCCACTGGGTCGCCTCACCGCTGGCGGCCCTGGCGACCGTTCCCCCCGGCCTGTCGCATTCCATCGAGCATCCGGACAAGTGGCCGCTCCTGACCCGGTTCGCCGAGCTCAGGGACGAATGGTGCCGGTCCGTCGACGCGGGCATGCGCAAGCAACACTGGGCGTTCGACCGTATCGTCCAGCAGGAGGTGTTCTTCCCGCTCCAGCGCTCGATCAGCAGTTGCCTGATCCCGCCGCTGCGGCGGGCGCACAGCTGGGGGCCGCCCGGCCGGATGCGCTGGGAGCAGGCCCAGTACGTCTCCTGGCTCGCCCGCTACGACGCGCTGCGCCGCATCGCCGGCCTGGCGCTCGACGCCCGGTTCGAGGTGTGGGCGACCGCGCTCGGCTCGTCCCACTGGTGGTGGCCTGACCGGCACGTGTGCGTCGTCTCCGAACGGCCGGTCGACCTGCGCACCGAGGTCATCGGCGACGACGACGAGGTCAGGCTGCACCACGCGCGCGGCCCGGCCGTCCGGTACGCGGATGGATGGACCGTGCACGCCTGGCACGGCACGCAGGTGCCGTCCTGGGTGATCGAGAACCCGACCGCCGAACGCATCGCCGACGAGGTCAACGTCGAGGTCAGGCGGTGCGCGATCGAGCATCTCGGCTGGGGCGCCTACATCGAGCAGGCCGGTCTGAGATTGGTCTCAGGGGCGCCCGACCCGGGCAATCCCGGCTCCGAGCTGCGGCTCTACGACGTGCGCCGGGGCACGAGGGTGCTCCTCGCGGTCAACGGCTCGGTCGAGCGCGACGGCCACCGACGCAGGTACGGGCTCACCGTGCCCGCCTATCTCAACGATCCGATCGAGGCCGCCGGATGGACGTACGGGCTGTCCGGCGAGCAGTACGCCACACTCCTCCGCAGAACCTAGGTGATGCCCATGACTGTCACACTCGCCTCTCTCACCCAGCGAACCGGACTCGCCGTGCTCGACCACCTTGAGCAGTCGGTCCGCATCCCCGTCGTCGACGGCCTCCAGGCCCAGGGCGACCTCATCGTCATCCCGCTCCCGCTCGTCGCCACGTCGGTGACACTGATTCCAGAAGACCGATGGGAGCCGGTGCGGGCCGAAGGCGTCGAGCTGCTGCGCGGCGCGGCCGGCGGCAACCCGCACACCCTCGTCGCCGACCCCGGCACCTGCCGCTGGACCACGAACGTCATGGACTCCCACGGCCTGGCGATCGGCGTCTTCACCGCCTCGGCCCCGGTCTACCTGCTCCATCCTGAGCACGGGGGCTCGGGCTGCGCGCCGGGCACGTACGTGGTCAGACGCCAGCGCGAGCACGAGGGCACCAGGGCCCGGCTGGTCGCGGACTGAACCTCAGTCCCCGTACGCCTGCGCCAGCAGCTCGGCCGACCGCATCCACGCCTTCCTGTCGGGCGCGGAGAAGGCCACGATGAGCTCGTCGGCGCGGGCGTGCTCGGCGAACCAGTCGACGTACGCCTTCACCTCGGCCGGGTCGCCGACGGCCGAGTACTTGGCCATCTGCACGAGCTGCTGACCCGCGGGCGATTGGAGGATCATGTCGGCCTCCTCGGTCGTGAACGTGCGCCCCCTGCCGAGGAACCTGGTGACCCGCAGCCGCTTGGAGTCGAGGAACTGCTCCTGCGCCTCCTCCGTCGTCTCGGCCGCGATCACGTTGAGCGCCGCGATGACGTGGGGGCGGTCGAGCTGCGCGGAGGGCTTGAACTCCTGGCGGTAGATGGCCACGGCCTCCTCAAGCGCGGCGGGCGCGAAGTGGGAGGCGAACGCGTACGGAAGGCCCAGCGCCGCGGCGAGTTGCGCGCCGAACAGCGAGGACCCGAGGATGTAGAGCGGCACGTTCGTGCCCTTGCCCGGGGTGGCGTCCACGCCGGGGATGCGGGACTCCCCCGTCAGGTAGCCCTGCAGCTCCAGCACGTCCTGCGGGAACGAGTCCGCCGAGGAGTGCGTGCGCCGCAGGGCCCGCATGGTCTGCTGGTCGCTGCCCGGCGCCCGGCCGAGCCCGAGGTCGATGCGTCCCGGGTGCAGCGTCTCCAGCGTGCCGAACTGCTCGGCGATGGTCAGCGGCGAGTGGTTGGGCAGCATGACGCCGCCCGCCCCGAGGCGGATCGTGCTGGTGTGGGCGGCCACGTGGGCGATGAGGACGCTGGTCGCGGAGGAGGCGATGCTGGCCATGTTGTGGTGCTCGGCGTACCAGACCCGCTGATATCCGAGCTCTTCCGCCCGCTGTGCCAGGGCGACGCTGGCGGCGAAGCTGTCGCCCGCCGTCTCGCCCTCGCCGATGTGCGCCAGATCGAGGATGGACAGCGGCAGAGCCATGAGTACGCGCCTTTCGCAGAGCGGTGTGACCAGCTCTATGCAACAGCATCTAATGCGGCGTTATTTCATGACTGATCCCCCACGGCGCGGCCGTGGGGGATCGGAAGGCGTTCAGGAGGCGGTGCAGGAGAGCGTGGCGGGGGTGCCGTTCTGTCCGGAGTGTCCGCCGAGGAAGCCGAACGTGGCCGTCGCGCCGGCGCCGACCGCGCCGTTCCAGTCGAGGTTGGTGACGGTGACGGAGCCGCCGCCCGTCGACAGGTTGCCGTTCCAGAGCTGGGAGATCGTCTGGTTGTTCGGGAACGTCCAGCCGACCCGCCAGCCGTTCAGCGGCGACGTGCCGGTGTTCCGCACGGTGACCTCGGCCTGGAAGCCGTTGTTCCACTGACTGGTCACGCTGTACGTCGCCGTACAGCCGCCGGGTCCGCCCGTCGGGGTCACAGTCGGGGTCACAGTGGGCGTCACCGTAGGAGTGGTGGGAGGCGGCGCGGCGATGGCCAGGTCGTACGCCCGCTGCGGCACGAACTGCCCCGCCTGCGCGATGCACCCGTCGGCCTCACCGGGCGGCTTGACCCACAGGTAGGCGTCGATCGCGGAGTCGCCCGTGTCCGTGGTGCTCCAGGTGCCCGTGGCGCGCCCGGCCGGGTCGCACCACTCGCTGCCGGCGGGGCCGTTGCCGTTGCGGCTGGTGTCGATGACCGCCTTGAGCCGGGAGACGCCGGTCGCCGCGATGATGTTCTTCGCGTACGACACCAGCCCCGCCGTGGCGCGGTAGTTCGAGGTGTTGACCGCGATGCCGTCGGCGCTGTTGGCCACGTCCGCGCCGGTCAGCCGGGAGGCGGCCTCCGAGGGTGACAGCCAGGCGTCGTGCCCGATGTCGAAGTACACCTTCACCTGCGGCGACGTCGCCCTGAACCGCTTGCCGGCGTAGGCCATGGAGGCTTTCACCTCGGCCTGCTCGGAGGAGTTCATGCAGTTGGTCATGATCGCCAGGGCGTCGGGTTCGAGGACGACGGTGGCCGGCCGGCCGCCGAGCCCGGCCGCGATCTGGTCGATCCAGGCCCGGTAGGCCGCGTGGTCGGGCGCGCCGCCCGCGCTGGGGCCGCCGCAGTCGCGGTTCGGCATGGCGTACACGGCCATGATCGGGATCTTGCCGGCCGCCGCGGCGGCGCCGACGTAGGCGTCCACCTGGCCGCGCACGGTCGCGGGGTTGTAGGTGGCGAACCACCGGCCCTGCGGCACCGCGGCGATCCTGTCCCTGATCACTCCGGTACGGCTGTCGTTCGGGTTGGCCGCCACCCACTTGGCGGCGTTCGTCTGGGGATCCACGTAGAAAGCGGAGTCGGCGGCCTGGGCGGTGGAGGAGGAGAGGACGACCGCCCCCGCCACGGCCGAGGCGGCCGCCGCGAGGAGCACCGCCAGCACGGACCTGCTGCGAGACATGTGGATAACTCCGTCCGTCGTGTGGGAGCGCTCCCACCGGCACCCCGGATGCTAGGGAGCCGGGCTCGCCGGACAAAGACATCGGATCGATCCTTTAGCCGTCACCGCAGGTCAAACCCGAGGAAGCGGGTGAAACTTTCACTCCGTCAGGCAGGCCTCGAAGACGGCGGTCAGCCGGTCGACGTCGGCCGGCGTGGGTTGCTCGGGGCCGACCCTGCGGCGCATGACCCCGATGCCGAGGAAGACCGACGCGGCCATGCGGGCCCTTGACCGGGCGTCGGGCCCGGAGAGTTTGGCCTCCAGTGGGATCAGCACCGCCGAGATCAGCCGCTCCCTGGCCACTGCCTGCACCTCGGGGTGGCGGGCCGAGCGTTCGAGCGTGCGCAGGATCGGGCTGTCCGGCGGCTGCCGCATGCGCTCGGCCGCGTATTCGGCCAGCCGCCTGGGCAGCCCCCGCTCGTCGCCCTCGAACAGCGCGCTGAAGGCCGGCTCGCCCTCAAGGACTGCCGCGAAGAGGCCGGCCTTCGAGCCGAAATACCGGCCCACCAGGGCGATGTTGGCATCGGCCGCCGCCGCGATCATGCGTACGGTCACCTGCTCATAGCCCTGCTCGCCGAACAACATGCGGGCGGCCCGCAAAATCCGCTCCCGGGTGGCCTCGCGATCGCGTGGCCTGACCTCAGTCACCTGGGGACTCATGCCCGCACTCTACTCAACCCACACCCCACTAACCGCGCGGCTAGTAAACATGCGTATACTCAAGTGGTTTATGTCTGTAAGAAGGGGATGTGGGTGTCTTGGTAGCCCAGGCGCAGGCCGCATCTCCCGCGAAGCGGCACTATTCCCACCGCGAGATCCTCGAGATCATGTCCGGGCTCATGCTCGCGATGCTCACGTCGATGATCTCGACCTCTGTGGTGGGCACCGCGCTGCCGACGATCGTGGGGGAACTAGGCGGTCAGGACCAGTACTCATGGGTCGCGAGCGCGACCATGCTGACGATGACGGTGTCCACGCCGTTGTGGGGCAAGCTGTCCGACGTCTTCGGACGCAAGCTCCTGTTCCAGACCGCGCTGGGGCTGTTCGTCGCGGCCTCGCTGGTGGCCGGCCTGTCGCAGGACATCGGACAGCTCATCGCGGCGCGGGCCATCCAGGGCCTGGGTGTGGGCGGATTGTCGGCCTTGTCGCAGGTGATCCTGGGGGACATCGTCTCTCCCAGGGAGCGCGGCCGCTACTCCGGCTACATGGGCGCCGTCTTCGGCATCTCCACGGTCGCGGGCCCCTTGCTGGGCGGATTCATCGTGGACGCCGACTGGCTGGGCTGGCGCTGGTGCTTCTACGTGGTGGTGCCGTTCGCGGTGGTGGCCTTCGTGGTCATCCAGAAGGTGCTGAAGCTGGAGCGGATCAAGCGCAGCACGTCGATCGACATCTGGGGCGCCACCACGATCACGGCGAGCGCGAGCGCGCTCATGCTGCTGCTGACGCTCGGCGGCGTCGAGTTCGAGTGGAACTCGTTCTGGACCTACGCCCTGTCCGCGATCGCGCTGCTCAGTCTGGCTCTGGCGGTGCTGTCGGAGCGCACCGCGCGTAACCCGATCCTGCCGCCGCGGCTGTTCCGCAACCCGACGTTCGTGCTCACCAGCCTGGCCTCGCTGTTCGTCGGCATGGCGATGTTCGGCGCGATGATCTATCTGCCGCAGTACCTGCAGATCGTCAAGGGGCTCAGCCCGACCAACTCGGGCCTGATGACGCTGCCCATGGTGGTGGCGCTGTTCCTGTCGGGCGTGATCTCCGGCAAGATCGTCACCCAGACCGGCAGGTGGAAGATCTTCCCGGTCATGGGCCTGCTCATCGTGGCGGCCGGCCTGTTCCTGCTGTCCAGGCTGCACGTCGACTCCAGCGAGTGGCTCATCGGGGCCGACGTGGCGGTGCTGGGCACCGGTCTCGGCCTGTCCATGCAGATGCTCATCCTGGCCGCGCAGAACGGCTCCGAGCTGCGCGACATGGCCGCGACCACGTCTGGCGTGTCGTTCTTCAGGTCGCTGGGCGGCGCCGTCGGCGTCTCCGCGTTCGGCGCGATCCTGACCGGCCGGCTCAAGGACGAGATGGCCGAGATGCTGCAGGCCGCGCACATCTCGCTGCCGGGCGGCGGGGACGTCAAGCTCGGCAGCCCCGACGCCATCCAGCTGTTGCCCACGCCGATCAAGAACATCGTGCTGGAGTCGTTCACCCGCGGCCTGGAGACCGTGTTCCTGGTGGGCGTGCCCATCGCCCTGCTCGGGTTCCTGGCCACGCTCTTCCTCAAGGAACTGCCGCTGCGGGGCTCGAGCCTGCCGCCCGAGCCCGCGGCCAAGCCGCTCAGCAAGGACGACCTGGTCCTGGCGGGCCTCCTGCTCGAACTCATCTCCCAGCGCATCGAACGGGTGAACGGCGAGCGCTCGGCGCTGCTGAGCGCGGTCGCCAGGCTGGCGCCACCCGACGAGCGCTCCGAGCGCGAACGGGCCAGGGCGGTCGTGCACGACGTGCTGCGGCCCACCTCGCGCACCCTGATCGCGCAGGCCACGCCGCCACAGAAGGACCTCGTAACAGGAGGAATCTCGCAATGATTCGCAAGTTCGTGGGCGCCGTCGCCGCGGCCCTGGCCGTGCCGGCCGGGCTGTGGCTGATGATCGCGCCCTTCGCCCTCGGCGGCCAGCCGGAGGACGCCGACTGGACGAACGCCACCCAGTCCGAGTTCTTCACCGGGCTCGGCGTGGCGGTCGTGGGACTGATCGGCGCCATCGCCTTCGTGCTGGCCATCCGCGAGGAGCTCGTACTGCGCGGGCTGGTGGAGCCCAAGCCACGCAAGGCCGAGCCTGAGCCCGAGCCGGTGCCGGTCCCCGCGCCGCAGGCGTCCTCCGCGGAGCTGGCCAGCCTGCTGGCGCCGCTCGTCGAGGCGCTGCGTGAGGACCTGAGCACCGGATCCCGTCCCGGCGGCGGCGAGCACCGCCACAACGGCAAGACGTCCCTCGTTGGAGTGGAGGAGAACCGATGACGGCGAAGCTGGGCGTGTCCGCCCTCGTCCTGCTGTTCCTCGGCGGTCTGTGGCTGGTCGCCGCGCCGTTCGCGGTCGGCTACCAGCCCCGCGGCGCCACCTACGCGGACGCGACGGTCAACGACCTGTGGCTCGGCGGCGGGATCGCCGCGGTGTCGTTCGTGACCCTCGTCGTCTACGCCGCCGATGCCCTGCGCGAGCTGGCCTCGCGCGGCAGGCGCACCGAGTCCTGACGCGAGACATGCCGTGTTCGGCAATGGCGCGGACCCTCGGTGGGAGCCGCTGGAAGGCGAGCTCCCCGAAGGGCGCTTCGAGATCGGCAAGGACGGCGCCGGCCTGCTCGTCGTGGGCTTCGACGGATCGGGCCCGAGCCGCAACGCACTCGCGTACGCGGCCGGGCTCGCCCGCAGGGACGACGCCGCGCTGCTCATCGCCTTCGTCGAGGCGCTCTACGCCACCCCCCTCTGGTTCTGGGCCGGGTCGCCGATCATCCCCGACTCGGCCTGCGACCTGACCGAGGAGCTCAGGGACGAGCTGCGCGGCGCCGGGGTGCCGTGGCAGTTCGTCAGCGTGCGGGGTGACGCGGCGCGCGAGCTGGAGACGCTGGCCAGCGCGTACCGGGCCGACGCGATCGTCGTGGGCCGCTCGCGCAGGTCGTGGCTGGGCTCGGTTTCCTCCGGGCTGGCGAAGCGGGCTCGCCGTACTGTGCTGATAGTGCCCTGACCAGGGCGGATGTCGCATATGGTGGCGAGATGAAACGTGCTGCCGCCATGGCGTTCGTGGTGCTCGCGTCCGTTTCGTGCGGCGCGGGAGAGCCGGTCGCCTCGCCCGCGACCTCGGATTCCGTCCACGAGACGCCCGAATCACCCATGTCCGTGCCCGCCTCCGCCGGGCAGAAGTCCACTCCGGCCCCCAGCCCGACCGGGCCGCCGCCGTTCAGCGCGAAGGTCTCCCGGGTCGCGCGCGACCAGCTCCCGTACTCCTGGCGTCCCGGCTGCCCGGTCCACTACCGGGACCTGCGGCTGGTCACGCTGACGTACTGGGGCTTCGACGACAAGGCGCACACCGGGCAGCTGGTCGTGCGTAAGACGGTGACCGGCGACATCGTGACGGTCTTCAAGAGGTTGTACGGATGGCGTTGGCCCATCAAGCAGATGAAGCTGGTGGACGCGTACAAGGGCGACGACTACGACTCGATCGACGCCGACAACACCTCGGCCTTCAACTGCCGCCCGGCGACCGGGTCGAGCAACTGGTCGAATCACGCCTATGGGGAAGCGATAGACATCAATCCCCGCGAGAACCCATATGTCACCGCAAGTGGCAGCACGGCACACCAGAATGCGAAAAAGTTCGCTAAACGGCCTGTAAGCGGTAAAGGTGTAGTAAACCCCGGTGACAAGGTCGTCAAGGCCTTCTCCCGCGTCGGTTGGGAGTGGGGCGGCTACTGGTCGGGCACCAAGGACTACCAGCATTTCTCCAAGGGCGGAGGCTGAGACAATCCCCTCATGGCAGCTAAGGACGGCGACGGCTGGACCGAGTGCGCGCAGGGCCATCGGCATTGGGGCGTCCATGGGGCCTCCGGGCTGCTGGTCGTCCACCACGACGAGCTCGGCGTGCCGTACGTGCTCATGCAGAAGCGCGCGTTGTGGAGTCACCACGGCGGCACCTGGGGGCTGCCTGGCGGCGCCCGCGACAGCCACGAGGACGCCGTCACCAGCGCGCTGCGCGAGGCCCGCGAGGAGGCGGCGCTCGGCGGCGAAGGGCTGCGCGTGCGGGGCGTCTACCTCGACGACCACGGCGGGTGGACGTTCGAGACGGTGATCGCCGCCTCGGCCGAGCTGCTGGCCGCCGCGCCGGCCAACGGCGAGAGCACCGAGCTGCGCTGGCTGGCGCTGCCCGAGATCGCCGACCGTGAGCTGCATCCCGGCTTCGCCGCCACGTGGAGCGACATCCAGGGCGCGATCCACCCCGAGACCCTGGTGCTCGACGTGGCCAACATCGTCGGGGCGCGGGCCGAGCGCGGCTGGTGGAACGACCGGCTGGGGGCGGCGACGCGGCTGCTGAACGACGTGTCGGGGCTGCGGCTGACGCATCCGGTGCTGGCGCAGTGGTATCCGCGGATGGTGGCGGTCGTGGAGGGGGCGGCCCGTGAGGCTCCTGCCGTACCGGGGATCCAGGTGGTGGCGGCTACGGGGAGCGGCGACGACGCCATCGTGGACGTCGTGCGTCAGGCCAAGCCGTGGGAGCGGGTGCTCGTCGTGACGGCGGACCGGGGGCTGAAGGAGCGGGTCGGGGAGCTGGGCGCGGAAACCGTGGGCCCCAAGTGGCTGCTCACGCAGCTCGGCGGCTGAGCTCGCGCCGGTCGGACGGGCTCGCGCGGTCTTCGCTTCGTGCGGTCTTCGCGCGGTCTTCGCTTCATGCGGTCTTCGTGCGGTCAGGTCTCCGGCGGGTCAGAGCTCTGCGGGGACCACGCGGTCGAAGGCGGCCTTGAGCCCTGTGACGTCGAGCACCCGCTGTAAGACGCCGTGCACGCCGACGAGGCCCAGGCTCCCGGCGTGCGCGGAGATCCTGCGCTGGTGCTCGACCAGCACCCACAGGCCGCTGGAGTCGCAGAACTCCAGCTCGGCCGCGTCGATCACGATCTCCACGCGCCCCTCGGTGAACAGCGTCACCAGGCAGTCCTTCAGCAGCGGAGCCGTGAGCTTGTCGAGGTCACCGCTCAGGCGCACGAGCGCTCGGCAGGCGCCGCGCTGCACCTCGACGTCGAGATCCGCCACCACCTGAACGTACACCCCTGCCACCACAGCCGCTATCGTGGTTTCCGCACGGGAGGGTTCGCATAGTGGACGAGTGCAGCCGCCTTGAAAGCGGCCAGGTCAGCGATGGCCTCGTGGGTTCGAATCCCACACCCTCCGCTCACTCGCGGGTCCCCGCGAAGGCATCGCCCACACTGGCGGCGAGCTGCAGGTAGGCCTCCCTCGTCGCATCCTGGAGCCGGTCCAGGTCGATCTCCGCGCCCTCCTCCAGATGCGGGTCATAGGGCACCCTGATCACCGCACGACACCGTGCGGCGAAGTGGGCCTCCAGCTTCCTGATGTCGACGGCCGACTTCGACCTGGGCCTGACGCTGCAGAGCACCACGGTGGCGTTCTTGACCAGGTCGGCGTAGTGGTGGGCCTCCAGCCAGTCGAGCGTCGCCGAGGCCGCCCTGGCGCCGTCGACCGACGGGGAGCTGACCAGCACGATCTGGTCGGCCAGCCCGAGCACGCCGCCCATGGCGGAGTGGAGCAGGCCGGTGCCGCAGTCGGTGATGCAGATCGAGTAGAAGTTCTCCAGGACCTGGGAGACGTCCTGGTAGTCGGAGCCGCTGAACGCCTCGGAGACCGCAGGGTCACGGTCGGAGGCCAGCACCTCAAGCCGCGAGGGCGCCTGCGAGGTGAACGCCCTGATGTCGACGTACCGCTTGACCTGGTCGCGCTCGTTGAGCAGGTCGCGCACGGTGGCCGAGGTCTCCAGGGCCAGCTTGTCGGACAGCGTGCCCCGGTCGGGGTTGGCGTCGACGGCGATGACGCGGTCACCGCGTACGGAGGCCAGCGTGGCGCCGAGGCCGACCGTGGTCGTGGTCTTGCCCACGCCGCCCTTCAGGCTCAGCACGGCCACCCGGTGGTGCCCGGCCGTCACCGGGGTGCGGGCCCTGGTGAGCAGCTCGCGGCGGCGGCGCACCTCCGGGGGCTCGCCCGGCTTGATCCAGCCGCCGGACGCCTTGTAGACGACACGGCGCCAGCCCTTGGAGGGCGCGTTACGCCGTCCGCGTAGCAGGGACTCCGGGTCGAGGCTCTCCGCCGTCGGGCGTCCGGTGACCGGGGGCCTGGGCGGGGCGGTGAAGACGGGGATGGGGGCCGGGCGGCGGCGAGGCTGAGTCGGCGGCGGGATCTCGCGTTCGGCGGGCCGCCATTCCTGCTGGTCGGCCCACTGCGGCTGGTCGGCCCACTGGGGGCGCTCGGACGGCTCGCTCCTGGCCGGGTTGTCGGGCTGTTGCGCCCGTCGCGAACGGCGCGGCTCGTCCCGCTGGGAACCCTGCGGCTCCTCGCGCTGGGACCGCTGCGGGTCGTCCCATGGGGAACGTTGTGGCTCGTCCCACGGAGAGCGCTGGGGCTCCTCCTGCTGGGGTCGTGCCTCGTCGCCGGCGGAACGCTCGTCGTCCCGCTGCGGACGCTCGTCCTTGTGCGCCCGCTCGTCATCCTGCTGGGAACGATCCTGGGACCACGCGGGGTGTTCGCCGGACCACGCGGACGGCTCGTCGGACCAGGTGAGCCGCTGCTCGTCGCCCCACTTGGCGGGCTGCTCCGTGCTCCACGACAGCCGCTCGGGCTCCGCGGCCTCGTCACGCGACGGCTCCTGGGACCCGTGGAGCGGCGTCCGCAACGACGGGGACGACTCCTGGGAGCGCGGCTCGGGCTCGCCCCACTGCGGGCGCTCGCTGCGCGGCAGCGTCTCGGACGGCTCGGCCCACGGCGGCCGCTCCGCGGAAGACGGCGCCTCCGCCGTACCCGCTGCTGCGCCCGGCTCCTCGTCGCGTTGTTCCTGGGCCCATGACGGGGCCTCGTTGCGCGGCTGGGTGTCCGCCCACGGGGACTTGGTCTCCGTCACGGCCGGCTCGTCGCGTACCGACTCGACATGAGCGGGCTCGACAGAAGCGGCCTCGGCACCCGCCGACTCGGCACCCGCCGACTCGTCGTCCGCGGGCTCCTTGACGGCCTCGGGACGCCGCGTCTCCTCGCTCTCCGTGGACTCCCGCGCCCAGTCGGGGATGTGCGGCCACGGCTCGTCCTGCGCCGCCTCGGCCCTGCTCCCCGACGTCTCGGTGCCGCTCCCGGCCGCCTCGGGCTTGCTCGCGGCCGGCTGGGGCTTGCTCTCAGCCGGCTGGGGCGGCGTGAGCGGCAGCGAGAAGGCGTCGGTGTCGTCGGGGCGCGGCAGCGGCTTCAGCGGCGCGTGGAAGGGATCCTCGACGCTCGGGGCGGGCTTGTCCTGAAGAGCGGCCCGGTCGAGCCACTGGGTGGCCTCGCTCTCCGCCTGGGGAAGGTCCTCGGCGGCCTCGGGGCCGTACACGGAGTCGACCGCCGCGCGGAACAGCGGCGGCGTCGGCGTGTCGTGCTGCTGCGGCACGTGCAGCCAGGGGTCCTTGGGGTACGGCGAAGCGACCGGCTCGTCGGCGACGGCGGCCGAGGCGCTGACCGGAACGGGCGCCTCCTCCGTCTCCTTGATCGCGTCGAGCCAGGCCAGCTGTTCCTCGAGAGATTCTTCTCGATCGTGTCTTGCCACCGTGTTCCCCCTCGGGTGGGTCTAAAGGGGCAGCAAATACATTGCAGGTTAACGCCACATGCTCCGGCACAGCCCGGCAACCCAGAACTTCTTTGCCCGGCTACCGTGGTTCGCATGCGAGCCATTGAGATCGTCAAGCCGGGCGGACCCGAGGTCCTGGAGTGGCACGAGGTGCCGGAGCCGAGCGTCGAGCGGGGCGACGTGCTCATCGAGACGACCGCCTCGGCGGTGAATCGGGCCGATGTCCTGCAGCGGCAGGGATTCTACGACCCTCCTCCCGGCTCGTCACCGTACCTGGGGCTGGAGGTCTCGGGCGTGGTGGCCGAGGTCGGGGCGGACGTGGAGCAGTTCAAGCCGGGGGACGAGGTGTGCGCGCTGCTCGGGGGCGGCGGTTACGCCGAGCGCGTAGCCGTACCGTGGCAGCAGGTCATGCCCGTGCCCGAAGGGGTGCCGCTGCACGCGGCCGCCGGGCTGCCTGAGGTGGCGTGCACGGTCTGGTCGAACGTGTTCATGCTCGGACGGCTGCGCAGGGGCGAGACGCTGCTCGTGCACGGCGGCGCCAGCGGCATCGGCAGCTTCGCGATCCAGCTCGCCAAGGCGCTCGGCTCGTACGTCGTCACCACGGTCGGCTCGGAGGCCAAGGCCGAGCGCGTCAGGGAGCTCGGCGCCGACGAGGTGATCAACTACCGCGAGGAGGACTTCGCGGACAAGGTTCACGCCGACGTCATCCTCGACATCATGGGCGCGAAATACCTGGCCGGAAACGTGCGCGCGCTCAAGACCGGCGGTCGGCTGGTGATCATCGGGCTGCAGGGCGGGCGCAAGGCCGAGCTCGACCTCGGCATGCTGCTCGCCAAGCGCGCCTCCGTGCACGCCACGGCGCTGCGCTCGCGTCCCGTGGACGAGAAGGGCGTCATCGTCCGCAGCGTCGTCGACAACGTCTGGCCCCTGGTCGGGGCCGGTGCCGTACGTCCGGTGATCTACGCGGAGGTGCCCATGTCAGATGCCGCCGAAGCTCACCGAATGTTGGATTCAGGGGAGCACGTCGGCAAGATCCTGCTAGTACGGTGAGTGTTATGAATGCTGAGGACAACAACACCCCCCACATCGTGGTGGTGGGTCCTGACTTCCAAGGTCAGGGCGATAGCGGCGAGGACGACCGCTCGGTCACCAACCTGGTCGAGCAGCCCGCCAAGGTGATGCGCATCGGCAGCATGATCCGCCAGCTTCTCGAGGAGGTCCGCGCGGCTCCCCTCGACGAGGCCAGCCGCAAGCGCCTGAAGGAGATCCACGAGTCCTCCATCAAGGAGCTTGAGGACGGCCTCGCGCCCGAGCTGGTCGACGAGCTGGAGCGGCTGTCGCTCCCGTTCACCGACGAGAACGGCACGCCGCCGAGCGAGGCCGAGCTGCGCATCGCGCACGCCCAGCTGGTCGGATGGCTCGAAGGCCTGTTCCACGGCATCCAGACCACGCTGTTCGCGCAGCAGATGGCCGCGCGCGCCCAGCTGGAGCAGATGCGCAGGGCGCTGCCGGGCGTGCCGCAGGGCGACGACGGCGGCCCCCAGCGACCCCACGGCGGTTCCGGCCCCTACCTGTAGCCGCCGACCGCTGTGTAGCTGCCGTCCGCTTTGTAGCGGCCGGCTGTGTAGCGACCGGCTGTGTAGCGACCGGCTGTGTAGCGACCGGCTGTGTAGCGGCCGGGGGGCTACGCGTAGAGCTCATCGCTCGGCGGCCGGGGGGCTACGCGTAGAGCTCATCGCTCGGCGGGCGGGGGCTACGCGTAGAGCTCCTCGATCACCTTCGCGACCCCGTCGTCGTCGTTGGTCGCGGTCACGTGATCGACCGCCGCCAGCACGGCCGGGTGCGCGTTGGCGACCGCGTACGACGTGCCTGCCCAACTCAGCATGGGCAGGTCGTTCGGCATGTCACCGAAGGCCACGGTCTGCGAAGGCTTGATCTCGTGCTGCCCGGCGAGCGCCGCCAGGGCCGTCGCCTTCGTCACGCCCAGGGCGCTCATCTCGATCAGGCCCCTCCCGCTGGAGTGCGTGGCCGTCACCAGATGCCCCACCAGTTCCTCCACCGTGGCCTGAAGCTCGTCCGCGCCCATGATCGGATGCAGCGCCAGCAGCTTGGCGCACGGGCGCGAGGTCATCGAGGCGGCGCCGACGGCTCCCGGGCGCCTGTCCCGGTCACTCAGCAGGAAATCCGACTCATGCGCAAAACCCGCTTCATACTCGACCGAAAATACGAGATCCGACACGTTCGCTCTTAGCTGAGCGACGACTTCCTCGAGTACCTCGACCGTGATCAGGTGAGATTCCACTATCCGTTCGGTATGGAGATCGTAGATCAGCGCTCCGTTTGCACAGACGGCCAGCCCACGGTGACGTACCGCACTCGCCACACCGCCCATCCACCGGGGCGGACGCCCCGTCACGAACGCCAGCACGGCCCCGGATTCCTCGACTTTGGCGAAGGCGGCGACCGTGCGGGGAGACACGGTTCCGTCGGTGCGCAACGCGGTACCGTCGAGGTCGGTGGCCACTAGGCGCGGTGCGGGAAGGCTCTGCATAACAGGTTCCAGTTTGCCCGGTGATGCCGCCTGACAGAAATCTTCGTTGGGACGGGAACACCAACGCTCCAGAATGGTGTTAGATGTGATGGCGTTGTATTAGCTGATCCCGTAGTGAAAACCAGCATGACTTTGTCTGAGCCACCCCGGGTGCTTGCTGTACGACACACCGGGACCCACGAGGTGTGGGTCCCATAGATTCACATCCTGAGGGAGAGCTTTTATGGCTCAGGGAACCGTCAAGTGGTTCAACGCCGAGAAGGGCTTCGGCTTCATCGCCCCGGACGGCGGTGCGCCGGACGTGTTCGTGCACTTCTCCGAGATCGTCGGCAACGGCTACCGCAGCCTTGAAGACGGCCAGCGGGTCGAGTTCGAGATCACGCAGGGCCAGAAGGGGCCGCAGGCCTCACAGGTCCGAGCCCTCTAACCTGTAGCAGCGAGATAGACCGGAGTTCGCTTCCAGCGGGCTCCGGTCTTTTGCTTGTACGGGGCCTGCCCCGCCCGTGTGGGGCCTGCCCCGCCCGTGTGGGGCCGGCCCGCCCGTGTGGGGCCGGTTCCACGTGTATCCAGCCGGCCCCGCCTGCATCAGACAGGTCCGAGCGCATCCGTTGGTCCGCCCGTGTGGGGTCGGCTCCCGCGTGGGGTCGGCTCCGGCCGTGTCGGTTCGACTCCGCCCTTGTGGGGTCGGTACCGCCCGGGTCGGGTTGGTTCCGCGTTCCGCCCGGGTCGGGTCGGGTCGGTTCCGCCAGTGTCGGCCCGATCACGCCGATGTCGGGGGACCACGCTTGCGTCCGGCCGCGCCGCCGGCGGAGCGCCTGCGTCGGGGTGACCACGCGGGTGTCCGGCCAGTCCCACCTGCGTCGGGCCGATCACGCTGAGGCCAGGGCGATCACGCTTGCCTCAGACCGGTCCCGCTGGTGGGTCGGGTCGGTCCCACTGGCATCGAGCCGGTTACGCCCGTGTCGGGTCAGCCTCGCCTGCGCCGAACCCCATCCCGCGTGCGTCGGACCCGGCCCCGCAGGTGCATCCGACTGGTTTCACCGACATCGGACCGGTCACGCTCACCCCCTGCGGCCACCCCTGCGGCCACCCCTGCGGGTACCCCGGCGGCGTCCACAAGTTCATCTGCCGGCCGGCCCGCTCCCTGGTTGTGCTGGTGTCGGGTTGGTCACGGCTGTGACTCGACTCACGTAACCCTTGAACCACCGGACGCCCGTAGCGGTCGTCCTGTTTATGAGGTACGCGTGGCTGTGTCACCCCGTGACCGTTGCCGGGGTGCTCGTGCTGTTGATCAACGACCACCTGCTCAAACACACCTGGCCGGGTTTCGTCACCGGCAAGCTCAGCGACGTCGCGGGGCTCGTCGTGGCGCCGGCCCTGCTGGCACCGCTGCTGCCGCGCCGGGCGGACCTGGCAGCGATCATGGTGACGGGGGTGGCCTTCGCGCTCGTGAAGACGACGGAGACGGGCGCTGAGCTCGCCTCCCAGGGTTGGACCCTCGTCGCGGGCCCTTCGCGCGTCCTGGCCGATCCTACGGACCTCCTGGCGCTGCCCGCCCTCGCCCTCGCCTGGTGGGTACGCGCCCGCAGCCTCAGACAGCCCTCCTCGTCCCGGTGGCGGATCATCGTGACGATGCCGCTGGCCCTGATCGCGGTCACCGCCACCTCCTCCGCGACGCCCCCGTTTTCGGCCGAGTCCGTCGAGGTGGATTCGGGCGGCCGGATCAGCGTGTTCACGTACGGCAGGACCACGTGGATCTCCGACGACGGAGGGCTCAGCTGGTCGCAGATCACCGGCGACCACGACCCCAGGCCGGGCCAGAGCGCCCAGTGCGTGCCCGGGCAGGCCACGAGGTGCTACCGGATCATCGGAAACCGGTTGGGCGTGGAGCAGTCGGACGACGGGGGACGTACGTGGCAGCCCTCCTGGGAGGTCACCGGCGACGCGCTGGAGCGCGTGTCCAGGCAGTACGGGGGCCTGCCCACCGACCTGCGTTCCAAGGCCCTGGCCGTCCAGGCGCGGCCCGGCGGGCACGTCGTCATCGTGGCGAACGGCATGGACGGGCTGGCGATCCGCGACACATCGGGCACCTGGCGCCGGATCGGCTGGCCGGGGCTCAGAACGGTCGAGGTGGACATGGATCCCGAATGGGGCGTGGCACTCTTCCTCGCCGCCTGCGTGCTGTTCGGCGGAGTGGGGGCTGGTCTGCGCCGGTACACCCGCGCGTACACGGGCTCCGCGGTGGCCGCCTGTCTGGGCCTGCTGCTCCTGCTCAACGGCTGGCCGGTGGCATCCTCGGACGACTGGCTCCCGCTGCGGGTCCTCGGCTTCCTCGCCCTACTGACGGGCGGCGTGATCTGCGTCGTGCTGGCGGCGACGGGCCGGACACGACCCGCGGCGGCGGCCGTGGGGGTGCTGGCGGCACCGCTGGTGTACGCGAGCGTCTACCTGCCGTTCGAGGGGTGGGCCCGGGGGACGCCCGAGTCGTACTCGGCCGCGGCCGCCCTCGCGACACTCCTGACCGCCGTCGTCGTCCTGACGAGCGCCGCCCTCATCAGACGCGACGCCCGCCACCCGAAGCACTTCCCGGACGAATAACCGCTTCCGGACCTACCGCCCACCTCGATCCGGTCCCCCAGATCCCGGTCTCACGCAGCCGGTCCCCGGAATCGGCCGCGCGAATCCGGTCTCCCGCAGTCTGCGACCGAAACCGGTGGCCGAAAGCAGTGCTCGGTGGTCAGCGGCCCGGCGGCCCGGAGCCGGCCACGCGCATCCAGTCACCCTGTCCAGTCACCCTGTCCGGTCACTCGAAACAGAGTCACCCGTCACGCGAAGCCGGTCACGCGGCTCCGATCACTTGCCCGGGGTGAGCACGTCCAGCCCCACGTACGGGCGCAGCGCCTCGGGGACCACCACGGAGCCGTCGGCCTGCTGGTGGTTCTCCAGGATGGCGACGATCCAGCGGGTCGTGGCCAGCGTGCCGTTGAGGGTGGCCAGGTGCTGGGGCTTGCCGTCCTTGTCGCGATAGCGGACCGCCAGCCTGCGCGCCTGGAACTCGGTGCAGTTGGAAGTCGAGGTCAGCTCGCGGTAGCGGCCCTGGGTCGGGATCCACGCCTCGCAGTCGAACTTGCGCGCCGCCGACATGCCGAGGTCGCCCGCGGCCGTGTCGATGATCCGGTACGGCACCTCGATCTTGGCCAGCATCTCCTTCTCCCAGTCGAGCAGGCGCTTGTGCTCCTCCTGGGCGTCCTCAGGGCGCACGTAGGAGAACATCTCGACCTTGTCGAACTGGTGGACCCGGATGATGCCCCTGGTGTCCTTGCCGTACGAGCCGGCCTCGCGCCGGAAGCACGACGACCAGCCCGCGTAACGCAGCGGCAGCTCGTCGCCGCCGAGGATCTCCTGGGCGTGGTAGCCGGCCATCGACACCTCCGACGTGCCGACCAGGTAGAGGTCGTCCTCGGGGAGCCGGTAGATCTCCTTGTCGTGGGCGACGTGGAAGCCGGTGCCCTGCATGGTCTCCGGCTTGACCAGCACCGGAGTGATCATCGGGATGAACCCGGCCTCGATCGCCTGCTGCATGGCCATGTTGAGCAGGCCGAGCTGCAGCCGGGCGCCGACGCCCTTGAGGAAGAAGAACCGCGAGCCCGACACCTTGGCGCCGCGCTCCATGTCGATCGCGCCGAGCGCCTCGCCCAGCTCCAGATGGTCCTTCGGCTCGAAGTCGAACGTGCGGGGCTCGCCGTGGGTCTCAAGCACGACGTAGTCGTCCTCGCCGCCCTCCGGTGCGCCCTCCTCGACGATGTTGGGCACCGTCTGAAGCACGCCGTCCAGCTCGGCGGCCAGCTTCTCCGCCTCGGACTCGGCGGCCTTCACCTGACCCGCGAGCTCCTTGGCCCGCTGGAGCAGCGCGGCCTTCTCCTCACCCTGCGCCTTGGAGACCGACTTGCCCATACTCTTCTGCTCGGCACGCAGAGACTCGAACGAGGTCAGCGCGGATCGGCGGCGCTCATCGAGGTCGAGCAGCGTGTCGACGATCGAGTCGTCCTCACCGCGGGCACGCTGCGACGCCCGTAGCCGGTCGGGGTCCTCACGAAGGGTACGCAGGTCAATCACAAACAAAGGCTACCGGCGTACGGAGGCGTTCCGCCCCTGCTTTCCCACCCGCGCCACCGAACCACCCGATCCCCCCATGGAACGACTCCCGGTGTTGGGGACCGGCTCTGGTCGGGAATGTGGTTCCGATTGCTGAGCTGGGCTCGTGGTGAGGAGTCGGTCTGACGGGCAGGTCGGACGAGGTCCGACGCGGCGGGCCGACGTCACTGAAGCAGCCTGGAGCCGGAAAGTCGTTCCGGCTGGCGGGTTGGTGAGTCGCTTGGTTGGCTGGGGGTCACGTCCCAATGGGGTTGGTGAGTCGTTTGGTTGGCGGGGTGAACGCGGGCCAGCCGCCTTCCGCCCGAACCGCTCATGACCGGAGCCACGGGCCGGCATAAGGCATGTGCCGACGCGGAGCGCCGGCCCTGGCCCGAAGACCAGGCAACCGACCGCCCTCGCTCAGACCTTGCCGGCTCGGATCCTGGTCAGCCAGTCGCCGGCCTCCGTGAACTCCAGGTTGGAGGTGCCCGGTTTGATCTGGGGTGCGATGCCGTCGGCGCGGGGGTAGCTGCCGAGGAAGCGGACCTCGCCGCAGATGCGGTGCAGGCCGGCGATGGCTTCCCCGACGCGGGCGTCGGCGACGTGGCCCTCGAAGTCGAAGTGGAAGAAGTAGCGCCCGATGCCGCCCCCGGTCGGTCGCGACTCGATGCGGGTCAGGTTGACCCCGCGCACCGAGAACTCGGTCAGCATCTCCAGCAGCGCGCCCGGGTGGTCGTCGGCCAGGAAGACCACGAGCGAGGTGCGGTCGGAGCCGGTCGGGTCGGGTAGCGCGCCTGGACGGCCGACTCGGACGAACCTCGTCACGGTGTCGGATCTGTCGCCGATGTCGGTGGCCAGCTCCACCAGCCCGTAGTGCTCGCCGGCGATGCGGGCGGCGATGGCGGCGTCATAGGGCGAGCCGGGCAGCGAGACCTCCTGCGCGGCGGCGGCGGTCGAGGGCGCGGCCACCACGACGGCGTCGGGCAGCTCACGCGCGAGGAAGGCGCGGGTCTGGGTGATGGCCGCGGGATGCGTGTAGACCCGTTTGATGTGCGGAATCTCGGTGCCCGGGGGCGCCAGCAGCGAGAACTGCACCGGCAGCAGCAGCTCGGCCGTGATCAGCAACGGCTCGCCCCAGGCGAACTCGTCGAGCGTCGTGGTGATCGCGCCCTCGATCGAGTTTTCCAGCGGCACCACCGCGCCGTCGGCGTCGCCCGCGCGGGCGGCGTTGAGCGCCGCGCTCACGGTGGCGCAGGGCAGCCGCTCGGCGGTGGGGTCGAGCAGGCGCAGGGCCTCTTCGGTGAAGGTCCCTTCCGGCCCGAGGTAGGCGAGTCTGGGCATGCGTCCAGGGTATCCGCAGGTGGAGAGCGCCTGCGGCCGTTTCTTCCCACGGCGTATCCGCAGGTCGAAGGCCCTGCGCAGGCGCTCTGCGGATCTGGGGAGGAGGTCGCTCGGCACCTCCAGGCGGCAACCTACGCGGGCGTTCAGTAGGTCTCGGGAAGAGGCCGGTCGGCACTTCCAAGCGGCAACCTGCGCGGGTGGTCGACAGACCTCGGGAGGAGGTGTCGGTCGGCGTCGCCCGGCGGCAGCCTGGCCCGGCGGTCAGTAGGTCTCGGAAGGGCGGGGGGTGACGAAGGGGCCCAGGCCGAGTCGGGCGGCCCGTACCGCGTCCTCCTCCTCCGGCGACAGCGGCTGCTGCCCTCGCCCCCCGACCACAGGCCGTACGTACGTGCGCGTCTCGCTGCGTCCGTTGATGGACGTCAGCACGATCCCGTCGCCCAGCCCGTTGATCATCGCCACCGAGAACGACAGCCGCCCGGTCATCTCGGACAGCGCGTCGTACCGGCACACGGCCACGTCCCGAATGGCTCTGAGGTCGCCCGGGGCCTCGCTGCTCTGCCGGACGAGCATGCGCCGGCACTCCTCCATCGTGGCTCTGGCCTGCCGCAACGCCAGGAAGCCGATCGACACGCCGGTGACCCCGGCGACCACGCCCACGATCACCCAAGTGGTAACGAGCACGGCACAGAGGGTAATGGCTGTGTCAAGCCGGCTCACGGCGTTTCGGCAGCCAGGACACCAACAACCACACCAGGACCAGCGCTCCCAAGCCGAACCCGTTCTGCACGATCTTGCCCAGCACCAGGCTGACGCCCGGAATGTCGGCCGCCTTGAGCGAGACCCCCCACCACGGGACGGGCACCACGTAGTACAGCCACACCCCGGCGGCGACGCGCAGCCTGACCGGGTCGCGGCCGTCGCCCACGATCGCGGCCAGCACCACGACCACCCAGGCCAGGTGGTGGATCCACGCGACCGGCGACAGCAGCACGGCCATCAGCCCCACGAGCGCGACCGCCGTGAGCGAATCACCCGTCCGGTACGCCTCCCGCGCCCCCCTGAAGCCGTACCACCCGACGGCGGCCACGACCACCACCCAGATCACGGACGTGAGCAGGTCGGGCAGGTACAACCGGATCAACATGCCCCTGATCGACTGGTTGGTGGTGGCCGCGTTCGCGCCGAGCCGTTCGGGGTCGAGCAGCGCCGAGAACCAGAAGTCGGCCGCGTCCTGCGGAATCACCGCGAACGGCAGCAGCGTGAGCACCGCCGCCGCGAACGACGCCATGAAGAACGTCCGCCACTGCCTGGTGATCAGCAGGTAGATCAGGAAGACGCCGGGAGTCAGCTTGACCGCCGTGGCCAGCCCGATCAGGAACCCGCGCGGCCACCAGGGCCGCCTGGCCACGCAATCGGCCACGCACAGGGCGACCAGCAGGATGTCCACCTGCCCGAACCGCACCTGGTCCCTGATCGGCATCAGGTACGCGCACGCCACCATGAGCAGCCCGAACACCCACGGCGCGTACTTCCGCAGCCGCGGCCCCTCTAGCACCTGCCGGAACGAGAATCCGACCGTCACGGCCAGCGCCACGTAGATCCCGGCCGTCCACACCCACTGCGCCGTGACCCACGACATCCCGGCCAGCGCCACGGCCAGCATGGCCGCGACCGGCGGGTAGGTGAACGGCAGTAACTGCGGGGCGGGCGTGACGTAGTCGTACACCGGCCGGCCTTCGAGCAGCATCTGCCCGCCGGTACGGTAAACGTCCAGGTCGACCAGCCGTTGGTCGTCGGGATTGGTGAGCCAGGTGTGCACCAGAGGCGCCACGGCCGCCGCGACGGCGAGCGCCACGATCACCCACGCCCACCACTGCCGCTGCGTCACCCGCACCTCGCCACTTGTCACGGTGTGGCACGTTACCGTGGCTGTTGTTGATCGAGGGGCACACATGGGGAGTCCGTACATGCCGAACGCCACGCCGCACCCGCTCCAGGGCCGGCACGGAGCGCGCCACCACCCCGGCCCTCGCCTGCCTTCTCCCCTTCCTGGCCGCAGACTCGCCCGCTCCCTCACCACCGCCCTGCTCGCCCTCGCCCTCACCCCCCTCCTGGCCGCCCCCGCCGCAGCCACCCCGTCGTCCGACTCAGGCGCACATTCAGGCGCACATTCAGGCGCAGATTCCGGTACGCATTCAGGCGCGCACGCGGGCAACGCACCCAAATCCGCTGTCTCGGGCGCCCCTTCCATCTCCGACTCCTCCGCCGCCTCGGCTACCCCCTCCGGACTCGTCGCCTCCTCCGCCGCCTCGGCCGCCCTCATCGCTTCCGCTGCTGGCTCCTCCGCCGTCAGCTCCTCCGTTGTCAGCTCCTCCGTTGTCAGCTCCTCCGTTGTCGGCTCCTCCGTTGTCGGCTCCTCCGCGTCCGCCGCCTCAGTCGCGTCCCCCGGGCTTCCCGCCGTCGTCACTTCCTCTTCCGGCCCCAGTACGGCTCAGGCGCAGGCCGCGGTCGCCGGGCGGGTGGTCATCGTCGGCGTGCCGGGACTGGAGTGGAGCGACCTGGACGAGGCCAGGACCCCCAACCTGTGGCGTCTCGTCGACCAAGGCGCTTCGGCCTCGCTCTCGACCCGTGCCGTGCCGCCGCCTGACCGTGGCATCACCTGCCCCATCGCCGGGTGGCTGACCGTATCGGCAGGTCAGCGGGCCGGTACGGCGAGCAAGGGCTGCCCGGCACCTCCACAGCCCGAGCCCACCCCGCAGGGTGGCGCCACGGTGCCCGGCTGGAGTGCTCTGGCCGCGCACCAGGCGGAGACCGGTTACAACGCGCAGCTGGGCACGCTGGGGCAACTCGTGACGGACGGCGGCGGTAAGGTCGCCGCCATCGGCCCGGGTGCCGCACTGGCCGCAGCCGACAAGTCCGGAAATATCGCTAAATACGCCCCCACCCCTGCTGACCTCGGCGACCCCGCCCCGTACAACCTGATCGTCCTGGAAGCCGCCGACCTCGCGAACGCCTGGGCGAAGCAGCCGCTCGACGAGTACGGAGTCCCGGCCTCCCTCGCCCCCGCCACTCGCCAGGAGGCGACGAAACGCGCGGACCAGCAGATCGGCGCCCTGCTCGGGCGGCTCCCCACCGACACCACCGTCCTGGTGGCCGGCATCTCCGACGTGACCCCGAACGCCCACCTCCACGTCGCCATCGCCACCGGCCCCGCCCCGGACGGCCGGCCGTACCCGCACGGCTTCCTCACCGCCACCTCCACCCGCCAGGACGGCCTCGTCGCCATCACCGACCTGACCGCCACCGCCATCGACCTCCTGGGCCTGCCCGCCCAGCGTGCGGTGGTCGGCCGCCCGTGGCGCCCCGGCGGCGCGGCTCCTGCGACGCCGTCCGGCACGGTGAGCGAGCTCGCCGACGAGGACCTCGCCAGCCAGGTCCTGCGTGAGGTACGCGGCCCGTTCTTCGCCGTCTTCGTCACGATCCAGCTCCTCTTCTACGCCTTCGCCGCCCTGGCCCTCCGCCGCCGCCGTACCACCGCTGACGGCGCCGCCCCCTCCAGCCCCGCCCACGCCTCATCACCCCTCGTCCAAGAAGCGGACTCCTCGCGAGCTTCAGCCGTACCGGCCTCCGAGCCCGTCCCGCGGACCCAGCCTGCGTCCACCCCGGATCGCGCGGCACAGGACGGAAGTGACGCGGACGGCACCGCCGCTCGGGCAGGGGATGATGACGTGGACGCCTCCGCGGGCGAGCTCGGGGGAGGTGGCCGGCCGCATGCGAGCACGTCCAAGCTTCTCGTCTCCGTGCAGATCGTCGCGGTCGTCAGCGGCGCCATCGCCGTCTCCACCTTCCTGGCCCAGCTCGTGCCCTGGTGGAGCCTGCCCGTGCCGATGGTGTCGGTGATCGTGACGATCCTGGCCATCGCCGGGCTCATCACCGCCGCCGCCTTCGCCGGTCCGTGGCGTGCGGACGTGCTCGGCCCGCTCACCGTCGTCTCCGCCGTCACCTCGGTCGCCCTCCTCCTCGATGTCATGACCGGCTCGAAACTGCAGGTCAATGCCGTGTCCGGTTACGAGCCTGTGACCGGAGGCCGCTTCTACGGCTTCAGCAACATCGCCTTCGCCATCTACGCCACGGGCACCGTTCTGGGGCTCGCGGGGGTGGCTCAGTGGTTGCTGCGCCGGGGGCTGCCCAGGGTCCTGGTCGTGGTTTTGTGTGGTCTGTACGGGGGATTCGCGGTGTTCGCGGACGGATGGCCCTCCTGGGGTGCGGACTTCGGTGGGGTGCCGGCGTTCGTGATCGGTCTGGCCGTCTTCCTGATCCTGCTGTCGGGCAAGCGAGTTTCCCTGTTCCGGCTCGCGCTCGTGGGCCTGGCCGGGGTGGCGTTGGTGGGCGCCCTTTCCGTGTTCGACTGGTTGCGGCCCGACGCGGAACGCACCCATCTGGGCACCTTCGTCCAGCAGGTCATCGACGGGCAGGCGTGGACCGTGGTCGGCCGCAAGTTCGGCGCCATGATCGGCGTAACCGTGGGGAACTGGTCACTGACGCTCCTTTCGCTGGTCGCTCTGGCCTTCCTGTTCCTGGTACTGGCCCGTCCTTCGCGCTGGGGAGCCCCCGCCCTCGGCCAGGCCTACCGCCTGGCCCCGACGCTCAGAGCCGGCCTCTTCGGGGCCCTGACGTCCGCCTTCGTCGGCTTCCTGATGAACGACTCGGGCATCGCCATCCCCGCTATGGCGTTGACCGTGGCCGTTCCGCTAACGCTGGCGGCGTGCGTTCGCGCCCTGCAACTCTCCAAGCCCACACCACCAGCGCCACGGTCAGAGCCAGCAGAGCCCAGGCGAGCTGAGGCCTGACCACCTCCCTGAGCCACAGCAGGTCGTCGGGCTGCCCGTCCACCCTCGCGGGGAGGTAGGCCAGCGACAGGACCAGCAGGTGCGCGACCACGAACCCGTCGAGCGCCGAAACCCCGACCAGGGCCAGCAACCCGAAGGCCAGCCCGTCGTACCAGGGCAGGATGTACGGCGTCGCGAACAGGTAGGCCACCATCAGCCCGACCGCCACCACCGGCGCCTCCAGCCCCCCGCTGGGGGAAGGATGAGGGCCCTGCGCGAGGGAGCCCGTGCGGTAAGCGCCGGTGGGCGGGAGGGAGTCTGGGTGGGCGGGGGCGTGGTGGCGGAGGAGGGACCAGGCGATGAGGGCGAGCAGTAGGAGCGAGCCGATCTGGATCTCCCCCCGGTAGGCGCTGCCCAGGCCCACGATCGACTGCAACCACCCCTGGACGAGCTTCCAGAACGAGACGTGCGAGATGGACTTGCTCGTACGAGTCATCGGCTCGAACGCGTCCGGCCCGACGATCGCGTATCCCACCGCCACCACCGCGACCGCGCACCCCGCCATGACCGCCAGCCGGGCGGGGCGGCGCCGCAGCTCCCAGGCCGGGCCCAGCGCCACGAGGCCCGCGTTGACCTTGATCGCCACGCCCAGGCCGAGCAGGACGCCGGAGCCGACCGGCCGGGCCCTAGCCAGAAGTGCGGCGACCATGCAGGCGATGGCGAGGGTGTCGACGTGCATGCCCGCCACCAACTGGTAGAGCAGCAGCGGGTTGACCGTCCACAGCAGGGCTCCGCGCAGGCGTCTGGCCGGGTCGGCTCTGGTGAAGCGGTCGATGAGCAGGGCTGTCGCGATGAAGGCGGCGGCGTTGAACAGGGCCAGAACGAAGATCGTCAGCCGGAGCGAGTCGCCGCCGATCCAGCTCGCCACCGCTTGCAGGGCGGTGGCCACCGGGCCGTAGACGCTGGGCTCCTCTCGCCATGGATTTTCCACGGCGTCGGCGATCGGGTCGCCGGGCAGGTCGGCCGCTCCGTGGGTGTAGGGGCTGAGGCCCAGTGTCACCATGCGGCCGTACGCGGCGTAGTTGAGGTGGTCGCCGGAACCGGAGGGCGGCAGGAAGGCCAGGATCGCGGCGGCCGTGCAGCCGATGAGCACCAGTGTCTGGGCCCCACCGGAGAACACCCCGATCCGTTGTCGGCCTGCGGCTTGGGACCCGACTTTCCCTTGTGGTTGGGAACGGCCTTTCCCTTGCGGTAGGGAGCGGGCCTTCCCTTGTGGTTGGACACGGGGGGTCGGCAGGTGGGCGGGAGATCTTGTCGCGTACAGGGCTGTGAGGAGGCCGAGGCCGCCGAGGATGAGGGCGGCGGTCGCGAGGATGACCACCAGGTGGGGGTCAGGGGCGAGGGCGAGCGAGTAGGGCGGGTGCCAGGCCGGCCCTGGCAGGGCGGGGACCATCGGTGACGGGCCCATGAGGCCGATGATGATCGTCAGCAGGATCGAGACGCCGATCGCCGCCATGCCGATCGCCGCCATGGCCGGCCCGGCGAGCCGGTCTCTGACCCTTTCCTGCCACGTCTCCGAAGTCACCGGGAAATTCCAGCACACTCGCGGAAGGGTCACCGCCAGACCTGGCTCGCCTGTGGATAACGGCCCAACCTGTGGATGACTACGAGCGGGTTCCGTGCACTCCTGTGGATCCGTCGCCCATCTTCCGGTGGATCCGGCTCAGGCGCTCAGACAAAGAGTCCGATCCCGGACCCGGCGACCGGCACCGCCACGATGGCCGATTCCGTCAACGCGCGGGGCGAGATCACCGGATGGGCGTGGCCCCCGACGGTTCGCGGCGCGCTCTCGTGTGGCGGCCGGCGCCCGGGAACACATGAGCCTCAGCAGGCCGGCTGTGGCGGGCCGCGTCCGGGAGTTCCTGAGCCTCACCCGGCCGGCGCGGCCGAGACCGGTGAGCAGGCCTCCTCCTGAACCCTCGGCCAGGTGGCCGAACCCTCGGAAGAGGCCGTCAACACCCGAAGAAGTCCGTCCGGGGCAGGAGGGGGCCGGCGGCCGGCTACTCGCCGACGAGCCCGTCCACCGACTCCCTGATGAGGTCGGCGTGGCCGTTGTGGCGCGCGTACTCCTCGATCATGTGCACCACGAGCCACCGCAGGCTCGGCGCCGTCCCGTCCGACCGGGTGCGCTGGGCGAGCTGGCCCATGCCGCCCCCGCCCGCCAGCGCCTCCTCCACGGCCGCCCGCGAGCGGGACACCGAATCGTCCCAGAGCGCGTAGATCTCCTCGGGGGAGTCGTCGGCGGCCGAGTGCCAGTCCCAGTCGACGTCGGCCTTCCAGTCGACCGTGCTCCACAGCGGCTGCCCCTCGCGATCGTGCAGCGTCCGGGAGAACCAGTAGTCCTCCACGTACGCCAGATGCTTGAGCATGCCGCCCAGCGTCATCGTCGACGCCCCGACGGTCGCCTTCAGGGCGGCCCGGTCCAGCCCGCCGCACTTCCATGCGAAGGTCGCGCGCTGGAATTCCAGGAAGCCCAGCAGGATCCCGGTCTCGTCGGCGGCGATGGGAGGTTCGGGACGGCCCTGCTCGTCCAGGTCTGTCATGGCCGGTGAGTCTAGATCACAGGGCCCTCGGCGCGACAGGGTCAGCGTTTGGGACGCAGCAGCTTGTCGAGGTTGTGGGCGACCAGATGCTCCCGTGCGGCCAGCGCCCGCGCCACGTCCCGCAACTGCTTGGCCCGGTGGAGCTGAGCCCGCCAGTCGGTGCCCGTCGCCCGATGGGCCATCTCCACCTCGACCTCGGTGATCCGGTATCCCCTGCGCAGCAGGTCGATCGTCAGCGCCGTCTCGACGCCGAACCCGTGGGCCAGCGGCCTGGCCGCCTCGAAGGCGGCCCTGGTGAGGCAGCGCTGCCCGTTGAGCGGCTGGGCGGCGTCGAAGCCGGTGGCCCGGCGGATGCCCTCTTTCGACAGGCGTACGACTAAGCCGTGGCCCCCGAGCTTCACCCGTGTGCTGAACACCGCGATCGTCATGTCGGCGGTGCCCGCGCGTACGGGCTCGATGAGCGGGGCCGCGGCCTGGGCGGTCTCGCCCAGGTCGGCGTCGAGGAAGAGGAGATGGCGCGGCTCGGCGTCCTCGTCGAGGAGGCGCACGGCCTCGGCTCCGGTCTCCATCGCCGCGGCCTTGCCCCGGTTTCGGCTGTGCCGCACCACCCGGGCTCCGGCCGCGCGCGCCACCCGTCCGGTCTGGTCGGACGAGCCGTCGTCGACAACCACGACGAGATCGACGCCGGGCAGGGCCGCGGCGGCCTTGACCGTCGAGGCGATGCGATCGGCCTCGTTGGCGGCCGGGATGACGACGGCGGTGTCGCCGCTCACGAGCCCTCACCTCCCTTGCACGAGATCTCGGAACGGACGCGCTCCGCACTCGCCGATCGCGGGACCCCGGAACGGCCGCGCTCCGACCGCGGGACCTCGGAACGACCGCGCTCCACGCCCGCCGACCGCGGGACCCTGGAGCGGCCGCGACCCGCGCCCGCCGATCCGGTCATGATCCCTCGGCGATGAGGAATTCCTGCGGCACCTCATCATGCACGGTGAACACCGAGTCGAGCCCGGTGACCTGCAGAATCTTGCGTACGGCAGGACGCGGCGCGGCGACTTCGAGCGACCCGCCCTGCTCTTTCATGCGTTTGAGTGCCGAAAGCAGCACGTTCATCCCCGTGGAGTCGCAGAAATCCACGGCGGACATGTCGATGACCACCCGGCTGGGCCCGTCCTGCAGCAGCCGAGTGAACTCGGACTGCAGGTGGGGCGCCGTATAGAGGTCGATTTCTCCGGTGATGGCGACGAGCGCGCACCCGGCATGTGATCGAGTCGAGACCTTGAGCTCCACATGGGCAGGCTAGCGGGGCGATGGCTTCCGGTCACGTTGTCACGCCGATAGGGGAACCACAGGTTTTTGTCCTCCGTTTGGGCTCCATGAAAACGGAGAGTACGCGAAGCTTGACAGCGTGACACCGGAAGCGGCACATCTTCGCGGCGAGGGAGGGGCTGGGGCGCGACCGACGGGCCCCGCATCGATGAACGCAGAGAAACCCGAAGATCCTCAGCGTCAGGGGCTCCGAGAACGTCTGGAGGCCATCCTCATCAACACAGAGAAGGCGACGCCATGGCATGACGAAGCCGACCGCCTGCGCGGCCTGGTGAACCACGAGGGCTACGTGCCGATCAGCACCCGGCTCGGGATCGAGGACCTCGACTTCCTCGGCGGGGCCCGCACCGAGCTGCTCAGGTTCTCCGAGCTCGGGCTCAGGCTGCTCGACCTGCACCAGCCGCGTGACGCGGGCGGGATCACGAGTGACACCGCGCATCCGATCCTGCGCTGCCGGAGCTGCATGTGGCGCTGGCCGTGCCCGACATTTCGCGCCATGTCGGAGTCGTTCGGTGCGACCCGCGACCTCCAGGAGAACGTCTGACCGGTGGTCAGCCGCCGATCTGGGGCAGCCGGATCTCGAACCGGCACCCCGGCCCGTCGTTGACCACGCCGATCATCCCGTCGTGCGCCTCCACGATCCCTTGCGCGATGGCGAGCCCCAGCCCGGCCCCGCCATCGGCGGTAGGGGTACGTGCGGCCTCCCCCCGGAAAGCCACCTCGAACACCCGGGGCAGGTCCTCCTCGGGAATGCCGCCGCAGCAGTCGGTGACCGACAGGCAGGCCATGCCCTCGTCGTCCACCCCGGCCCTGAGCACCACGCCGCGGTCGGACGGCGTGTGCCTGATGGCGTTGACCACCAGGTTCCCCAGGGCCCGCCCCAGGGCCCCCGCGTCGGCCTCCACGGGCACGGCCGCCGACGCCTCGGCGGTGAGGAGCACGCCCTTGGCCCTGGCGAGCGGCTCGGCGCCGGCCAGGGTGTCGGCGACGAGGTCGGCGAGCCCGATCCTGGCCCGCGAGAGCCGCAGCGCCCCCGCGTGGATCCTGGACAGCTCGAACAGGTCGTCCACCATGCCCGACAGCCGCTCGACCTCCAGCTTGATCTGCCCGTGGTAGCGGGCGACCGTCTCGGGGTCGGACACCACGCCGTCCTCCAGCGCCTCGGCCATGGCCCGCATCCCGGCCAGCGGCGTACGCAGGTCGTGGCTCACCCACGCCACCAGCTCCCGCCTGGCCTCCTCCAGGGCCCGCTCCCGCGCGTACGCCTCCTCAAGGGTGTTGGCGATCGTCTGGAGCTCGGCCGGCAGCCCCTGGGGCGCCACGAACGGCAGGTCGCGTACGGCGTCCATCAGCCTCTTGCTCTCCCCGACCACCCGCTTGGCCAGCACGAACGCCACCCCCAATCCCACGAGCCCGCCCACGGCGACGACGCTGAGCACGAAGTCCTTGATCTCCCCCTCGATGATCATCTTCTGGATGATCGCCACGACGCCTGCCAGTGTGGCCGCCACCGCGACCACCACGACCACGGCCAGCATCACCCCGATCGACCTGGTGCGCAGCCGCCACATCACCCAGATGCCGGCCAGCGCGATCAGCAGCCCGAACCCGGCGGTGACCGCCACGACCATCGGCAGCTCCCCGGCCGCCACGGCCGGGGCGACCGCCGCACGCGGACCGAGCATCAGGAGCCCTCCAACGGCTCGTACCGGTATCCGACCCCCCACACCGTGACGATCCTTCGCGGCTCGGTCGGATCGGGCTCGATCTTCTCCCGCAGCCGCCGCACGTGGACGGTCACGGTGGACGAGTCGCCGAACGACCAGCCCCACACCTGGTTGAGCAGCGCCGACCGGCTGAACGCCTGCCGGGGGTTGCGCATGAGGTAGGCGAGCAGATCGAACTCCCTGGCCGTCAGCATCACCTCGCCGCCCCGCAGCCGGGCCTCGTGGGCGCCCACGTCCACGACCAGGTCCCCGTCACGCAGCACGCCGGTGCCGCCGGTGACGGAGGCCCCGCGCGCCCGCCGCAGCACCGACTGCACCCGCAGCGCCAGCTCGCGCGGGCTGAACGGCTTGGTCACGTAGTCGTCGGCCCCGGTCTCCAGCCCGACCACCCGGTCGATCTCCTCGCCCAGCGCGGTCAGCATGATCACCGGCACGGGCCAGCGTTCCCTGAGCTTCCTGCACACTTGCAGCCCGTCGATCTTGGGCAGCATCAGGTCGAGCACCATGAGGTCCGGCGGGTGCGCCAGCGCCCTGCGCAGCGCCTCGGCGCCGTCGCCGACGCACTCGACCTCGTGCCCGTCGCGCTCCAGATAGCGCGCCACGACCTCGGAGACCGTGGGATCGTCGTCCACCACCAGGATGCGCGTGTTCACCACTTCACCGTACGGCCACAACCCAGGGAAGCCGCGTTCACGTCACCGGTTCGTAAGCCTCGCGAGGTCATCGGCGCGCGGGCCTCGCCGATCATCCGCGTCGTTGCTTCGTAAGCCTCGCAGATCATCCGCCGAGGACGTACGGTTGCCTCATGGGTAAAGTCGTCATGCTCGTCGTCGGGACTCTCCTGGGTCTCTTCGTGCTCTTCAACTTCCTCCTGCCGATGCTGGTAGGCCTGGTCAAGCTGGCCCTGATCGTCGGCGTGATCGCCCTCGTCGCCTTCATCGCGGTCACCGTCGTGAGCAAGTCCTCCCGCTCACACTGATGCAGTTCCTGTTCGATCCGTGGCTGGTCGGGATCACCATGATGGCGATCCTGCTGCTGGCCATGTGGGCGGCCACGCTGCTGCCCGTCCTCGGCGGAGAGCCACCGGGCTTCCCGCTGTCCTACGCGCGCCGCACCGCCTTCCAGCGGCAGCGCGATCCTGACGCGGCCGGTCGCTCGCGTCCACGAGCTCCTTAGGCGTGCCCCGCTTCCCGTCAAGCGGGGCTCCCTCGTACGGGTGAGCCCTCGACTCTGCACGAGTCCACGAGACACCTACGAGAAAACAGGGCTCATGATCGATTCTCTTGTCACGTTCGTCATCGGCATGTCCGGCGGCAGTGCCGCCCTCGGCATCGTGCTGTTCACTCTGGCCGTACGGCTGCTTCTGCTCCCGCTGAACGTGCGCCAGGCCCGCACGACGAAGATCCGTGAACGGCTCGCACCCAAGCAGCAGGAGCTGGGCAAGCGCTGGAGCCGCAATCCCGAGCGCCTGGCCAAGGAGCTCAACGCCCTCTACGCGAAGGAGGGCAGCTCACCGTTCGCCGGGATTCTGCCGATGCTGGCGCAGTTGCCGTTCATGTGGCTGATGTTCCGGGTCGCCACGCATCCGACCGCACTGGCCGGTCATTCGTTGCTGGGGGCTCCGCTGGGTCAGCAGGTGGCGGGCATTGTGGCCAATTACGGTCTGGTCAGCCTGCCGTTTTCGGTCTTCATACTGGTCATCGTGCTGGTCGCGGCGGTGGCATGGTGGTCTTCACGGCAGATCGCGGCGAACGCCGCCAGGCAAGGCGAGATCGCGGGCGGGCAGCCCGAGGTGATGCGGAAGATCATGCGGTTGATGCCGTACGGCTCCGTGCTGGCCGCGCTGGTGCTCCCCCTGGCCGCCGGGCTCTATCTGCTCGTCTCCACGGCGTGGGCCACAGGCGAGCGCGGGGTGCTCGCTAGCCGGCCTCTCTGAGTGCCGCCACCTGCCCGTTCACCGTCTGGCTGGGGGCGGGCAGGATGGCCCAGACCGTCGTCGTGTCACCGTCGTGCCTGACCCCCCAGCTCTCCGCCACGTATTCCACGATGCCGAGCCCCCGGCCCCCGAGCGATGACAGGGTCGGGCGGCCCGCGCGCGGCTCGGTCGCCGCACCTCCGTCGCTCACCGCCACCTCTACGTGTTCGTCGCTTCGCAGCCACGCCACTCTCACCATGCCGGACGGAAGCGGATGCGCGTGACGCAGCGCGTTGCTCAGCAACTCGCTCACCACGAGCACCGCGTCGTCGATCGCGGCGGTGAAGACCCCACTGTCCTGCAGATCTGTGCTCAGACGCTGGCGGGCGACGGCGACGCTGGACGGCGCGTACGGCAGCAGCACCACGCTTGACACACCCACCTCCCCGTTACCTGTGCCCCCCGCGGGAACACTCCCCGGTACGACCGAAATGCCCCGTTACTCGATCCCAGAAACCGCATTGCGATCACAGCTTGTACTCATTGGACGATAGATCAGCTCAACCGTGACCACCTCGTTACCGCATCGGTGTGTCGGATCCGATAGGGGAAGCGCATCGCAGCACGAGTCGCATCCTGGTGCCCCCTTCCCGTCGCGGATGAGCGCTCACATCTCCTCCCTGTGCGCGCGCGAGACTGCGGACGATGTAGAGACCGAGCCCCACTCCACCAAACCGTCTCCGGTCGCCGCTGTCCACCTGGACGAAGCGCTCAAAGATCCGCTCCCGGTCACCAGGGGCGATACCGACGCCCTCGTCGTCCACGACGACGACCACGTTCTCACCGTCCGGCCAGGCGGCCACGCTGATGAGCCCGCCCTTCGGCGAGTACTTGAAGGCGTTCTCCAAGAGCTGACCGAGAATGATGTCCGTGGCCAGGGGATCACCGAGCACGTGCGGCAACCCCCGGGCGATGTCCACCTCCACGCGGTGCTTGTCCGACAGCGCCGGCAGGCCCAGCGTGGCCGCGTCGATCCGCTCGGCCAGATCGACCTCCTCGATCCGCACCTTGAGCTCCTCGGCCCCCGCCCTGGCCCCCAGCAGCAGGTGGTCCATGAGCTCGCCCAGCGACCTGGAGCGCTCGGCGATCGTGTGCACGGCGGCGCGGCGCTCGGCGTCGGCCATCTTGTCCCAGCGCGCGTCCAGCGTGCTGGCGAAGCCCCGCACGATCGTGATCGGCGTCCGCAGCTCGTGGCTGGTCGTGGCCAGGAAGAGGTCCTTGGCCTCCTCCAGCTCCTTGGCCGAGGTGACGTCGCGGAAGTCGACGACCACCTCGCCCGTCTCCTCGATCTGCGCGCTCACCACGTCCAGCCACCTGCCGTTCTCCATCTGGAAGGTGACCTTCTCGCCGGGCTTGGGCAGCGGGAACGGGGGCGGCGCGCCGATGACGGACTCGGGGGCCAGCGCGGTCAGGCCGGCCGCGGCCGGGTTCCAGCGCACCACCAGGCCGTCCTGGTCGAGCACGGCGATGCCGTCGGCGCTGGCGTCGAACACGGCCCGCTCGTGCGCCCGCTGTCGCACCGCCTCCTGGTAGGCCACCGCGTTGCCGACGGCGATGCCCGCGTGCCCGGCCAGCAGTTCCAGCAGCTCCAGCTCCAGGTGGCCGGGGTTGCGCCGGGCGAACAGCGCGTACAGCGCGCCGTACGGCCGCCCGCCCACGGCGGCCAGTCCCAGCGCGACCGTGTGCAGGCCGCGCAGCTGGGCCCACACCAGGTCGTCGAGCCCGTCGGACTCCAGCATGACGGTCTTGCCGGTGCGTAAGAGCCGGTCCACCAGGCTCGTACGCAGGTCGGTGGTGGTGCCTCTGATCGAGTCGGGCAGCTGGTACGTGCTCACCAGCCGCAGCCGGTCACCCTCGATGAGCACGAACCCGCCGGCGTCCGCCCCGGTCAGCTCGGTGAGGTTGGCCGAGATCCGGTCGAGCACGGCCGACAGCTCCAGCTCGGAGTTGATGTCGCCGACCACGTCGGTGAGCCGGCGCACGAGCCTGGCCCGGCGCGCCATCCGGTTCCTGGCCAGCTCGTCGGCCTGCGCCGGGTGGTAGACGCACACGTAGCCGCCCACGGCGCTGCCCAGCCGCAGCGCGCTGATGTCGACGCGCAGGTCGAGCAGGGCGCCGTCGTTGTGCAGCCGCTTGGTGCGCAGCGACACCGGCTCCCCGGTGCGTACGCGCTCCAGCACGGCGTTGTGCTCCGCGGTCAGCTCGTCGGGCACGATCGGCGCCCTGCGCCCGAGCACCTCCTCGGCCGCCCAGCCGAACACGCGCTCGGCGGCGGCGTTCCACACCAGGACGCTCTGGTCCCTGTCGAGCGCCACGACGGCGTTGGGCGAGCTGTCAAGCGCCGCGCGAGCGATCTCATCGTCACTACCGGCCCATTCGTCCCCCACTCCTCCATAGTGCACGTGGCGCGGTGGGTGCGTCGGGCGATCCGTCCGATACGCTGCGGTCACGGTGATTCCGGCGGGTGGAGGTTGAGGGTATGTCGAGCAACGATCTCGATGCCCTGCTGCGTGTGACCTCTAGCACCTATCGAGGTGATACGCCGCCTGACATCGCTTTCGGCACCTATGACGGCGCCGTGGGCCGATTGGTGCTGGCCGTGACGGGCAAGGGTGTCGCGGCGTGCAGCTTCGAGGCGGAAAACGACGTCTTCGAGCTGGTCAGCAGGCATGTGGGCAGCTTCATCGGGCCCGAGGCGAGGCGGCTGGACCCGGTACGCAGAGAGCTGGACGCCTACTTCTCCGGGCGGCTGCGCGCGTTCACGCTGCCGGTGGATCTGGCGCTGGCGACGCCGTTCGCGCGTACGGTGCTGCAGAAGACGATGGCCGTCCCCTACGGCACGACCACGACGCTGGAGGAGATCGGCCAGAGCATCGGCCGGCCGCGCGCGCTGCGCGCGATCGGCAACGCGCTGTCCTCCAACCCCGTCTGCGTGATCGTGCCCTGCCACCGGGTGGTGCGCGAGGACGGCGCGCTCGGCGACTACGCGGGTGGGCCCGTCGCCAAGCAGCACCTGCTCAACGTCGAACAGCGGGCCGGCGCAGCGCCAGGCCGATGAGCAGCGTGACGAGCGCGGCCACCAAGGCCCCGCCGAGCGCGCCGTTCATCCACGTCTGCCGGGTGAAGCCGATGGCCTCGCGCAGGCTCGCCCAGATCCCGTCCCACGCCTCGACCGTCGGCGTCGAGGTGGTCAGCCAGTAGGCCACGAAGCCGAGCGCCCACGGCACCACCATCGACCAGCGTGAGGGCGCGTCCTCCGCGGTGTTCCAGCCGGCGCCGCGGCGCAGCACGAAGTAGTCCACGGCCAGCACGGCGAACATCGGCACGAACACGGCCCCGATCACGCCCAGGAACGCGCCGTAGGACGTGACGTCCACCAGCAGCGCGATCACCACGGTGAGCACGCCGATGAGCACGGAGAAGACGCGCCGGTCCATCCGCGGCAGCACGTTCTGCAGCGACATCGTGGTCGAGTAGACGTTGGCGAAGGACTGGTCGGTCTCGCGCAGGACCAGGATGCCGAAGAACAGCGCGCCCAGCGGCATCGCCACGAACGGGCCGAACACCGCGGTCCCGTCGGCCTGCACCGCGGCGACGCCCGCCAGCGCCACCGCGTAGACGCCGAGCCCGAGGCAGGCGACCTGGGCCAGGGTGTAGCCGCCGACCACGCCGGTGAAGGCGGCCCTGCTGGAGCGCGAGTGGCGGGCGAAGTCCGCGGCCATGGGCACCCAGGACACCGACAATGCGATCACGTAGTCGACCGCGGCGGGGAAGGCGGTCCACGTCCCGCCGGTCTGCGGGGGCGCCTCACGCAGGAAGAACACCGTGAACCAGACCATCGCGATGATCACACCGACGGTGACGTACCGGCGCAGCAGCCGGATCGAGCCGAGCGGCCAGATGGTCAGCGCGGTGGTCAGCATCCCGGCCACGATCACCCACGCCTGGTACGGCACCGAGCCGAAGATCGCCGTGGCACCCTTGGCGATCACCCAGAGCTCGAAGGCGCCCCAGCCGAGCATCTGGACGATGTTCAGCACCGTCGGCACGTAGGAGATCCTGGCGCCGAACAGGCCGCGCAGCAGCACCATGGCCGGCTGCCCCGTACGGGTGCCGGGAATGGCCGACAGGCCCACCATGGCGGTGCCGATCAGGCTGCCCACCACCGTGGCCACGAGCGCGGCGCCCAGGGTGAGCGGGGCATCGCCCAGCGGGTTGATCAGGAACAGGGCGCCGGAGAAGCCGAGGAGGCTCACTCCGAGATTCGCCCAGAGCGCACCCTGATCGAGCACGCCCAGAGTCTTCGGCGCTTCGCCTTCGAGGGTCAGGGGGACTTCTTCGACGCCGTGCGACATCGCACACTCCCTACGCCGGCATTATCCGGACAGGTTCCGGCGGTCGGCAGCAGATGTGGCTGCCCTCTCAGCCCGGCACCCCGAGCTCCCGCGACGATATGTAATTTGCGCCCTCATCATGCCTTAATGACGGCAGAACCGCCATAGTGGGGGCCTTGTTACCGATTCAGGCGACGAACGGCTGTTGTCCCGTCTCGCTCACCATCGGCCGGCGGGAGAACTCCCACGACTGCATGCCGCCGCCGACGTTGATCGCTTCGCGCCCGAGCTGGTTGAGCCAGGCCGCGACCTGCATCGACCGGCCGCCCACGCGGCAGACGACGTAGACGGTCGTGTCGGCGGGGACCTCGTCGACCCGGCCCTGAATCTGGGTCATGGGGATGTGGACGGCCTGCGGCGCGTGGCCCGCCACCCATTCGTCCTGCTCGCGGACGTCGAGCAGGTAGGCATCGGCGGGAACGGCGCCCGCCTCGATCTCGGGAACGGTCATGACTCCATCATCTCGCGCCGCGCGTCGTAGGCGGCACGCGCCGCGGCGATCTCCTGTTGATGCGCCTCGGTCCACGTGACCAGGGACTTGATGGTCTCGTGCAGCGTACGGCCGAGCGGCGTCAGCGCGTAGTCCACCCGGGGCGGCACCACGGGGTGGACCGTGCGGCTGACCAGGCCGTCGCGTTCGAGCTGGCGCAGGGTGACGCTGAGCATGCGCTGGCTGACGCCGTCGATCTCGCGGCGCAACTGGGTGAAGCGCAGGCTCTGGCAGTCGAGCAGGGCGATGACCAGCAGCGACCACTTGTCCGCGATGCGGTCGAGGATCTGCCTGACCTCACAGTCCTCCCGGGTGTCCCACTGCCAAACGTCGTAGTCGTCCATGGTGCCTTCGCGGTAACCGAGTGATTCGAAAGTGCCGTCTTCCATCGTCTTTCATGCTGACCCATGATGAGGACGGTTACAAGAGATAACCGATATGCAGAAAAGTAACCGGGGGTCTTGCGATGTCTGTTCCTGCCCGATCGTGGGGCGTGCTGATCGTTCTGTGCGGCGCCATCTTCCTTGAGGGCATCGACGTGGCCATGCTGAACATCGCCCTGCCGGCCATCAGGGCCGATCTGGGGCTGTCCACGGGCATGCTGAGCGGGGTCGTGAGCGCGTACGTGCTCGGCTACGGCGGTTTCATGCTGCTCGGCGGCCGGGCGGCCGACCTGCTGGGACGGCGGCGGATGTTCCTGCTCTGGCTGGTGGTGTTCCTGGTCTTCTCGGGACTCGGCGGTTTCGCGAACGAGGGGTGGGTGCTGCTGCTGGCCAGGTTCGTCACGGGGGTGGCCGCCGCGTTCCTGACGCCGGCCGGGCTCTCGCTGATCACCACGACCTTTCCCGAGGGCCGGCTGCGCAACAAGGCCCTGCTCATCTACGCGGGCACGGCGGCGGGCGGCTTCGCGCTCGGGCTCGTGGCCGGCGGGCTGCTGACCGCGATCGGCTGGCGCTGGGTGTTCTTCGCGCCCGTGCTGATGTCGCTGCTCATCCTGATCGCCGCCGTCCCCCTGATCAGGGAGCCGGCCAGGGAGCACCGGCCGGCGGCCGGCGGGTTCGACGTGCTGGGCGCGGTGACGATCACGGGCGCGATGATGCTGCTGGCGTACGGCGTCGTACGTCTTGAGCACCCGGCCGACGGCTGGCCCCTCACGGTGGCGGCCTTCGCCGGCGGGCTCGCGCTGGTGGCGGCGTTCACCGCCGTCGAGCGCCGGTCGGCCAGCCCGCTCGTCCGGCTCGGCCTGCTGCGCTCGGCGCCGCTGATCCGGGCCAACGTGATGGCCGCCCTGCTCACGGCCTCGTTCTTCGGCTTCCAGTTCCTGGTCACGCTCTACCTCCAGGAGCTGCGCGGATGGTCGACCGTGCAGACCGGCCTGGCCCTGCTGGCGGCGGCCATCGACGTGGTGCTCGCCCCGGTGCTCACGCCCTGGCTGGTCAACCGGTACGGCAGCGCCAGGGTCGTGCTCGGCGGCCTGCTGTCGGGCCTGCTGGCCTACGCGTTGTTCCTCGGGGTGGGGCTCGACTGGACGTACGCGGCCATGCTGCCCTCCATGCTGCTCATCGGCCTGATGTTCGCCTTCGTCTACGGCCCGGTGACCATCGTGGCCACGGACGGCGTCGCCGAGCACGAGCAGGGGCTGGCGGGCGGGCTGATCAACTCCTCGTTCCAGTTCGGGGCGGCGCTGGGCCTGTCGATGGTGACCGCGGTCAACGTGGCCGCCCTGGGCGGAGCCACAGACCCCGAGGCCGGGCTGGCCGCGATGCGGACGGCGCTGCTGGTGCCCGTCACGGCCACGCTGCTGGGCGCGCTCGTCGCCGTGAGCGGCCTGCGTACGCGAACGAGAGACTGCGCCCTCAGCGCCGCGTGAAGCCATCGGGGCACGCGGCCAGGAGGGGCCGGTCCGAACCGGCTATTTGAGAAGTTTGGACAGGCGGCGGTCGGCCAGCGGCTTGCCGCCTGTCTGGCACGTGGGGCAGTACTGGAGCGAGGAGTCGGCGAACGAGACCTCCCTGATCGTGTCGCCGCACACGTCGCACGGCTGCCCCGCCCGGTTGTGCACGCGCAGCCCCGACTTCTTCTCCGCCTTCAGGTCCTTGGCCGCCAGCCCGTGGGCCCGCTCGACCGCGTCGGCCAGCGTGGTGACGATGGCCTCGTGCAGGTCGGCGATCTGGGCGTCCGTCAGGCTCGCGGCGATCTTGAACGGGGACATCTTGGCGGCGTGCAGCACCTCGTCGGAGTAGGCGTTGCCGATGCCGGCGATGACCTTCTGGTCGCGCAGCAGCCCCTTGATCTGGGTGCGGTTGCCGCTCACGATGCGCTTGAGCGCCTCAACCGTGAAGGAGTCGGCGAGGGGGTCGGGGCCGAGGGCGGCGACGCCGGGCACTTGGTCCGGACTTTTCGTGACATAGACGGCGAGACGCTTCTGCGTCCCCGCCTCGGTCAGCTCGAACCCCGGCGCCAGGCCCTCGTCGTCGGGCGCCAGCCGCACCCGCACGGCCAGCGGCCCCTTGCCCGGCCGCACCGGCTTGGCCCCCGACAGGTCGTCACGCCAGCGCAGCCACCCCGCGCGGGCGAGATGGATGACCAGATGCAGACCGTCGCAGTCGAGGTCGAGGAACTTGCCGTGCCTGGTCACGCCGGTGACGGTCAGCCCGCCGAGCGCACTGACCGGCGGATCGAACGTCTTGAGCGCCTGGAAGGCGACCACGTCGACCCCCAGGACCGTGCGGCCCACCGCCCGCTCGCGCAGGAAGTGGGTGAGCGACTCCACCTCGGGAAGTTCGGGCATGCCCCCAGACTACGACGCGCCACCGACTGTTCTACGGCACGTCCCAGAAGGCCAGTTCATGCGCCATTCCCGTCCTGAACAGGGCCTCCGCCCGCGCCGGGTCCGGATCCACTTCGTCGATCATGCTCGCGATGCGCTCGGTCAGCGTCACGAACCCCGGGTCCGCGTACGTGTCCACCCAGGCCCGATATCTCGGCTCAGCAGGCGGATTCTCCGCCAATATCCGCCCGAGACTCGAATATCCCCACATGCACGGATAAAGAGCCACCAGCCCCTCCCCGTACGACGCCGCCGACTCCAGCAGGAACGTCGTGTACGCCGCGCACGCGGGGCCCTTCACCGCCCCCTCCAGATCGGCCCCGAACCCCGCCGACATAGACCGGTGCAGGCTCAGCTCGTCGTGGTAGGTGGCGTGCGCCAGATCCACCAGGTCGCCGAGATGCCCGTCGGGCGCCTGCCAGGCCAGCCGGGCGAAGACCCGTACATAGTCCAGCAGGAACAGGTAGTCCTGCTCCAGCCACGACCGGAACACCTGCTCCGGCAGGTCGCCACGCCCGATCCCGGCCACGGTCGGATGCGCGAGCTGGTCCTGGAGCAGGGGCCGCCCAATGGCATGAAGCTTGTCGGAAATGCTCATGGTCAGGAGGTTAGTCGCGAAGCGCGGGCCCCTGACGAGGGCTCATCCGGCGTCCACGATCTCCTTCGGCACCGGCTTGTCCTCCTTCAGCGCGTTGAACAGCGCCAGCGCCTTGGTGCGATCCCACTTGACGGCCGTGCCGCCGCTCGGGACCGTCTCGTTGCCGCCGAACGGCACCACCGTGGTCACCGGGCTGTCGCCCATGGCCAGCCCCAGGGAGAGCATGTTGAACGCTCCCGTGCTGGAGTCGACCTCGACCGCGTCGGTGGCGCTCAACGCCAGCGGGATCGAGGTGAACGGGTTGATCAGCACGCCGGGGCTGGCGGCCTTCTTCACGACCGCGCCGAGGAACTGCCGCTGCCGCTTGGTGCGCTCGAAGTCGGGCAGCGCGCCGCCCTTGCGGGTGCGCACGTAGCCGAGGGCCTGGGAGCCGGTGAGCACCTGGGGGCCCTTCTTCAGCTTGAGCCCCGCCTTGGGGTCGTTGACGGCCGCGCGTACGTTGATCTCGACGCCGCCGACGGCGTCCACGATGTCCACGAAGCCCGCGAAGCCGATCTCCATGTAGTTGTCGACGTGCACCCCCGTCACCGTCTCCACGGTGCGGACCAGCAGCTTGGGACCGCCCAGCGCGTACGCCGAGTTGAGCTTGTCGCGGCCCCTGCCCGGGATGGTGACGGCGGAGTCGCGCGGCAGGCTGACCAGCGTCGGCTTGTCGCTGCCCTCGGGGATGTGCAGCAACATCATCGAGTCGGTGCGCTGCCCGGCGGCCCGCCCGGTGGCGAGCTTCTTGCGCTGGGCCGCGCTCAGCCCCTTGCGGCTGTCGGAGCCCACCAGCAGCCAGTTGGTGCCGGGGGTGTCGGCCGGGCGCCCCTCGTAGTCGTCGAGCACGCCGTCGATGCCGGCCAGCCGGGAGTCGATGTAGAAGAACATGCCGATCGCGGCCACCAGCAGCAGAACCAGTAACCCGGCCACGCCTCCCACGATGAGCTTCCAGGAGATCTTCCTGCGCGGCCGTCTCGGAGCCTGCTCGTCGGACTCGCCGGATTCGCTCCGCGACCCGAACGGCTTGACCGGGCTCCGGCCGGACCGCGCACGCCCGTAGACCCGCGACCGCGACCCCGGCGCGGAAGGCTCCTGGGAGCCCGGCTGGGCCCCGGACTGGGCCCCGGACTGGGCCCCAGACTGGGCCCCGGACTGGGCCCCGGGGGAGCCGGCGACGGGAAGCTTGTGCGTGGGCGCCGCGGCACCTCCGGCAGGCCCTCCCACGGGCCCTCCCACGGGCCCTCCCACTGGGCCTGCTCCGGGCATGCGATGCGCGGGCGCGCCACCGGAACGCGGCACGTCACCGGGCCGTGGTGGCAGCGGGCGGCCGTCGCCTGGTGAGCGCATCGCCCGCGTACGGTCGTCCTCAGTCACTTCGCCTACTTCCCTTCGCTTTGTCATAAACGCTACGTCGAACCCCTCAGCAGTGAAGACGTTCCGGCAAGGTTTTCCCACGGAAAAGTACGCGGAACTAGCTGAGAGTCACTGCGGAAACATAGATGCCGACAGCGTCGTTACGGTTATGGACGACGTCTATCGAAGGGATGATCGTGTCCGATCCGGACCCGTGGGATCTTCGCCCGTGCTCAGGCACGGGTTCCCCTGAGGGCTCACTCCGGTGAGCGCCTATCTCGGGCTGCTGGCCCTCCTGCTCCTCACCGCGGCGACCGGCTATTTCGTCGCCCAGGAGTTCGCCTTCGTCGCCGCCGACCGCTCCCTGCTGCGTGAGCAGGCCGCCGCCGGCGACGCCGCCGCCGAGAAGGCGCTGCAAGTGACCTCCCGCTTGTCCTTCATGCTCTCCGGCGCCCAGCTGGGCATCACGGTGACGGCGCTGCTGGTCGGCTTCCTGGCCGAGCCGGCGATCGCCGTCATCGTACGGCCGTGGCTGACCGACGCGGGCCTGCCCGACGCCATGATCACGGGTGTCTCCGTGGCCGCCGGCGTCTTCGTGGCGACGGTCGTGCAGATGGTCTTCGGCGAGCTGGCCCCGAAGAACCTGGGCATCGCCAGGCCGGAGCCGGTGGCCAAGTTCCTGGCCGGATCGACGCTGGCGTATCTCGCCGTCGTGGGCCCGGTGGTCAAGCTGTTCGACTCCGCCGCCACGGGCCTGCTCAAGCGGGTCGGCATCGAGCCGGTGGAGGAGGTGGAGCACGGCGCCACCCCCGAGGAGCTCTCCCGCATCATCGCGGAGTCGACGCAGGCGGGCGAGCTGCCGCCGCGGCTGTCGGACCTGCTGGAGCGGGCTCTGAAGTTCGGTGACCGCACGGCTGAGGAGATCATGGTCCCCCGCCCCAGGGTGGTGGCCCTGCGCAGCTCACAGCCCATCTCCGACCTGCTCGACGCCATGCGCACCTGCGGCCACTCCCGCTATCCGGTGGTGAGCGAGGACGGCGACGTCGCGGGCGTGACGGGCGTACGCGAACTGCTGGCCTCCGGCCTGGAGACCGGCGACGTCGCCCGCATCACCCGGCCCGCCCTCATGGTGCCGGACTCCGTCCCGCTGCCCGCCGTCCTCGACCGGATGCGGGTGGCGAAGGACGACATCGCCCTCGTCATCGACGAGTACGGCGGCCTGGCCGGCGTCATCACGATCGAGGACCTGGCGGAGGAGCTGGTGGGCGAGCTGGTCGACGAGAACGACCCGGAGCCCGCCGGAGCGGTGGAGCAGCCGGGCGGCGTCTGGGAGGTGCCGGGCACCCTCCGGCTCGACGAGGTCGAACGCGCGACGGGCCTCTCGCTGCCCGAGAGCGACGACTACGACACCCTCGCCGGCCTGGTGCTGGCCCGCCTGGGCCGAATGCCGAACCCCGGCGACACGGTAACGGTGCCGGTCACGCCGGACAACACAGATCCGTTCGCGGAAGAGGATCAGGAGCACCAGGCCGAGCTGACGGTCATGTCGCTGAACCGCCGGGTGCCCGAATGGGTGCGCCTGACTCCCATCCAGCACGCGGAGGCGACCCGCCGATGACCATGATCGTTCTCAGCCTCGCGCTGCTGGCGCTCAACGCCCTGTTCGTGGCCGCGGAGTTCGCCTTCGTCTCCTCAAGACGCCACCGTCTGGAGGAGATGGCGACGGGCGGCAACCGCCTGGTCAGGCTGGCGGCCAAGTCGGCGGCGGGCGGCAGCCGCCAGCTGTCCCTCATGCTCGCCGGCGCCCAGCTGGGCATCACCCTCTGCACCCTGGGCCTCGGCCAGGTGACGGAGCCGGCGATCGAGCACTATCTGGAGCCGGTCTTCGCGGCGGTCGGCATCCCCGAGGCGATGAGGCTCCCCATCGCCCTCACCCTGGCCCTGGCCTTGGTCACCTTCCTCCACATGGTGGTAGGCGAGATGGCCCCGAAGAGCTGGGCCCTCACCCATCCCGAGCGCGCGGCCCTGATCCTCACCTTCCCGTTCAGAGCCTTCACCACGGCCATGCGCCCCCTGCTCTCAGCGCTGAACGCGGTGACCAACCTGATCCTCCACCTCTTCGGCGTCCAGCCAAAAAACGAACTGGCAACGACCAGAACCCCCCGCCAACTGGCCCTGCTGGTAGGCGAATCAGGCCGAATGGGCCTCCTGGACCGAGCCGAACACGACCTCCTCACCAGAGCCCTACGCCTGGACGACGAGGGCATAGAACGCCTCATGGTCCCCATAGACAGGGCGATCAAGGTCAAGGCAACAGCGACAGCGGCGGAAATCAGAAAGACAGCAGCAGGCAGCGCCCACCTCCGCCTCCTGGTGGAGAGCCCCACAGGCATAGACCACGCACTCCACGTAAGAGACGCCCTGCTGACCCCGGCAAGCACGGCAGGAGAGCTAGCCAGACCATTGCCCAAACTGCCCTGCACAACCCAGGTCCCGGAGGCGGTGACCACCCTCCAGGAGCAGCGATCCCACCTGGCCTTGGTAACGAATCAGGAGGGAACCGTCATAGGAATGGTCAGCCTCACCGACCTGGTGGGCGAACTCCTGGACACCAGAGCCGCTTAATTGTGACCTAACCCACAAAATGCCCGGGTGGCAGCAAGCAACCAGAAACCACCTTGCAACCACCCGGGCTCAAGCTCCGAAGGCGCCCACAGCCGTTACCAACAGGTGCCAGAAAAGAAAGACGCACCCTCTTGCCACCCTCCCCAACCTTCGCCAAGGTGGTGAAGCCAGCAACCGGCACATAGACGAAGACGCCCAGACGGGGGGCCAGGCATTCAAGCCGCGAGAGCTCTCCCAAGACCAGCTAGAACCCAACAAACCCAAAAAGGAAAGAACCACCCAATCCGGAACCCGAACGGGGTTGTGATGGGGGTCTGGGGCCTCCGGCCCCAGGAGCAAAGCGAAAACACTGGGGGTCCGGGGGTCACCCCCCGGTCAGACATGACGAGGGGACCCAAGGAAAGCCGACCAAAGGTCGGCGACCAAGGATCCCCAGTCACCGAGTGGGCGAGGAGGGATTTGAACCCTCACGTCCTTTCGGACACACGGACCTGAACCGTGCGCGTCTGCCGTTCCGCCACCCGCCCTTGTGGGTGCGGAAAGAACAGTAGCACGGAACAGTCACTGGTACTGAACCCGGATACGATCGCATAAGACACGGGAGCGGAGGAGCTGGGCGCGACAGCCGATGAGCGTCTGGAAGGCCGTGACGTGGGAACGAGCGGAAACCGGGCGCCGGAGCGTCTGGGGGCCGCGATCATATGCACGGAGGAAGGGAGGTACCCGGTGGGAGTCCTTCAGCGCTTCGAGCGAAGGCTCGAAGGCTTGGTTGAGGGAGCCTTTGCGCGGGCGTTCAAATCTGACCTTCAGCCGGTCGAGGTCGCCAGCGCGGTTCAGCGGGAGATGGATGAGCGTGCGGCGATCGTCGCCCAAGGTCGCACGCTCGTGCCCAACGACTTCGTGGTTGAGTTGTCCACGACCGACAGCGAACGGCTTGAGGTCTACGCCGACAGCATCAGCCACGAGCTGGCCAACCTCGCCAGGGAGTACGCCAAAGAACAGGGCTACTCTTTCGTGGGACCGGTCCGGGTCCGTTTCGAAACCGCAGGCGATCTGGCTGTGGGCTTGTTCCGCATCCGGTCTGGGGTCATCCGTGGCGCAACGGTGGAGCAGGACGAGATTCGCCAGCCGGCGAGCGACCTGCCTCCGTCGAGGCCGCACGCGTTCAACGGGCGGCCTCGGCTGCTCGTGTCCACCCAGGACGATCCGCAGGGTGACCGCTCTTACGAGCTCACCACTCCGGTGACCTTGCTCGGCAGGGGCACGGACTGCGATCTTCGTCTAGTCGATCCGGGCGTCTCTCGGCATCACGCGGAGCTACGTGTCGAGGGCCAGCTGGTGGCCCTCGTGGATCTCGGATCGACGAACGGCACTTTCGTCAATGGCCAGCCGGTACGCAGGATCGAGCTTCAGAACGGCACGCGAGTGACTCTGGGGCGTACGACTCTGGTGTTCCGGCGCGATTAGGGGTAGACAGACGGTCCATGTCCGAGCTCACGCTGCTGCTGATCCGGCTCGCATTCCTGGCGGTGCTGTGGTTCTTCGTCATTGCCGCAGTCGGCGTGATCCGGACTGACTTGTTCGGTTCACGCACGGCCACCGCAGGCGCACTCAAAGCCGCGAAACCCGCCAAACCCGTGGCGAAGCCCAAGAGCAAGAAGGGCGAGCCACGCCAGCTCATCGTCACCGGTGGCCCCCTCCAAGGCACCACCATCACTCTCACGGAGACGCCCATCACCATTGGCCGGGCGAATGACGCCACGCTGGTAGTCACCGACGACTACGCTTCCAGCCGGCATGCCCGGCTCTTCCCTCAGGACGGTCAATGGATCGTGGAAGATCTTGGGTCCACCAACGGCACGTATCTCGACCGCTCGAAAGTCACCCGCCCGACCCCGGTGCCGCTCGGTGTTCCGATCCGCGTCGGCAAGACAGTCATTGAATTGCGCAAATGACCATCGCACTCCGCTACGCCGCCCGCTCGGACGTCGGCCTCCTCCGCGAAGGAAACGAGGACTCGGCGTACGCTAGCGGCCGCCTGCTCGCCGTCGCCGACGGCATGGGCGGGCACGCACACGGCGAGGTGGCGAGCTCAGTCGCCATCGCCGCCATGGCCTCTCTTGACGAGGCCCAACAGGGGGGTGACCTGCTCAACGCCATCGAGGCCGCGGTACGCGACGCCAATCGCAAGCTGCACGAGATGGTGGGGCGGGATCCCAGCCTCAAAGGCATGGGCACGACTCTCACGGCCATGCTCTGGCACGGCACCCAGGTCGCTCTGGTCCACGTGGGCGACTCGCGCGCCTATCTGCTGAGACGTGGTGAGCTGTACCAGATCACCCATGACCACACGCTGGTGCAGCAGCTCGTGGACGACGGGCGCATCACGCCGGAAGAGGCGGCCACCCATCCGCAGCGCTCGATCCTGCTGCGCGCTCTCGACGGCAGTGGCGAGGTCGATCCGGACCTCACGCTGCGCGAGGCGCAGATAGGCGATCGTTACCTGCTGTGCTCCGACGGCCTTTCCGGGGTGGTGAGCGCGGAGACGATGCACGCCACGCTCACCAACATCGACGATCCTGAAGAGGTCGTCCGCCAGCTCATCGATCTGGCGAACCGGGGTGGCGGGCCTGACAACATCACCTGCGTTCTGGCCGACGTGCTGGAGATCACCGACGGGCAGCAGGTGCCCGTGGAGGCCGCTGTGGTCGGCGCCGCGGGCATGACCAGGCTGCACGGAAGTCCGCAGGAAACCTCGCCGGGGCGAGCCGGCGCGGTGACCGCACCCCAGCCGGTGCTCACCGATGACGCGTTCGAGGAGCCGGTCGCCGAGGCGGCGCCCCGGCGCACCCGCAAACGTCGTCGGGTTTGGCCCGTGCTGGTCACCGTGCTCGGTGTGGGCGTCGTCGCGGTGGGCGTCGGCGGTTACTTTGGATATCAGTGGACTCAGGACCAGTTCTTCGTCGGCGCTAGGGGCGACGAGGTGGTCGTGTTCCAGGGGATACAGAAGGAGCTGGGCCCCTTCCCGCTCTTTCACGTCACCAAGGCCACTGGCAGGAAGATCTCCCAGCTGTCAGAGGCGGATCAGGCACTGATCAAGGGTGGCATCCCCGTCACCACCGAGGCCGAAGGCATCACGAAGATCAACGGTTTGAAGTTCACCGAAGAGCAGAAGGACAACGAGGAACCCCCACCCGAGGCGAGTGAGAGCCCGACTCCCACCGCCTCCGCCACCAAGACGAAACAGCGATAGATGAGCGAAGTCGCCGCCACCCCCGTAGCGATGCCCGCCAAGCGGCGCGTGGCCCAGTTGGTCATGCTCGCCCTGGCGGTCGTGGTCATCATGGGCGCCTACGCCAACGTGGGCCTGGCCGTCGACGGCCAGATCCCCGCCGGCATGCTCGCCTACGGGCTCGGGCTCGGCGCCCTGATGCTGGCCGCCTATCTCGTCCTGGCCAAGTTCGCCCCGTGGGCCGATCCGCTGATCCTGCCGCTGGTGACGCTGATCAACGGGCTCGGCCTGGTGATGATCTACCGGCTGGAGGCGGCCAAGATGGGCGGCGCCTCCACCAACAGCCAGATCATGTGGACCGCGCTCGGCGTCGTCATGTTCTCGATCACGCTGGTCGTGCTGCGTGACCATCGCATGCTGCAGCGCCTGACGTACACCGCGGGCGCGGTCGGACTGGTGCTGCTGGCGATTCCCGCGCTGCTGCCGGCCAGCCTGAGCGAGGTGCAGGGCGCGAAGATCTGGATCAGGATCGGCGGCTTCTCCATCCAGCCGGGCGAGTTCGCCAAGCTGGCGCTGGTGGTCTTCTTCGCCGGTTACCTGGTGGCCAAGCGCGACGTGCTGGCGCTGGCCGGGCGGCGGCTGCTCTTCATCGACCTGCCGCGGGCCAGAGACCTCGGCCCGGTGCTCGCCACGTGGGTGCTGAGCCTGCTGGTCCTGGTGTTCGAGAAGGACCTGGGCACCTCGCTGCTGCTGTTCGGCACGTTCATCGCGATGCTCTACATCGCCACGCAGCGCACCTCGTGGGTGCTGATCGGCGTCCTGCTGTTCGTCGGCGGCGCGTTCCTCGCCGGGCAGGTCTTCGACCACGTGGGGGCCCGCTTCGACTCCTGGCTCGACCCGACGAACGACGTCTACTACGGCAACGCCGACATCTGCCAGACCAGCCCGCCCGGCGACTCGATGTGCGGCAAGAGCTTCCAGATCATGCAGGGGCTCTACGGCTTCGGCGCCGGCGGCATCCTCGGCACGGGGCTCGGCCAGGGACACCCCTACCTGATCCCGCTGAGCTTCTCCGACTTCATCTTCGCCGCGACCGGCGAGGAGCTGGGCCTGACCGGCCTGATGGCGCTGCTCATGCTCTACGCGCTGCTGGTGCAGCGGGGCCTGCGCACCTCGCTGGCGGCCCGCGACCCGTTCTCCAAGCTGCTGGCGGGCGGCCTGTCGTTCATCCTGGCCTGGCAGGTCTTCATCATCGTCGGCGGCGTGACGAACCTGATCCCCCTGACCGGCCTGGTGACGCCGTTCATGTCGCAGGGCGGCTCGGCGCTGCTGGCTAACTGGATCCTTATCGCGCTCCTGGTACGCATGTCAGACGCGGCGCGCAGGCCCCCGCCCCAGGCGATCCAGAACGAAGGACTGACGCAGGTGTTCCAGCGATGAACCGGACATTGAAGCGCGCGGCCGTGGCCTGTCTGGCCATGTTCGCGCTCCTGATGGTCAACGTGAACATCATCCAGGCCGTACGTGCGGAGAACCTGCAGAGCGACGCCCGTAACCGGCGCAACTTCTTCGAGCGGTACGCGATCGAGCGGGGCCGCATCACGGCCGGCGGCAAGGTGATCGCCCAGTCGGTCGACACCGGCAACAAGGAGTTCCGCTTCGTCAGGAAATATCCTGACGCGAAGCTCTACGCCCACGTGACCGGCTTCTTCTCCCCCGAGAGCGCCGACGCGATCGAGTCGACCGAGAACAAGCTGCTCGACGGCTCCAGCGCCGACCTGCTGCTGCGGCGGAGCATCGACCTGTTCACGGGCGAGCCCACCAGGGGCGCCAACGTCGACCTGACGATCAATCCGAAGGCGCAGAAGGCGGCCTACGACGCGCTGCGGCAGAGCGGCAAGCGCGGCGCGCTGGTCGCGCTCGACCCGAAGACCGGCGGCATCCTGGCGATGGTCTCCCTGCCCACCTACGACCCCACCGAGCTGTCGGGCACGGACAAGGGCAAGGTGTTCTCCCGCTACGACGAGCTGGCCAAGGACAAGAGCCAGCCGCTGCTCAACCGGACCATCGCCCAGACGTACGCGCCGGGCTCGACGTTCAAGGTGGTGACGACGGCGGCGTACCTGGAGGACGACTCCTCGCGCGGCCCGGACACCACCGTGGAAGCCCCGCAGCGGCTGCCGCTGCCCAACACGAACATCAGCCTGCCCAACTACGGCGGTGCGGCCTGCGGCAGCGGCCAGGTCACCCTGGTCTACGCGCTGGAGAAGTCCTGCAACACGCCGTTCGGCTCGATCGGCATGGAGCTGGGCTACGACAAGATGAAGGAGCAGACCGAGAAGTTCGGCATGGGCGAGCCGGTCGCCGTGCCGATGCCGGTGGCCAAGAGCGACTTCGGGCCGAAGGAAGACCAGGCGGCCGTGGCCATGGCCTCCATCGGGCAGCGCAGCAACCGGATGACGCCGCTGCAGATGGCCATGATCGCCGCGGGCATCGCCAACGACGGCACCGTGATGAAGCCGTACCTCGTCAACAAGATCACCGACTCCAAGGGCGACGAGCTCGACGCGGCCGACCCCAAGGAGCTGACCACCGCCGTCAGCTCCGAGACGGCGGGCAAGCTGCGCGACATGATGGTGAGCGTCGTCTCCAACGGCACGGCCAACCTGGCGCAGGTGCCGGGCGTCCAAGTAGCGGGCAAGACGGGCACCGCGGAGACCAGTGACGGAAAGCCTCCGCACGCCTGGTTCATCTCCTTCGCGCCCGCGGAGGACCCGAAGGTGGCTCTGGCCGTCATCGTCGAGTCCGGGGCCGCCTCGGTCGGCGCGGAGGCGACCGGCGGTCACACCGCCGCGCCGATCGCAAAGGCTGTGCTGGAGGCGGTGCTGAACAAGTGAGTGACGGTAACCTGCTGCATCATGCGGCTCCGTAACCGCTATCTGCTGATCTCCCGCATCGCCACCGGCGGTATGGGAGAGGTCTGGCGTGCCCGCGACGAGCTGCTGGGCCGCGAGGTGGCGGTGAAGATCCTGCGCAGCCACATCTACGCCGACCTCACCTTCCGCGAGCGCTTCCGCAACGAGGCGCGCATCACCGCGGCGCTGGCCGACCCGGGCGTGGCGCAGATCTTCGACTACGGCGAGCAGGACGACCTGGCCTACCTCGTGATGGAGCTGGTGCACGGGGAGCCGCTGTCGGCCATCCTGGCGCGCAACGGCGCCATCGGGCCCGAGGTGACCCTCGACGTCGTGCACCAGACGGCCAAGGCGCTGCACGCGGCGCACTCGGCCGGGATCATCCACCGCGACATCAAGCCCGGCAACCTGCTGGTCACGCCCGAGGGCACGATCAAGGTGACCGACTTCGGCATCGCGCGCGCCCTGGAGGCGGCGCCGGTGACGCAGACGGGCACCGTGCTCGGCACGGCCCAGTACGTCAGCCCCGAGCAGGCGCAGGGCTTCGCGCTCACGCCGTCGACCGACCTCTACTCGCTGGGCGTGGTGGCCTACGAGTGCCTGGCGGGGCGCACGCCGTTCCGGGCCGACAGCCAGGTGGCGATCGCGCTGCAGCACCTCAACGAGCAGCCGCCGCCGCTCGGGGTCGACGTGCCGGCGCCGGTGCGCGAGCTGGTCATGTCGCTGCTGGCCAAGGATCCCGCGCAGCGTCCCGCGACCGCTCTGGAGCTGGCCGACCGCGCCTACGTGCTGCGCGAGTCGCTGGCCAGCGTGGCACACGGCGCCGAGCTCAGCATGCTCACCGACCCGGGGGGCTTCCGCGTACGCGAGCCGGCCCCTGAGGACGAGCGGGCGACCGACAACCTCGAACCGGCCGCGACGATGCAGGAGCGTCCTGGCGGCCGCAGGAGGGGCGCCAGGACGCTGGCACTGGTCGCCGCGGCGGGCTGCGCCGCGGCGGTGGGGCTGACGGCGATCTCCTTCGCCAACCGGCAACCACCGGCGCCGCCCGAGGTGGCCGAGCCGTCGGTGACGGCACGCGTGACGACGAAGGCGCCCTCGCCCCAGCGGGTGAAACCGTCGAAGGCGAAGCCGCGCACACGCCGGCCCACGGTGGTTCCGACGAAGACGCAGAGGCCTATAGCCTCACCTTCGGCTACGGTAAGCAAGACGGCTCCTAGTACCAAGAAGCCGACGCCGAAACCGACCCGGACCACCCCTACCCCTAAGCCCACCCCGACCCCAACGCCCACAGATACACCGACAAGTCCGACACCCACCGCCTCGCCGGACCCGGGTGAAACAAACCCGCCCAAAGAGGAGACGTGATGCGCTACGGGGTCGATGATGGACACCGGCGGCCCCCCGAGCCGGCCGGTACCCAAGATGAACGGTAAGGGACAGTGCAGGAAATGACTCAGCCTCGGCTACTCGGAGGTCGCTACGAGCTCGACGGTGTCGTCGGGCGCGGCGGCATGGCCGAGGTGTATCGCGCCCGAGACATCCGGCTGGACCGCATAGTCGCGATCAAGACCCTCCGCTCCGACCTGGCGCGCGACCACACCTTCCAGGCCCGCTTCCGCCGTGAGGCGCAGTCGGCGGCCTCACTCAACCACCCGGCCGTCGTCGCGGTCTACGACACCGGCGAAGACTCCACCGACGGCAACCCCGTGCCGTACATCGTGATGGAGTACGTCGACGGCCGGACGCTGCGCGACCTGCTGCGCCAGGATCGGCGGTTGCTGCCCGAGCGCGCGGTCGAGCTGGTCGACGGCATCCTGCGCGCCCTCGACTACAGCCACCGCGGCGGCATCGTGCACCGCGACATCAAGCCGGCCAACGTCATGATCACGCGCGCTGGCGACGTCAAGGTGATGGACTTCGGCATCGCCCGCGCGATGGCCGACTCGGCGGCCACGATGACGCAGACGGCCCAGGTGATCGGCACCGCCCAATACCTGTCGCCCGAGCAGGCTCGCGGCGAGCGGGTCGACGCGCGCAGCGACATCTACTCCACCGGCTGCCTGCTGTACGAGCTGCTCACCGGCCAGCCGCCGTTCACCGGCGACTCCCCCGTGGCCATCGCCTACCAGCACGTGCGCGAGGAGCCCATCCCGCCGTCGCAGATCGACCCCGAGATCCCGGCGTGGGCCGACGCGATCGTGCTCAAGGCCATGGCCAAGGACCCGGCGCACCGCTACCAGAACGCCGGCGAGATGCGGGCCGACATCCAGCGGGCGATGTCCGGCATGCCGGTCGACGCCCAGACGATGGCGATGAGCAACTACCAGGGCACGCGGATGATGACCGCGACCCAGACGGCCGGCGGCCCGGCCACGCAGCGCACGGGCGCGATCCCCGACTACCAGTACGACGAGGGCGGCCGCGGCGGCCGGCGCCGGGCCAACAACGGCGGCGGCAACACCGTGCTCAAGACCGCGTTGTGGATCATCATTCCGCTGCTCATCATCGGTGGCTTCATCACGGTCGGCTACGTGGTGTTCGCCGGCAAGGACTCGCCGTCCGACACGATGGTCACGATTCCGTCGCTCGCCTCCCAGGAGGGCTCCTACGCCAAGGGCGAGCTGGAAAAACTCGGGCTGACCGTCACGCTGGAGCAGAAGTTCAGCTCGGAGGTCGAGAAGGGCGCCGTCATCGCCACGGAGCCCGCCGAGGGCACCAAGGTCGAGAAGGAGTCGGGCGTCAAGCTCATCGTGTCCAAGGGCACGGAGAAGGTGAAGGTCCCCGACGGTCTCATCGGCAAGTCCAAGGAGGACGCCGAGGCGATCCTCACCGAGGCCAAGCTGCGCGCCGTCATCAAGACGAGAAACTCGACCAGGCCACAGAACACGGTCATCGCCACCGACCCGAAGGCCGGAGCCTCGGTCGAGCTCAACGGCACGGTCACGCTCTTCATCCCGAAGGAGCTCGGCGAGGTGCCCAGCGTGATCGGCCTCACCCAGGCCGACGCCACCGCGCAGCTCAAGTCCTCGGGCTTCAAGGTCAAGGTCAACCCGCAGCCCAGCAACGACGTGCCGGAGGGCACGGTCGTGCAGCAGAACCCGGGTGAGGGCGCCAAGTATCCGGCGAACACGACGGTCACGATCGTGGTGTCCACCGGTCCCGAGGAGAGCGCGCCGCCGCCCACCGACGAGGTCCCGACGGACGAGGTCCCGACGGACGAGCAGCCGAGCGACGGTTTCCCGGACCAGGACGAGCCGCCCAGCGACGGTGACACCGGCGACGACGGCCTCGGCGGCGGCCTGAACGGCTGAGGTCCCGCGTACGCGCCAAGGGCCGCTCTTCCCCGGCGGGGGGAGGGCGGCCCTTCGGCTGTGCCTGGCATGAAGGCAGAGGCATGAAAAAAAGCGCCCCCGCCGCTCGGGGGCAACGGCGGGGACGCTCACATGTACCTCGCTCCGGGCGAGAGGTTCGTTACACGATTCCGCACAGCCAATTCCGGAGCAGGCGGTGACCGTGCTCCGACAGCACGGACTCGGGGTGGAACTGGATGCCCTCTATCGGGGCCTCACGGTGCCGCAGGCCCATGATGACGCCGTCCTCCGTGCGCGCGGTCACGTCGAGCGCCGCGGGCACCGTGTCGGGCAGCACGGCCAGCGAGTGGTAGCGGGTCATCCGCACGGGTGAGGGCAGCGTCTCGAACACGCCCTGCCCGTCGTGGGCGATGGCGCTGGTCCGGCCGTGGAAGAGCTCGGGGGCGCGGGTCACGGTGGCGCCGTACGCGATGGCGATGGCCTGGTGGCCGAGGCAGACGCCGAGCAGCGGCAGGCGCCTGCCGGCCGCGTGGTGGACCAGGGGGACGCTCACGCCGGCCGCCTCGGGGGGGCCGGGGCCGGGGCTGATCAGCACGCCGTCGAAGCCGTCGGCGTCGTGGACGCGTACGTCGTCGCGCGGGCGCACGTCGCAGTCGGCGCCCAGCTCGCGCAGGTATTGCACGATGGTGTGCACGAAGCTGTCGTGGTTGTCCACGACCAGCACGCGGCTCATTTCTCTACGGTCACCTCGTCCAGCGTCACCACGGGCTCCAGGAGCGGGAACACGACATACCAGAGTACGGCCACCGCCACACCGGCCAGGACGAGGGCCGTCAGTACCCGGGTGCGCGGGCGGCCGGGAAGCTTGCGCCAGAGCCAGGCGTACATGTCACTCCTCGCGTGGTTCGCTGTCCTTGAGGACGCCGTAGACGATGAGCCGCTCGGCGGCCGAGTATTCGGGGTGGCAGGTGGACAGCGTGATGAAGGCGCGGATGGGCCGGATGTCGGGCTTGCCGGGCACGGGGGCCAGCACGTCGACCTCGTCGGGCCGCACGATGTCCTGGGAGGTCACACGGTAGGTGTGGCGGGCGTCACGGGTCTCCACGATGATCTCGTCGTCGCGTTCGAGCTCGTCGATCTCGTTGAACGGCGCCGCGTACGTGGTGCGGTGGCCCGACAGCACGAAGTTGCCGACCTGGCCCGGCATGGCGGTGTCGGGGTAGTGACCAGGGCCCTTCCTGAGCTGGTCGGCGCCGACGCCCTCGACCACGGCGTAGCGATAGTCGCGGCCCAGCTTGGGGATGCGCAGCAGCGCGACGGCCTGGCCCGGCTCGACCGGCCGCTCGGGCCTGGGCTGCCCGGCCTTCTTCTCCGCGAGCTGGCGCTGGAGCAGCAGCTGCTGGCTCTCGGTGTAGGCGCCGGTGCCCCAGAGCAGGTAGGCGCAGAACAGCATGAGGATCAGGCCCGCGGTGATGCACATCTCCCCCACGGCCCGCAGCATGGCCCGCATCCGGTCAGCGTATTCGGCGGCGAAGAGGCCCAGGGGGATCGCCATGTCATGCGCGTGGCGACTATCCTGGGGCACGCTTCAACTACGCTTATCGAAGAGCCTGTGGACGATCCGGAAGCCCAGGCCCTCAGCAGGAGTTATCCAGTGCCCAAGTCCAAGGCTCGCAAGAAGGCGGTCTACACCCCGCCGCAGAGATCACAGCAGGTCAAGGTCAGCCCGCGCTGGCTGGCGCCCACGATGGTCGTCGCATGGATCGTCGGCATCCTGTGGATCTCGATCTATTACGTCGCACCGCAGGCGCCCTTCTTCAGCGACCTCCAGAACTGGAACCTGCTGATCGGGTTCGTTTTCATCATCTTCGGAGTGGTGCTTTCCACCCGCTGGCGTTAGTTCTTTCCACAGTCTTTTCCACAGGCTGGGGAAGTCAGACCGCGCCCAGGATGGCCGAGGTCCTGACCACCACGAGCACGGCCAGCACGGCCAGCGCTCCCGCGATCGCCAGCACCTGCCAGAGGGTCCTGTTGTTCTTGGGGGCGTAGGCCAGTGCTCCCGACAGCAGCGCTCCGGTGATCAGGCCGCCGATGTGGCCGGTCCAGCTGATGCCGGCGACCAGGAACGTGATGGCCAGGTTGATCACGATGAGCACGGCGATGCCGCGCACGTCGAGGTTGAGCTTGCGGCCCACCACGAAGACGGCGGCGAAGAGGCCGAAGATGGCGCCGGACGCGCCGACCGTCGGCTGGGTGAGCGGGTCGAGCCAGAGGCCGAGCACCGAGCCGCCGAGCGCGCTGACCAGGTAAAGCGCCGTGTAGCGGACGTGGCCGAAGGCGCGCTCCAGGTAGGGGCCGACGACGTAGAGGGCCCAGCAGTTGAACAGGATGTGGAAGACGCCGCCGTGCACGAAGGCCGCGGTGATCAGCCGGTAGTACTGGTCGTAGACGGCCACGCCGGCGGGCCACATGGCCAGCTCGGCCGTGACCTGGTCGCCGGTCAGGTATTGGGCGCCGAAGACCAGGACGTTCAGCGCGAGGATGGCGTACGTGACGATCGGCGTGCGCACGACGTTGCCGCCGAAGGTGGACCTGGCCTGGCGCAGACCCTTGTTGCCCTCGGCCACGCACTCGGGGCACTGGAAGCCGACCGCGGCGTCGCGCATGCAGTCGGGACAGATCGGACGCTCACATCGCTGGCAGCGTACCCACGTCTCCTTGTCGGGGTGTCGGTAGCACGTGGGCACCGCCTGCTCGGGCTGCTCGGGCTGCGGGGGCGGGCTGGGCGGCTGGCTGGTCATGACCGAAGCCTAAGGCTTGCCGAAGCGTGCTGCGCGGGCCCTGAAGGGCAGCGCGGACTCCCCCGGCTCAGGCGAGCCGGGGGTCCGCGATCGGGACAGGTCAGGCAGGAACCTGCTCGATGGTGACCGACTCGACGACGACGTCCTCGGCCGGGCGGTCGCGGTGGTCGGTGCGGGTCTTGGCGATGGCGTCGACCACGTCCTGACCCTCGATGACCTCACCGAAGATCGAGTGCTTGCCGTTGAGATGCGGCGTCGGCACGACCGTGATGAAGAACTGCGAGCCGTTGGTGCCCTTGCCGCCACGGACTCCTGCGTTGGCCATGGCCAGCAGGTAAGGGCGGTTGAAGTAGAGATCCGGGTGGATCTCGTCGTCGAACTCGTAGCCGGGGCCGCCGATGCCCTGGCCGAGCGGGTCTCCGCCCTGGATCATGAAACCGGGGATGACCCGGTGGAAGATCGTGCCGTCGTAGTAGCGGCCGGTGCTCTTCTCACCGGTGCCCGGGTGGGTCCACTCGCGCTGGCCTTCGGCCAGTTCCACGAAGTTTCGCACCGTTTTCGGGGCCTTGGTGGGGAAGAGTTCTACCTTGATATTGCCGCGGTTGGTCTTCAGATTTGCGATCAGCTTCTCAGCCACGAGACAGCTGCCCCCCTCTATGTACAGGGTTGGTTTTGTGGTGTTTTGACATTTATGGCCGTCTGGCCTTCTGAGCCATCCTCCCATGGACGGCCATGATTGAGCCGCCTTGTCCAGGGAAGGTCAGGCTCGGGGCCCCGATAGACAGGGGAGGTTGTCGTGTCCCTGACAATGAAGAGACGCCGCGTGGTCATAGAGGTTCCCGCCACGTGGATGGGCCGAATGAAGGCTCAGGCCGTGCGAACCGGCCACCGGATGCAGCCCATGGCGGACCAGGCCAAGGTGGTCGCCGCCCAGCGCATCGAAGACGCCCGATACTGGGCGGCGCCGCGGCTGGAGTCCGCGGCGCACGGATTCGAGGACCAGGTCGCGCCCAGGGTCAGCGAGATGCTGACCACCGCGGCCAGGAAGATCGACCCCACGCCGTCGCGGTCGCGGCGCTGGCCGATGCTGATGTTGCTCACCGGTCTCGCGGTGGGGGCGATCGGCTACATGTTCTACCGCCGCAACGCACAGCAGTGGACCGAGCACATGAAGGACTCCGCCTCCGATGCCTCACGATGGGTCAATGAGAAGGCGGAGCAGACTTCCGAGTCCACGGACCGGATGGCGACCGACGTGTCGAACAAGGCGGACGAGACGTCTCGCAAGATGTCCTGATCTCGCTGGAAGCGCGCCCCCGAATGCGAACGGGGGCGCGCTTCCGTCGTTCGCGGGGCGCTTCCGTCGCGTACGGGAGCGTTGACGTACGACCAAGCGCTTGCTACAACCCCGCTATGGCGCTGTCACCCCTCGACGACTTCCCGGTGCATCAGGCGGCCCAGGTCATGCGGCACGTGACCACCGGCGACCGCAACTTCTACGACCGCTACTACTTCAACTGCCACGCCGCCTCCGACGAGCTGATGCTGATCGTCGGCCTCGGCCAGTACCCCAACCTGGGCGTCACCGACGCCTTCGCCTGCCTGCGCACCCGCGACCTGCACCGCGTCGTCCGGGCCTCGCGCGAGCTGGGCGCCGACCGGATGGACACGAGCGTCGGCCCCTTCCGTGTCGAGGTGATCGAAGGGCTCAAGCGGCTCAGGGTGGTCCTGGAGCCGAACGAGCACGGCCTGTCCTTCGACCTCACCTGGGAGGGGACGATCCCGGCCGTGCTGGAGCCCCGGCACTTCCTGCGCTGGCAGGAGCGGATCGTCTTCGACTCCGTACGCATGGCGCAGACCGGCCGCTGGTCAGGACACATCAGGATCGGGGCGGACGAGGAGATACCGGTCACCTCCGACCGCTGGATGGGCACCAGGGACCGGAGCTGGGGCATCAGGCCCGTCGGCGAACCCGAGCCGCCCGGCATCCAGGCCAAGAACTCCGGCACGTTCTACTGGCTCTACACGCCGATGCGCTTCGACGACCACGCCATCCTCTGCATCATCCAGGAGGACGAGCGGGGCCGCCGGCTGCTGGAGGAGGCCGTACGCGTCTGGTCCGACGGACGCGAGGAGGAATACCTCGGCAGGCCGGAGTACCGTCCGGTCTACGCCCCCGGCACCCGCGACGTCGTCGAGGCCACGATCACGTTCGCGCCGCCCGGCGGCAAGCCGTTCGACGTGCGCTGCACGCCGCTGCTCCCCGTCCACCTCATGGTCGGCACCGGCTACGGGCTTGAGCAGGAGTGGCGCCACGGGATGTACCAGGGGCCCGAGCCCGTCGTGCAGGGCGTGACGCATCGGCTGCCCGACGACGCGGCCAGGATGTGGGGCCTGGTCGACGCCGTCGGGCGCTTCGAGTACGACGGCCTGGTCGGCCATGGACTCTACGAGTACTGGGCCCTGGGGCCGCACCCGTCGTTCACGGACTGAGCCGTTATTCGGCCTTCTTGCAGTGGATCGAGACGGTCTTGGCCACACCGTCCTTCGGCGGCTGACCCGCCTCGGTGTGGCTCGGCTCGGCCGGCTCGGCCGCCACGGCGTGGCCCGCCTCCGCCTCGACCGGGAGCATGGCGCCCTTCTCCGGGACCTCACCCGGCGCGAGCTTCCTGGCCTTGATGACCATCTGCGGCTCGCCCTCGGCCCCGTCGCCCGGCTCCACCACCCGCAGGGCCACCCCCTCGGCTCCGGCGGGCACCGCCTTGCCGTCGGGTACGGTCAGGACGTCCTTGGCCGGCAGCGCCGGCGTGAGCTCGATGGTCTTGCCGTCGCTCGTCGTGCAGACCACCTTCGAGCCGGCCGTGGGCGCGGGGGTCTGGTCGGCCATCGCGGATCCGGCCACACCGGTGATGGCGAGCACGGCGACCGCACCGAGCACCGCGAGACGTCTCTTGAACATGGGGGCTCCTCACTGGGAATCGATCGAACGTCTCCGAGATTGACCTGCCGTACCTGAAGTGATCCTGAAGAGGGCTCAAATGATCTTCAGCTTGGCTTTAGGTCCCGTGAGGCACCCTGGACGATGTGCGAGTGTTACTGGTGGAGGACGAGGAGCGGCTGGCCGACCTGGTCAAGGGCGGGCTGGCGGGCGAGGGCTTCGCGGTCGACGTGGCCCACGACGGGCGCGACGGGCTGTGGATGGCCACCGAGAACACCTACGACGTGATCGTCCTGGACGTGATGCTGCCCAGGATGAACGGCTACGCCGTCTGCTCCAAGCTGCGCGAGGCGGGCGACTGGACGCCGATCATGATGCTCACGGCCAAGGACGGCATCTACGACGAGGCCGAGGCGCTCGACAACGGAGCCGACGACTACCTGGCCAAGCCGTTCTCGTACGTGGTGCTGCTGGCCAGGCTGCGCGCGCTGGTCCGGCGGGGCGGGCGCGAGCGGCCCGTGTCGATCAGCGTCGGCGACCTCGTGATCGATCCGGCCGGGCTGCGCTGCCGCAGAGGCGAGGTGCAGATCGGGCTGACGCCGAAGGAGTTCGCGGTGCTGCACGCGCTCGCGCGCCGGCCCGGCGAGGTGGTCTCCAAGAGCGAACTGCTCTCCCAGGCGTGGGACTTCTCCTACGACGGCGACCCGAACATCGTCGAGGTCTACATCAGCGCTCTGCGGCGGAAGATCGACGTGCCCTTCGGCAGGGCGACTCTCATGACGGTCCGCGGGGCCGGCTACCGGCTGGAGGCGGCGTGAGCGCGGCTCGGCGGTTCACCTGGCGCGCACCGCTCCGGCTGGTCACCTGGCCCGCCTGGATGCGACGGGAGCAGTCATCGGGCGGGCTGGCGAGCGGACCCGCAGGCGGGTTCTCGTCGGTGCGGGTGCGGGCGACCGTCGCGGCCACGCTGGTCGTGGCGCTCGCCCTGGGAGTGGCGGCCCTGGTACTGATCACGGCGCTGCGGGGCACGCTGGAGAACAGCGCCGACGCCGCGGCGGCCAGGAAGGTCTCGGCGGTGCTGCCGTACGCGGAGACGATCGAGCTCTACTCCGCGGAGGCGCCGCCCAGCGGGATCTTCGAGCGGACCACCGAACCGACAGACGGGCGGGCCGGCGCGCGGACCAAGGAGCCGACCTCCGGGCGGACCGACGAGCCGGCCCCTGGGCGAACCGAGGAGCGGACCGCGGAGCCCCTGAGCCCACCCGTCAGAACACAACCCACGGAGGCGGGGATGACCGCTCCGATCAGGGTCTACCAGGCGAATCCGAAGGACGGCACGGTGGCGCGGATCGCCGACCCCGACGTCCTGCTGACCAGGCGGGCCGACGCGGCGGAGGGCTGGGCGAAGCCCGGCCAGTACGCCGTCGCCAGGGCCCAGGTGGCCACCGCCGCAGGCCCCGCCGTGGTGATCGGCCGGGCCTCGCTGGAGAGCGCGGAGGAGGCGCTGAACACGCTGTACGGTGCGCTGCTGCCCGGCGTGCCCGCGCTGCTGCTGGTGGTGGCCGGCATGACCTGGCTCTCGGTGGGCCGCGCGCTCGGCCCCGTGGCCGCGATCAGGGCCAAGGTGGCCGACATCACGGCCCGCGATCTGCACCAGCGGGTGCCCGTACCGAGCTCGAAGGACGAGATCGCGGCGCTGGCGACCACCGTGAACGGCACCCTCGACCGGCTGGAGACGGCCGTGGAGCGGCACAAGCGCTTCGTCGCCGACGCCGCGCACGAGCTGCGCAGCCCCATCGCGACCCTGCGGGCCCGGCTGGAGCTGGCCGAGTCGAGCGAGCTGACCGTGGAGGCCCTGGCCGACGTCGAACGCCTGCAGTCGCTGGCCGCCGACCTGCTCATGCTGGCCAAGCTGGACGCGGGCGAGCCGCTGCGGGCCGCCGAGCTGGACCTGGGCCAGGTGGCGGCGGAGGCGTCGCTGCGGGCCAGGCGGCGGCCGGAGGTGCGGGTCGAGCTGGACGTCGAGCCCGACGTGGTGATGCGGGGATCGAGCGCGCATCTCGACCGTCTGGTGACGAACCTGGCCGACAACGCCGTACGGCACGCGGCCTCGACCGTACGGGTGCGCGTGGCCGCCGAGGCGGGCCAGGCGGTGCTGGAGGTGTGCGACGACGGCCCGGGGATCCCGCCGGAGCACCGGGAGGCGGTGTTCGACCGCTTCACCCGGCTGGACGAGGCGCGGGCCAGGGACGCGGGCGGCGCGGGGCTCGGGCTGCCGATCGCGCGGGACATCGCGCTCCTGCACGAGGGCTCACTCGTGTACGCCGGCTCCGGCTTCGTCGCGCGCTTCCCCCTGTACGACGGGTAGCGCGTAGGTGATGTGCCGCCTGGCGATCGCGAACCCGGCGCGCGCGTAGACGCCGACGGCCCCCGTGGGGTTGTCGACGTCGACGCCCAGCCCGGCGCTGTGATAGCCCTGACGGGAGAGGACGGCCAGGGCGTGCGCCATCAGCGCGCCCGCCACGCCCTTGCCGCGCCACTCCTTGAGCGTGCCGACGATCTGGATCCACGCCTGGCGCTCCTCGCGACGGGCGTTCTGGGTCTCGAAGACGTGCGTGATCAGCACGCCCACGGCCCGGTCACCGGCCAGCGCCAGGAACGACGACTCCGGCCGGAAGTTCACGGAGCCGGTGATCTGGCTCCTCCAGCTCTCCGGCGTGTGCGCCACGTAGCCCCAGTGGTCGCGGAACGACTCGTCGCGCACGCGGCGGGCCCCGTCGTCCAGCTCGGGCGTCCAGGTGGCGATGCGCACGCCTTCCGGGGTCCTGAGCGGGGGCAGCTCGCCCGGCAGGCGGCGTTCCATGTCGGCGAAGGTGCGGGCGACGGCGAACCCGGTCCGCTCGGCCAGCGCCCGCAGGCCGTGGTTGTCGTGGTGGGCGAGGAGATGGAGCTCCGCCTCCGCGCCGGGGAACGCCCTGGCGCTCAGCCCCGGCGCCGTACGGACGGCCCAGTCCACGATCCGGCGGCCGAACCCCTGCCTGCGGTAGGCGGGGTGCACCCCGCCGGAGAAGCGCAGATAGTGCTTTCCGCCCTCGGCGGACTGCCGGACCGGCAGGTAGCCGAACGCCACGATGCGGTCGCCGTCCCTGGCCGCGATCGTGCCCTCGGCCAGGTCGATCAGGGGGTGGGCGAGTCGCTCGGCGGCCTCGTCCACGCCGTGCAACTCACCGGTCCTGTCCTCGGCCTCCACCGCGGCGTAGAGCTCGGCCAGCCTTCCGGCGTCCCCTGGTTCCAGCGATCCCCACCTCATGCCGGGCAGCCTAGGCGAGCCGGGCGGAACATCCCAGCCGATCACCGATGCGGACGAGCCCGTCGGCCGCGACCACGCCGGAGACCTCGGTGATGAGCTTCTTCCTCATGGCCGGCTCATCCGCGTGTTCTGGAAGGAGGCGAAGCGCCAGCCCTCTGGGGTGCGCAGGGCGGTCAGCGTGATGACGGAGGCTCGGCTGGGGTCGGGCTCGCCGTTCAGGGTGGAGGTGCCGCCGATGACGAGCACGGCGACGTCGTCGGTGAGCTGCCTGATCCGCGGCTCCCGGTCGCCGCCCGCGAGCTTGATCGGGGTCTCGAACAGCTTCCTGTGCACCTCCTCGATGGCCTCGCGGCCCTCCAGGTGCAGCCCGAAGTAGGTGATGTAGTCGGCGTCCTCGGTGAACAGGCCGGCGTAGCCCGCGGCGTCCCCGGCGTTCCAGGTCTCGGTCATGCGCTCGGTCAGTCGGATGATCTCGGCGGACATGTCATGGCTCCTTCTGCCGCGGCGCGGTCGATGAGACCACGCCAGGTCGTCAGGGCATGACGCTATAGCGCTACTTCCTATATTGCAAGTTGCACTATTGAGTGTGGCGGACCGTCTCAGGCATCCAGTTGCATGAAGGCGCGCTCGATGACCTGCCTGGTGACGTCCTCGGGATAGGGGAAGAGCTTGATCAGGTCCCGCAACCCCTCCACATGGGCCCGCTTGGCCAGCTCGGCCACCTGCACCAGCTCGTCGTGCTGCTCCTGCGCGAACGCCCGGTCCACCACCGCGCCGTGCCCCGGCACGATCACCGGCTCGGGCATCTCCGCCAGCATCGCGGCCGTCGTCGCGGGCCAGTCCAGCGGGTACGAGTCGCTGAACGCCGGCGGCGCCCCCTCCTCCACCAGGTCCCCGGCGAACACCACGCCCGCGTCCGGCACCTGCGCCACGATGTCGTTGCTGCTGTGCCCGAGCCCGAAGTGCCGCAGATGCACGATGCGCCCGCCGATGTCGAGGCTGGCCGCGGCCGTGAACGTGTGGTCGGGCGGAACGATCGTGACCTCCTCCATCTCCTCGCGCCGCTCGGGGTGATGCTTGATCACGCCGGCCCGGCTCTCCTCGCCGAACCGCTCGATCTCCTCGGCGCACCTGGCGTGGCCCCAGATCTCGGCGGGACGGAAGAGCGCGTTGCCGAAGTAGTGGTCGAAGTGGGAGTGGCTGTTGACGACCGTCCACGGGGCGGCGGTGATCCGCCTGACCGCCTCGACCAGATCCGCCGCCTCCTGGTGGGAACTGCGCGTGTCGAGCACCAGGCAGTGCCCGTCGCCCACGATCAGCCCCGTGTTCAGGTCGAACGACCGATGACGCCGGACGTATACCCGGTCGCCGACCTCATGCCATTGCTCGTTCATGCCAAGGAACCCTACTTTTAGCCGCGGTGAATGGCATATGCCTTGGGGACCTACCCGCGTCAGCCGCGCAGGTACGCCAGCACGGCCAGCACCCGCCGGTGCCCGTCGGCGGCGGGCGGGAGGTCGAGCTTGGCGAAGATGCCGGCGATGTGCTTGGCCACGGCGGCCTCGGTGACGTAGAGCTCCTTGGCGATCGAGGCGTTGGACCGGCCCTCGGCGATCAGGCCCAGCACCTCGTGCTCGCGCGGGGTCAGCCGGGCCAGCGGATCGCGCCGCCGCCGCAGGAGCTGGCGCACCACCTCGGGGTCCACCACCGTGCCGCCCGCGGCCACCCGGTCGAGGGCCTCGACGAACTCGCGTACGTCGCCGATGCGGTCTTTCAGCAGGTAACCGATACCCGCTCCTGTTTCGAGCAGTTCGCTGGCGTACGTCTGCTCGACGTACTGGCTGAGCACCAGCACCGCCAGCGCCGGATCCCGTCGGCGCAGCTCCAGCGCGGCCCGCAGCCCCTCGTCGGCGAAGCCGGGCGGCATCCGCACGTCGGTCACCACCACGTCGGGGCGGTGTGCGGCGACGGCCTCGATCAGGGCGGGGGCGTCGCCGACGGCGGCGGCGACGGTGTGGCCGAAGCGTTCGAGCAGCCCGGCCAGGCCCTCGCGGAGCAGGACGGCGTCCTCGGCGATCACCACGCGCACGTGCTCTTCCTTCCCTTCGCGGTCTGCGGGTTCGCGCTCATTGACAGTCCGTCTGGTACAGGTTCGCGCTCACGGACAGGAAAACTCTGCCCGGCACGGGTTCGCGCGCTCATGGGCAGGGGATCTCCGCGCGGACCAGGGTCGGGCCGCCGGGCGGGCTGGACAGGGACAGTCTTCCGCCCACCACCGCCAGCCGGTCGGCCAGCCCGGTCAGCCCCGTCCCCTTCGCCTGATCGGCGCCGCCGACGCCGTCGTCGCGTACCTCGACGACCAGCGTGCCCGCCTCGATTCGGCCGGTGACGTGCCCTCTGGTGGCCCGGCCGTGCCTGGCCAGGTTCGTCAGGGCCTCGCTGACGACGTAGTACGCGGTCACCTCGACCGGCGCGGGCAGCCGGCCCGGCAGGGACACGTCCACGTCCACGGGCACCGGCGAGCGCCCCGCCACGTCGTGCACCGCCGCCGCCAGCCCTCGGTCGGTGAGCACCCGGGAGTGCACGCCCCTGATCAGCTCGCGCAGCTCGGCCAGCACCTGCTTGGCCTCCGCCTGGGCCGCCCCGACCAGCCGGGCCGCCTCGGAGTCCCCGGGCAGGTCCAGCCCGGCCATCCCGAGCGTCATGGTCAGGGCGACCAGCCGTTGCTGCGCGCCGTCGTGCAGGTCCCGCTCGATCCTGCGGCGTTCCGTCTCGTACGCGTCCACCAGCCGCGCCCGCGACCGCAGCACCTCGTTCAGCTCGGAGCCCTGCGGCGCCAGCACCGCACGCACCATGGCCCCTCTCGCCCCGGCCCAGGCGGTGATCGTGTACGCGGCCACGGGCAGCAGCAGGACACCCGCGACGAAGGCCAGGACCCCGGCGACCCGCGTCGCCTCCGGCTGGACGAACCAGGTGAGCGCCACGACCAGCGGGCCGCCGACCGTGACCACCAGCATGACCAGGTCGATCCACCACAGCGCGAGCAGCGTCATGACGACCAGCCCGGCCTCGCGCCCGCGCCTGTCCTGGGTCACCGGCAGCGGGACGGCGTCCACCAGGCGCAGCCGGGCGCGTTCGAAGGGGGCGACGATCGGGACCGACGCGACCAGGGCGGCCAGGCCCGTCACGACGCCCAGGGCCGGGGTGATCAGCGTGCCGCCGTAGGCCGCCGCGGCGACGAGCCCGGCGGCCGTCCCTGGAACGACTCCGGCCACCAGGTACGCCGCGCCACGCCACGGCCAGGCGGAGGCCAGGAACGGGAGGGGGCGCCGCGTCAGGGCTTCGAGGGCGGTCCTGTTGAGCACCTTGTGACCGTATCCGCTGGTGGGAGGGCAGACAGTAGTGCTGGGTAGAGCATTTCGCCCACCCGAGCCCGCTCACGACACCCCGTTCAGCACGCCCGATCGTCGCGTCCGTTCACCGGGTACGGACCGCGCGTCGTCAGGCGGTCACGGTGCCCCGGCGGCCGTACCGGTCCGCCACGGCGTCGAACAGCTCCACCGCGCGTCCCAGATCCCCGACCTCCGCCGCCGGCTGCCCGAGCTGCGGGTCGAAGCACTCGAACCCCGACTCGCCCGCCACCACGGCCGCCACCTCGTACAGCAGCCCGACCACCCGGCGGGCCTCCTCGCCATGGGTCCGGTAGGGGACGCTCATCTCCCAGCCGCCCTCCCAGTGATTGACCGAGATGCCGGTGTCCTCGTGGTCGAGCTCCCAGTTCGGCGGGTACTCGACGATGCGCACCTCGCCCAGCAGCTCGCGGGTACGGCCGACGATGTTCTCCCATGCCTCCAGGTCGGGCCGCAGCGGCTCCGCCCGCGCGTCGGCGGCCTCCAGCGCCTCGTCCCATGACTGGCCGGGGGCGCGGCGGGTGAAGTAAAGGTCGTAGCTCATGGGGGACGAAGGTACTAGGTGCCGGATCTTGGTGGTTACGTGCGGAACGTCAGGCCCTCGAACGCACCCGACGTCCGCCATCGGTCGATGAAGGCGAAGTACGCCACCGCCCCGTGCGGGTGGCCGACGTTGAGCCGGTCCTTCATGCCGAGGTCCCGTCCCTCGTTGTTGTAGTAGCCGGGGGTGCAGTCGGGGGAGCCGAGCATGCGGCCTGCGCCCGACAGCAGCAGCTCGACCCAGCCCTGCTCGGCCTCCGCCGACGCCTCGACCTGGGCGTACCCGTGCTCGACCGCGTGCTTGACGGTCGCGGCGATGGTCCTGCCCGCCTCCGTCAGGTTGTGCGGGATGTTGGAGATGAGGTTGGCGCCCTGCGTCGGCTGCACGAGGAAGGCGTTCGGGAAGCCGTGCGCGTGGATGCCGTGCAGCGTGCGCATGCCCCGCTCCCAGCGCTCCGACAGCAGGACCCCGTCGCGCCCGGTCAGGTCGTAGCCGGCCCGGCGGGTGTAGTCGGTGCCGACCTCGAAGCCGGAGGCGTAGATCACGCAGTCGACCTCGTACTCCTTCCCCGCCGCCAGCACACCCTTCTCGGTGATCCGGGTCACGCCCTTGCCGTCGGTGTCCACGAGGTGGGTGCCGGGTACGTTGAACGCCTGCAGATATTCGTCGTGGAAGCAGGGCCGCTTGCAGAGCTGGCGGTACCACGCCTTCAGCCGCCGCGCGGTCTCCGGGTCACGCACGATGCTGTCGACGCGGGCGCGGATCTCCTCCATCTTCTCGAAGTCGGAGTCCTCGAACGCGGCCAGCATGTTCTCCTGGGTGAGCTCACTTCGCGGGATGGCGCTGATCTTGGAGCGGTAGCGGCGGGCGATGTCGGTCCAGCCGTCCATCACCAGGTCCTCGTCGGCCGCGCCGCCGGTCTGGTTCGCGGTGAAGTTCTCCAGCCAGCGCTGCTGCCAGCCGGGCGTGGCGATCGTGGCGAACCAGCCGGGGTCGGTCGGCCGGTTGTCGCGTACGTCGACCGAGGAGGGCGTGCGCTGGAAGACGTACAGCTCGGCGCAGGCCCGCGCCAGGTGCGGGACGCACTGCACGGCCGTGGCGCCGGTGCCGATGACGGCGACCCGCTTGTCCGCCAGCCGGTCCATGGGCGCGCCCGTGGGGTCGCCGCCGGTGTAGTCGTAGTCCCAGCGGCTGGTGTGGAACGAGTGGCCGCCGAACTCCTCGATCCCCGGGATCCCGGGCAGTTTCGGCACGTGCAGCGGGCCGATGCCCATGGCGACGAACTGGGCGGTGAACGCGTCGCCGCGGTTGGTTCTGATGATCCAGCGGGAGCGGGCCTCGTCCCAGGTCAGGTCCAGGACTTCGGTGTGGAACAGGGCGTTGTCGTACAGGCCGAAGTGTTTGCCGATGCGGCGGCAGTGTTCGAGGATCTCGGGGGCGTGCGCGTACTTCTCGGTCGGCATGTGGCCGGTCTCTTCGAGCAGCGGCATGTAGACGAACGACGCCGTGTCGCACTGGGCGCCGGGGTAGCGGTTCCAGTACCAGGTGCCGCCGAAGTCGCCGCCCTTCTCGACGATGCGCACGTCGTCGATGCCGGCCTCCTTCAGCCTGGCTCCGGTGACGAGCCCGGCGAAGCCGCCGCCGATGAAGGCAACGGTCACGTGGTCGGTCTTGGGGTCGCGCTCGGTCATCGGGGTGTAGGGGTCGTCGAGGTAGTGGGCGAAGCGGCCGGTGAGGCGGAGGTACTGGTCGTTGCCGTCCGGCCGGAGCCGCTTGTCGCGCTCTTCGCGGTATTTGCGGCGAAGGGCGTCCCTCTCGATGGTCGGGCGCTCTGTCATGCATCCCTCCGGAGACGGGGACGGGGCGACAACAATTCCAGAATGTCATTCGGAAATGGCCTCCGACAAGCTCCGCGCCGCGATTGCACGCAGCCGGCCGCCCCGGCGGTCGTGGCGAGGCGCGGTGAGCGGTCGCGGAGGGGCGCAGTGAAACGCCCGATTACCTGAGCGAGATGTCCACTATTGTGGTGGCTCGGACACACGGAGGAAGCGGATCATGCTGGCCCATCGCGCCCTGATGATCACCATGTTGCCGGCGATCGGGCTGCGCGTGCTGGCCGTGCTCGGTTTCCCTCCCGCCATCCTCTTCTACGGCGACTCCTTCGCGTTCCTGCGCGAGGAGCTGACGCCCGGGACGACGCGACCGTCCGGATACTCGCTGCTCCTCGCCGTGCTGCGGCCCGCGCACAGCCTCACCCTGGTCACGGTCCTGCAGCACCTGCTCGGGCTGGCGCTCGCGGTCGCGGTGTACGCGCTGCTGCGCCGCCGCGGCCTGCCGGGCTGGGGCGCCGCGCTGCTGGTCACCCCGCTGCTGTACGACGAGTTCCTCCTGCTGCTCGAACACATGATCATGGCCGACGCGGTCTTCGTCGTGCTCGTCACGGCGGCCGTCGCACTCATCGTCTGGCGCGTCTCGCCGACCACGGCGGCCGTGGGCGGGCTGCTGCTCGGGCTGGCCGGGATCACCAGGACGGTCGGCCTGCCGCTGCTCATCCTGACCGCCGCCTACCTGCTGATCAGGCGGTACGGCTGGCGCCCCCTCGTCGCGCTGCTGGTCGCCGGGGTGATTCCGCTGGGCGCGTACGCCACCTGGATGAAGGTGGAGAAGGGCAAGTTCGGCCTGACCGAGGCCGACGGCAACTTCCTGTGGTCCAGGACCATGAGCTTCGCCGACTGCGCGGTGATCAAGCCGCCGGAACGACTGGCCGTGCTCTGCCCCGATATGCCGGTGGCGCAGCGGCCCTATCCGCCGCACTGGCTGTGGGAGAGCTTCTCGCCCTTGCTCAAGGTGCCGGGGGCGGCCAACCGCAACCAGTTGGCCGGCGAGTTCGCCAGGCAGGCCATTCTCGCCCAGCCCGGGGGCTACCTCGGGGCCGTCGCGACGGATCTCACCCAGCTGCTGCGCTGGGAGCGGACGGCCGTGGACGAGAAGACGCCGTACAAGCTGCCCACCTCGGAGCGGCCCATCAGCGGGTCCGTCCGCGGCGTGGCCGAGTCGTACGAGGCCGGGCCGGCCGCGACGCGGGTGGTGGAGCCGTTCGCCGGGTGGCTGCGGGCGTACCAGCGGTTCGGGTACGTGCCGTTCCCACTGCTCATGCTGGCCCTGGTCGGCGCGCTGGTGGCGGCGCCGCTCCGGCGACGGTGGGACGCGCTCCTGCCCGGGGTCGCCGCGCTCGCCCTGGCCGTCTCGCCGCCGTTCCTGGCCGCGTTCGACGTCCGGTACGTGATCCCGGCGATCCCACTCGTGTGCCTGGCGGTGGGGCTGACCTTCGCCGGCACCAGGACCCCGTTCATCGGCCGACGGGCGGAGGCCGAGCAGCGAGAACCGGCCGAGGTCGCGTAGCCACAACGCGAAACGGCGTGCTGGCAGGCGCACGGCGGCCGGTGTTACCGTTGCACCTGTAACAGCGCACTTACACGTGATGGGAAGCTATGACGGAGGCCGGGCCGACAGGTGACGACCTGGTCGAGATGCTGGCGGCGCTGGCCAACCCCCTGCGGCTGCGCATCGTCGCGCAACTGGCCGCCGGACGCGACTACGTGAGCCACCTGGCCCGCGTGATCGGCATCAGCCGCCCGCTCCTGCACATGCACCTGCGCCGGCTGGAGGCCGCCGGTCTCATCGCCGGCAGCCTGGAACTGTCGGACGACGGCAAGGCCATGAAGTACTACCAGGTCACCGACTTCAGCCTGCACCTGACCGCGTCGACACTGGCCGAGGCGGCCAAGACACTCACCACCCCCGACCCCGCCGAGGGTCCCGGACGCTAGGAGCCCTCCCGATGCCCATGACCTGGCCCGAGGTGATCTTCTTTCTCGGTGTGCTGATCCTCGTCACATTCCTCATCAGCGTGGTCATCGTGGGCTTGTTCGAGTCCCGCAAGTCCAAGCTTCAAGCCGCTCAGGCGGACGACCTGCGCCGGCTCGTGCAGCGCTTCGAGCAGTTGGCCGAGAACACCATGGACGCCCAGCAACGGGTAGCCGCCGACCTGGCGGAACTTCGCGCACGCACCACCACGATCGAGCAGATCTTACGAACGGTGGAGTAAGCCGAAGGTCGGCGGTCAGGGGTGGTCAGGCCGGCCCGCGTCGAAGCGGGCTACCAAGCGGCGCTGCCAGGGGGTCTCGACGGCGTGTTTCGCGTAGTGCTCGCGGACGTAGGCCACCGCCTGGTCAGAGGGCACGCCGTCGAGCACGGCCAGGCAGGCCAGGGCGGTGCCGGTGCGGCCGCGCCCGCCGCCGCAGGCGACCTCGACGCGCTCGGACCCGGCCCGCTCCCACGCCTCGCGCAGGGCCTCGACGGTGGCCGCCCGGTCGGCGGGAAGCCAGAAGTCGGGCCAGCGTAACCACCGGTGCTCCCACTCGACCGGTGGCGGCGGCTTGCCCAGCAGGTAGAGGGCGAAGGCCGGAAGCGGCCCCGATGGCAGCGGATATCGCAGACCCCTGCCCCGGACGAGACGCCCCGAGGGCAGCCTCAGCACTCCCTCGGCAGCGGGTTCCCACGTCATGATCCGAGGCTAACCCGCCCGCTCGGCCCGCCCCCGGCCGTTCATCCCAGAGCGGACAGCGGACGGTCCCGTTCATCCCAGAGCGGAACCGACCCGTCCCAACTCATCCCAAAGCGGACACCGCGCCGCTCCGGCCGGTCAGCGGGTTCGACCGGTTGAGCCGGGCCGGTCAGCGGGCCGATCAGTGGGTACGACCGGCCCGTCCTCGGTTGCGGCGGAAGATGCCGAACTCGGCGACGAGCCCCAGCAGGGCGCCGCCGCCGAAGGCGATCAGCTCGTCCGCACCGAGGGCGGGGTTCCGGTCCATCAGCAGCGTGACGAGCACGTTGCCGACGACGATCCCCGCGATGAGCAGGGCGATGAGCCGGACGGCCGGGACGACGGATGCCGTGTGCTGGTCATCACTCATCGGGATGCCCCTTTCCGGTGGGTCGAAGACGTCTATATGTAGACAGCCTACTCGTCTCAAGTCCGGGGCGAGCACCCTGCCGGGAAACCAGTCCTGCCCGCCCTGCTCAGCGGAGGTTTTACGTCAGCGCCGTCCGGCCCACGTGGCCAGCCGGCTCAGGAAGGTCCTGGTCGTGGGCAGGTGCTCGCCCTCGGCGACCAGTACGGCCGCGTGGAAGGCATGCGGCATCCCCTCGTACACGTCGAGGTCCACCGGCGTTCCCGCCGCCGACGCCGCCTCGGCGAAGCGGCGTACATCCGGCAACAGGATCTCGTCGCCCCCGACCGACAGCAGAAGCGGTGCGAGCCCGCGCAGATCGCCGTAAGCGGGCGACTGCGGCGCCTCGTCGGGGCGGGCGCCGGCGAGGTACTGGGCGGCGATCGGCTCCATGATGGACGGGTCGATCGAGTCGCGCCCGCCGCCCTCGCCCGGCGCGGGGAACGAGGTCGCGAAGTCGGTGATCGGCGAGACGGGGACGGCTCCGCCGGGCATGGGGTCCCCGGCGGCGGCGAGCAGCAGCAGGGCCGAGAGGATCAGCGTGGCGCCGGCCGACTCGCCGACCAGCAGGATCCGGCCGGCCGGCACCCCCTGCCCGAGCAGCCCCCGGTACGCGGCCAGCACGTCCTCGATCGCGGCCGGGTACGGATGGGCGGGCGCCAGGCGGTAGTCCACCGCGTAGACAGGGCGGCCGGTGGCCTTGGACAGGCGGTGAGCCATGATCCGTTCCATCGGCGGGTTGCTCATGGAGAAGCCGCCGCCGTGCACGTACAGGGTGACGCCGGCCTCCGGAGTGACTCCGCCGGCCGTGACCCAGGCGCCGGGCACGCCGCCGACGGACGGCAGCACGGGGTCGAGGCTCGCGTCGCCGCCGAGAGACGGCGGGGCGGAGAACAGCCCGCCCATCTGGGCACGGACGCCGTCCGCTTCCTGCGGGGTGGCGGGGATGTGGGTGATGTTCATGAGAAGGAGGTCCTTTGATCGCCCGAGGCACGCAGGGGCACACGGGCACGCTGAGATGACCGCGAAGATTCGCGGTGGGAAGGCCGAAGCCGCGAAGACGCGGCGAAATCCGGGCACCGCGCGAGCGCGGCGAAACAACCGGACGCCGCGAAGACGCGGTGAAAGAGCCGGTAACCGGGAAAATGCGGTTATAGCCGGAAACGGCGCATCATCATCGCCCGGACAGCACGCACCAACCTGATCGGTACGTCGACAAGACCTGATCGGTACGCCGACGACACCTGATCAGTGCGTCGGCAAGGAGCCGGTCAGCCGGGGATGACGCGCGGGCGCTGAGCGCTCAGGCGCGACCTGTGACGTGTGAGTCCACGATGATCATCCCCTTGGTGAACGGTGCCGCCCACCCGCCGACGTCCTCCCGATCGGCGTCACACGACACGCCCGGCCATTGAAGCGGCGCCCGCCCCCGGCTGTCAACAATGCGCTCGACCGCGTACCAAGAAGATCGCTACGCTGTCGGCCATGCGGGACGGTGTCTATCGTTACAACGAAGAGCGCTGGCAGGCCCTGGTCGCGGCGGACGCCCTGTTCACCAGGCCCATGCTCGACCTCGACCAGCACAGCGCCCGCGCCTATCTCGGCCTCGAACGACTCGGCCTGCCCGGCGACGTGGCGGGCGCGAAGGTGCTCTGCCTGGCGAGCGGAGGCGGCCAGCAGTCCGCCGCCTTCGCCCTGCTCGGCGCCGACGTGACCGTCTTCGACATCTCCTCGGGCCAGCTCGAACGCGACCGCCAGGCGGCCGACCACTACGACGTCGCCGTCCGTACCGTCCAGGGGGACATGCGGGACCTGTCGGCCCTCGGCGGCTCCGCGTTCGACCTGGTCTGGCATCCGTACTCGCTGACCTTCGTCCCCGACGCGCGGGTGGTCTTCCGCGAGGTGGCCGGGGTGGTCGCCGAGGGCGGCCACTACTACCTGATGTGCGCCAACCCGTTCTACTCCGGGCTCACCCACCACGCCTGGAACGGCGCCGGCTACCCGCTCGACCAGCCCTACACCGACGGGGCCGAGACGAGCTACCCCGACCAGGACTGGGTCTACGAGCGCGAGCCGGGCGGCCGGACCGTGCAGCGGCCCAGGGAATACCGGCAGACGCTGAGCCGCATCGTCAACAGCCTGGTCGCCGAGGGCTTCACCCTGCGCTTCCTGGCCGAGGTCGACGACGGCGACGCCGAGGCGGAGCCGGGGAGCTGGCACCATTTCATGGCGGTGGCACCGCCATGGCTGGAGTTCGTCTGGCGGCGTTGAGCACTACGACTCCTCCTCCGTGAAGACGACCTCGCGGCGCCGGCGGATCGCGGGCAGCACGGCGACGACGAGCGCCGCCACGGTCAGGGCCAGGAGCACCGCGGAGATCGGCCGGGTCAGGAAGACCGACGCGTCGCCGCGGGAGATGATCAGCGCCCGGCGCAGGTTCTCCTCCAGCAGCGGCCCGAGGACGAAGCCGAGCAGCAGCGGCGCCGGCTCGCAGCCGCACTTGATCAGCACGTAGCCCAGGAGCCCGAAGAAGACGATCGCGTAGACGTCGTAGGCGTTGAAGCTCAGCGAGTACGTGCCGATCGACGCGAACAGGATGATCATCGGGAACAGCACCTGGTACGGGATGTGCAGCATGCGCACCCAGATCCCGATCAGCGGCAGGTTCAGCAGCACGAGCAGCACGTTCCCGATCCACATCGACGCGATCAGGCCCCAGAACAGCGCGGGCTCGTCGGTGATGACGTTCGGTCCCGGGGTGATGCCGTGCACGATGAACGCGCCGACCATCAGCGCCATCACCGGGTGGGCGGGCAGGCCCAGGGTGAGCAGCGGGATGAACGAGGTCTGCGCGGCGGCGTTGTTGGCCGACTCGGGGCCTGCCACGCCTTCGATCGCGCCGCTGCCGAACTCGTGCCGCCGCTTCGAGATCCGCTTCTCGACGGCGTACGAGGTGAACGAGGCGAGCACGTGGCCGCCGCCGGGCAGGACGCCGAGCGCGGCGCCGAGTCCGGTGCCCCGCAGGATGGGGCCGATGATCCTGCGCCGGTCCTCGCGGGTGGGCCAGAGGTTCTTCACCCGGCCCACAATCGCCGTGCGGGTCTGCTCGTTCTCCAGGTTGCGCAGGATCTCGGCCAGCCCGAACATGCCGACGGCGACGGAGACGAAGTCGATGCCGCCGTACAGTTCGCGCTGGTCGAACACGAAGCGGGGGGTGCCGGTGTAGATGTCCTGGCCGACGGTGCCGAGCAGGACGCCGAGCGCGATCATGGCCAGCGCCTTGAGCGCCGTGCCGCGGGCCAGCGCGATCGAGACGATCAGGCCGAGCAGCACCAGCGCGAAATACTCGGCCGGCCCGAACTGCAGCGCGACGCGGGCCAGCGGCGGGGCGGCGACGGCGAGCGCGACGGTGGCGATCGTGCCCGCGACGAAGGACCCGACCGCGGCGGCGGCCAGCGCCGCGCCGGCCCGGCCCTGCTTGGCCATCTCGTGCCCGTCGAGCGCGGTGACCGCCGCCGACGACTCGCCGGGCAGGTTGATCAGGATGGCGGTCGTCGAGCCGCCGTACTGGGCGCCGTAGTAGATGCCGGCCAGCATGATCAGCGCGGTGACCGGCTCGAAGCTGAACGTGATCGGCAGCAGCATCGCCACCGTCGCCGTCGGGCCGATGCCGGGCAGTACGCCGACCGCCGTGCCGAGCAGCACTCCCACGAAGCAGTAGAGGACGTTCTGGACCAGGAGGGCGGTGGAGAAGCCCAGGGCGAGGTTGTCGAGGAGTTCCATGCCTCAATCCGGAAGCCGCGTCAGAATCCCAGCCACGGGCCCACGAGCGGGATCCGCAACTGGAGTCCGACGACGAAGATGAGCGTGCTGGCCGCGGTCAGCCCGGCCGCCACGGCCACGGCCATGAGCGGACGTACGCGCGTGCTGGCCAGCGTGGTGAGCAGGGCCGTCACCGCCGACGTCGGCACGAACCCGAGGCCGCGTACGGTGAAGCCGAAGAACAGGACCGCGACCGTGATGGCGGCGACCGCCCGCCACGGGATCGGCCCGAACGTGATCACCTCGCCGGCGACGAGGCCCTTGACCACGATGGCCAGGCCCAGCCCGGCCACGATCAGGCCGACGAGCAGCGGGAAGGCTCCGGGGCCCATCCGCAGCGGGGTGCCCAGCTCGTAGCCGAGCGACCCCGCCACGAACGCGCCACCGATCAGGACGAAGATCCCCCCGGCGAGGACGTCGGGGAGAGACCGGCGGCGCTCCACTCAGGAGGCCTTCACGCCGGCGTCGGCGATGACCTTCGCCCAGGTGCCGAGCTGCTCCTGGAGCTTGGTCAGGTGCGCCTGCGGCGTCGCGTCCGCGGCCGGGACCGGGGCGGTGCCGAGCTTGGCCATCTGGTCGATGACCTTCTGGTCGGTCAGCGCCGCCTGCAACGCCTCGGACAGCTTCTGGACGACCTCCTTCGGCGTGCCCTTCGGCGCGTAGAGGCCGTGCCAGACACTGACCTTGAGGTCGGGCAGCCCGCCCTCGGTCGTGGTGGGCAGGTCGGGCAGGCTCTTCACCCGCTCAGGCGTGGTGACCGCGTACGCCTTCACCTCGCCCGCCGTGATCTGGCCGCTGGTGTTGGTGGTCTGGTCGCACATGAAGTCGACCTGGCCGCCGACGAGGTCGGTCAGCGCGGGTCCTGTGCCCTCGTACGGGACCTCCTGCAGTTTGACGCCGGTGGCGCTCTGGAAGAGCAGGCCACACAGGTGGGAGGCGGCGCCGATGCCGGCGTTGGCCAGCGTGACCTTGCCGGAGTTCGCCTTCACGTAGGTGACCAGCTCCTGCAGGGTCTTGGGCTCGAAGTCCTTGCGCGCGACGATCGTCATCGGCACCTCGGTGACGAGGCCGATCGTCTCGAAGCTCTCGACCGGCTTGTAGCCGAGGTTCTGGTAGAGCGCGGGCGCCGTGGACATGCCGATGTGGTGCATCAGCACGGTGTAGCCGTCGGGGTCCGCGCGCGAGACCTCGCCGGCGCCGACGGTGCCGCCCGCGCCCTCGACGTTCTGCACGACGATCTTGCCGCCGAGCTTGGCCGCCATCGGGGTGGCGATCAGGCGGGTGACGGTGTCGGTCGGGCCGCCCGCGCTGAACGGCACCACGAACGTGATGTTCTGCTCCGGGTAGCCGGCGCCGGTCGAGGCCGTCGTGCCCCCACCCGTGCCGCCGTTGCCGGAGCAGGCCGCGACGAGCGTGACCACACCGATCGCGGTGATCATCCGCGTGGCGGTCCTGTACCTGCTGAACGTTCTCATGTCGCGGCCTCCTCGTCAGCGCATGCGCATTTGTCGGTGAGTGCGCCGACTCAGTGTCGAATGGCGGGGGCGCGGATGGTGTCAGAGGAATCCCAAGGAATGTGCGAGATGTCAGAGAAATCCCAAGAACTCGGGGGCTAACGCCGGTGGCGACGCTGGTCGTACAATCCGGTATGCGGATCACCATCATCGAGGATGACGACCGCGTGGCGCGGGGCCTGGTCACGGTCCTGGCTCAGGCGGGTTTCGAGGTCCATCGCCTGGCCACCGCGGCCGAGGCCGTGCGCGCCGCACCGTCCGACGTGGTCCTCGTCGACCTGGGCCTGCCCGACGGCGACGGGCTCGACGTGATCCGCAAGCTGCGCGACCGCCCCGAGACCGCCGTCATCGCCGTGACCGCCCGCTCGGAGGAGCACGAACGGGTCCGCGGCCTGCGCGCCGGCGCCGACGACTACATCGTCAAGCCGTTCGGCATCCCCGAGCTGCTGGCCAGGATCGACGCCGTCCTGCGGCGCACCCGGGTCGCCCGCGCCCTGAGCCATCCCGACGAGCCGCTCGTCCTCGGCCCGATGCGGATCGGCGTCGGCACGCGCGAGGTCACCGTCGAGGACACTCCCGTGACGCTGACCCGCAAGGAGTTCGAGCTGCTCCTGCTGCTGGCCCGCCGGGCGCCCAACGTGGTGAGCCGCGACGTCATCCTCGACCAGATCTGGGGCGCGACCTGGGAATCCTCCAGCCGCACCCTCGACACCCACATCGCCGCGTTACGCCACAAGGTCGGGCCCGCCGTCATCATCCGGACGATCCACGGGGTCGGATATCGGCTCCTGGCCGACCATCCGGAGCTGATCGGCTGATCTCCCGTGCATCGTCGCCTGCTGGTCGTCCTCGTGCCCCTCGCGGTGCTGCTCGTCGCCGCGCTCGGGCTGCCGCTCAGCGTCAGCGTGGCCGAGCGGGAGATCCAGGAGACGTACGTCGACCGGCTCAACGACGTCGGCAGGTTCGCCTCCCTGGCCGAGACCGCGCTCTCGACCGGCCGGACCGAGGCGCTGCACCGGGAACTGGCCCGCTACCACGAGCTCTACGGCATCCCCGTCGCGGTCATCGACACCTCGGGCACGGTGCTGATCGGGCCGGTCGGCGCGTACCAGAAGGCGGCCAGGAACGAGCCCGCGCTGCCCCGCATCGTGACCGCGGCGCTGGCCGGGACGCGGCCGGAGCCGTCAGGCGACTGGACGCCGTGGGACGACTCCGCGCTCGTGGTCGCCGAGCCGGTGGGCCGCGACAGCGAGGTCGTCGGCGCCGTCGTGACCATCTCCGACCTGTCGAAGACCCGGCAGGGCATCCTCCTCCAGTGGGCCCAGCTCGCCGCGCTCGGCCTGCTCCCCCTGGTCGCGCTGACGGCCGTGGCCTGGCCGGTGTCGGCGTGGGTGCTGCGGCCTGTGCGCGAACTGGACGCGGCCAGCTCACGCATCTCCCAGGGCGACCTCACCACCAGAGCCGACGCCGAGGCGGGCCCGGTCGAGCTGCGGCGGCTGGCGGAGTCGTTCAACACCATGATGGACGCGGTCGAGAACGCCGTGCAGCGGCAGCGGGCGTTCGTCTCGGACGCCTCGCACCAGCTGCGCAACCCGCTGACCAGCCTCCGGCTGGCCGTCGAGAGCCTGGAGCCGCACCTGCGGCAGAACGGCGAAGGGCGTCTGGTGTACGACGTCGCCGTGGACGAGCTCAAGGCGATGCAGCGGATGCTGAACTCGCTGCAGGCCAGCGCCCGGATGGAGAGCATCAGAACGGCGTCGCCCGTGGATCTGGACGCGGTGCTGGCGACCCGGGTGGAGCGGTGGCGGGCGTTGACGGCGACGGCGGGGCAGACCTTGACCGTCGAGGTGCCGGCCGGGTTGCGGCTGCTGGAGCCGCCCGGGGGGCTGGGCAGCATCCTGGACGAGCTGATCAGCAACGCGTTGCGGCTGTCGGACGCGCGGCTGGTCGCGGTGAGCGCCCGCGTCGCCGGTGGAGCCGTTGAGATCGCCGTCCGTGACGACGGTCAGGGGATCGACGTGTCGGAACGGGCTCAGGCGGTGCGGCGGTTCTGGCGGTCGCCGCGGCATCAGAACGTGCCGGGGACCGGGCTGGGGCTGGCGATCTGTGCCGATCTGGTGGGGGCTGCCGGGGGTGAGCTGCGGCTGGAGGACGGCCTGCCTCGGCCCGGCGGGGACGGGCACGGGTTCGCGGCGGTCGTCGCGCTGCCGGTCGTGACCGAAACGGACTGAGGCTGGTGGCTGGTGGCTCGCGCCGAGCTGACCTCAGCGTTCGCGTTCAACGGTGACGGTCAGCGTTTGCGTTCAACACTGAACGGTCAGCGTTTGCGTTCTCTGAACCAGGCGGCCGCGCCAGGATGCAGCGGGGCCGAGGCGGTGGCGATCCCGGTGCGCACGTTGATCTGCCACGCCTCCGGAACGGCCTCGGCCTCGTCGCGGCTGGCCGAGGTGATCGTGCGGGTGTGCGTGAAGATGGTGTCGGTGATGGCGTACACCAGGTCGGCGGGCAGGTCGTCACGGGCGAGCAGCACGTTCGGCACCGCCACGGTACGGGTGGCAGGGACACCCGTGTAGGCGGTCGCCGGGATCATGGCGGGCGCGTACGGGCCGGGGAACGCCGTGAACAGCCCGTCAGCCTGCGCGTCCATCGGGATCAGCCGGATCGCGTGCTGCTGCGCCAGCTCCGTGATGGCCGGTGTCGGGACGCCGGTCAGGGAGAACATCGCGTCGATCGCGCCGTCGCGCAGCGCTGCCGCCGACTCGGCCTGACTGAGGTTGCGGCTCTCCGTCTCCACCCGGCCGAGCCGCAGCAGCCGCAGCGAGGTGAACTCCGTGCCCGAGTCGCGGGCGCCGAGAGAGATGCGCTTGCCCTGAAGGTCACGAAACTTCTCGATCTTCGATCCGGCCATGACCACCAGGTGCAGGTGGCTGTCGTACAGGCGGCAGATCGCCGAGAGTCCGCGCGGCGCGCTGCCGTCGGCCGTGATGAGGGCGTCGAGGCTGGTCAGGCCCAGGTGCACCTCGCCCGCCCGTAACATCTGGATGTTGTCGGTGGACGCCCCGCTCGGCACGGTGACCACCGTGGCGCCGGGCACCTGCTCGGAGATGTGCGCGGCCAGCGCCCCGCCGATGCGCCGGTACACCGCGCCCGCCGGTCCGGTGGCCAGGCGTATGTCGGTCACACCGGCGGCGGAGCGCGGGGAGGAGCAGCCCGCGAGCACGCCTCCGGCGGCCAGCAGCACCGCCCGCCGGCTGAGCCGCGATCCTTCGCCCGCCTTACGGACGGCCGCCTTCACGCTCGCTCCGCCTGTCCTGCGGACGGCCGCCTTCGCGCTCACTTCGTGAACCCGCCGGTCCTGCTCCACCGCAACACGGACGATCCGCGTTTGAAGGTGATCTGGTTCCCGCCGTCGCCCGCCGAGATCCGTTCCCAGCCGTCGAAGCTCCGCGTGAGATGGTGCGCCCACGTGCGCAGGTCCCTCACGCCCACGGCGGCGATCGACTCCATCGGCGGCTCGCCGTCCGAGCAGTAGTCGCCGAAGTCCGCGATGGCCGCGACGGTCTTTCCGAAGGCCCGGAGCTCGATGCCCTGGCACGCCTCGGTCTTCGTGCCGTAGATCAGGCGCGGCCGCGTCCAGGTGCCGGTCGGGCCGCTGGAGTGCTGCTCATAGAGGCCCTTGCCACGTCGATAGTGCATGGCCACCCGCCGGCCGTCGTCCAGCTCGGCCATGGCGTTGTACGGATCGCCTTCGCCGTTCCAGCGAATGTCACTTTTGCGCAGCCCAACATCGGCGGGCGGCGCAGAGGTGGTCAGCTCGCCGGGGCGCGTCGCGGCGGGCGTCGCCCGTACGCTCACAGGCTCCTGACCGCCACACCCCGCCGCCACCAGCAGAAGGACCCCGGCGAGCACCAGCGGCTCGATCCTGTTCATTCCCGATCACCTTCGCTCTGTTCAAGGACCGGACTCGCCGGGGCGGCGGCGTCGAGTGCCGGGGCGAGCGGCGACAAGGCGGCCCGCATCAAGTCGGGCAGCGAGCCGGATGGCACCACCAGCCCGCCGGCCGACGCGCTCTCCAGCCCGCCCGCCGACGCTCCGAACGACGCCCCGACCGACGACAGCCACGATTGGAGCGCTAGCTTGGCCGCCGTGCCGACGCAGGCGGCCAGCACCTCGGCGGCGAGCCGGTCCATGCCGCCCGTGCGCTCGACCAGCGCCTCCGCGAGCGGCCCGGCCAGCGACCCGGCGGTCTCGGCGTAGGTCTCGCGCAGTGCGGGGCTGGTTGTGATCATCAGCAGCGCGTCCCGCGCCTCGTCACCCGGATCCGTGAACTGCTCGACGACGGCGTCGATCACGGCCTCGGACAGGCTGACGCCGGCCGGCCGGGCGGTCACGGCCGCGGCGATGCGCGACTCCCTGTCCGCGGTGACGGCTGCGACGATCGCCTGCTCACGGCTGGAGAAGTAGTTGTTGTACGTCCTCGGGGACACGCCGGCGGCCTCGGCGATGTCGTCCACGCGGACGTTCTCCGGCCCCTGCTCCAGGGCGAGCCGCAGGGCGGCGACCCGCAGCGCCTCCCTCGTGGCCTGCTTCTTCCGCTCCCGCAGACCCGGACGGCGTGTAGTCACCCCTCCACCCTCCCAGGATCGCCTACTCCCGCGCAAATTTACGTAAACGCAATTTTGCGCGTACGCATCTTTTTGCGGTACGGTCGATCCGCCATCATCCGTACGAAAGGACCCACCCCATGCGAGCCAGAGGCATCGCCTACGACACCGGCTTCATCGGCCTTCCCGGCCACCCCAGCTCCCGCGAGCCCTTCGACCCCGACGTGGTCCTGCGGGAGCTGACCATCATCCGCGACGACCTGCACTGCGACGCGGTCCACCTCGTCGGCGGCGACCCCGACCGGCTGGAGATCGCCGCGCGTCACGCCGCCCGGCTCGGGCTGGAGGTCTGGTTCTCGCCGTACCCGCTGGAGCTGACTCTCGGCGAGATCCGCACGTTGTTCGCCGACTGCGCGGAGCGGGCCGAGCGACTCAGGGCCGAGGGGGCGGAGGTCGTGTTCGTGGCCGGCGTCGAGCTGAGCATCATGAACCGGGGGTTCGTCGAAGGCGACACCATCGCCGAGCGGCTCGGCCACCTGCTGGCCGACCCGGACGGCAGGCCGGAACGGCTCGCCACCGTGAGCAGCCGGCTCAACGCCTTTTTCCGCGAGGTCGTGCCTTCCGTACGTGAGCGCTTCCACGGGAAGGTGACGTACGCCGCCATCCAGTTCGAACAGGTCGACTGGGACCTGTTCGACTTCGTCACGCTCGAACTCATCCGCTCCGCCGAGGTCGCCGACCGGTTCCGCGACGGCGTACGCGCCATCGTCACCGCGCGGCAGAAGCCCGTCGCGATCACCGGCTTCGCCTGCGCGACCTGGCGTGGGGCGGCCGACGTCGCCCCGCGCAGCATGGAGATCGCCCGCCACGACGAGGTCACCGGCCGCACCCGCATCGACGGCGCGTACGAGCGCGACGAGGCCGGACAAGCCGCGTACCTGACCGAACTGCTCGACATCTTCGACGAGGAGGGCGTCGACAGCGCTTTCCTGTACCTCTTCGCCCTCTACAACTACCCGCACCGCCCCGACGGCGACCCCCGTGACGACCTCGACCTCGCCAGCCCCGGCATCGTCAAGGTCTACGAACCGGGCCGCACCGGCGTCACCTATCCCGACATGCCGTGGGAGCCCAAGGAGGCGTTCACCGCGGTCGCCGCCCATTACGCCCGGCCCGCTGCTCCTTCGAGTCCCGCTCTCAGCTGAACGTCAGGCGAGGAGGTGGCGTGAGCGTTCGGCCGACTCCATGATGTCCAGGCAGACCCTTTCCAGGAACGCCCCGCCCTTGGCCAGCCGCTGCCCCACGGGGCTGTCGGGGTCGAACGTCTCCTTCGCCGCCAGCGCGGCCCGCACCGTATCCAGCGTCTGCCGGGCACTGATCATGACCGAGTGGTACCAGGTCTCGTCGTCGACGACGTAGATGTCGCGGCGCCGTCGTGGGTCGCGCTCGCGCCGGACGTACCCCTGCTCGACCAGGAAGTTGACGGCCACGGAGACAAACGCGGGGCTGACCTTCAGCCGGGTGGTCAGCTCGGCCGCGGTGCGTCTGCCGTCCTCGGACAGCAGCAGGTCGAAGTGGACGCGCGCCGTCAGCTTCGGCAGGCCCGTCTTGACCGCGAGCTCCAGGATCTCCGCCTCCACGACGCTGTCCGGCGATTCGTCCGCGCGCGGCGGCGCCGGCGTGCCCCGCCTGGCCCGCCGGACCGTCGCCTGGTGCGCCTGCTGGGGCCGGTAGTCGCCGGGGCCGCCGTTGCGGGCGATCTCGCGGCTGACCGTCGACGTCGGCCGGTCAAGCCGCCGGGCGATCTCGGCGTAGGAGAGCCCGCCGGCGAGTCCGGCGGCGATGCGCTGGCGTTCGCGCTGGGTCAACCGTCCTCCTGGCATGCCGTCAGTATTGCCTTCGCCGCCAGTCATTGCAACGCAGCATTGCGTTCACGGACAGGGTCATTGCATCAATTTATCGGCCTTTAGCTGGGCAAACTCCCTGTCGCCGATTGACCTCATTCCGAATGCAACGTAGCTTTCATGCTGAGCCGAACACGTACTATCGCGAAAGCAGGCACGGCCATGAGCGAAACCGTCCACACCGCGTCGGCGCTGCCGGCCGCGCGGCCGTCCGGCTGCCCCTTCGACCCGCCCAAGGAGCTGCTCCAGGCCCGCGAGCAGGGCCCGATCAGCCGCTACCCCTTCCCCGGCGGGCACGAGGGCTGGCTGGTCACCGGCTACGACCTGGTCCGATCGGTGCTGGCCGACCCCCGGTTCAGCTCGCGCAAGGAGCTCATGCGCCACCACCCGCTGATCGACTACGGCGACATCGAGGTCCCTCCTGCGCCGCCCGGCGAGTTCCTGCTGATGGACGAACCCCAGCACAGCCGCTACCGCAAACCGCTGGTGGGCAAGTTCACCGTGCGGCGGATGCGGCTGCTCACCGAGCGGGTCGAGCAGGTCACCGCCGCGCACCTGGACGCGATGGAGCAGGCCGGGCCGCCGGCGGACCTGGTCACCGCGTTCGCCAAGCCCATCCCCGCCGTCGTCATCTGCGAGCTGCTCGGAGTCCCGTACGAGGACAGAGGCTCCTTCCAGGAGCACATCGACAAGTTCCTCGGCGGGGAGGCGGCCGACGAGGAGCTGTACGCGGCCTACCTCGCCACCCAGGAGTACCTCGCCGAACTGGTCGCCGCCAAGCGCGCCAACCCCACCGACGACGTGCTCAGCGACCTGCTCGACAGCGACCTCACCGACGAGGAGCTGCGCGGGATGGCGCTGATCCTGCTGTCGGCCGGCTTCGACACCACCGCGAACATGCTGGCCCTGGGCACCTTCGCGCTGCTGCGCAACCCGGAGCAGCTGGCCGCGCTGCGCGCCGATCCCACGCTCACCGAGCCGGCCGTGGAGGAGCTGCTGCGCTATCTGAGCGTGGCCAAGATGTTCACCAGGGTGACTTTGGAGGACGTCGAGCTGGGCGGGCAGAGCATCAAGGCCGGTACGACGCTTCTGCTGTCGTACAGCACCGCCAACCGCGACCCCGAGCGCTTCACCGACCCGCACGTGCTCGACCTCGGCCGGCAGGACGGCGGCCACCTGGCCTTCGGCCACGGCATCCACCAGTGCCTGGGCCAGCAGCTGGCCCGCGTCGAGATGCGGGTCGCCTTCCCCGCGCTGCTCAACCGCCTCCCCGGCCTGCGGCTGGCCGTACCCGCGGAAGAGATTCCGCTACGTCCCGAGACCGCCGACATCCACGGGCTCAAGAGCCTCCCCGTCACCTGGGACGCGTGATCCGGTTTATTCGCCCTGCCGCCTGCGGACGATCTCGTCGATCCAGATCGGCGCGAACGGAGACGTGCACCCCGGGGACGTCGGATAGTCCTTGAGCACCTCCAGGCGCTCGCCGATGTCGATGGCACGGGCGCGGTGCTGGGCGTGGTCGATGCCGATCTGGGCCAGACAGTGGTTCATCGCCCACTGCAGGCGATCCGGGGCGTCTCGCATCTCCGCCTCGATGACGTCGAGCAGCGCGGGCAGGTCGAGACCTTCCGGCTTCTTCGCCACCCGTTCGGTGGTCAGCGCCCAGCCGGCACTCGCGACCACCGGATCGGGATCGGCGAACCAGGCTCGACGCAGCTCCTCGGCGTGCGGGCTCTTCTTCACCACGTAGTTGACGAGCCAGTCGTGCACCTTGGGCGCGCGTGTCTGGCGGATCATGGTGTCCAGCTCGGCCTGCGAGAACGCCTTCGGGCGGCAGATGAGCAGCGCGAGCAGCCGGGCCGCGGTGTCGTCGGTCGCCCAGAGCAGGAGGGCGAGGTCGTGCTGCGTCTTCAGGCGTTTGGCGACGGCGCGGAGTTTGCCGAGGTTGACGCCGTGGTCGTCGCCGTGCCGCTCGTTCACCTCACGCGCCCGGGGGTCTTCGAGCCCGGCCAGCTCGGCCATCAGCTCAGCCACCGTCGCCTGAGCTTGGGCAGTCGTCTGGATTGGGGTCTTGGCCACCGTCGTCCGAGCCACGTCAGCCTCCTGTCCGTTCTGTCCCGTGTCGGCAGCCTACGACGGCGCTCACCGTCCTGCCGTACCGGCTGGAGCCTCGGGACCGCCCGCCAGCCCTTCAAGCTGCCCCACGACCTCGTCGATCGGCGCGGATGTGTCGATCTCGACCGTGCACGTCGCTCTGAGCAGCGGCTCCACGTCGGCCAGATCCCGCAGAATGGCCGCACGTTCCGCAGGACGCTTGCCGAAGGGGTTGTTGGTCCTGGTCGCGATGCGGGCCAGCATGATCTCAGCGGGGGCGCTGAGCAGGACGACCTGGTCGAACTGCGGATAGAACCGTCCTTGATTGGACTTGCAGCCCACCACGAAGAGAGCACCGTCACGGTGGCCGGCGAGCAGTTCACTGATGGCCGGCTCCCGCCACACCCAGTCGGCCGTCCCGTCGGGCAGGGTCTCCCAGCGGCTCCACCGGTCGGTATCCGTGTCGACGGCGCGATGCCCCCTGGCCGCCAGCAGCTCCGACACCGTGGACTTGCCGGTGCCCGACATCCCCGTGATCAGGATCTTCACCATCCGCCGACCCTAAGCCCTGCCCCTCGGCCCCGTGTGCCGTGTCGTCCCCGGGGCCGCGTCGATGAAACTTTCAACCTTTACGCGGGCAATACGGCCGCGCGGGCCCGATTCCCGGCCTGGTGAGCACACCTCGCCCCGTCCGCCCAGGCTCCCTCGCAGCCCTTAGCGCCGGGCCGAATCAGCCGCCCGCGACCGGATCTCTGGACGGTCTGGGGTCCCGACCGTACTCTCCGGGCGGGCTTCACCGACATCATTGACGAGATGAGGTTGGAATTGACACGTTCGCCAGCACGTCGTGCGGCCGGCTCCGCCGCCATCGTCATCGCCACCCTCGTGGCGATCCTGATGCCCGTCACCCCCGCCCACGCCACCTACGGCGCGGACCTGCCCGTTTCCATCACGGTGACCTCGAACGCCGGTCCGCCCCTCATGCTCGCCCAGGTGACAGGCACGGTCGCGTTCGACGACGGGAACACGAAGTTCAGGTATTCGCTCCGGCTGTGCTGGGGCAGCGGGTCCTACCCCAGGCCGAACCTGTACGTCTCCGTCAACGGCAGCAGCACGTTCTATCCGGGCCAGACGAGCACCTCGCCAGCTCCGGCTGGCTGCCAGTTGTCGCTGTACCACCACGACGGTGAGTACACCCACCCCTCCACCATCGCCAACATCACCGTGTACGTGCAGGGCGGCTGGTTCTACCCCGGCCAGACGTACAACAGCCGGACCAAGTCCCTCACCTACGACAACCCGTACAACTGAGCGGTCCTTCGAGCCCGGGCGGGTGGCCGGAGCCCACCTGCCCGAGGCCTGCCTGCCCGAGGACCACCGCGACAGACCCCCCGATGCGTCGGCCGGCCGCTCACCGTGCCTCGGGCACCCATGATCCGCCGATCGGGATGCCGGCCGCCGCCGCGATGCGTTCACGCGACTCCAGGAGCCGGGCGCGCAGCGCCGGCAGATCCACGCCGAGCAACCGGCCACCCCGCTTGACCGCCTTACCGGCGACGAAGACGCTGTCCACCAGCCCCGGATGACCGGCGGCCACGATGGAGCCCACGGGGTTGCCGACAGGAAAGATCGACGGGTCCTCGGCGTCGAGCAGGACCAAATCGGCGTCCTTGCCGACGGTGATGCTGCCGGTCCTCGCATCGAGCCCGCACGCCCGCGCGCCCTCCACCGTGGCGAACCCGAGGACGTCCCGCGCCGTAAGACCACCCCCTGTCACCAGGCCGCGCTGCACGGAGAAGGCCGTACGCATGGTGGAGAACATGTCACCCCCCACGGACGGGCAGTCGTCGATCGACAGCGACGGGTGGATCCCGGCGGCCAGCATGCGTCCGGTCTCCGGCCAGCCGAGGCCCATCTTCAGCTCGACGTCCGGGCTGATCGACACCGAACAGCCCGCGTCGGCCAGCATCGCCACCTGGTCGTCGGACAGGCCGTTGGCGTGCACGAAGGTCGTACGGTCGTCGAGCAGCCCTCGATCACGCATGCCGGCGACCGGACGGCGGCCGCTGGGCCAGCCGGTGGCGCCGTGCACGTGCACGCTCACCCGCAGCCCGAGCTCGCGCGCCAGGGCGACGTCGGCGGCGGTGTCGTCCATGGTGCTGAGTTGCGGTCCGCGCAGGCCCAGCGCCATGCCGTCGTCCGACAGCTGTGCCCGTACGCGCGTGATCTCCGGCGTGATGTCCGGCCCGATGGCGCCGTAGCAGAACACCGAGCGGCCGGGCGCCTCGCGCAGCGCCTGGATCGCGGCGTCGGCGTTCTCGGGACGGTCGGAGCAGTGAAACCAGTCGAGCATGGTCGTGACACCCGAGCTCAGCGCCTCGATCCGGCCGAGCAGGTTACCCAGGTAGACGTCCTCAGGACGGTAGTGGGGCTTGAGTGTGCCGTGCACGGCGACGCGGTACTGGTCGAACGTCCAGTCCGCGCCGATGCCACGGAACGCGGTCTGCCAGGTGTGCCGGTGGGTGTCCACGAACCCCGGCATCACGATCTTGCCCGTGGCGTCCACCACCTCGGCGCCGGCCGCGTCCACAGTCGCACCGACCGCGGCGATCCGCCCGTCCTCGATGAGCACGTCCCCCCGCGGCAGATCCCCCACCTCCGGATCCACGCTGACCACCATGCCACCACGCACCAATGTCCTCACGGCCATGCGCGTCCTTCCCTTGAAGTTGATGCATCAACTCTAGGAGGGCAAAGTTGTCGCGTCAACTGCAGCTCACCAGGTACGATTCCGCCATGCCGGAGACGCTGGAACCCGACGAGTGGAACCTCTGGGACACCTGGATGCGCGCCCAGCGCCTGCTCGTCCGCGAACTCGACCGCGGCCTGCAGCGCGACCACGGCATCTCGAAGGCGGAGTTCAGCGTGCTGGTGACGCTGTCGCGGGCGTCAGGCGGGGAGATGCGCGTCGGCGAACTCGTCGATTCCCTCGAATGGGAGAAGAGCCGCGTCTCCCACCAGCTCACCCGCATGGAGAACCGCGGCTTCGTGGCGCGCACCGAGGGCGGTCCCAGCGGCCGCCGCACCCGGATCGGCCTGACCGCCCAGGGACGCCGCCTCATCCAGGACGCCGTACGCGGGCACGCCGGCAACATCCGCCGCTACTTCCTCGACTCACTCACCCCTGAGCAGGCCACGACCATCCGCGCGTGGAGCGAGCAGCTCATCGACCGCATCGAGTCACCCTCCTGATGGTTCTTCAGTGGCCTGGGGGATCCCCGCGAGCGACATGCTGTTGCCGTCCGGATCGAGAACTTCGACGTGCCGCACCCCGTTGGAGTAGGTCTCCACAGGCTCGTGCTCGATACCGTGCGCGGCCAGCCGGGCCAGGAAGTCATCGAGGTCGGTGACCCCGAACGTGATCATGGTGCCGCCGACGCGTGCGGCCCGGACGTCCCGATCGTCGATGACCAGGTACGCGTTCTCACCCACCTGCCACAGGTACTCCTCGCCGATGACCTCGTCCGCCGGCCGCCCGAAGAACACCTCGTACCACTTCAGCGACACCGCCCGATCACGTACGCACACGACGCTGTGCATGTCCACGAAACCGCTCCTTTCGAATCACTCCGCACTCGAAAAGGAGACTCCTCACGCGCCCAAAACTCATCACCAACCGACCGGCCTCGGAACGGGCCGGCATGCGACCGAGGCGGTTTCTACTCGTCTTCTCCTTCGGCCCTCTCGTTCGTCGCGAGCGCGTACGAGAGGGCGATTCCGAGGCACACGGCCATCGACGTGCCGAGGATGAAGTTGTCCAACGCGACACCCAGGGCCATCCCCATCGCGATGCCCGGCCAGATGCCGACCTTCCCATTGAAGGATTTCTTGCCGCTCGTCATGGTTCCATCTTCGTGCAGAAGCGCGTAACGGCGTAGACGTCGCAGTCATGAGGACGACATGACAGTTGTCACGCGACGGCGGCGACCAATACCGGCTGACGACCTCATTGAGGCGGCCAGTACGCCAGGGGGAAATTCGATCGACAGAACAGCCGCGGTTCATGCACGGTGATGCTCCAACCGCCCGCTCGTATGGCGCGGGCCGATCGCAGGAGTTGCTCTTGGCGACCGCGAGAACCGCGAACGACCGCCCCACGATCACTGCCGCACTGGTCAGAAAGCTGGTCGACACGCAGTTCCCGCAGTGGGCCGCATTGCCTCTCAAACTGCTCGATCCGGCCGGCTCGGACCATGTGATCTACCGGCTGGGCGAGCAGCTGTCCGTCCGGCTGCCCCGCCACGGCGGCGCCATCCGCCAGGCCCAGAAGGAGTTCGAGTGGCTACCCCGCCTGGCCCCGCACCTTCCCCTGGCCATCCCCGTACCGGTAGGAGTGGGTGAGCCCGACTTCGGCTATCCGTGGCGGTGGGCGGTGTCCCGCTGGCTGGAGGGCGAGGTGGCCACGGTCGAGGCCCTGGCCGACTCGTCCACGGCCGCCGTCCAGTTGGCGGAATTCCTCACCGCCCTGCAGCGCTTCGGCCCCGAATACGCCAGGGAACCCCACGCGGACCTCACCACCCAGCCGCTGGCCGCCAGAGACCGTGCCACCCGGGCCGCCATCACAGCGGTCAGCGACATATTCGACCCCACCGCCATGACGGCCCTGTGGAACGAAGCCCTGAACGCCCCAGAATGGGATCGAAGCCCGGTCTGGTTCCACGGCGACTTCCACACCGGCAACCTGCTGACCATCGACGGCCGTCTCGGCGCGGTCATCGACTTCGGCGGCCTCGGCATCGGCGATCCGGCCTGCGACCTCATGATCGCCTTCACCCTGATGTCACCCATCAGCCGAGCCGCCTTCCGCACCACCCTCGACCTCGACGACGCCACCTGGACCAGGGGCCGCGGCTGGGCCCTCGCCACCGGCCTGAACGCCTACACCACCTACGCCGCCACCAACCCCAGAATCGCCACCCAAACCACCCGCCAGATCACCCAAGCCCTCGTCGGTTAATAGGACCCATTAAAGGGATATTCGTCCCATTCCGCGAACGCGTCACTCGCCATTACAGCGACAGGTGGTGGAGGTGAAACCATAGGTACGGCGGAGCCGTTCACGACAGGCTCCGCCGTACCCCCCGAAAACCGAAGGTGGCCCTCCCGACATGCCCCTGTCCTTGAAGTTCGCCCGGAACCTGATCTGGCTCCAGGCGACGATCGCCCTGATCAGCGTCGTCATGCTCATCCTGGCGCTGGCCGCCGGCTTCGACGAGAACCTTGAGCACCTGCTCTACGCCCCCTCCTACGCCCTGTCACTCGCGACCGGTCTGCTGGCGAACCGGTGGCGCACCCGGCACCCCCGAGTCCGGCTCGTCACCATCGCCGTCCAGCTCGCGATCCCCTTGTTCGACCTCGTCTACTTCCTGATCGAGGGCACCCTTGACTGGATCATCACCGCCCCCTGGTCCGCGCTCATCGTGACTCTGCTCCTGCTTCCTCCGGCACGAACCTGGTTCACCCCCGCGGTCCAGGAAGCGCAGCCGGCGCCGCCCGCCGCCGTCTGACGGGTTCGCGGGCGTCGAGAGCACCCGCGCCCTCAGCCCGATGCCGGCCGGAACAGCGTGCGCCAAGAATTATTTATGTGAATTGCAACCGCGAAGTGTTTATCGTTGACATGTGCGGGTTCGGGCCGGGGCTCTCGATGGCTGGGCGCCGGAGCCCGATTTCGCATGGCAGGACGGCCGTCGCGGGGACGGCCGCGCGCGGATACGCCGGTTTCTCCCTTTTGTGAAGGAATCCGGTACTGACGGCGGCTCGGCTCTTCCGCCGATCATTTACGCTTTTCGGCCCTCATAAGGGACATCGGAGGAGTTCGTGTCTGGTAAGGGAGCGGGTATCGCGGTCGCTCTCATCGGGGCGGGGGCGGTCATCACCGCGGCGCTCATCACGTCGCGCGCGCCGATCTGCCCCGATTTCATCTGCGGCACCGACAAGGGGACCGCTGAGGAGCGCCCCCGTGGCGGAGGCGACAAGCAGATCATCCAGGTGCCCGGCGGCAAGGCGGGCGTGGAGGTCACCCCGGGTGAGATCACCTGCACCGCCGAGGGCGGCTGCGACAGCGAGGTGCACATCGAAAGCGTCGGCGACGCCACGCTGAAGGTCACCTACATGGAGATCAAGGGCGACGGCAAGGCGTACTTCAGCCACGACGCCACCTGCGAGCGCAAGAATCTGGCCGCCGGCGTGTCCTGCTCGTTCGGCGTGAGCTTCAGTGCGCCGGCCGAGGGTGGCACGACGCAGGCCACGCTGGTCATCCACCACAACGTCGGCGCTCACCCGTCCCTCGTCACCCTTCGCGGCGAAGGTGCGGCTCAGCCGCCGACCGACACTCCCACGACGACCCTCCCGTCCAACGGATAGCCCTGCCGCGCGAGGAGGGTGCGGACGCGGCCGGGGGTGTGTCCCAGTTCGTCGCGCATGACGCGGGTCAGGTGGGCCTGGTCGTTGAGGCCGAGCCTGACCGCGAGCGCGGCCAGGTCGGTTTCGCCCTGTTCCAGGGAGGTCAGTGCCCGGCTGACGCGTACGCGATTGCGGTAACGGCTCAACGGCATGCCCGCGTGATGGCGGAACGTACGGCTCAGATGGGACGGCGAAGTCCGCAGCAGGCGGGCCAGGGCGACGAGGCCGGTGCCGGCGGGCTCGTCGGCGAGGATCGCCTCTTTGGCCCGGTTCGCCAGGTCTTCCCGGCCGGGCGCGGGTGTGGCCTGGAACCGGCCGCGCAGGGACAGCCGTAAGAGGTCGAGGACCGCCTCAACCGCGGCGACGTCCGCGCCTCGGGGGCGGCGCGCAGGAGCAGGCTGTGGGCGAGTTCGAGCCGGGCGTCCACGTGGATCGCGGGGGAAGGGGCGGCATCGAGGCCAGTCGTCAGCTCGTCGTCGACGAAGGTGACCGCCGTGCACACGTCGCCTCCCGCGGGATGGGCGAAACGCAGCTCTTCCCCCGCTCGGTGCAGGTAACCCGTGGCGGGCTCCACGGTCACGCGCCGCCCTCGGGACTCCACCTGGAAGCGGCCCCGCCGGACCAGCACGATCTGGGCCGGCATGCGATGATTCGGGCTCCGACCAGCGGACCCGGTCGTCCGTGCACCGAACGCTCCTGATCACGACGTGCGGGTTTTCGATCACCCTCTTCGCGGTACGCACCCCACGACCCTACGTACCGGCACCGACAATTCCGTTCCGCATATTTCTTCAAGACCGAGCGCGTACGTACCCCCAATGCTGGGCGAATGACTACATTCGCCTCCACATCGGCGACGGCCGCCCGCCGGGGCCGGATGCTGGCCGTGCTGCTCACCGGCGAGGTCATGGCGACCATGGACAGCTCGATCGTGTCGGTGGCGGCGCAGACGATTCGTGACGATCTGCACGCCGGCGGCGCCGCGATCCAGTTGATCGTGTCGGGCTACCTGCTGACCACCGGCGTGCTCTTCGTCACGTGCGCGCGGATCGGTGACGTCGTCGGGCAGCGGCGGGCGTTCCTGCTCGGGCTGGGCTGGTTCACCTGCTCGTCGCTGCTGTGCGGGCTGGCCCCTGACGCGGCCGCGATGGTGCTCGCCCGGGTCGGGCAGGGCGTGGGGGCGGCGCTGCTCACTCCGCAGATCTTCGCGCTCATCCAGCTGCACTGGGACGGGGCCGCCCGCCGCCGGGCGATCGGCCTCTACAGCATGGTGCTCGCCCTCGGGGTCGCGCTGGGGCAGGTCGTCGGCGGGCTGGTGGTCGGTGCCGACCTCTTCGGCCTGTCCTGGCGGCCCGTATTCTTGCTGAACGTCCCAATTGGGGTGCTGCTGCTGGTGCTCGGTCCGCGGCTGCTGCCTGACTCCCGTACGGACGGGCGGGCGCGCCTCGATCCGGGCGGAGTGGCCGTCCTGACCGTGGCCATGGCCGCGGTGACCGTGCCGCTCATCTTCGGCCCTGACCAGGGCTGGCCCGCCTGGGCCTGGGGCTCGCTGGGGTGCGGCGGGGTGCTGCTGGCGGGGTTCTTCCGTCATGAGGCGCGCGCACGGCATCCGTTGCTGGACCCGGCGGTGCTGCGTTCGAACGGGGTCAAGCCGGGCATGGCGGCCTGCTGGATCACCATGGGGTGTTATGCCGTCTTCGTCCTGACCCTCACCCTGCATCTCCAGACCACGCTGGGCTTCTCACCGCTGCAGGCGGGGGTGGCCTTCGTGCCGTACACGCTGGGGTTCGGCGCGCTCAGCCTGACCTGGAACCGGTACCCGCAAACTCACGAACGAGCTATGGCCCAACTACCGACTCTTCGCCGTCGCCGGCATCATCGACGGCGAACCAATCGGTTCGGCGGTCGAAGGGCGGATGGATCCACCGGACGGCAGAATAGCGGCGGGACACGACGGGCTCATCATTCGGACGGCGTACGGCGATCGCGAATTGAATGCCGTCCACAACCGGTTGGAGCGTTGGGACGGGCCGCCACCTGAGGACGACTGGGAAGAGTTGTGGGCGGGCCGGCTCTCACTGAAATCCGAACTGATCGGCGTCGAAGCCTGGGGAGCAGCCGGTTATTCCCACGATATGGAGTTCGACCTGGGAAAACGCGGCCAGGCCTGGTCCACCCGGGTAGCCACCAAGGTTCTGCAGACCGAGCAGGAGCCGGATTTTCCCCATGTGGTCGCTCGGATCGAGCTGAACAAGATCCAGTTTTGGACTCGCTGATCATCCCGCTCCGACGCCGGCCTCAAGACACGCATGGGACCGTGGAGCACTTGCCCCGCGCATGCTAACGGCACGAACGTCCCGTCACCTGCTCAATCGCAGAGCGTTTTTGACGGGTAGAGCCCAGAAGGCACCGACTTTACTCACCACTGCACAAAATCTTTCCCGGCCTTGTCCGAAAGCGGCGACCAAGCCAGAATCAGTTTCGCCTTCAACTACTTGGTTGGAGCGTCACCGCACGGATGAGGAGAGGTATGAAGCGCACCATCCCCATTCTCGTCGCCGCCGGCGTCCTCGGCGCCACGCTCACCGGCAACGGCCCCGCCTCCGCGGCCACTTCCCCCATCGACTGCACCGCAGGCGGCTACACCCGGGTCGTGAACAGCTACGTCCCCACCAACGTCGAAAGGCCCGCGATCGACGGCCGCACCTACAACATCGGCGGCCCGTCGGCGTACACGTACGAAATCTGCCTCGACATCCCCGACAACGAGCGATTCACCATCGAAGTACGGAGCTGGACCAACACGGTGCCGAGCACGTTCGTGGACGATCGGCCCGGAGACAAGATCTTCCGCTTCTCACTCCCACCCGACAGCTTCTGGCAGGTCTACGGCACACTGACCGGGCCCGGCAGCACCTACATCTACTACACCTGGCACGAGAAGCGGCTCCAGAACTGACGTTGAACGGGCCGGCCACCCCACTCAGCAACGTGGCCGGCCCGCCCAGGCACCTGGGCCCCGATACGTCAGAGTTCTTTCGTGAGCACAGCGTTCATCGCGGAGAACCAGGCGTCCGCGTGCGGACAGGTGCTCCTGATGGTGTCGATGCCGATCTCGGCTATGACGAGCGGGCCGTCAGAGGTCTTGCGATATCGCGGATATAGACGAAGCAGACGCTTGGAAGGCGCTGTGCTGACCCCGTCGTTGACCAATTCGGCGCCTCTGGCGTGCGTCACCATGGCTCGCACGGCCTGGGCGAGCGCGTCATCGCCAGTGAGTTCGCCAAGCGCCTCATGACCCACCAGAACCCATGCCTCCAGTTCGTGGAGTACCAGGTGTGGCAGAAAGCGAGAATGACCAATGGTGTCAGCCATGGCACGCTCGACATGAGTCACCCGGTCGTACGGCGACCCCGAGGGACGTGTCGCCATGCCGGGCGCGTCGGCCGGGAGTCCGTAGTAATCCAGCATGGTCGTCAGAACGGTGATGACCCATCCCGTCGGGTCAGGCAGGCCCGTTCTCGTGTGCGTGCGCGTCGAGGAGGTGTGCGACCGCTTCGGTCACCTGTGTGGCGAACGGGATGTTCAGCCATTCGTCCGGTACGTGCGCGTTCGAGTCCGCACCGAGCGCCCCCGTGACGACGAACTGCGCCTGCGGGTACCGCCTGCCGAGCATCTCCATGAACGGGATCCCGCCGCCGATGCCCAGGTTCTGGCACGGCTTGCCGAACACGCGATCACCGACCTGCTGCAACGCCGTGGCCAGCCAGGGGGCCGTCGCCGGCAGGTGCCAGCCGTTCATGACCATGAAGTCGCCGACCTCGACCCGCGCCCCGTACGGCACGTCGGTCGTGAGGATCTTCTCCAGTGCGGCGCGCGCCGCCTCGGCGTCGGCCGAGGGAGGCAGGCGGAAGCTGAGCCGGAGGGAGGTCCAGGGTCGCAGCACGGCGCCCGCCACCGCGGGGTCCGGGAGCCCGGCGGCGCCGGTCAGGGACAGGGTCGGCCGCCAGGTGTTGTTGAGGACGAGTTCGACGTCGTCGTCGGAGACGCGCCTCATTCCGGGCAGCAGTGGGAGCCGGGGCACGGCGACCTCCGGGTGATGCGCGACGAGTTCCGCCGCCTCCGCGCGCCGTTCGTCCGGAATGGGCACCACCATCTCGGGCACCTTGACCTCGCCGGTCTCCGGGTCCTCCACCCGATCGAGCAGCTGGCGCATGACACGGAACGAGCTCGGCGCGATGCCGCTCGCGAGCCCTGAGTGGACGCCCGACTCGAGGACGCGCACTGTGACGGTCGCCTGCACCGCGCCGCGCAGGCTGGAGGTCAGCCACAGCCGTTCGTAGTCTCCGCCGCCGCCGTCCAGGCAGACCACCAGCGACACCTCGCCGAGCCGGTCGCCGAGATGCTCCAGGTACGCGGGCAGGTCCGGGCTGCCGGACTCCTCACCGGTCTCCAGCAGCATGACGGCACGGGCGTGTTCGCCACCTGCCCCGCGTACGGCCTCCAGCGCGGTCGTGGCGGCGTAACCCGAGTACCCGTCGTCCGCGGCGCCGCGGCCGTAGAGCCGGCCATCGCGGATCACCGCCTGCCACGGGCCCAGCCCCTCCGACCAGTCGCCGAGCGGCGGCTGCTTGTCGAGGTGCCCGTACAGCAGCACGGTCCCGGTCGCCGCCGCGCCCGGCGTCGCGGGCACGTCCACGAGCAGGAGCGGCGCGCGGCCGTCGAGCTGCACGACGTCGCACCGCGCGCCGGACAGGCCGCGCGACTCCACCCAGTTCCGTACGTGCTCTACGGCGGTCCGCAGGTGGCCGTTCTCCTCCCAGGCGGCGTCGTAGGCGGGCGACACGGCGGGAATCTCCACCAAGCCGGAGAGGCTGGGCAGCACGTCCGTCGCCCAGGCCTGGGTGATGGATTCGCGAAGTTTCTGAAGGTCCATGCGGTAATACTGGCCCAACCTTCGCTCTGCTCACGCCCTGCCCGTCCCGGAAACTGTCGGTCCCGTACGCCATGATCGGCCCTCGAAGACAGCTCCCCGACGTCCTGCGAGGAGGGGTTATGGTCGTCACCGATGGGCCCGGATGGTCCGGAATCGGGTGGGATTCTTGGAAAGATCTGAGTCTGATCCGCGCCCGGCTCGACGCGGGCGCCGATCCCAACACGGGTGTGAGCTTCCACGTACGGCCGCTGCACGCCGCCGCCGGAGTGGGTTCGCCCGAGGTGGTCGCGGAATTATCCCGGCGGGTGGACGATGTCGATGCCGAGCACGAGGGCCGTACCGCCCTCTGGGCCGCCGTCTTCAACAACCGCCCGGACAACGCCCGCGTCCTGGTCGAGGCCGGGGCGGACCCGTGGCGGCCGATGATGAACGGCTGGTCGCCCGGACGGCTCAGTCTGGCCACTCCGACCCCTGATCTGTTCACGCTGCCGGCCGGGAAAGCCGGTTTGTCCGCCGACGAGGCCGCCGCCGTGGTCGACGCCCGGCAGTTGATCGCCGCGTTGGACCACTTGGTGGACGACGGGTTCAGCCTCGCCTGCGCGGGTGGCATCACCGCAGCCGAGGTGGCGCGGCGGCTGGAAGCCGTACCGGCTGACGAGGACGACATCGAGGAGGTCATGGACGATCCGTTCGCGGATCTCGACGACAGCCTGGGCTTCATCGGCGTCACGGACGTGCCCGGGGGATGCGTCGTCTTCCAGCCATGGGGATACAACGCGTACGTTCCCGGCGTCGTGCGGCGTTTGTCGGTCGGCTCTGTCTGCTACGGAATGTTCGCCAACGCCAAAAGCGGCAAGCAGGGAGTCGTCGCCCGCGACGGCTCCACCGAAGGATGGGACACCCATCCGGGCGGGGGCGCCGTCTCCGCCGACGAACCCGCGGAGGAGATCCTCGCCACCTACCTTTACCAGGGCGAAGCGGTGGCGTACTGCTTCGCCGGCGCGGGCCTGCGGCCGACCGATGCCCGATCCATCTCATTCGAGCCTGATGTGTGGCTCAGGCTTCCTGACCGGGACTGGTGGAGGTGATCAGATCGGTGGCGACGGTCCGCGATCGACCGCGGCCTTGTACGGCCTCGATGGCACGATGATCATGGCGTGGTCCGGGCCGAGAGCTCCACCCAGGAAGGGCGATGATGACGGGTTCGATCAAGCGGGTGCCGTTCGACGTGGAAAGCTACAGCCGTCGTTCGCAGACGAGACCGTGCTTCATCTGCGCGATGGTCAACGGAGTTTCCGACCAGCCGGAGGAAATCGTCTACGACGACGGGGAGCACATCGCGTTTCTGCCCCGTTTTTTCGTACTGCCGGGGTACGTCCTCGTGGCGCCCAAGGCCCATGTCGAGCACGTCGTCCGAGACCTTCCCGAGGATCAGTTCGTCGCGGTGATGAGAGTAGTGCGTCGAATCGCGCTGGCCGTGGAGGCATGCGTGCCGTGCGAGCGGACGTATCTGTTGTCCTTGGGCAGCCAGCAGGGGAACGCCCACCTGCACTGGCACATCGCGGGCCTGCCGCCTGGGGTGCCGTACGAGCAGCAGCAGTACCACGCTCTCATGTCGGAGAACGGGGTCATCGAGCGCACCCCTGAGGAGACCGCTGCCCTGGCCGCCAGAATACGGAGTGCCTTGGACACGTAGCTTCAGCTTGACCGCCCTTGCCGGCACGCCACCATACGTCCGCCGGCCTCCCATCCGCTGACTTCTGGTGGGGCTAGGTCGGCGAGGATTTTGCAAACTGACTCCCGTTAATTGCTCTCTAATGGCACGGCGATTTAATGGCACGGCGATCACGACTGCCATCTGTTCGCTTCCGCACGCCTGGCCATAGCTAGCGGTCGTCGTTACCCCAGACAAGATTGAGATGCTCCGCTAAATCCTCAGCCGTGCCCCCTTTATCGAGGAGAGCCCGTACTGCCTGGGCCTGCCTGATCGTGGGCAGGTGCCCGTCGAGGAGGAAGGGGAGCAAGAGCCGCCGTGCCAATACCTCACGCCACGAAATTCCGGACGGCCTGCGCACCACCGACACATTGACCCGTAGCGCGTGCTCGTTGCCTGGCGGAACGCCGGGCCGGTCGATCTCGACGGCGACGTACCGGAACCCGTTCGCCAGGTCACAGGCGGTGCAGCCAGCTGGCCCCCGGCTCAGCCTGCTGCCGCACTCGGTGCAGATGAGCCGGTTGTATGCGGCGTCCACCACACGCCACAGATGCCTGTTGGGCTCGTCGATCATCATCTCGGCCACGTCGGCGATTCCAGCCAACTGGACCGAGCCCTTACACGTTCCGCTGCCTGGAAGCGGCGGCCGAACCTTGCGCCTGCCTCATCCGATCGATCTTGCTCATGACCTCGCAGAGCGTCCACGTACAGACCGACGACGGAGTCCAGCATGCAAAGCATGACGACCTTCCGCTTCGGGCAGACCGACTGCCCTGGTCCGTGACGTCGTCCAAGGTCAGCGGTGATGTGCGGCCGTCGCGTGCCGCCCTGCAGTGGCAGACACCCTCCTCACTGTGGTCGCCAGGTCTCGCTTTACCTCTCCTACTAGGAGCTGGGGGTCAGGTTCTGGAGGCCGACGACCCGCAGTAGTTCGAGCCGCTGGTATGTCTCGGTGCCCGGCCGCGCCGAGTGCACGATGAGTTGCTGGCTGTGGCCATCGCTGACCAGTACCTCGCAGTCGAGGTCGAGGACACCGACCACGGGGTGCAGGAAACGCTTCGGCGACGGGCGGCGTACCACGACGTCATGCGACTCCCAGAGTTTCTCGAACTCGTTCGACGCGGCGCGGAGTTCGGCCACGAGGGCGGCGGGGCCGGGGTCGTGAGGGCGTGCCGCAGTGACCGCACGCAGGGTCGCTACGTGTGCGCGGGCATGCTCCTCGTGTTTCTCGGGCGGGGCCAGGTCCCGTGCGCCCGGCACCATGAACCAGCGGCGGATCAGATTCGTCCCTACATGGTCGCCGGTCAGGGCCACTGACATGGTGTTCTGTGCGAGCATCTGGCCCCAGTCGCTCAGCACCGACGCAGGGAGGTCGTGCAGCCGGTCCAGGATCAGCTGCAGCCCCGGGCGGACGTGGTCCGAGGAGTCGCCGGGCCGGGGCGGCTCCTGGCCCGCCAGGTGGAACAGGTGGTCGCGCTCCACGTCCGTGAGCCGCAGGGCACGGGCGAGAGCGGTGAGCATCTGCCGCGACGGGTGGGAGCCGCGGCGCTGTTCCAGCCGCGTGTAGTAGTCGGTGGACATCCCGGTGAGCTGCGCCACCTCCTCGCGGCGCAGGCCCGGGGTACGGCGCCGCGGACCCGCGTTCAGGCCCACGTCGGAGGGGGCCAGCCGGGTGCGGGCCCGGCGCAGGAAGTCGGCGAGTTCGGTACGGTCCACTGTTCGAGGATGCCCTGCTCCCGGCCATGTATCCAGGGAGCGCCGATCCCTGGATGACCGCGTCTCTCCCGCCGATCCCGTCCTTCCCACACGCTTCAAAGGTGGCTACGACAACGAGGAGGCGGCCATGCTGACTTTGGTGACAGGAGCGACGGGCCAGGTCGGGCGGCGGTTCGTGCCGCGGCTGTTGCAGAGCGCGGCGCCCGACGACCAGGTACGGGTCCTGGTGCGGGACGCGGCGCGCGGCGAGCGGTTCGCGGAACTCGGCGCCCAGGTGCTGATCGGCGATCTACGTGACACGGAGGCGCTCGGCAAAGCGACGGCCGGCGTGGACACGGTGGTGAACGTCGCCGCCGCGTTCCGCGGGGTACCGGACGAGGAGGCGCGGGCGGTCAACAGGGACGCGGCCATCGAGCTCGGCCGGGCCGCGGTGGCTTCAGGCGTACGGCGGTTCGTACAGGTCAGCACCGGTCTCGTGTACGGCAAGGGGCGGGGCAGGGCGCTGGTCGAGAGCGACGAGACGATGCCGGGCGGTCAACTGTGGGGCGCCTACCCCGAGTCCAAACGGGAAGCCGAGCGTGCGCTCATGGCGTTGGACGGCCTCGATGACCTCCGCATCGGACGGTTGCCGTTCGTGTACGGCGACGGGGACCCGCATCTGGCCGATGTGATGGAGTGGGTGCTGAAGTGGCCCGCCATGCAGCGCCTGCACATGGGCCACCACATTGATGTGGCGCAAGGCCTGCGGCGGCTGCTGTACGCGCCCGGGGCACACGGTATCTACAACATCGCCGACGACGCCCCGGTCACCATGGTCGACCTCATCCTGTTCCAGGGGCTGCCGGTGCCGCAGGAAGCCTACGACAAGGATGCCCCGGATCCGTGGCACGGCGTGATGTCGACGACTCGTATCCGTCACGAACTGGGCTACCGCCCTCTAATCCCATCGGTATGGACAGCGCGGGACGCGGGAGTGCTGTAACCGGCCCGCAGCCGAGCGCGCCGGCGCTACTCCTTACCCCACACCGTGACGATCTCGCCCTCGCCCGGCGCGGCGGTGATGTTGCGCGGTGCCAGAATGACGTCGTCCGAGCTGAGAAGGTCGTTGTTCGCGCGGAAGTCGTCAAGATCAGCATAGGTTCGCCGGTGGCGTCGATCAGTTTCCCGTTGGCCACGAAGAGCGTCAACAGTTCAAGAGATCCGTCCGGGTGCTTGACCAGCACGACCCGCCCGTGGATTGCGCTGACGTTGCCACCGGCGCTCTGTACGGCGGCGCGGACCTTTTCGTTCAGGTCGCAGCTCGTGTTGAAACGATCAGCGGCCTGAGAGGTATTCGGGCCTGTGGTGCAGGGAAAGCGGACAGCAGCCGAGACTTCAGTTCCTCGACCATGTAGTAGGCGGCGAAGTTGGCCATGCGGTCTTCACTGGTGCCGCCAGCCCGAGTATCTCTTGACCGCCGCATCGGGACCCGTCCCGAGTGAGCACGGCCCGCTCATCGCCCGCCTCCACCGCCTCCACCGAGGCGTTCCAGGCGAAGGCCGCCGAGCACATTCGCGCCTGATCCGGGCACGGGAAGGCCCGCCGAGCATCGTCGCGCCGGCGGGCCCTCTTTGTGCAACGGGTACTCAACCTGCAACGAGTACTCGACGGCCGCCCCGGCGTTGTCGGCGGCGGCCTGGAGAACCGTCTGAACGGCTGACGGGCACGCAACGGGCACGTCTGTTCGCTGAGGTTCATCGTGATTCGTTTGCCAGGCCCAGGCTGCTGGCGAAATGCTTCGAGAAACCTACGATGACCTCATCGGTGCCCACCGTAACGCGATGAGCGTTCTTGTCGTGCTTGGAGTACGCAAATACCGCCCTCGCGGTCCTCTTGGTGCTTCTCCCGATCCCATTGCCGCCTTCGTGGCGATCTCAGCGGCCGCTGGAGCGGGATGTTCAGAGCAAGCGGTTGTCAGTCACTGCCCTCGCATCTCAGGCTGTCGGCCGGCGAGTGTCTGGTCATACGATCACGCAGTGGCGAAAAGACCAACAGACATCTGGCGCGAGCACGTCGCCGAGGAACTCGCTGAGCGTGCCGCCGGCCTTAGGAGTGTCGAGGACTCGAACTTCGCCGCGCTGTATCCAGAGCCCTTGGTAGTGGCGACCGAGCACGTCCTCACAGCCTTCGAGCATGAGGTACGGGGCTTTGACACGCCTTCCGATGGAGAGGTCTTCGCAGCGATCCAACGGGTGGTCGAAGGGCTCAACGACGTCGACGGCGCCCATGACGATCACGACTACGACACGATCGAAAGAGAAGAGCTGTGCGAGTTCATCGACGGCGTGCTCAGCGAGGCTGGGATCGATCTCGACGGACTCGCTGCCCGTCGAGGAATCGAGCGCTCGGAGATCACCGACCAATGGCGCGAGTGGTGATCCACTCCACGAGTCCCCGCCCGATCACCCGTCTGCCATCGACCTACTCGAAGGGAAACCGGGTCAGAGCCAGGCGATCAAACCCTCGATGCGGTTGACTGCCACGGAGGCATTACATGGACCGGCCGAGAGACCTGGTCGAACTGGAGGACCGCTGGTTGACGCCGTACCGTGGCATGCAGGTGATCCAGATCCGTGTGAGCTATCAACTGACGCTGCTATTGGACGGCGGAGCCCAAGTGGATGGGGAAACCGAAGCGGAGTTAACCACCCGACGGGACGTAACCGGCGCGCATAGGAGCAGCCTGTGCCTGTCGAGAAGGGCTGAGCGGAGCGAAGGCCTACAGGGGTCGAGGCTTGGCTCAACTGGGAGTAGCGGCTGAGCCTCCATGCGCGAAAGCACGCTGATGGCCCGCACGACCACGCCTCGACATGCCTCTTCGCACGGGGCCCATGCCTGGCGTCCAGCACACCCGAGCTACGGGTTCGCCCGCCCTCGACCACCTATGACAACTCGCCGCAGACCGGGTGATAAGGACGAGGCGCCAACCGCCGACGGTTTCACAGCGCGTCGGCAATTAAGACCCCGACGGGCCGCTGAGCTGGCCTTACAGCCTTCGCCATGGTTTCTGCCTACGGCATCATCCGCGCATATCCCGGATCTTGATCCGACTCCCACGTACGGGCGGCCTGCGCTCACAGGTAGTCTCGCCAGAACGGGACCGTGGCGTGTGGCTGCCATTCCCCGTCACGTTCGGGGCGTGGCTCCTGGAACTCTTGGGTGATGTAGTCGGCCAAGTCAGTGCCGTAGTAGATAATGTCCCAGCCCCACATGGACAGGACGGGATGCCCGTGCGTTCCACGGCCGGCCGGTAGGAACCGGTGTGCATGGACCGGAACCATTCTGGGGACGCCCGCCAGCAGGAGCCGGGCCGTTTCGACGGCTTCCGACAGATCACTCGGCCGCTCGCCCCAACTCGATCGCCAGTGGCCGTGCTCGACATCCCGCAAGAGACAGTCGATCGGCCAGGCGACGTGCTTTCGCAGAGCCTCGGGATCACCGTTCCGCCAATCGGGCCAGGGGTTCTTCCACGTCTGCCCCTCCTCCCAAGGCTGACGCACCGGCAGCCCTGCCGTCAGGAAAGCCCGATGATCGTCGGCGAACGCGAATCCGTACTCCTTCTCAATCCGCGCCAGCTCCGCCTCGGAGAGTCCTTCCTCGATCTCGCAGCAGTCCAACTCCACCAGTCGACGCGCGGCCTGCACACCGAGCCGGAGACCTTCTTCACTGATCACCGCGCTGCCCCCTCCTCGCCTGATGGATGGCCCACGAATGGCGTGGCGATCACGTGTACAGCCTACGGAGGTTGCCATGCGCGTCCTGCATTCCTTCCGCCCACATGTGCCTCAGCTCAGTGGGAGGCGGAATCTTGTGTAGTGCTCGAAATCAGCAGCAGGGCTGAACCTCAGGCGCTCAAGGACAGCGACGCTCTTTGAATTGCCATGCGTTACCCCGGCGAAGACATCTGTTGCGCCAAGGGTGGTGCGCGCAAAATCGATCAACGCACTGCAAGCGGCCGTCATGTAGCCCTGGCCGGTCGCGGCTTCGTCGAGCCAGTAGCCGATTGAGTACCGGGGCGGATTCACTGGGTTGAGATCCACTCTGCCGACAAGCCGATCGCACTCCCACACGCCGTACTTGATGGTGCGGTCAGGCGGGCTCATGAAGTACTCCGTGACAGACTCGCGCGTGGCGGTCTTGACCTCCTCATAGTCACCGTTGCGAGTCAGGTGCTCACGGTTCTTCGCGATGAGGTCGTAGTAGGTCCCGGCGTCAGCCACGGTGAGCGGGCTCAGGGTAAGGCATGGCAAGGGTGTCCGAAGGACGGGCAACTTACGCGGGCATGTCGAATCGTCGACCACGATCAGGAACCGTATCTGGCGCGACCGTACGGTCGGCACCCCGGCAGTGAGCGTTTCGGCGCTCTCCGAACTTCTCGCGTCTGAACGAGGACCCGATGTACCCGGCCTGCGTCCTGGTGCTCGTCCTCGGCTTGCGCCTGGGCGAAGCCCAACTAGGTGGCCCGCCCATGGGCAGGGAAGCGAAGTCGAGCCGTCCCGCGTCGCTCCAGCACACGGGTTTCACCGCGTCCGCTGTGGACCAGCGCCCGCTTGGCCAGGTGCCCCAGACAGCGAGCGGCCAGGCCCAGATCGTGCTGTGGTCGTGGACGACCAGGGCGGTCAAGGTGCGTGATCGGCGCTATGACTTACACTCTTCGAAGAACCACATTTGGCTCTGCCCCGCCCATCTTCCCCACACCGCTATCCGCGTTCCCGGGCCGGAGGACCCGTGGTTCGTAACTTCGAGATCTTTCTTGCAGTGGGGGACACACAAGCGGCAGGACTGCGTGACCGCATCATCCTCCCACACAAGCCACTCGAACGGGGATTCCTGCAGAAGAGCGCCGTCGTCATTCCTCGGCTCAAGATTGGTGCTGAGGTATGTACCTGTTCCGACGTTCCGCAGGGTCCACCCCGGTCCGATCCGGTTGAGCTGCCACATCTGGGTTTCGCTGTCATTCAAAGGATTTCCGACGGCATGGACTGTGCCGCCGTCCTCAGTGATATCGATATAAGTGCCGGACTTCGCGTTCCGTATTCTGTACACTTTTTCCGATTCGATGTCAGTCATGTTGCGCGCCCTTTCCCGGTGCTGGCAACGGCTCCGAACCGCCTTGATCCTTGAGTTATCTTGCCGCATACGTTCTTTCCCAACCACTTACCAGGCGGCAACGTTTGACAGGTGACCCCTACGGATCCCGAGCCCGCTTGACGGCGGATCGCGTGGAATCGCCCTCCCGCGCGATCCGGCACCTGGCCGCCCCCCAACCGGCCAACGGGCCGCCTCGGAGCTGATCGCGGAATCGAGCGAAGCCCAGAGCCGCGCTGACGCGCTGGGCCAGCTCGACGGGACGACGGTCGAGCGTGTGCAGGTGACCTGCTTCGAGTGTTCCGGAGTCGGCGGAAGGCAGGCCATGTAGTGGAGATCATCACGGACTGCATCAGCCCACATGTCAGCGAGGCACAGGAGGGGCGCATGCAGCTGGTCTGGCGCCAGCCGGCGAGGGCCGAAGACCGTGCCCAGGTGGTGGACTGGTCGTGCGACTGCCGGTAACCCGTGTACGAACTGCGTCGCCTGGGCGGCCAGTCCTACATCCGCCGGACGGAGTACGGCGATGACGGCGGCAAGACGATCTACGAGACGTATCGGTGGTCCTACAACAAGGCCACCGAGATCTGGGTCGCCGTGCTGGAAGGTCAGATGGTGTAGGTGGTGGTGGACGGCGCGGTCCCCCTGGATGGAGGGGCCGCACCCTTGCCGGTGCCCGGGGATGCACCCACAAGCCGGGGACCTACACATGAAAGTGGATCTTTCTTTGGGTGGCGCGACGGCCGCGAGACCTGACCAGCTCACCGGGGGCGCAGGCGAAGCCTGCGCCCCCCACAAAGGACAGCTGAGCGGAGCGAAGGCCTACAGGGGCCGAGGCTTGACTCGACTGGGAGTAGCGGGCTGAGCCTCCGTGCGCGAAAGCGCCCCATCGAGTTGACCTTGCACGTTGCTGTATCCGGGTGCCGTACAGCACCACGCAGGAACGCCAGCGCCGTCTGACGACGGCGGGCGCCGAGCGGTCCGGATCAGATGACGCCGCTCTGCCCGACGCAGCTCGTGACACCCTTCCTACCGGCCAGCTTCACGAAGACCCGATGCGCCATCGGCCGGGTCGCCGAGATCGCCCTGCTGCCGGAGTTGCCCGTGATCACGGTCGCCAGGAACTCGGCGTCCGGACGGCCGCCCCGATCCTGGACGAGGCTGACTTTGACGGTGGTGCGACCTCCGGAGGCCGTCCAGTGGACACGGCTGAAGCGGTGCCCAAATGTCGTGTTGATGTAGGTGACGGTCACCTTCAGCCTGTAGGACCCCTTCGAACAGGTCGCGACGAGGGCCTTGGCTGCCGACGTGGTCACCGACGCCGCCGGCGCGGACGCCGAGGCGGACGCAGTCACCGACGCCGACGCGGGCGCGCCCATCATGGCCACGGCCCCCATGGCCCCGACGACGACCGCGGTACGCATGATCTTCATATGGTTCCCTCCGTTGATTTCCCCGTCGAGGTGAGACCATACGGAGACGCGGTATGGCGGAGGTATGTCCCAATCAGACCACTCGGAGCGCGCTAGTGAAGCCATCCCCGGTGGCTCCCGGTTCCTTGTAACGGACTGGCCGCTCATGGCGTCGAGAGGATTCGTCTGGTTGCCCAGCGGTCAGCTCCCGACCGACAACTGGGACGACCAGTACAGGCACCTTATTGGTCCTTGGTACGGGTGGAAGGGATGGGATGGCGTTTGAAGGGACCATCTCCCAGAACCTTCGCCCGCAGTGGAACGCTGCCTATCGCTTCATGGCTCGATAGCGCTTGACGAAGACCGTGAGTTTGTCGCAACCGCGCGCACAAGACCGATTCGGCCCCGCCTGCGGGGATATGCGGGTTCTCCTTGCGTCCTTGGACTGCCGGTAACTAAACGCTCACGGATAGGAGTTATCCCGTCAGGGATAGTGCTGATCCCACCTGAGGATTCCGGCGCGGGATGGGTTGCCTTGCCCCAGGTGAACACCCTTGTCCCATGACTCGGAGCGATCAACTGACAAGCGAGAGGTGCCGGGCCTGCCGGGCCAAGAGATGGCGGTGGATGCGCAAGAGCCGTGCCGGCGCGCTGTGCTGGCTCGACGGGACGGGGGTCGAGCGTGTGCAGGTGACCTGCTTCGAGTGTTCCGGAGTCGGTAGAAAGCAGGCGACCTAGTGGAGATCATCACCGGCTGCATCAGTCCGCACGTCAACCAGGCTCAGGAGGGGCACATGAAACTGGTCTGGCACAAGCCGTCGAGGGCCGGCGACCATGCTCGGGTGGTGGCCTGGTCGTGCGATTGCCGTTCACCTGTGTACGAGCTGCGTCATCTGGGCGGCCAGTCCTACATCCGCAAGACCGAATACGGCGGTGACGGCGGCAAGACGATCTACGAGACGCATCGGTGGTCCTGCGACGAGGCCGCCGAGATCTGGGCCGCCGTGCTGGCAAGTCAGAAGGTGTAGGCGGCACTGAGACGGCGCGGCTCCCTTGCGTGCGGGGGCGGCGCCGTCGTGGATCCCGTGGATACACCCATAACCCGGGACCTACAAAAAGAATGGATCTTGCTTGTCGTAGCGTGACGCGCCGTCAGACTTGACTGAGACGCAGGCGTAGCCTGCGCCTGTCAAGAGAAGAAACGGCTGAGCGGAGCGAAGGCTTGCAGGGGTCGAGGCTGGGCTCGACTGGGAGCGACGGCTGAGCCCCCGTGCGCGAAGCGCTCCCATCGCGAAGACATTGCGGGCCGGAGGCGCGCCCCAGGCGAGACAGCCCGAGCGGAGCGAGGACCGATCGGGGTGGGGTCCCGGCAGGCAACCACGAAAACGGGCAACGGGTGGGTGGCCATGGACCACCTACCCGTTCGCCTTCGAAGTGCAGTGGAGCCTAGGAGATTCGAACTCCTGACTTCCTGCTTGCAAACGAAGTCGAAGCACGTCCAGCTTGGAGGACATCAGTAGCCGCGTCGGCATGACTTCCATGGGCGTCCATGCACGTGCGCGCTCATGATAGGTCGTTGTCACTCAGTTCGACACTCAGACGCAGGCGGGTCTGGCTGGTCGGCGAGGATGGTGCCCCTCACCATCAGTGTCTTCCCCGGCCCTGCCGCTCAGTTACCCCGTTGTGCTTCCCAGCCATACTCCGATGACAGCACATCGATAGATCAATCAGGGACTCTGAGAAAATCGACGGGAATTCTCGCCAACAAATACTCGATCGCCGTTGAGAAAGCTCCCTGTCCGAAGGCCTGGAGGCGCACCCAAGCCTCATCCGCGCCGACTTCATACTGCTCCCGCAATCGCACTTCAAGTAGATCACCATTGGCCTTGATCTTTGCCACTACCTCCTTAATTTCGCTTTCACGTCGCGCCTGGCGAAAACTCTGAACATAGTGCAGCACAAGCATGGAAAGGATCAATGGCCCCGATACCCCTTGGACAACTACGATCACAATAGCCATATCAGAAGCTGGCGCGAGCCCATCGATGCCGTTCACAAACAGTGCGCTAAGCGAATACCAAAAAACCCTAATAAAGGTGGGCTGCGAATCGAAAGAGAATGACTCGGGCGAAGCCTTGAGCAAAGCGTAATTCGCCAAGGCGAACGTCAAGGCGGTTTGAATAAATAGCCTAAAATAAGAAAGGGTGCCGAACAGGTGTATTAGCGCACTACGGCGATAGCACTCTAGCTGATACGCCCAGTAGTAGCTGAACTTGCAAACGAGTATCGCAGTCGACAGGCTCGCCTGAAACGTGGACAGTTGTGTATGGTTGAATCTTTCTACTTCAGCTTTCCTAAGCTCGGAATTAACTTCGGTCACCTGGGCAATAAAAGTAGAGCTTGCTGCACGATCGATCAACTTTTGCTGTAGCGACAGAAATCGAGATGGGGTCAACGAGCATTTGACGACTCTAACGCTAGTCCAAAGCAGCACAGCGACGAGCACTAGCACCGCAGGAACCAAGATATATGCCTTATCGGAAACAGCTACCAGCACTACTGAGATGGCAGTAGCAGTAAGTGCGACAAGGTTGAATTTGAAGTCCCTTATGAGAGTGGCAGCCATATTGATGACGCCAAGTGCGGCCACCCAGCTACGCGTTCGATAAACAAGGCGAGGAATCTTCCAAACCAATACCACTAGAGGGAAGAAAAGAATATAGGCCATACCTAGATAGTATCGTCTGAAGAAGATCACGACGAACGTGAAGGCCAGCAAGAATATGAAAACGCGATAGTTCAGTGCCTCCATCATGCCGGGGGCGATTCGGGCAAGGATATACTCATCTACATCAAAGACGAATAGCTTGCTCAACGCATAAACCCAAAGCAGGATAGCAATGAAATCCAGTATCCATATCGTACGCTTCAACTTTCGACGCTTACGCGCGGCATGACGACTTTTCCTTGATGACGACTGAGTCACGTTGGCGCGTTCCGCCAAAACAGTGAGATCGACTTTGTCCCATATGCTCGATGCTGCCACAAGGCCCTCCAGCCCTCATCCATGCGTCTACGACGATTTAGAGCTCTTGTTCACATACGGCTTGTGCAGTTAGGCAGAGTACCCGACGAGACCGACAGAACTGTTCCAGCAAGAGAGGCCTAAGCCGGGGATCCCTCTCTGACCGTGAATAGCCGAAATCGGACATAATGAACACATCCCATCATCCGCGGGTGATTGGGGGCATGTCTTTTGGGCACCGATCGCCACCAGCAGCTCTAGGCCGCGAGGTGGCGCGGGACGCCGGCCCTTGACGTGCCGTCTGTAGATTCGACGAATCATGTCACCCCGCGACGGATGACTCCTTGGGTGTGAGCTCGTGACGTGAGGGTCGTTGGCGGTCGTTGTGGTGGTCAGGCTCTCGGGGCCGATCGCGACGTGGTCGCTGGTGTTGGTGAGGTTGCTACACACCTTGCTGTGGCACGGGACGGCCGTCTTGATAGGAGGGAGTGGAAGCTTGGACACGCTGATACCTCATCGTGACCCGAGCCAAGATCGCTGATGGTATATTTTCCGGTATGAATTCGTACCCAGACCCGGACGAGGTCAAGGCTGACCTTGGCGACAAGGTCGTCGAGGCGTTCGCTCGGTCGGTAGCGCGTGCGGCGGATGACCTGGTGAAGTATCGCCAGGGCATGCCTTCCTTTGTGTCGCAGGCGAGCGAGCGGGGACTGGCGAACTGGATTCATGATCGACTCTGGTATCACCTGACCGTCTTGCTTGATGATGTTCCCGGCGTCCAGCTTGTAGACGAGGAGCCAACGCGAGAGATCTACGTCGGTATTCGCTACCGCCTTCGAGCGAAGCGGCATGGGGATGACGGCGACATCAGCACCTACCTCACCTCCGGGGCGAAGGACTTCCTGTTCCAACCTCCATCCCAGCCGACGCTGGCTGGGATGGAGGAGGTTCGACTCATAGTCGGCTACATCTGGGATAAGGAAAGCCGGGAGATGGGGCAAGCGGTCTTGTCTCTCCGAGACGGCCGCAACGACATCGTGTGGCTCATTGAGCTTCCCGACGCAGGAACCGGGTATGGCGGCGCTACGGTCACGCCCGTGCCAGCCGCTCCGGAACCGTCCGCTCCGATCATCGACGTTGGCCAGGAAGATGCGGCTCAAGAGACCAACGGAGAGGATAGCCCGTAATCATGGAAGACCTCGGCGAGGTGCTAATCACAGCTCGCCGGGCATGCGGATTGACGCAAGAAGAGCTTGCGACCGCAGCAGGAGTTACACAGGCGGCGCTGTCGAGATACGAAAACGATCTTCGACAGCCCGAGCCTGAGGTTCTTGCGCGGTTGGCTCGGGCCTTGGGCGTCACTGAGACGTTCCTGGCCCGGGCGGGACGTGTGCATGGTGGCATGGCGATTGATGCGCATATGCGCCGGCGTATGACTGCCAAGCCCACGGTCTGGCGGCAACTAGAGGCCAAGCTCAATATGTATCGCCTGCACGCCCGGATGATGTTTGAGGAGGTATCACTTCGTGCGGAGCAGCGTGTTCCGACTCTTGATCCAATAGAGCTGACTCCTGCTGACGCGGCACGTTTCGTGCGCATGCAATGGCGTATGCCATTGGGGCCAGTGCGGTCTTTGATTCGCTGGCTTGAGTCTGCGGGATGTCTGGTCATTGAGGAAGACTTCGGCACTACTCGGGTCGATGGCCTATCCCAATGGATCGATGATCACCCGATAATTCTGATCAATATGAGGGCTCCCATTGATCGTAAGCGCATGACGCTGGCGCACGAGCTGGGACACTTGTGCCTGCATTCAGTCGATGTCTCGGAACATGTTGAGGCAGAAGCGAACGAGTTCGCGGCTGAGTTTCTGATGCCAATCGAGGTTATTCGGCCACAACTTCGCAACCTGAAGATCGGGAGGTTGCATGATCTGAAGCGCGAGTGGGGCGTATCTATGCAGGCTCTCGTGGAGAGAGCACATGGCAGCGGATTGATGAGTGCTACCGAGCGTTCCAACATGTACAAGGCTTTCAGCGCCAGAGGATGGCGAACCACTGAACCGCTCAGTGGCGAGCTCGCTCCTGAGCATCCAACGCTGCCTGTCGACATCGGTAACGCTCTGTCGCGCAAAGGGTTGGCTGCGGGCGATATTGCCTATCTCGCAGGTTTCGCTACGCCGGAGCACAACGAACTCTTCCCCGCGGCTCAGCCTCGATTGAGACCAGTCGGGTAAGAGCGATTACCTCTGATCCACACGCGTATGTGCTGTGTGGTCATCTCCTCGTCGGGCAGGCGTAGCCATACCGGGCCGGACGTGCCAGGGCAAGCCGTCATTCGCGTGTACATGTGTCCCGGCGAGCTTCCTCGCGCGCTGGTTGTCCTGCCTGCACATGACGGCTTGCCCTGGTGCGGCTGGTCTGGTGTCCCTAGGGTGGCCGGCGAGGAGATGACCGCACAGGACCTCAACCATTCCCCATGGTCGGCGCGGCCTGGCTCATCTCCGAGGAGGGCCGGGGTTTGGGGCAGAGCCCCAAGGTCTTCATGCCTTTCCCTCTCCCAGCTCCCGATGTCCTCGTGTAGTTGGATGCCATTCGGCTCCTCCAGGCGGAGTTACAGGGCACTGAGGCTTGAGACCTGGCTAGCTCGTTCTGGTCCCGTCTATCACCTGATGGGGATGCGGAGTTCTGGGGGAAAGCGCAGCGCCTGGCGACTGTTGTGGGTCGTCTTCTGGAGGTGCCGGCTTGCCGGCATGCGCGCCGCCGCGGCGGGACCGGCCGAAGAGCCGCAGCCCGCCGCGAGCGGGCGCGCGAGGCCGCGGCGACGTTTCGTCAATTCGCCGCGGTGGTGCGCTGCCGGCGGGCGGACTGACAGAGACGAGTGCAGAGGCTGGCTGGCGCTTGCTTTGCTGGGACTCGCGTCGTTCTCGGCGATGGAGGGTCCGAAGGAGCTGCCGGTCCAAGCCCGTGCCCGTGACGGCGCCCCTTCACCGCTTCTTCCCGGAGACGTGTCCTATGTTTTCCTCGTCGGCCCTCAACTGCGCGACCAGTGCGTCACTTCTGCATGATCACGTGGTTCCCGCCGCTGCGCGGCGGGCTTGAAACCGCAGGGAAACTTGTAACAGCCTGACCAGAGGTCACATGAGGTTCAATCCGTCGTGGTGCCGGATCGCTGGGGTGCCTTTGTGGAGAGCGTCAAGGATGCGAACCGCGAACGCCTCGGTAACCATGTCGTGGATCTCAGGTTCGGACGCCCAGTGGAAAGCGGTGACCTCGTCGTTGATGATGAGCTGGCCGCCGGTGGCCTTGCAGCGGAACACGAGGGCCACGACGCCGCGGGTCATATTCTTGTAGACGCCAGTGAGGGCCAAGGGTTCTACGATCAGGCCGGTTTCTTCGAGGACCTCGCGACGAACACCGTCCGGGATGGTCTCTCCGATTTCGAGTACGCCACCTGGAGCTTGCCACTCGCCGTTGTCGGCCCTGCGAGTCAACAGGGCTCGGCCAGCGTCGTCGACAACGATGCCGGCGACACTCACCGAATGCATAGAACGGGTCATGCGCTTGCCTTCGTCAGGTGGTGCGCTGGTGGTACTGCAACGTGTAGAGATGTCCGCCCTTGACCAGCACTGAGACTTCAACAGGGCGCTGATTGTCGGCGTAGACCACTCTGAACTGCCTCATCACGGGTACTCCCTCTGGGAGTTCCAGCCCTTCAGCCTCTTCGACTGTTGGAGGGCGGCTCGACAGGAGATCCGTAAACTCACGCTGCGGGTAGCCGAGGTCGGCCAACGCCTGGGGCGCCCCTCCCTTGATCTTCTTAGAGCCTGCCAAGGGCGTGCCTCGTACGAGAGTCGATGGATAGTACGACCAGGAGAGCTCGACAGGGTCACCATCGTGGAGAAGCAGGCGATGACGCAGAACGGCCTTGTCACCATCACCGAGGCCAAGGGCTTCCGCCACGTCACGGGGCGGAACGACTTCGTCAACGCTGAGTAGCTCGTAGCTGTAGCCCCGCGGCGATGGTGCGAAGTAGGAAGAGACCTCGACAACGGCCAGCTGCTTGGCGCGGACGAAGACACCCTTGCCAGGACGGCCTTCCAGGAAGCCTTCGTCCTTCAGCAGTGAGAGCGCACGTTGAACTGTGGCGTTCGCGGTCGTGTACTGACTCACGAGCTGTTGAGTCGATGGGAGCTGCGCGCCAGGAGACAGTCGGCCGGCCATGATGTCTGCTCGAATGGCGGCGGCAATCTGCTGGTGCTTCGGACGGGTGTCCTGGTACTGGACCAAGGGAGAGCCTCTCTGCTCAGTGGGAGAGCTTGTAGCGAAGGTGGCGCCCGTAAGGGACCATGGTCATCACGCTGACTTCGACTGGCGTGTTGTCGCGAGATCGCGATAGCCGGAAGAGAACAAGCACCCACTCGTGCTCCTGGAGCCGGAGCAGCTTCCGCTCCTCATCGGTGGCCGGCCGAGTAGATACGTCCTCTTCGACGTGGACGAGTTGATGACCCAGCTCGGCGAGGAGCGTTGGTGCTCCTCCAGGGATCTTTCTCTTGTCAGCGAGGCGGGTTCCCTGAGCTATGGACACGGGATAGTACGAATCGGCCAGCTCGATGGGCTGCTCGTCAAGGAGCACGGTTCGACGTCTGACGATTACGGGTTCGTCCTCACGGATGCCGAGCGCTGCTCCCACGTTGGCCGGAGGGCGCAGCACTGTTACTTCACGGAGGACGTTGCTGCCAGTGTGGCCGTGTTCAGCGGCCTCCTCTGCCCAAGCGTCCGGCTGGTCCGCCCTTCGGGGTAGCACGTACGGCATTGAGACGCTGCTCCAGCTCTCTTGGTCGGCCACGACCCACCACTCCTCACCAGCTCATCCCGCAGGAACACCACCTAGCCACCTTACTGGCAAGGCGATAAGGATGGATTTGTCCCCTGCCCTCAAAGAAGTCTACCCAACGCCTTGCTGCCTTATCGAAAAGGCAGTATGGTTGCGATAGAACCTCGAAACCACGGCTTGCCGAGGACCAAGAGATCAGAGGAGAACACATGCGCAACATTCCGGTGGACATCGCGTCGATGTCGTTCACGGTCGCTGGCGAGGCTGAGCCGAAGATCGTGGATCGGGCGACCGGTGAGGTGAAGAAGGACGCGGAGGGGCGTGAGCTGTACACGCTGCCGCTGTTGCCCATGCCGAACGACGACCGGCGCAACCCGGTGATCACGGTGACCTTCCCGTCCGCGACCTTCCCGCAGATCGTGGTCGGCAGCAAGGTCAAGCCGGTGGGGCTGACCTGCTTCTACTGGCAGATGAACGGGCGTTCCGGGATGGGGTTTCGCTGCGAGGCGATTCGTCCGGCCGCGGAGAAGGCGGCCTGATCCAAGAGGTCCCGGAGCGGCCGTGTGCTTGGCGGCTTGGGCCGCTCCGGGGTCTCCGTCCACCCAGATAAGAGGAGAGGAGACCGGTCTAGTATGGCCGACTTCGCGGTCTGGCTGGGGCTGGCGTTGCTGGCTGCCAGCGTGGGCTTCTGGGCGTGGCGGCGGTGGGCGCCGACCTCGTTCTGGTACGTGATCGGGTTCCCGGCCAAGGCGCTGGCGGTATACGGGACGTGGCGGGCGGTGGCTTCGGGCTGCGGTCTGTCCAAGCGTCGGCGTCGCTGGCGGTGGACCTTCCCCGGCTTCCCCGGGTTGGGGGGCTGAGGTATGGAACTCGGGGAGTTTTGGAAGCGGTTCAACGAGGAACTGGCGGAGCTGACGCCGGAGCAGGCTGACTGTGCGCTGGCGTGGTTGGCCGACCGTGATAGCGGTGCGGTGCTGGACGCCATCGCCTATGCCAAGGGGAGGTACCCCGGGTGAGAGGCCTGATGATTGCCAAGCAGCGTCGTGGCCTGCGACGGGTGGAGGTCGAGCGGGCTCCGCGGCTGGGGCTGTTGCGGCCGACGTCCACGGGGTTCCGGGTGACGGTGCGACTGCACGATGGGCAGACTCCCGACGACTACGAGCGGGTGCTGGACAAGCTGGCGCACGCCTGGCGGGTGCACAATGTGCGCCTGGTCGGTTGGCGGCCGGGCAAGGTGACCTTGGCCGCCACGATGACCGATCCGCTGGAGACGGTAGCCGGCGGGCATTCGCTGGCCGATGGGCTGCTGCGAGTGCGGGTCGGCCGGTTGGACTCCGGTGAGTGGTTTGTGATCGATTTCCGGAAGGTGCCGCACTGGTTGAATGTGGGCGCTACTCAGTCCGGGAAGTCCAACCTGGCTAACGCCCTGATCGCGGGGCTGGCTCCGCAGCCGGTGGCGCTGGTCGGATTCGATCTGAAGGGCGGGGTCGAGTTCACCCCGTATCAGCGGCGGCTTTCGGCGCTGGCCACTGAGCGTGCCGAGTGTGCGCGGCTGCTGGCCGATTTGGTCGGGATCATCACGTCTCGCATGGCGTTGTGCCGCCAGCACCGGGTCAAGAACATCTGGCATCCGAGGTTGCCGGAGGAGGCACGGCCAACGCCCATCGTGGTGCTGGTCGATGAGGTGGCCGAGCTGTTCCTGATGGCCGATCCCAAGGCGGAGAAGGAAGAGGTCGCCGCGGTCGCTACCCGGCTGCTGCGCATCGCTCAGCTGGGCCGCGCGTTCGGGATCTACCTGGTGGTGTGCGGGCAGCGCGTGGGCTCGGATCTGGGGCCGGGGGTGACCGCGCTGCGTGCGCAGCTGACCGGCCGGATCTGCCACATGGTCAACGATGACGAGACGGCCAAGATGTGCCTGGGCGACATGGACTCGCGCGCGGTGGCGGCGGCTCGGCAGATCTCTGCGGACCGGCCGGGCACGGCGGTGGTGCTGGGGGCTGATAGCCGCTGGCATATGGAGCGCTCGGTGCACGTCACCGAGGAGGAAGCCGAAGCCGCGGCTGAGGAGCATGCGGAGTTGGCTCCATCGTGGGCGCTCCTGACTGGCGGACCGGCGATCGAGGTGGCCGACGCGACGGAGCTGGAGCGGGCGGTGGAGGAGTTCACCGAACCCGACCTTGAGGACATGCCCGTCTAGCCGGAAAGGAGGCCGGTGAAGTTGCAGCTCGATGACGTCGTGTGCGAGACCTGCGGCAGTAGCGACACCGAAGTGACCTGCGTCGGCCTCAGCCGGTTTGCCCGGGACGTCTTGCGGGTCGACTACTTCTGCCGGACGTGTGAGGACCGCTGGAACGTGTGGCTGTAGCCGCAACCTCGGCTGCAGAGCGGACCTTCTTCCCCGTGGCCTGACGTGAGCCGTGATCACGCCATGTCCCTACCTGATCCATGCCTGATTCGGGAGTACCAACGTGAAAGAGCGCGCGATGAACCGGCTCCGCTCGGTGGTGGTCGACTCGGCACCGGTGACGGTCCTGGCTGTGATCGCGGCTGTCGGATCGTTCGATCACATCTCCAGCCTGGCGCGTAAGTATGGCCAGCACGGCTGGCGGGCGTGGGCGGTGGCCGTCTGTATCGACCTGCTGTGCGTGATGGCTGCGCGGGAGATCCAGCGCGACAAGCGCACCGGCCGGCGCCGCCGCGGGCTGCTGTCGTGGCCTGCTCTGGTGCTGGCTGGCGGGATCGTGCTGACCTTGGCCGCGAACCTGGCCGAAGCTCCGAAAACCAGCTGGGGCTGGATCCTCGCGGCGACTCCGGCCGGAGCGTTCCTCATCGCCATGTCGATGTTGGAGCGCCGGGCGAGTCATCCCAAATCTGACGCGGTGGCGGTCCGCGCTCGCCCGGTTGTGTCCGCGTACGAGGAGGCTCCGGCAGAAGAGGAACCTGCGCAGCGGGAGCAGCTGACGGCTGCGCTGGAAAACGAGGCGCCTCCGCAGCTCGAACAGGGTCCGCCTTCGCTTGCTGCCCCAGATAAGGACGGGCCAGTGCCGGCGCCTGCGCTGGTGGGCTACGCGCGCCGCGTGGCCGCCGAGTATGAGGCAGCTCACGGCAGGCGGATTCCCGCTGAAGTGCTGCGCACCCGGATGAACGTCGCCCCGGAGTTGGCCGCCGCACTGGTGGACCGGCTGGGCGTGGACGGCGACTGAGGCATCAATTTCGACCGACATCGACAGATGAGGAGATTCCCTGATGATGACCACCGACTCGACCGTCCGTGCCGAGTTCATCGCCGGGCTGCGCGCGCTGGCGCGGTTTCTGGCTGACAACCCCAAGGTGCCCGTCCCGAGCTACGGCGAGACGGTCAGCGTGCATGCCAGCGGCACCGAGCAGGAGCAGCACGCGGCGGTGGATCGGGTGGCGGAGCTCATCGGCGCACCCACGAGTGGTGGCACGCACTACCAGACGGCACGGGACTTCGGGCCGATCGCCTACCGCGCGATCGCGATCAGCGAGCAAGCCATAAATGAGTACACCGCGGCCCTGAGTTACCAAGGGGCGGTGACGACGTGAGCGTTTACCTGCCTGAGCAGGGCCGGACGTTCAGGGGCACGGTTGCGCTGCTGGCCGTCGGTGGCGTGGCGCTCGTTGCGCTGGGTTTGTCCGGCGGTTTCGGCGAGAGTGACCCGGCTGCACCAGCCCCCACCATCTCGGCCACGACCCCCACCAGTAGCAGCACGCCGCCGCCGATCACATGCGAGGCAGACCAGTGCTGGTGGACCGACCTCGGCAAGCCCGAACGAAGGTGACGCGCTGATGGACCAACTCAGCGCACATCCCCTACCGCTGTGACCGACCGCCCAGGGTGCTCGCCCGGTGTCTCCCCTTTCATCGGGCGGGTGCCCGGGGCGACTGGCCCCAGACGAAGGGATGACTGCCATGTCGAAGGTCACGATCCACACCAAGAACGGCGAACAGATCGAGGTCAACGCCGCTCCTCACGAGGAGGCGTTCTACGACGACCTCCCGTTCACCAGCGAGAACGTGATGATCACGGAGATTCGGCCGAAGCGGTAACCGCGGCTCTGAGCCACAAAGGAGGAACCCATGGCTCTTTGGGCCTTCCAGTGCTGCACCTGCAACGGCACCGGCATCGACGGCGAGAACCAGACCTGCCGCGACTGCACCGGCACCGGGATCGACAACCACGTCGACGACTGAAACGGCAGAAGGGAGGAGACGGCCATGAACTTCGACCAGCGCGTCAGACAGCTCCGTGAGCAGAACGGTTACAGCCTCACCCAGGCTCGCCGGCAAGCGTTCGCCGAAGCGCAGGCCGATCTGAAGGCCCGCGAGGAAGACATGTTCGACGCGATCGACCAGGGCGGTTAGCGATCCCTGGAGCCGAACGTGAGCACCGATCAGCTTCAACGAAGGCAGACGACGAAGATTCCTCCAGGGCCGCTCATCCGGCAAAGATTCCCGGCCCTGGAGGCTCCACAAGGGAGAACTCCACGATGGCAGCAAAGACGCAGATCTTCCACCCTGGCAAGCCGGGTATCTGGCCCGGCGGTGAACCCCAGGCCATACGCGATGCCTACGACGAGCTACTCGCTCAGCAAGAGGCGGAGCGTACCGAGCGTGAGCAGGCTCGGGGGGCGCAGCGATGAGAGATCGGATGAGCGCTGCGCAGTTGGCCGAGCTGAGGGCCAGGACGCAGAACGCCAATGAGCTGAACGAGCTGGCCCGTGCCGCCAACGGTCACGGCGTGACCGCCGCTGAGCGGCGTAAGGCTGAGGCCGAACTGCAGGCCGCGGTCGGTACGAAGGAGGCCAAGCGGCTGCGTGAGAACGCCCTGCGACAGGCCGGCGCTCGCGGCAAGGGCCTGGGGCGCTGGTTCGGGTGAGCAGAAAACTCCCGCCGCCGCGGCCGCTGCTCCGGTGCTCGATCTGCCACGGCTACCTGTACGTCCGGACCCAAACCTGCCCCAAATGCGATCGCTAGAAGGGAGGGCCACCACCATGTCGACACCGACCGGCGTCAACGACCACCGGGTGACTTGCCCTGGCTGCCGCTATGAAACCCGGCTCGCGCGCTTCCAAGCGCTGCTGGTAGGCGAACACGGGCTTCAGGTCGGCTGCCCGAACTGCCGCTACTCGTTCTGGGTCACCTTCCACTGATCGCGACGGCTGAGATCAATCGCTCCACTCCGAAGGGAGGGACTGACCATGCCCGAACCGCTTGAGGACTGCGATCCCGAGTTCATCGATGGCTCCTGGCACGGCTGCGGCGACTGCCCGGCCTGCCTGAGCCAGGCCGACAGCGACGCCGAGTTCCTCGACTGATCGCGACGGCTGAGGTTGCGGGTGCCCGCCCAGCTTGCCCAGTTCGATCCGCTGGGCGGGTGCCCGGAACGTCATGGCTTCGAGATCGCAAAGGAGACGTCGCCGTTGATGGTCAACCAGTATCGCGTCCGCGTCATCGAGACGTACGCCCGTGGCGCTGACCTCCCGTGGAGTGTGTCACGGCAGGTCGTAGGCCACGACCGAAGCGGCCGGTGCGAGCACCCGGTCACCATCCGCGGCTGCGGCCAGGCACGGCTACTTGCCTGCGCTCGACGGCTGCCCGCCGACCAGCAGTGCGCGGCCTGTCGCACGCACACCGTCATTGTCGACGTGAGGAGGATCATTCAGTGAGCGACGCGGGGGCGCTCGCCGAACTGGCCGGGCCGGTCGTCCGCGACCTGGCCCGGCATTCGAGCACCCACCTGGCCCGCTGGCTGGACCAAGTCCACCGCCTGCGCGGCTGCGCGGAACCAGTCCGGCTGACCGGCGAAAGCCTCACCCTGAACGCCATCTCCGGTGAAGTCCTGTCCCACTACCGCACTGACAACGAGCCGCACGGGCAACTGCTCATCCGGTGCGGCAACCGTCGTGCCTCTCGCTGCCCGTCCTGCTCCGAGCTCTACCGCCGCGACACCTACCATCTGATCCGGGCTGGTCTCCTCGGCGGTGCCAAGGGCGTGCCGGCGACCGTCCGGGAGCACCCGAAGGTGTTCGCCACTTTGACGGCGCCCTCGTTCGGGCCGGTGCATCGCGGTGCCGGAAAGGATGGCAAGCCTCAGGTCTGCCATCCACGCCGTACCGGTCTGGCCTGCTTCCAGCGCCACAAGGCCGACGACACCAGAATCGGGCAACCGCTCGACCCGGACACCTACGACTACATCGGGCACGTGCTGTGGAACGCGCACGCTGGTGATCTCTGGCGTCGCTTCACCATCTACCTTCGGCGCCGCCTGGCCGCCTCGGTCGGCCTGACCCAGGCCGCGTTCAACAAGGCGGTTCGGGTCTCCTTCGCCAAAGTCGCCGAGTACCAGGCCCGCGGCGTCGTGCACTTCCACGCCGTGATCCGTCTCGATGCCCGGACCACCGATCCGGCCGACGTCCTTGAACCGCCGCACTGGGCCACCGTGCAGCTGCTCGACGACGCGATCCGCTCGGCCGCCGCCGCCGTAAAACTCGACGCACCTACGGTCGGCCAGCCGACGCGGCATCTCGTTTGGGGTCGTCAGGTCGACGTCCAGCCGATCCACGGGAGCGACCTCGCCGGCCAGCTGTCAGAGCAGGCTGTGGCGGGCTACATCGCGAAATACGCCACCAAAGCCGCCGAGTCTTCCGGCACGCTCGATCGCCGTATCCATGAACACGATCTCACCCACCTGCACGAGCGCGGCGCCACCGCCCACGCTGCTCGGCTGATCCGCACAGCCTGGGAGCTGGGCCACCCCGGCACCCATCCCGAGCTGACCGGCCTACGGCTGCGCAAGTGGGCTCACATGCTCGGGTTCCGCGGTCACTTCTCAACCCGGTCCCGGGCCTACTCGACCACGCTCGGCGCCATTCGGCAGGAACGTACCGACTACCGGCATGAGCAGCTGCGCGCGGCGGGCCTGATGCCGGAGGAGGACGGCAGCACGCTCGTGCTCGCTCACTGGAGCTTCGCCGGCCAGGGCTACACCCCGGGCGAATCCCTGCTCATCGACTCTCTCGACCCACCGAAGGAGGGCCCTCCATCATGAACACGACCGAGGACGTGCGGCTTTATCGGGTCCAGGATGCCATGACGCTCCTGGGGCAGAGCCGTTCGTCGATCTATGAGCTGATCCGTTCAGGCCGCCTGCGCTCGGTCAAGGAAGGACGGACTCGGCTGATTCCCTCGACCGCCATCTGCGAGTACATCGCTCTCCTCGAACGTGAGGCGGAGGCTCGATGATGGCCAAGAGAAGGAGCCCAGGAGACGGCGGTCTTCATTGGGATGAGGGGCGGCAGCGCTGGATCGCCTCAGTGACGATCGGCTACAACTCGGCCGGGAAGCGGATCGTCAAGAAGGGCAGCGGCAAGACTAAGACCGAGGCCAAGGCCAAGCTGAAGGAGATCCTTCGCGACCACGAGGACGGCCTGGCCATCGCGCCGCACGACTACACCGTGTCGGACGCCGTGACCTACTGGGTGGAACACGGACTCCGGGGCCGGGACGAGAAGACGGTGAGGCTCTACACCGACTTCGCCCGGCTCCATATCGTCCCGGCTCTGGGCCGCCGTAAGCTCCGTGACCTGTCGGTGGAGGATGTCGACAAGTGGCTGGCCGACAAGGCCACCGTACTGAGCACCCGCTCGCTCAAGTTGCTCCACTCCGTGCTCAACCGGGCGATCAGGAACGCGATGAAGCGAGACAAGGTGCGGCGGAATGTCGTCGACTTGTGCGACGTGCCCGATGGGCAGGCTGGCCGGCCTTCCCGAGCTCTGTCCGTGGCGCAGGCTGAAGCTGTGATCGTCGCGGCCGAACGGGCAGACATCCGGATCGGTGCGTACGTCCTGCTCTCGCTGCTCACTGGAGCTCGTACGGAAGAGGTACGGGCGCTGACGTGGTCGCACGTCGTGGCCTTCGACGAGAGCCGCCAGGCGTGGCTTCCGGTCGCTGGGGCCGGGTGGGCGCATCGGGAGTTCGCTATGTACGTCTGGCGATCAGTGCGCAAGAAGGGCGACACGAAGACTGTGAAGTCGCGCCGTACGCTGAAGCTGCCCGCTCGCGCGGTGAAGGCGTTGCAGTTGCTGATGGAGGACCAGGAGAAGGCGCCGGCCGCGGTGGTCGGCGGGACAGAGGGCCTGGTGTTCTGCACGAAGAACGGCACGGCCCTGAGCGCTACCAACGTGCGGCGGGACTTCCGCAAGGTCATTGTGAGCGCGGGCCTGGCGGGTGGCGAGTGGACGCCCCGCGAGCTGCGGCACAGCTTCGTGTCGCTCCTGTCGGACTCCGGCGTGCCGATCGAGGACATCTCGCGGCTGGTGGGCCACGCGAACACCGTGGTCACGGAGACGGTCTACCGGTTCCAGCTCCGGCCGGTGCTGCTGGAAGGAGCGGAGGCCATGGACAGTATCTTCCCAGTACAAGAAGAGGCGTAGTCACTCAGTAAGTCACGCACCCCCACTTAGTGATCTTAGGTGGGGGTGCGTTGTCGCTGGTGGAGCCTAGGAGATTCGAACTCCTGACTTCCTGCTTGCAAAGCAGGCGCTCTGCCAACTGAGCTAAGGCCCCTTCGACGAAGATAGCTTACCGGGCGGAGGAAGCTACCTGCGTCGTACCAAGGTCATCGCTCAGGACCAGATTCGGGAAGTCGGCGATCGAGTCGAGGATGTGAGTTGCGCCGCCCTTGAGCAGGCGTTCCTTGCTGTGTACGCCTGTCATCACCCCCGCCACGATGGAGGCGCCCGCGCGTTTGCCGCAGAGCATGTCGCTTTCCGAGTCGCCGATGACGGCCACCTGTCGGACGTCGGGGACTCCTGAGCGGAGGACCGCGTGGAGGACCATGTCGGGCCAGGGGCGGCCGCGGCCGCCGGCGTCTTCGGGGGAGATGGCCAGGTCGATCTTGTCGTGCCAGCCCAGGACGCTCAGGATGCGGCTCAGGGTGGTGCGGCTGAAGCCCGTGATCAGGGCTAGTTTGATGCCGTTGCCACGGAGTTTGTCGAGGACCTCCATGACTCCGGGCATGGGTACGAGACCCGCCCGCTCCAGCGCTCCCTCGTAGGAGCGTTCGAACGTCAGGTTCGCGGCCTGTGCCTGGGCCTCGTTGCCGGGGAAGATCCCACGGAAGACATCGATCTTGGGGCAGCCCCGGGACCGGTGCACGTGAACCATGGCTCGCGCGTACGCTCCGGTCCCGGGCACTATGCCCTGGGTCGCGATCGCCTCGGCAAAGGCGCGCTCGACCATGGCGATGTCACCGACTGTGGTGCCTGCCAGGTCCAGGCACACCAGCTTGATGGGGACGACGTCACTCATCGCCTCGCCGTCGGTTAGTTCTCGCTGCCGGTCGCCTCGGTCCAGAGATCGAGCTCTGCGCGGTCGGCCTGCACCTTACGCCAGATCAGCAACCCCCCAAGGGCGATCAGCGCCAGAACGAGCAGCTTCTTCACGGTGTGACCCCACTTCTTCGACGGCCTCACCTGCCGGGGTGAGACCCAACGGTTGACAAGCAGCCTAGCAAGGGATGGCCGGGCTCCCTGTGTTGCGCACGGACCAGATGTGTGGAATGTGCGAAGGGCGGGTGTTCAGCCCCTGGTGGGGCCGTACTACCCGTCCCATCTTGGACAACATCCCAGTGACGATGGTTCGAGCGTTGCAGGTCAAGATTCTCCATGCGCCGTGGTTCATGCTCCACGGTTCATGGTTCATGGATGGACAACAGCTCGATCATGCCAAAATTCCCAGCTTGATGCGCAGGCGCGGGGACGGGGTATCCGGTGGCCCACTCTTGTGCTGGTCCGGTGGGGGTTGGGTGCGGGAGGTGAGGGGGGCTCGGGAAGTCGGTACGGATCTGCCCGTCCGTAGTGGGTGCTTCCGCCGTATCTGAAGTCGAGAAGAAGGTGATGTGGGTCCCTGAAGTCGGCGGCTCGCTGTTCATCCCCAGGGGGTACGGTGCCAGGTTTCACGTGGAACTGCAGGGTGGGGCGGTCATGAAGGCGGCGGCCAGGTTCGGTCCGTACGGTCTGGTGTTGGTTGTGGTGTTCGGTGGTGCTGTGGGGGCGGGGGCCATGGTCGGTCCGCCGGCTCCCCGCCCAAGTGCGAGTGTGACGGTAGGGGAGCATGCTGGACATGAAGCCAGGGCCAACTCCGGTACGGTGCCCGGTGGGCTGCAGGTTTCCCAGGATGGTTACACGCTCAACCCGATCACCTCGATCACGACCGGCGGCGCCCCGGCGGAGTTCAGGTTCACCGTGATCGGCCCCGACGGCACCCCGGTCACCGACTACGAGGTCGCGCACGACAAGAAGATGCACTTCATCGTCGCCTCCCGTGACCTCACGAGCTTTCAGCACGTGCACCCGAGCATGGCCCCCGACGGCACCTGGGCGGTCGGCCTTTCAGTGCCGAAGGCGGGGTCGTACCGGGCGTTCGCCGACTTCGTCCCCAAAGGTAAGCAGAAGCTCACGCTGGGGGTGGATCTGCAGGCCGCGGGCGACTACCGGCCCGAGCCGCTGCCGCACGTCAGTCGTACGGCCGCCGTCGACGACTACACCGTGAACCTCGCGGGGAACATCGTTCCCGGCCAGGCGAGCAAGCTCGTGCTCACCGTCAGCAAGGACGGCGAGCCGGTCGACGATCTGGAGCCCTACCTGGGCGCGTACGGCCATCTGGTCGCCCTGCGCGCCGGCGATCTCGCGTACCTGCACGTGCATCCGGAGGAGAGCGACGAGGCGGGGCCTGAGATCACGTTCGTCGCCGAGGCGCCCAGCCGGGGCGACTACCGGCTGTTCCTCGACTTCAAGCACGAGGGGAAGGTGCGGACGGCGAGTTTCACGGCGACGGCCACGCTGTCCGATGGGCACGCCCCGTCCGCCACCCATGACCACACCCATTGAACGTCAGGCGCGGGTTCGCGGGGCGCGGTTGAACGTCAGGCACGGGTTCGCCGGGCGCGGTTGACGGCCGGGGTCATGGAAGCGCCGGCCAGGACGAACATGGCGCCGACCAGGAGCCATCCCAGCGTGCCCGCGCCCAGGACGACCGTCGTGAGCACGACCGGGCCGAGCATCCTGGCCACGGCCACGCCGCTGCCGAAGAAGCCCTGGTACTGGCCCTGCCGGTCGTCGGGGGCGAGGCCGAAGCCGATCTCCCACGAGCCCGAGGCGAGCTGCATCTCACCGGCCACCAGCAGCGCCGTCGCCACGATCAGGAACCCCCACCAGTACGGGCTCAGCGCGAACACCGCACACGCCGCGAACATCGTCACCCCCGCCCGCCGCACCGCCACCGAGGCGTCCCGCAGACTCTTGACCCGCTTGGCCACCCGTACCTGGAACAGCAGCACGCCACCCGTGTTGAGCAGCAGCAGCACGGCGACCACCCACGTGGGCGCGCTGGTACGCCCGGCGATCCACAGCGGCACCACCAGGCTGAGCAGCGGCATGTAGAAGAGCATCACCGCGTTCACCAGCGTGACGAGCGCGTACGGCCGGTCCTTGAGCACCGCGAGACGGGGGCCGGCGGAGGGGGCGGTGATCCGTACGGAAGGCAGCCGGAGCAGGACGGCGGCGGCGAGGAGGAAGCCGAGGGCGTCCACCGCGAACGCGGCCAGGTAGCCCTCGCGGGTCCCGAGGTGCAGCGCGAGCCCGCCGAGCCCGGCGCCGACGGCCAGGCCGCCGTTGAGCGTGGCCTGCAGCGTCGCCCGTACGGTGGTCCGCTCGGCAGGCTCGACCAGGGCGGCGAGCAGGGCCTGGCGGGCGGCCGACAGGCCGGTCTGGGCGGTGCCGTACAGGCAGGCCACGAGGACGAACGGCACGAACGAGCCGACGAACAGGAACGAGCCCACCGCCACGGCGGTGGTGAGCGCGAGCAGGACGGCGACGCCGCGGGGGCCGCGCCGGTCGGCGAGGTGGCCCAGGGGTACACCGGCCACCAGGCCGACCGCCCAGCCCAGGGTGAGCCCTAGGCCGATCTGGGCCGCCGACAGGCCGATGATCTGGGAGAAGTAGAACGCCGAGGTGACGAGGTAGAGGCCGTCGCCGATGGAGTTCGCAAGCTGCGCTTGTGCCAGGATGCGGCGATATTTCGGGATTTGGGGGCCCACGCCCCCAGGGCTCAAGTCCCCGCGGCTCACGCCCCCAAAATCGACGCCCCCAGGGCCGCCGCCGGTGCTCGGCGACCCGGCTACAAGGAGAGAGCCGGTAGGGGAGGTGGCGAGGGAGTCGGAGGCGGGAGTCGCAACGGCCGAGGCTGGTGTCATACGTTCATCCTGGCCCCGCACTTGTCCCGAGATAAGCTCCAATTATCCCCCAAATGATTGGGCCAAGATGGACGTCCACATCACCCTCCAAGGCCGCGGTGACCTGGCCGCACAGGTCTACCGCCAGCTTCTCGACGCCATCCTCGACGGCCGCCTCAGATCGGGCGAACGCCTCCCCCCGACCAGAGACCTGGCCCGCAGCCTGGAGATCTCCAGGAACACGGTCGCCCTCGCCTACGACCGCCTGGTGGCCGACGGCTTCCTCGTCGGTCGCGCGGGCGCGGGCACGTTCGTCTCGGCGGAGCCGGTCAGGGGCCGGGCCGCCCCGAAAGGCGTCGTACGCCCGCGTCCGGTGTGGAATGACCTGCCCCTCCCGCAGCCCATGACCCCCGCCCGGTACGACTTCCGCGCCGGCGTCCCCGACCCGCGCCTGTTCCCCATGGAGACCTGGCGCCGCCTGGTGGCCCGCGAGCTGCGGGTGAGCGCCGCCGGCTACGGCGATCCTGCCGGTCACGAGCCGCTGCGCGCGGCGATCTCCCGTCACATCGGCCTCAGCCGCTCGGTGCACGCGGGCCCCGGCGACGTGCTGATCACGAACGGCGCCCAGCAGGCGCTCGACCTGATCGGCCGCGTCCTGATCGAGCCGGGCGCGGTCGTCGCCGTCGAGGAGCCCGGCTACCCCCCGGCCCGCCTGCTGTTCCGCTCGCTGGGCGCCCGCGTGGCCGGCGTTCCCGTGGACGGCGAGGGCATCGACGTCACGGCGATCCCGGGTGAGGCCCGCGTCGTGTACGTCACGCCGTCGCACCAGTTCCCGCTGGGCACGCCCATGTCGCTGGCCCGCCGCGCCGCCCTGCTGGCCTGGGCCGAGCGCCGCAGGGCGGTGGTGATCGAGGACGACTACGACAGCGAGTTCCGCTTCGGCGAGCGGCCGCTGGAGCCGCTGCAGAGTCTCGACCGGGCGGGCCGCGTCATCTACGTGGGCTCGTTCTCCAAGACACTGCTGCCCATGCTCAGGCTCGGCTTCCTGGTCGCGCCCGCCTCGCTCGCGCCGGCCCTGCGCGCGGCCAGGCAGTTGTCCGACTGGCACGGGGAGCTGCCCACGCAGGCGGCGCTGGCCCGTTTCATCGACGAGGGGCTGCTGGCCAGGCACATCAGGAAGGCGACCCGCGAGTACGCCGCCAGGCACGCTCTGATCGCCGAGGCGCTGGCGGGAGACGACCGGCTGCTGCCGGTGCCGTCAACGGCGGGGCTGCACCTGTGCGCCCGGTTCGCGCCGGGTGTGATGATGCGTCCGGTGCCGGAGCTGGCGGTGGAGTCGCTGGCGGCGTACTACGACGGGAGCACGCCCGAGCCGGGCCTGGTGCTGGGGTACGGCGGGATCGGCACCGAAGCCATCCCGGAGGGACTGCGCCTGCTCAGGTCGACGATTCGCTAGAGGCCCTGGTCAGGGATGTCGGCGGGTCCAGAATCTGCGGTTGCGCTCCCCCGACATCTCGGGGTCGTCGGGCGGGGAGGGCTGCTGCACGATCACGACCGTCGTACGAGCGTGCCGTGCGCAGTACATGCTGGTCGAGGGTAGGAAGATGCGGCTGAGCACGCCGCGTCTCCCCCGTCCGAGCACCAGCAGGTCGCCTTCGCGGGCCAGGTCGACGAGGTGGTAGCCGGGGTCGCCGACGCGGCCGACCATGAAGGTGGCCAGGTCGTCGGGCACCCCGCCCGCCACGTCCTCGAACACGCCCGCGATCACCTCGGTGCAGCGCGCCTCCTCACCCGCCCGGACGGCGTGCTGCACGGGCAGCGCCTCGGGGAAGGGGTGGACGGGCGCGCGGCTGACGTGCACGGCCACGAGAGCCATCCGGTGCAGCCTCGCCGCGCCGATGGCCCAGGCCAGGGCCCAGCGCGCCGCCGGGGATTCGTCCACCCCGACGATCAGCCGCGCACCGCCGGGCAGATCCTGTTCCACGGTGCCTCCTGTCGAAGTACGACCATAGTGCGCCTGCCCGCTGGTTACCGGGAGGTGGCACTTTGCGAACTCTGGAGTCCCCCGGCGAGGCCGGGCGTAGCATGCGGGGGTGGAACGAGGGTGGGTGCGGCCTCGTCCCGCCCTCGACCGGCGGCTCGACGGCGCACTCGTACACCGGCTCACCTCGCTCGTGGCGACGACAGGCTACGGGAAGTCGACCGTTCTGGCTGGTTGGAGCCAGGCCGTGGGTGCGGTGCTGCACCGGCTGGGGAGCGCCGATCGTGACCTGCCCACGCTGGCCGCGGCGGTGGCCTCGGCGGTGGCGGCCAAGGTGCCCGATCTGCCCGCCGAGCTGGTGACCGCGGCGGGGGCGCCGCTCGGGCCCGGCGCCGACGAGGCGTCCAGGGCGGCGGCGCTGGCGGGCGCGCTGGCCGAGGCTCTGTCGCGGCGGCTGCGGCGGGGGCTGGTCCTGGTCTTCGACGGTGTCGAGGTGATCGCGGGCGCGCCGGGTCCCGTCCGGTATGTGGAGACGCTCGTACGTGCCGCGCCCCGCCACCTTCACCTGGTCACCGCGTCGCGGGCGCCGCTGCCGTTCCCGACGGCCCGGCTGCGGCAGGACCACGAGGTGCTCGACCTGGACGCCACCGATCTCGCGCTGACGCCGGAGGAGACCGCCGCCTGGGCGCGGGCCCTGCTGGGCGAGGCGGGCGCCGATATCGCGGCCGAGTTGCACCGTACGTGCGCCGGCTGGCCCGCGGCGGTGCAGGCGGCGCTCGACGCGCTGGCCCGCGAGGACCCCGCCGCCTGGCGCGGCACCGTGGCCGGGCTGACGGCGAACTCGGCCACGCTCGACCGGCTCACGGTGGCCGCGTTCGAGGACCTGCCGGCCGCCATGCGTGAGCTGCTGCGGGCCGCCACGGTGCTGCCGGTGCTGACGCCGGACCTGGCCGGGGCGCTGGGCGCACCGCCCGACACGCTGGACGCGCTGGCCGGCCGCGGCCTGTTCCTCGAATTCCTGGAGCCGGGCCGCGAGAGCTGCCGGCTGACCTCCCAGGGCGGCCAGGTGCTGGCGAAACACGCCCCGCTCGACCGGCACGAGGCGCACGACGTGGCGGCGGTCGCGGCCCGCTGGTACGTCGAGCACGACCGGCCCGAGCTGGCCCTGCGCGCGGCGATCTCGACCGCCCACTCCGTGCTCGCCGCCTCGCTGCTCGACGCGCACGGCCCGCGCCTGGCCGAACGCGGCGACGTGCCGGCCGCGCTGGAGCTGCTGCCCGAGCCCGCCAGGCGCTCTCCCCCGATGCTCAAGCTGGCCGGCTTCGCCGAGCAGAACCGCGGCCACTGGACCAGGGCCCGCGAGCTGCTCGCCCAGGCCGCCGATGGGCCGGCCTTCGACGCCTCCGTGGCCAGGCGGCTGGCCTTCATCGACCACCTGCGCGGCGAGCTGGACCGGGCGCTGGCCATGTACGAGCAGGGTCACGCCTTCGGCCTGCCGCCCGCCGACGCGGCCATGTGCACCGCCTCGATGGCCTCGGTGCACTGGCTGAAGGGCGACCGGGTGTCCTGCGCCGAGCTGGCGGACAAGGCGCTGGAGCAGGCCAGGAGCCTGGGCGATCCGGGCGCGCTGGCCATGGCCAACACGGTCCTCGCGATGCTGGCCGCGCTCGACGGCGACCGCCGCGCCAACGACGCCTACTACGTGCGGGCGCTGGCCTACGCCGAGCGGGCCGGCGACCTGGTCCAGCTGATCCGCATCCACGCGAACCGGGCCTCACGCCACCTGGACGAGGCCGCGTACGAGGACGCGCTGGCCGAGACGGAGATCGCCGGCCGGCTGTCGGATCTGGTGGCCTTCGCCCCCTTCGCCGCCCTGAACGTGGCCAACCGCGCCCAGGCCCTGACCCGGCTGGGCCGCCTGGAGGAGGCACTGACCGAGGCCGCCGACGCGGTGGCCAGGTGGGAGGCGATGGGCTCCAGGCTGACCGGCACCGGCATGAACCAGCTCGCCACCGTGCACGCGCTGCGCGGCGACCGAGGGGCCGCGGCGGCGCTCTACCGGCGGGTGATCGCCCAGGCGGAGCCGTCGGGGGAGGTGCAGGCGCTGTCGCACGCGCTCAACGGGCTGGCCGAGCTGCTCGCGTACGAGGATCCCGACGAGGCCGCGCGCGTCGCCCGGCAGGCGCTCCGGTACGCCGACGGGATCGCCGGGGTGGCGGCCAGGATAGCCGCCGTACGGGTGGCGCTGGCGGCCGGGCGGCGCGAGGAGGCCAGGGCGCTGCTGGAGCAGGTCGAGCCGGTCGCGGCCGGCCGCAGGGACCACGCCGCGCTGGCGGCCGTCGCGGAGGTGCGCGCGGAGCTGGACGGCGACGTCGCCTCCGCCGACGAGGCGGTGCGCCGGTGGACGATGCTCGGCGACCCCATCGGCCGAGCCAGGGCCGAGCTGGTCAGGGCCGCGCTGGCCGACCCCGCGACCGGCGTCGAGGTGGCCGTGGCGGTGCGCGAACGGGTGCACGCGATCGGCTGCCGGGCGCTCGACGACCGCATCGACGCGCTGGTGGCCCGCGCCGCTCCTCCACGCCAGGCGAAGGTGGTCGTGGAGACGATGGGAACGTTCCGCGTGCTCAGGGGCGCGGTGCCCGTACCGCGTACGGCCTGGCAGTCGCGCAAGGCCCGTGACCTGCTGAAGATCCTGGTCAGCCGCCGGGGCGGCGCGATCGGCAGGGAGCGGCTGGTCGAGATCATCTGGCCGGAGCAGGAGGACCAGGCGGTGGGGCTGCGGCGGCTGAACGTGATGGTGTCCACGCTGCGCGCCGTGCTGGATCCGGGGCACGAATGGCCGGCGGACGAGATCGTGGTCTCGGAGGAGGGGGCGTTGCGGCTGGAGCTGGCCAACGTACAGGTCGATGTAGAGATATTTCTGGATCTGGTGGCTGAGGCCGTACGGCTCGATCAGGCCGGACGTACGGCGGAGGCGCTGGAACGGTGGGCGGCGGCCGAGAACGCGTACGGCGGGGAGTTCTGCGAGGAGGACCCCTACGCCGACTGGGCCGTGGGGCTGCGTGAGCAGGCCCGGCTGGCGTACGTGCAGGCGGCGGCCAGGCTCGCCACCGAGCGGGCCGGCACGCACCGCTACGACGAGTCGGCCCGCTACTGGCTGCGGCTGCTCGAACGCGACCGCTACGACGAGCGCGCCCACCTGGGCCTGGTACGGGTGCTCGACCTGGCGGGCCGGCGCGGCGACGCCCGCAGGCGCTACCAGTTCTACGCGGAGCTGATGCGCGAGCTGGAGGTCGAGCCCGCACCGTACCCCGGCTAGCATCCCGACCTGAACCAGACCTGAACCGCCTGGCGAGATCGTGCACAGATGAGAACGGTCATCGTCCGGCTGGTCGAGCCCGAGCAGTCCGGCGGCCAGCTCCGTGGGCTGCTCGAAGAGGTCGGAGGCGAACCGGTGCCGTTCAGCGGCCCGGAAGCCGTCATCGAGATGCTGATGGTGGCCGCGGGACTACGCAGAGATTCGACCTGAACCTCCCGCGAACACCTCTCGCCACGATGGGTGACGAGAGGAGGCACGATGAGCGAGCACGGGAGCTGTTGGCCGTTCGTCGGGCGAGGGGGGTCACTCACGACCGTACGGGAGGCGTTGCGGTCGGGAGCGGGCATGATGATCGCCGGGGCGGCAGGGGTGGGCAAGAGCAGGCTGGCGGCGCAGGCCGTGGCTGGGCTGCCGGGATACGCGGTGGTGCACGCGCTGGGGACGGAGACCGCGGCCGCGATCCCGTTCGGCGCGTTCGCGCACGTGCTGACGGGGCCGCCGCGCAGCGGCGAGAACCTGCTGCGCTGGGCGGCGCGGCACCTGCGCGGACAGGCGGGGCGGCGGGGGCTGCTGGTGAGCGTGGACGACGCGCAGCGGCTGGACCAGGCGTCGGCTGCGCTGGTGCACTACCTGGCCGAGAGCGGGGAGGCGCAACTGCTGGTGACGGTCAGGTCGGAGGAGCCGCAGCCGGCTCCGGTCACCGCCCTGTGGAAGGACGAGCTGCTGCGGCGGATCGAGCTGCCGCCGCTGACGGTGGCGGAGGTCGGTCAGGTGCTCGAAGCGGCGCTCGGCGGGGAGGTCTCGGCGCGGACCGTACGGCAGCTCGCGGGGGTGAGCGGAGGGAACGTGCTCTACCTGCGCGAGCTCGTGCACGCGGGGCGCGACTCGGGCTGCCTGGCCGAACGCGGGGGCACGTGGCGGTGGAGCGGCGAGCCGGCCATGACCACCCGGCTACGCGAGCTGGTCGGCGACCGGATCGGCCATCTCGACCAGGACGAGCGCGAGGTGCTTGAGCTGGTGGCGTTCGGTGAGCCGGTGGGCATCGAGCTGCTGACGGCGCTCACCTCGGCGCGGGCGGTCGAGCGGGTCGAGGCGCGCGGCCTGGTCGTGACCGTGACCGACGGCCGGCGCGAGAACCTGCGGCTCGGCCACCCGCTCTACGGTGAGGTGATCCGCGGCGACTGCGGCACCCTGCGGACGCGGCGGCGGCTGCGGACACTGGCCGAAGGGCTGGAGGCGGCGGGGCTGCGGCGGCGCGAGGACGAGCTGCGGGCTGCGGTGTGGCGGCTGGACAGCGGCTCGCCCACCGACCCCGGGCTGCTCACGTCGGCGGCGCGGCAGGCGTGGAGCCGGCAGGATCCTCGGCTCGCGGCTCGGCTGGCGAGGGCTGCGATCGAGGCGGGGGCGGGTGTGGGGGCGGTGGCGGTGCTCGGCGAGGTCCTCACGGTGCTGGGCGAGACCGGCCCGGCACTGTCGGCCCTGTCGTCGGCGCTGTCGTCGGTGTCGACGCTGTCGTCGGGAACGTCGGTGTCGGAGTCAGGGGCAGGGGCGTCGGGGACGCTGTCGGCGTCGGGCGTTTCGGGAATTTCGGGAACGTCGGCGGCGCAGGGGACTGCTGGGCCGCAGAGGGCTGCCGGGGCTCGGGATGCGATGACCGAGGGCGAGCGGGCGCAGCACGCCTGCAGCCTGGGGATGAACCTGGCGTGGGCGGGTGCGGACGCCGAGGCGTGCCGGGTGCTCGACACGGCGGTCGCGACGCTGACGGAGCCGGGGTGGCGGCAGGAGGCGTATGTCTACCGCGCCGTCGCCGACTGCTTCGCTGGCCGGCTGAGCGACGCGGCCGAGTCGCTGGCCGGAGCCCGTTCCTGCGTGCCCGCCACCGCCCGCGGCCGCGCCCACGCGGCGGCACTGGAGACCTGGGTGGACGCCTACGCGGGCCGCCAAGAACGCACCCTCGCCCGAGCCGGCCGAACGGCGGACACCGGAGCAAACCGGCCCAATACTCCGACGCCGCTGCACCGGGCAGATGCTCGGGCGTCGCTGGACCGGCCGCACGCTCCCGCGTCGCTGGACGCACGGGAGTCCGCGCACGCGCTGTTGGCTGTGCCGGACGTGCTGGAGTCCGCGCACGCGTTGCCGACGTTGCTCGACGCGTTGTGTGTGGCGCACCTGTTCTCCGGGCGGCTGGAGGAGGCGGCACGTGCTGCGGAGCGGGGCATGGAGTTGCCGGCCGCCGAGTTGCCGGTGACCGGGTTCGCGGCGCATCTGGCGATGGCGGCCAGGCTGAGGGGCGACGCGGCGGAGGCGGTGCGGCGGTGCGGGGACGATCTGGCCAGGCTGCCGGAACGCGAGCCGTACCTGGGGCGGTGCCTGGCCGAGCAGGCGCACGCGTTCGCGCTGCTCGGCAGGCTGGGCGAGGCCACGCGGGCGCTGGCCGAGGCCGAAGAGGCGGCGTCCCGGTGGGCTTTCACCCGTCAGCACGTGCTCCACGCCTCCGTCTGGGTGACGGCGGCGGGCGGTGACGTGGCCGACGCCGTACGGCGGTGCCTGGCGGCGGCCGAGCACGCGGAGCGGCACGAGCTGCGCGGTCACCTGATGTTCGCGCTGCACGACCTGGTTCGGCTCGGGGCCGCTCCTGCCGCCGTGGAGCGGCTGCGGGAGCTGGCTGCCCTGGTGGAAGGGCCGCTGGTGAAGCTGCTCGCCCGGCACGCGCGGGCGCTGGGGGATCCGGGCGCGCTGCGGGAGGTGGCCGGGGAGTTCGAGCGCCGGGGCCTGCTGCTGTACGCGGCCGAGGCCACGGCGCACGAGGCGGTGGCGTACCGGGAGACGGGGCGCGGCACCCTGGCCAGGGGTGCGCGGACCCGGGCATGGGCGTTGGCCAGGCGCTGCTCGGGGATCAGCACACCGGCGCTGGTCGAGCTGGCCACGCCCGAACTCACGCCACGGCAGCGGGAGATCGTCCAGCTCGCGGCGGCCGGGCTGACCAACCGGCAGATCGCCGACCGGCTGACGCTCTCCACCCGGACAGCGGCCAACCACCTCCAGGCCGCCTACGACAAGCTCGGCGTGAACGACCGCACACAGGTAGCCCGCCTGCTGACCGCCCTGTGAGCAGACATCCAGATCGACCTGCGCAGGCCGTCTCAGGTCGGGACGGCTTGCGCGGGGCGGTCAGATGAGTTTGAGGAGGATGTCGTACAGGGTGTCGCGTTCCGTCTCGGACAGTGCCCCGTACGGTGCCGACGCGCGCCGGTTTGTCTCGGCCTCGATTGCGGTGCGTTCGGGGCCGTCCCGCAGGTCGACGATCTCGGACGCGGACAGGCCCTCCGAACGCCATGCCGCCGCATGCGCGTCGGCGCGATGGTAGCGGAGGGCGGCGAGACGGTTGAACAGACGCAGCCCCGGCCCCGTGCCCTCCGGCTCGTACGGCGGTGCCACCAGCTCCAGTGCCCCGCCCGGCAGCCGTTCGGCGGCGGCGAGCACCCGGCCCACCAGCTCGGCGGGCCCGGCCAGGTCGTGGCCCGCCCAGACGCGGGCCACAGCGGCGGCGTGCAGGTCGTAGACGTGGTGGACGAAATCCAGGCCCTTGTCCGTCAGCCGCAGCAGCCCGTCGCCGTCCTCGGTCAAGGTGCCTTCGTCGAGGTGCTGAAGGAGGGTTCGTTCCTGGTCGGAGGCGTACCGGTAGAGGACGGCCAGGCCGGTGCGGGGCAGCGGACGGAGGGGGAGGGTGAAGCGCAGGTCGTACAGGTACGCGGGGGTCAGGCCCGAGGCGGCGGCCAGGTCGGCGAGGGGTTGGGCGGCCGAGGCGTGCACATTGACGTGGGCGACGTTGATGACCGGGGCGATTTCCGCCGCATACTCCGACAAGTCCCGAAATTTAGGCATCAGACTCGATTATCCGGGTCTTGGTGGCGAGGGCGATGGTTTCACGTGAATCGGGATCGACGCCCGGACCGCCGGGCCGGCGTGGAATGCTAGATCCATGGCGCTGTCGCTCCGTCTCGCCCGCACCGCGGTGTTCGCCGTCGTGTGCCTCGGGCTCGGCGTGGCGGCTCACGTGCTCGGCGGCTCGTCCGTGCCCGCCCCCGCCATGGTGGTGGCGTTAGGACTGGCGTTCGGGGCCGCGTACCCACTGGCGGGGCGTGAGCGCTCGCTCGCGCTGATCCTGCCGCTGCTCGCCGGCCTCCAGGTGCTGCTGCACCTGCTGTTCAGCCTGTCCCACACGGTCTCGCCCGCGGCGCCGGCCATCCACCTGCACTCGGGGCTGGTGCCGGGCCTGGGCATGCTCGCCGCCCACGGCTGGGCGGTCGGGCTGACCGCGCTCTGGCTGGCGCGCGGCGAGGCCGCGCTCTGGGCGCTGCTGCGCCGCCTGGCCGTGCGGTTGCTGGTCGTCGTCCGGCTGCCGCTGCTCGTCACTCCTTTCTCCGCATCCCTGGGTACGCCCGAGCCGCGCGTGCTGCGCTCGGCCGTGCTGCGGCACGTCGTCAGCAGAAGGGGCCCGCCGCGGGCCGTCGCCGCCTGACCTCCGGGTCCGGCAAGACGTTCTCCCCTCTATGACGACCCCCGCCGCCCGGCAGGGTCTGCTTCGGCATGCCGGGCGGAGAAAGGCCTTTTGCCATGTTCGTTCGACATGCCCTCGTACTCGCCGCCACCGCCGTGGCGCTGACCGCCTGCGCCGACGCCTACGAGCCCGCCGCACAGGCCACCACCTCGGCCCAGGCCACCACCTCAGCCCAAGCCACCGCTCCGGCCACCGCCCCGGCCGCCGGACTGAGCATCACCGACCCCTGGGTGAAGACCACGAAGGAAGGGATGACCGCGGCGTTCGGGACGCTGGTCAACAGCGGCGCCGCGCCCGTCACGATCGTCTCCGGCGCCTCCCCGCTGTCGCCCAAGATCGAGCTGCACGAGGTGGTGGAATCCGGCGGCAAGATGGTCATGCAGCCCAAGGAGGGCGGGTTCGTCGTGCCTGCGGGCGGCACCCACGAGCTCAAGCCCGGCGGTGACCACATCATGCTGATGGGCGTCACCGAGGAGGTGCGGCCGGGGGCGAGGATCTCGTTCACGCTGCAGGTTCAGGGCGGCGCGCCGCTGGAGTTCACCGCCGTGGGCAAGGACTTCGCCGGCGGCGAGGAGGACTACCAGCCGGGGCACAAGTGATCAGCCGCAGAGGGCTGATCACCGGCGGCGCCGTCACCGCCGCCGGCGTGCTCGGGCCGCACCGGGCCGAGCGGCAGGTGATCAGGCTCACCTCCACCGAGGTGACGCCGTTCCACGGGACGCACCAGGCGGGCGTGGCCACACCGCCGCAGGCGCACGCGGTGTTCCTCGGCTTCGACCTGCTGCCGCGCACCCGTAAGGAGGCGATCGTGCGGCTGCTCCAGCTCCTGACCGACGACGCGGCCCGCCTCACCCAGGGGCGGCCCGCGCTGGCGGACACCGAGCCCGAACTGGCCATGACCCCGGGCGGGCTCACGTGCACGTTCGGGTTCGGGCCGGGGCTGTTCGCGGCGGCCGGGGTGGACTCGCCGGTGGCCGCGCTGCCCGCGTTCAAGACGGACCGGCTGGACAAGCGCTGGAGCGGTGGCGATCTCCTGGTCCAGGTGTGCGCGGACGACAGCGTGAGCGTGGCGCACGCCGTACGGATGATCGTGAAGGACGCACGCTCCTTCGCCCGCGTACGGTGGACGCAGCGCGGCTTCCACAGCCCCACCAGGCGCAACCTGATGGGCCAGATCGAGGGCACGGGCAACGCCACCGACCTCGACAAGGCCGTCTGGATCGGCCAGGGCCCGATGCGCGGCGGCACCACGATGGTGTTGCGCAGGATCCGGATGAAACTGGAGACCTGGGACGCCGCCGACCGGGTGGCCAGGGAGTTCACCATCGGGCGGCGGCTGAGCGACGGCGCGCCGCTCACCGGCGCGGCCGAGCGCGACGCGCCCGACTACGCGCGCAAGAACGCCCTCGGGTTCCCGGTCATCTCCGAGTTCGCCCACATCCGGCGGGCGCACGTGGCCGATCCCGCGTCGCGACTGCTCCGGCGGCCCTACAACTACGACGAGGGGCTGAGCGCCGAGGGCGAGTCGGACTCGGGGCTGCTGTTCGCCTCCTTCCAGGCGGACATCGGCCGGCAGTTCGTCCCGGTGCAGCGCATGCTGGCCGAGGGTGACCTGCTGAACGAGTGGATCAGCGCGATCGGGTCGGCCGTGTTCGCCATCCCGCCGGGGTGCGCGCCCGGCGGGTGGATCGGGGAGACCCTGCTCTCCTGATCATCAGGCTGGCCGCCGTCCTAGCCGTACCTGCCCGTCGAGGCAGGGCGCAGGGCGGCGGCCAGGTCGTCGGCCAGCGGCTCGATCTCCTCCTGGGTCAGGGTGGAGACGGTCAGGCGCAGCGCGGGCGGCGAGCCGATGCGGTTGCGCGCGCCGGGCGCGCACGCCCAGCCGCGCGCCAGCAGCCGGGTGATCGCGGTGCTCTCGTCCGCGACGGGGATCCACACGTTCAGCCCGCTGCGGCCGTCCGCGGTGACGCCGCGCGCCGCCAGCGCCGCCACCAGGCCGTTCCTGCGCAGCCCGTACGCCGCCGCGACCGCCGCGGAGTCCACCGCCTCCGTCCGCCAGAGGTGGGCGACGACGCGTTGCAGCAGATGACTAACCCAGCCCGCGGCCAGCCGCTGCCGCCCGCGCAGCCGGTCGAGCGTGACCGGGTCGCCGGCGATCAGGGCGAGGCGCAGGTCGGGGCCGAACGCCTTGGCGGTGGAGCGGGTGTGGATCCAGCGCGCGGTGGCCCCGGCCAGCGGATACGGCGGCAGGTCCACGAAGCCGGAGCCGTGGTCGTCCTCGATCAGCAGCACCTCAGGACTGGCCGCGAGCAGCGCCCGCAACTCCCGCGCCCGCGCGGCGGACAGGGCCGCTCCCGTCGGGTTCTGCGCGCGAGCGGTGATCACCACGGCGCGCACCCCTGCCCGCAGTGCCCGCGCGAGCTCGTCCGGCAGTGGGCCCTCCTCGTCCAGCCGCATCGGCACCGGGCGCAGCCCGAGGACGGCGACCAGGTCGAGCAGGGCCGTCCAGCCCGGGTCCTCGACGGCGACCGGGTCGCCGGGACGCAGGTGGGCGGTGAGCACGCGTTCGACGGCGTCGAGGGTGCCGGAGGTGATCGCCAGCGCCTCGGCAGGTACGCCGTCGGCCCGCAGCCGGGCTCTGGCCAGGGTGATGAGCTCCTCGTCGTCGCCGGTGCCGTACATGGCGGGGCTCTCCTCGTGCGCCCGCGCGGCGGCGGCGAGTGCCTCGTGCAGCGGCGGGAGCAGGGCGGGATTGGGGTTGCCCCGGGACAGGTCGCGCACGCCCGGCGGCGCCTCGATGCGGATCTCCTCGCGGAACGTGCTGGCGGGTCGCGGCCTGACCCGCGTGCCGCGCCGGCCCGCGGTCTCCACGACGCCGCGCTGGCGCAGCAGCCGGTACGCGGCCGCCGCCGTGCCGGGGCTGACCCCCGCCCGCTCGGCCACCTCGCGCACCGGCGGCAGCACCGCCCCTGGTGGCAGCCGGCCCTCGGACACGGCGACCTCGACTCCGGACGCGATCTCGCTGGCCGTTCCGCCGGTGAACGGATATGTTTCTAGCACAATGTTAAGTATGTACTAATACAAAGAGGTTCGCCATGCTCATCAACCCATGGGACGCCGCCAGGAACGAGGACGAGTGGCGTGAGTGGCTGCGTACGCGCGACTTCGGCCAGATCGCGGTCAACGGCGTGGGCGGCGCGGCCCCCGTGGTGGTGCCGACCCACTTCCTGTTCGACGGGGAGGAGATCGTGCTGCACCTGGCCCGGCCCAACCCGATCTGGGCGGCGCTGGAGGCGAACCCCGCGGCGGTGGTGAGCGTGTACGACGACTACGCCTTCATCCCGAGCGGCTGGCGTGGCGACTCTCCCGAGACGGGCGTGCCGACCAGCTACTACGCCTCCGTCCAGCTCGTCTGCCAGGCCGAGATCGTGGACGACAGGGAGGGCAAGGCGGAGATCGTGCGCCGCCAGCTGGCCCACCACCAGCCGGACGGCGATCACGGCGAGATGGCCGCCGGCGCGGGGCCGTACCACAAGCTGCTGTCGGCGCTGCGCGGGCTGCGGCTGCGGGTGGTGGACGTGCGGGCCAAGTTCAAGTTCGACGACCATCGGCCGGAGGTGCGCGAGCGGGTCTCGGCCGGGCTGGCCGAGCGCGGCCTGCCCACGGACGCCGGCGCGCGGGCCCGGCAACTCAGGCGCGCGGCCGGCGGCTGAAGAGGGGCTCGGCGGGGCTCTTTTCCACACGATGCACAGTCTGTGGATAACTGGCCTCTCCTGTGGATAACGTCGTTTCGGCCTCCGCGCCGGACGGCTCCCGCGGCCGCCCGTCCGCCGGTGACGGCCGCGACTTCGGGCGACCCCATGGCCCCACCTCGGCAAGAAGTGTGTTCTCCCAGGTCAGGGCCATGCTTTCGGCGGGCAACGAGTGTCCGTACCACACCTCAAAAGCTGCCTGAAACGGCGGCGAGGAAGGGGCCCGTACCTGTATGGGGACGGGTACGCGCCCCTCCCCAGCCCGCACCCCACACCCTGTGGACGAACGACCCGGTGGAGCGGCCTCCGTCACCAGTTCCAGTACGACCGCGCCTCGGACTTCCACTCCTTCGGGAAGTACTGGTGAATCTTGAACGCCATGCCCTGGCCCCGCGCGATGTACTGATCGCGTTCGAGCTTCCTGACGATCGGCTCGCCCGGGTTGCCCCGGTTGTCCCACCAGGACTCCCACTGCTTGACGCAGGTCTGAGCCCCCAGGTACTGGTTCGAGCAGGAGGCCGGCGGCGACCAGATCTGGGTGTGCCCGAAGTCGATGGTCTTGCCCGACGACTGCTCGGTGATCGTCCCCCACGCCTTCATGCAGTAGCCCTGTGCGGGAATCGCCCATTTGACGTAGTGCTGCCGCCCCGAGGTGGCGATAGTCGTGAGATTTCCGCACTTGGCGTCACCGATCTGCTCCTTGGTGACCCGTACGGTGTAGTAGGTGCCGTTGTCGCGCCAGCCGTCCAGCATCAGCCAGCCGCCGGTGCGGACGAACTTCTCGGCGGACGCGGGCGGCCACTTCTTCGGATCGCCCCAGCTGATCTCCGACGTCGTGGACGACAGGGGCTTCCAGGTCCACTGCCCCGCCGCCTGCCCGTCGGCCCAGTGCTGGCCGGCGCTGCGCGCGCCGAACATGGAGTACTGGCCGTAGTTCTCCGCCGCTTGGGCCGGGGCGCTCATGCCGGCGAGCACGGCGACCGCGCCCACGACGGCGCCGGTCCGTACGCTCATCTTCTGGATCATCACCGGCCGGATGGTATCGGCGGGCCCGCGCGTCACCCCGTCGGATCAAAATTTCTCGAACTGATCAGTGGTGGTCGGCGGGGCCCCGGCGCGAAGGACCGGGGCCCCGCCCCGGGTCAGCCGGACCGCCTCATGAGGGCGAAGATGCCCCAGCCGAGGTATTCACGCTGGTAGCGGACATGCCGCACCGGCGACTCGTCCAGCTCCGCGCGCAGCTCGGCCGCCAGCTCGTCATCGGGGTTCGAGTCGAGCCAGCGCCGCAGGTTGAGCCACTGCGGAGCCACGTACCTGTCCCAGCTGTCCTGGTCGGCCAGGACCATCTCGACGACGTCCCAGCCGAGCTCGCCGAACTGCCCGACCAGCCCCGGCAGGGAGCGCAGGTCGCCCTTGTCGCGCATGTGGCAGCCCTCGACGGTGGCCTGGTCGGGCGGGTCGAGCCGCCAGTACGGCTCCCCGATCAGCATCAGGCCGCCGGGACGCAGGCTGCGTTCGAGCAGCTCGACGGTGCCCCGCAGGCCGCCGCCGATCCAGGTCGCGCCAATGCAGGACACGACGTCGACCGGCTCGTCGGCGACGTAGGTGGAGGCGTCGCCGTGCACGAACGTGACGGCCGCTCCGACGCCCAGCTCGGCGGCCCGAGCGCGCGCCGCCGCGGTGAACACGGTGCTGACGTCGACTCCGGTGCCGCGTACGCCGTGGTCGCGGGCCCAGGTGCACAACATCTCGCCCTTGCCGCTGGCCAGGTCGAGCAGCCGGCTGCCGGCCGGCAGGTCGAGCGCCCGGCCCAGGGTGGCGAGTTTGCCGGCGGTGACGGGGTTGAGGATGCGGTGGCTGTGCTCGCGGATGGTGATGCTACGTGGAAGATCCACTTCTGAGGTTCCTTCGGGTCGTAGACGCGATTCGTACGTGACTGGACCGGTTCGCACCGGCCGAACGCGCCTGGACCTTCATACAAAGCACCTCATCGCGTGGCTCGAGAGTCGTCCGGGCGAGGCTAGAACAGCCTGTCCGCCGACGTCCACCGGTTATTTCCCGGCCTCCAGGTCCGTGGCGATCCGGCCGCGCATCATGGCCTCCATGACCTTCATGAACCGCTGCGTCCGCGCCCGTCCGAGGACGAACGGGTTCGCCGCCGCCCCCGCGCGCAGTTCCTCCATGCGCGCCAGGCCGTGATCGGCGGACCCGTGGTTGTTCAGCTCCACCTCCACCCCCGCCTTGCGCATCCGGGAGGCGAAGGCGAGCACGGAGGCGAGGTAGACCCGCTTGTCGGCGACGGCCGCAGGCGGGTTGGTGCCGCCCCACAACATCGCGGTGTGCCGCCGTCCCTTCCACCGCGCCGGGAAGATCATCGAGACGGTGCCCGGCGTGTGGCCGGGGGTGTGGTGGAAGGAGATCGTCGTGTCGCCGAGGGTCAGGCGGCGGCCGTCGGCGATGTCGAGGTCACGCTTGGGGGCGTGCTGCGGCTTCTCCGCGGCGAGGAGATCCCAGTCCTTCGGGCTCATCATGACGCGGGCGCCGTAGCGGTCGGCGAGGTACTGGGCGCCGCCGAAGTGGTCGGCGTGCCCGTGGGCGGCCACCACGTACTTGATCGCCGACGGCTCGACGCCCAGCGACTTCAGCTGGGGGACAATGACCTTCGCGGCCTCGTCAGGCGATCCCAGCGCGTCGATCAGGATGACGCCGCCCGAGGTGAGCAGGGCCGTGACCGAGACGAATCCGGTGCTCACCACGGCCACGTTGTCGAAGATCCGCAGCGGCTCCGGCGCCTTCGGATTGGGCGCTGTCACGCCCGGAGTGAGCGCCTTGACCAGGGACTTGAGCACCGGATCGCGGCCGGCCAGCTTCGCCGCCCTGGCGTAGTGGTCGCGCGCGCTCCCCGGCGCGGCGGCCTGCGCGGTGGTGGCCTGCGCGGGGGTGCCGCCCGCCAGCGGCAGCAGGGCCGCGGCCGACAGCAGGGCCCGGCGGGACGTGGTGGACTGCGCAAGGAACATTCGCCTCGTACCTGCTTTCACTCGCCCGGATGCGACGTCGCTCCAGCAGAGCAGAGCCGATCAAGGGGCGTCCAATATTGAGATCCCCCGCGCGTCGATAGCGGAGCCGATATCAAAGCTGGTCAATGCCCCGGCAAACGTGTGTGCGCGGCCGGGCGGGTGAGCCGGGTCCGCCGCCGCTGCTTTGCCTACTGTGAGCCCCCGATTGATCGGGAAAGGCGGGACTCATGCCGGTCGGGAGCATCCGTCGTGATCCGGCCCTCGTCGAACCCACGCCGGGCGCGCTGGGCAGGTGGGGGTCCGCCATGGCCCGCCGCGGGCGGCTGGTGATCGCGTTGTGGCTGGTCCTGGCCGCCGGCGCGGCGGCGCTGCTGCCCGGGCTGCCGGCGCGGCTGGCGCCGCCCTCGCTGGAGGTGCCTGGCTCGGAGTCGGCCGTCGCGGCGGCCGTGATCGCGCGCGGCTTCCCCGAGCAGGGCACCGAGCAGGTGGTGCTGGCCTTCACCTCGGCCACGCTGCGTGCCGCCGAGCCGGGGTACCAGCGCGTGATGGCCGCCGTGATGAACGCGATGGCCGCCCGTCAGGACGTCGGGGCGCTGCTGCCGCTGCCCGAGGTCGCCGGCCAGCATCCCGGGCACGCGTACGTGCTGACCGGCGTGCACGGCGACGAGCGGGCCCGGCAGCGCAACCTGCCCGCCCAGCTCGCGACCGCTCAGGAGGCGGCGAGACAGGCGTCGGGGGGAGCCGTCTCGGTCACGATCCTGGGCGCCGGCCGCGCGTTCGCCCAGCTCGCCCACACCGACATGGCCGATCTGCGGGCGATGGAGACCATGACCGTCCCGGTGGCCGTGCTGCTGCTGGTGCTCGGGCTCGGCGCGGTGGGCGCGGCCCTGGTGCCGCTGCTGGTGGGCGGTGCGGCGATCCTGACCGCGATGGGCGCGCTCGCCCTGGCCGGTACGTACGGACACGCCGACTCGACCATGCTCACCTACACCGTCACCATGACCCTGGGCCTCGGCCTGGACTACAGCCTGCTCATCCTGCTGCGGTACCGCCAGGCGCGGGCCGGCGGCCGGTCCCCCGAGTCCGCGGCCGGGCACGCCGTCGCCACGGCGGGCAGCACGGTGACCTGGTGCGCCCTGGCCATCATGATCACCTCTTGTGCGTTGTTCCTGGCCGGGGTGCCGTGGGCGGGTTCGATGGCGCTGGCCGGTCTGCTGTCCGCCCTGGCCACGCTCTCGGCGGCGCTGACCCTGGCGCCGGCGCTGCTCCCCCGGCTGGACGGCCTGCTCGCGTGGGGCACACTCCCCTGGCGGCGACGCGACCGGGAACGCGAGCCCGCGTGGGCGCGGGGTGAGCGGGAGCCCAGGTGGGTGCGGGGCGCGCGGCAGCTGATGCGTCATCCGGTGCCGTACGCGGCGGCGGCCGTCGCGGTGCTGCTCCTGCTCGCCCTGCCGGCCCTGCACCTGCGTACCGGGCTGCACTACGACCGCGCCACGCTGGCCGGCACCGACATGGGCACCGGGCTGGAGCAGTTGGAAGCCGACAAGGTGGCCAGCCTGACCAGCCTGGCCCTGCCGCATCCGCCCGGCTCGGGCCCGGTGGACACGAGCGCGCTGAGCGCCGCGCTGCGGGCCGACCCCAGGGTGTCCGTGGTCAGCGAGTTCGACAACGGCAGGGACCTGACGCTGATGCTGGTCGCCGACCGGTCCGCCCCGGACAGCGCGGCCGCCGTCGCCTTCCTGCGGGACGTGCACGAACGGGCCGCGCGCCTGCTGCCCGCCGGTCAGCGGGTGCTCGCCGTCGGGCCGGCGACGCGGCTGCGCGACCTGACGGCGGGGGCGCTCGACGGGCTGTGGCGGGTGCTCCTCGTCGTCCTGCTGGCCTCGTTCGCGCTGCTGCTGATCACGTTCCGCAGCCTGCTGATCCCGCTGAAGGCGGTCGCGATGAACCTGCTCTGCGTGTGCGCCACGTTCGGCCTGCTCACGCTGACCTTCCAGGATCCGGCGACGGACGTCAACGCGCTGCTCCCCCTGATCGTCTTCACCATCGTGTTCGGCCTGTCCATGGACTACGAGGTCTTCCTCGTCCACCGCGTCCACGAGCACTACCGCCGTACCGGTGACAACACGGCCGCCGTGCTGCACGGGCTGCGGCACACCGCGCGCCCGATCACGCTGGCCGCCGCGATCATGGCCGTCACCTTCTCCGGGCTGATGTTCACCCGGCGGCTCGACTTCCAGCAGGGCGGGTTCGCCGTGGCCGTCGCGATCGTGCTCGACGCCACTCTCATCAGGATGGTGCTGGTCCCGGCGCTGATGCGGCTGCTCGGCCGGCACAACTGGTGGCTGCCGGGTCAGCGCCGCAGGAACTCCTCGATGGCGGGGACGAGCCGTTCGTACGCGTCCTCCAGCACGTAGTGGCCCGCGTCGGGAAAGGCGTGCACCTCGGCGCCGGGGAAGCGACGCCGCCACTCGGTCAGCATGAGCGGGTCGAAGACCGGGTCTCGCAGCCCCCAGCCGATCAGCACGGGCCGGTCGGCGAACTCCCCCAGGCTCTCCCCCGTCCGCGTCAGCAACGGCCACGCCTGGTCGCCGGGACCGAGCGGGATGTCCCCCACGAACCGCCGCACCGCCACCCGGTGCCCCCGTCCGTCGTCAGGGGCGAGGAAGGCGTCGCGCACCTCCTTGGGCAGGCGGCGCCGCACCCCGAACGGCGGCAGCGTGGCCAGCCTGGCGAAGGCGTGGTGGCGCAGGAACAGCCGGGCGCCCATCCGGGTCTCGCGCAGCAGCCACAGCGGCAGACGGAGCGCGGGGCGTACTCGTGCGCCGTGCGGGTTGGGGAAGGCGGCCGTGTTGAGCACCACGAGGCGGGCCACCCGCTCGGGGTGTCGGCTCGCCCAGGCCATGCCGATCGGGCCGCCCCAGTCGTGCATCACCACCGTCCACCCGCGCTCCGGGGCGCCCTGCGCGGCGATGAGGTGATCGGTGAGCGCGTCCAGGTCGTCCACGCGGGAGGCGAGCGTGTACGCGTAGCGGTCCTCGTCCGGCTTGTCCGACAGGCCCATGCCGATGTGGTCGGGGGCGACGCAGCGGTGCTCGGCCCGCAGCGCCACGATGAGGCGGCGCCACAGGTAGCTCCACGACGGGTTGCCGTGCAGCATGAGGACGGGCGCGCCGTCGCCCTCGTCCACGTAGTGCTGGGTCAGGCCGGCGCGGGTGAGGAAGTGCGAGGCGAACGGGTAACCGGGCAGGGTCATGACGCTCTTAACTCCGGTGGCCGTTGAGGTGAGCGGTCAGCCGTGACAGGCCCTCCGCCGTGCTGACCAGGGGTTCGTAGCCGAGGTCGCGGCGGGCGGCGGTGAGGTCGAACCAGTGCGACGTGGTGGCCTGCACGACGGTGAGCCGGGTCAGCGGCGGCTGCGACCGTACGCGGGCGAGCCGGTAGGCGTGCTCGACGACGCCGCCCGCCAGCCGGGCCACGCGGGCCGGCACCCGGGGCGTGACCGGGGCGAGCCCCGCCGCCGCGAGCAGGCCGTTGATCCAGTCCGCGATCGGCGCCGGCTCGTCCTGCGCGACGAAGTAGGCCCGGCCGGCGGCCGGCGAGCCGGGGGAGAGCGCCTCCAGCGCCAGCACGTGTGCTCGTGCGGCGTTGTCGATGTAGACGGTGTCGACGCGTTTGCCCGGCACGCGCGGCAGCACCAGCCGGCCGCGCCGCGCCCGTTCCACGAACCTGGGCAGGAAGTGCGGGTCCCCCGGCCCCCAGATCAGGTGCGGACGCAGGGCCACGGTGGCCAGCCGCCCGCCATCGGCCGCCAGCACCAGCCGCTCGGCCTTGGCCTTCGTCGCCGGGTAGGGGGCGAGGAAGCGGCGGGCGTACGGGGCCGACTCGTCCACGCCCTCCAGATCCCGCCCGTCGTGGACGACGCTGGGCGAGGAGGTGTGCACCAGGCGGGGGACACCGGCCCGCAGGCAGGCGTGGATCACGTTGGCCGTGCCGCCGACGTTGACCTCGCGGTAGTCGCGGGCCGGGCCCCAGACACCGGCCAGGGCGGCACAGTGCACCACGGCATCGCGGCCCTGGACGGCGGCGTACACGGCATCCGGGTCACGGACATCACCGGCGAAATGGACGATGTCCCGTATGGCCGGGTCGAGGACTCGGCGCTGGAAGGTGGCGACCTCGTGACCGCGTTCGGCGAGGAGCCGGGAGACGGCGCGGCCGAGGAAGCCTCCGCCGCCGGTCACCAGGACCCTCATCGGCCGCACCGGCCCAGCTCGCGGGCCGCCCACCGGGCCAGCAGCGGGCGGCGGATCTTGCTGGCGTGCCTGACGTCCATCGGGAAACCTCGGTGCGGCAGCACCTCGCCCAGGTCGGGGCCGTGTGCGCGGACCCGTTCCGCGATCTCGCGCCGTTCGCGCCGCGACGTGCCCGGCTCGCACTCCACGCAGAGCACGGGAATCTGGCCTCCCGCCGGGCCTACGCCGACCAGCGCGGTGCGGCGCACGCCCGGCAGCGCGTTGAAGACGGGTTCGACCTGGTCGGTGTAGAGATCGCCGTCCGGCGTACGCACCCGCTCGCTCTTGCGGCCGGCGAACCACAGCCGTCCCTGCTCGTCCAACCGGCCCAGATCCCCCATGCGGTGCACGGGCCCGTCCTCGCCGGCGATGCGCGCGAGTGCCGTGTCATGGGGACGGCCGAGGTACGGGTCGCTCACCGCCGGGCCCGCCACGGTGATCTCCCCCACCGTTCCCGGCGGGACCAGCAGATCGTCCGACCACTCGGAGATGGCCTCGTCGGTGACGGCGATGACGCGTACCCGGTTGCCCGGCAGCGGCCTGCCCAGGCAGGTGCCCGCGCCGTGCGCGGTCGCGGGGGCCGTCGCGGTCAGCTCGGCCGCGTCCGCCGCGCTCACCAGCAGACACTCGGTGGAGCCATACACCGAGCACACCTCGGCGTGGGCGGGCAGGCACCGCTGGGCGCGCTGGAGCACGGAGAAGGGCAGCGGCGCGCCCGCGGTGAGCACGGTCTCGACGGTGGCGAGGCGCGGGTCGCGTTCGACGCAGTGACGGGCGAGCCGATCCAGCAACGCGGGCGCGGCGAACAGTCCGGTGACGCCATGGGCCGCGATGGAGCCGGCCATCACGGCCGGGTCACCCCGCTCGGGATGACGCGGGTCGAGCCGGGGGATGACCGATCCGCAGCCCATCGACGGCGCGGCCAGCGCGAACGGCAGAAAGGTCGAGTAGACGACCGCGCCGGGCGTCAGCGCACCGAGCCGGGCCAGCAACTCCGTCTGCCCCGCCAGATGCCGACGCCGGAAAGGCACCCCTTTGGGCGGACCGGTGGACCCGGAGGTGAAAGCGATCAACGCCAAGTCCTCGGCACCACCCGTCCCGGACTCCACCGCTAGCCCGGTTGCCGGCCGGCGGCCATGCGAGCGCACCGTGACCGTCGTACGTACGCTGCCCCGCCCCCACCCCAGCAGGACCCGCGCCAGGTGGGCGCGCGGCACCCCGACGAACGCCTCGGGAGCCGCCTCCGCGAAGCACGCACCCATGGCGCGCGCCCCGAGCCCGGGATCGACCAGAATCGGCACCGCCCGCAGCCGGAACAGCGCCATGACCACCGCCACCAGTTCCCGCCCCGGCGGCACCAGCACCACCGTCCTCGTCCCCGCGCCCACCCCCGCGCCCACCAGGGTCCGCGCGGTGCGGTCGATGAGGTCGTTCAGCTCCGTGTACGTGAGCGTCTCGGCGTGACGGCGGCCGTCGATGTGGCAGGCGACGGCGTCGGGACGGGTGTGCACCCATCGCTCGGTCATCGCCACGACGTCGAAAAGCCCTGAACCCACCGATGCCACCTCCTCCAAGCGTTTTGGATGATCCACCATTGGTAACGATCTGTAGCGAAATATAACCAAGAGTGATGGGAGTAGCCATGCACCGATTTGCCGCCGCCATCGTCACGGGAGCCGCCGGAGCCGTGCTGTCACTGGCCGCCGCGGGCCAGGCCCAGGCCGCCGCCGCGCCCGTGCCGGGCACCGTGACCGCGATCGACTGCGTGCTGGGGGCCGGCGTGGTCCTCCCCAGCGCTGCCAGCTCCAGCCGCCTGATCTGCGTCGGCGGCCTCTACAACAACTCGCCGATAGGCGGCCTCGCCTAGCAGGGCACGGCCTCGAGGATGGTCAGGTCCCGCGGCAGGCCCGTATCCAGGAGAAGCCGCTCCATCAGCGGAACGCCCGCGAGCGACTGCGTACCGGCGAGCGAGGCGTTCACCGGAGCCGGCACCGCAACCGGAGCCGGAGCGGGGACCGCAGACTGGACCCCGGCTTGTGCTGCGGTCACCGTCCCGCCACCCGTGCCGGCCAGGCCGAAGAAGGCGGCGAAGGTCTGGGCGAGCGTGTTCACGGGAACGCTGATGCAGAACTTGCCCAGCACATCCCCACCGACCGGCACCGGCTCCACGGGAACCAAGGAGTCCTCGGAATCAGCGACCGCCGGGACAGCCGGCAAGAGGGCGGCACAGAGGGCGACACAGCAGGCGGCGGTGTAAGCGCGCATGAAAGCTCTCCTCAGACCGGCGCGAAGATCAGAGTGGCATTGTGACCACCGAACCCGAACGAATTGGACATCACCGGCCCAGCCGCCATCGGCCGCACCTGCCCGACGACATCCACAGCACACTCCGGATCGATCGAATGGAGATTGGCCGTGGGCGGAATCGTCCGTTCGTTCAGCGCCAGCACGGCGGCCACGGCCTCGATCGCCCCGGCGGCCCCGATGGCGTGCCCGGTGATGCCCTTGGTGGAAGTCACCGGCACCGCGCCGGCCCCGAACACGGCGCTGATCGCCTGAGCCTCGGCCAGGTCGTTCAGCGGCGTGCCGCTGCCGTGCGCGTTGACGTGCGTGATCTCCTCCGGGCCGAGCCCGGCGTCGGCGAGCGCGGCACGCATGCAGCGGGCGGCCCCGTCGCCCTGCGCGGGCGGCGCGGTGATGTGGTGGGCGTCGGAGGTGAGCCCGCAGCCGGTCAGCTCGGCGTAGACGTGGGCGTCGCGGGCCAGCGCGTGCTCAAGGTTCTCCAGGACGAGGAACGCGGCGCCCTCGGCCAGCACGAACCCGTCGCGGTCGCGGTCGAAGGGCCTGCTGGCCAGCTCAGGGGCCTCGTTGCGTTCGGACAGGGCGCGGCAGCGGTGGAAGGCCAGCAGCACGGTCGGCGTGACGCACGCCTCCGCGCCCCCGGCGACGACCACGTCCGCGGTGCCGTCGCGCAGCAGCCGGGCCGCCTCGACCACGGCATGGGCGCCGGACGCGCACGCGGTGGCCACCGACAGGCTGGGGCCCAGGATCCGGTGGCGGATGCTGATCGCGGCGGCCAGGGCGTTCGGCATGACCATCGGCACGTGCAGCGGCCCGGGGTTTCCGCGCCCCGGAGCCTTGGCGTCCAGCAGGCAGTCCTCGTACGTCAGGGTGCCGCCGAAGCCGCTGCCGGTCACGACCGCCTGCCGCTCGGCCGGCACCCGGAAGGCGCCCGCGTCGCCCAGCGCGTCGGCCGCCGCGCACACCCCGAGCTGGGTCACGCGGTCCATCCGGGCGGCCTGTTTGGGCGTCAGGTAGTCCGTGATGTCCAGGTCGTGGATCTGGCAGGCGAACTCGGTGCCGATGCCGGTGGTGTCGAAGGAGGTGATGCGCCGGGCGGTGGACTGCCCGGACAGCAGCGCGTTCCACAGTTCCTTGAGCCGTGAGCCGGCGGGCGTGCGCACGCCCATGCCGGTGACGGCGATCCGTTGGTGCGGCCTCATCCCGTGCGCTCCGCGACCAACTCGCGGGCGCGCACCATGACGTCGCCCACGGTCCGCACGTCGGCGAGCGCCTCGCGCGGCATCGACCCCCACTCCTCCTCCATGACGACATGGAGCTCGGCCAGGTCGAGGCTGTCGGCCTCCAGGTCCTCGCGCAGCCGCGCGTCCTCGGTGACCCTGCTCGGGTGGACCTTCAGGATGCTCGCGCAGCGCTCGCGTACCAACGTCATGATCTCCTCGTCGCTCATGTCCGCTTCCTTCCGCCGGGCGTGCTGACCGTTGTGTCGCCCAGCCTCGCCGATGGCGGGAAAGATGATCACTTGTGACGCGACGCCACCCGTTAAGGAATTGATCAAGTTTGCCGGTGCGGCGATTCGCGCACCGGCCGCGATCCCGCCCCCTCCCTATCGTGGCCGCACGGGGACACGAGGGGGATGAGCATGAACTACGCGCACGTGGCCGGGGTGGCCGTGCACCTGCCCGAGCGGAGCATGACCACCGCCGAGCTGGAGGAGCGGCTGACCGAGAGCAGCCCCGGCGTGCGCATCCCGCGCGGCCTCATCGAGCAGGCCACCGGCGTGCAGCGGCGGCACCTGGCCGGCCCCGGCCAGACGGCCGCCACGATGGCCGTCGCCGCCGCCCGCCAGGTGATGGAGGAGACCGGCCTGGCCGCGCCGTCCCTCGATCTGATCATCTTCGCCGGGGTGAGCTGCGACGCCGTCGAGCCCGCCACCGCGCACATGGTCGCCGCCGAGCTGGGCGCCGGCTGCCCGGTGTTCGACGTGCGCAACGCCTGCAACAGCGTGCTCAACGCGATCGAGCTGGCCGACGCGCTCATCGCGGCCGGCCTGTACCGGACGATCCTCATCGCCTGCGGCGAGATCGCGACCTCCTCCATCCGCTGGCGGGTGGAGTCGCCCGACGACTTCGTCGCCGCCATCCCCTCCTACACCGTCTCCGACTCGGGCACGGCCCTGCTGCTGCAGGCCGCCGCCGCGCCCGGCGTCGTCGCCCACCGCTTCTGCGCGAACTCCAGCCACTGGCCGGCCGCCGTCATGCCGATCACGCCGGCCCCCGAGGGCGGCTTCGAGGTGGCCCCCTTCCGGGTCGACTTCGTGGACCTGGCCGTCGGCGTGCGCAAACTCGACCGCGCCGCGCTGACCGGGCCGCTGACCGAGCGCGGGCTCGAATGGGACGACCTGGCCGCGATCTGCGTGCACCAGGCGTCGCTGGCGTCGCTGAACCTGATCTGCGAGCTGGCCGGGATCCCGCTCGACAAGGTCGAGGTGACGATCGTCGAGCACGGCAACCTGGTCGCCTCCAGCCTGCCGGCGCAGCTGCACCAGGCGATCCGAGCCGGGCGTGTGCAGCGCGGCGACCTGGTCGCCCTGGTGGGGCTGGCCAGCGGGGTGAGCGCCGGAACCGTACTGCTGCGCTGGTAGCCCGTACCGAGGGAGCACGAACATGTCCAAGATTCTTTTCGCCGCCGTCGCCTGCATGGCCGCGGCTGCGCCGCCGGTGTCCACGCGCGGGTCCACGCACGCCGCGCAGACCGTCCTGACCTGCCGGATCAGCACCGCGGCCGGGCAGCCGGTGACGTTCACGCCGGCCGTGGGCTTCCTCCCGCGTACGGTCACCGCCCAGGGCACGCTCGTTCTCACCGGCTGCTCCGGCACCGCTCCGTCCGCGGCGAACCTGCGCTCCGGCCGCCTGACCGTCCACGGAACCGGCCGCGCCTTCTGCACCGGTGTGCAGAACATCCGCGGCAAGGGCCAGATCACCTGGTACGGCGCGGACGGCCGGGAGGCGGGCGTGTCCACCCTGCGCCCGGAGGCCGGCCAGGTACGCAGCCACAACCCCGGCGACATGCTGCTCAGCGGCAAGATCGTCAGGGGTCCGCTGGCGGGCGCCCGTACCGCCGGCACCGCGACCCCGACCTCGAACGTGAGCACCTGCGCCACCCGGGGGATCACCGGCGTCCACGGCGCGGGCACGATGACGTTCTCTCTCTGAGCCCTTCGCTGAGCAGCTCGCGGAGGGCGAAACCAAGCGAGCAGGATTCGAGAAGCGCCACCCCTCGCCCCGCCCCTAGCGTGAAGGTCACGAACAGCCCGGAGCACCGTCTCCGGGCTGGTGAACCCACGAATCCAGGAGCGAGCATGACCTCCAACCAGGGCATCAAGACCGTGCTGCACCCCGTGTCCGACATCCAGGCCGCCAAGGCGGTCTACGCCGCGCTGCTCGGCTTCCAGCCGCAGACCGACGACCCCTACTACGTCGGTTTCGAGTGCGAGAACGAGCAGATCGGGCTGGTGCCCGGCGGCAAGACCGAGGACCTGTCCTCGCCCACGGTCTACTGGCAGGTCGACGACATCGACGCCAAACTGGCGGAGGTGACCGCGGCCGGCGCCACCGTGAAGTCAGCCCCGCGCAAGGTGGGCGGCACTCGCGTGGTGGCCACGTTCACCGACCCCGACGGCAACGTTCTCGGGCTGCTGCAGGACAAGTGAGCGGCCCGCTTCCGCTCCCGCTTCGCGGCGGGAGCGGAAGGCAAACGGACATATCGCTCATAGCTGGTTAAATTCGAGTCAACACCGGCGGAGACCGCCCAGGCAGCCCCCGACACGATGGAGAAACGATGAGCACGCCCCCTCAGCAGTCGTCCGAGCAGCACGTCGCCGACAGCCACGGCCTGATCCGCGTGCACGGCGCCCGCGTCAACAACCTCAAGGACGTCAGCGTCGAGCTGCCCAAGCGCCGCCTCACGGTGTTCACCGGCGTCTCGGGGTCGGGCAAGAGCTCCCTGGTGTTCGGCACGATCGCGGCCGAGTCGCAGCGGCTGATCAACGAGACCTACAGCGCGTTCGTCCAAGGCTTCATGCCGACGATGGCGCGGCCGGAGGTCGACGTGCTCGACGGGCTGACCACCGCCATCCTCGTCGACCAGCAGCGGATGGGCTCCGACCCCCGCTCCACGGTCGGCACCGCCACCGACGCCAACGCGATGCTGCGCATCCTGTTCAGCCGGATCGGGCAACCGCACATCGGCTCGCCCCAGGCGTTCTCCTTCAACGTGCCCACCGTACGCGCGAAGGGCGCGATCACCGTCGAACGCGGCAACCGCAAGACCGAGAAGGCGAGCTTCACCCGCATCGGCGGCATGTGCCCGACCTGCGAGGGCCGCGGCGCGGTCACCGACCTCGACCTCACCCAGCTCTACGACGACTCCAAGTCGCTCGCCGAGGGAGCGTTCACGATCCCCGGCTGGAAGTCCGACAGCTTCTGGACCGTGCGCGTCTACGCCGAGTCCGGCTTCGTCGACCCGGACAAGCCGATCCGCGACTACACCAAGCAGGAGCTCCAGGACTTCCTCTACCGGGACCCGGTGAAGGTGAAGGTCGACGGCGTCAACCTCACCTACGAGGGGCTGATCCCGAAGATCAGGAAGACGTTCCTCGCCAAGGACCGCGAGTCGATGCAGCCGCACATCCGGGCCTTCGTGGACCAGGCGGTCACGTTCACCACCTGCCCCGGCTGCGACGGCACCCGGCTCAGCGAGGAGGCCCGCTCCTCCCGGATCGGCGGCGTCAACATCGCCGAGGCGTGCGCCATGCAGATCACCGACCTCGCCACGTGGATCCGCGGCCTGGCCGAACCGTCGGTCGCGCCGCTGCTCGGCAAGCTGCTGCACACCCTCGACTCGTTCGTGGAGATCGGGCTCGGCTACCTCTCCCTCGACCGCGCCTCCGGCACGCTGTCGGGCGGCGAGGCGCAGCGCGTCAAGATGATCCGCCACCTCGGCTCCTCGCTCACCGACACCACGTACGTCTTCGACGAGCCCACCATCGGGCTGCATCCCCACGACATCCAGCGGATGAACGACCTGCTGCTGCGGCTGCGCGACAAGGGCAACACGGTGCTGGTCGTGGAGCACAAGCCGGAGACGATCGCCATCGCCGACCACGTCGTCGACCTCGGCCCCGGCGCCGGCACGGCGGGCGGCACCGTCTGCTTCGAAGGCACCGTCGAAGGGCTTCGGGCCAGCGACACCATCACCGGCCACCACCTCGACGACCGCGCCACGCTCAAGGAGAAGACGCGCAAGCCCACCGGGGCGCTGGAGATCCGCGGCGCGACCACGCACAACCTGCAGAACGTCGACGTGGACATCCCGCTCGGCGTGCTCGTCGTGGTCACCGGCGTGGCCGGGTCCGGCAAGAGCTCGCTCATCCACGGGTCCATCCCGGCGGGCGCGGGCGTGGTGTCGATCGACCAGAGCGCGATCCGCGGCTCGCGGCGCAGCAACCCGGCCACCTACACCGGGCTGCTCGACCCGATCCGCAAAGCGTTCGCCAAGGCCAACGGCGTCAAGCCGGCGCTCTTCAGCGCCAACTCCGAGGGCGCCTGCCCCGGCTGCAACGGCGCCGGCGTCATCTACACCGACCTCGGCATGATGGCCGGCATGACCACCACCTGCGAGGACTGCGAGGGCAAGCGGTTCGACCCGTCGGTGCTCGACCACCGCCTCGGCGGGCGCGACATCAGCCAGGTGCTGGCCATGTCGGTCGAGGAGGCCGCGGAGTTCTTCGGCGCGGGGGAGGCGCGCACCCCGGCCGCGCACGCCATCCTCGGCCGGCTCGCCGACGTCGGGCTCGGCTACCTCAGCCTCGGCCAGCCGCTCACCACGCTGTCCGGCGGCGAGCGGCAGCGGCTCAAGCTGGCCACCCACATGGCCGAACGCGGCGGCGTCTACATCCTCGACGAGCCCACCGCCGGCCTCCACCTCGCCGACGTCGAACAACTGCTCCGCCTGCTCGACCGGCTGGTGGACGCGGGCAAGTCGGTGATCGTGATCGAGCATCACCAGGCGGTCATGGCGCACGCCGACTGGATCATCGACCTCGGGCCGGGGGCGGGGCACGACGGCGGGCGGATCGTGTTCGAAGGCACTCCGGCCGACCTCGTCGCGGCCCGTTCCACCCTCACGGGCGAACACCTCGCCGCGTACGTCGGCGCCTGAGCCGCCCGATGCCGTTTACCCCCACCCGCACCCCCGGTGCCTGAGCCGCCGATGCCCCTGATCCGCGTTCCCTCCGCCTACCGTCCTGTGCTGGCCAACCGCTTGTTCCGGCGGCTCACCCTCGGCTTCGGCGTCTCCTACCTCGGCGACGGCATGAGCTTCGTCGCCGTCGCCTGGCTCGCCATCGAGCTGGCGCCGCCGGGGAGCGTGGGCCTGTGGGTGGGCGCCGCGGTGGCCGCGTGCACGCTGCCGGGGGTGGTCGGGGCGCTGGCGTTCGGCCGCCTGCTGCGCCGCGTGCCCGCCAAGCGGCTGCTGCTCGCTGACAACGCGCTGCGCTGCGTGCTCCTCGGCGCCGTGCCACTGTGCTGGCTGGCCGGTCTGCTCTCTTTGCCCCTGTACGTGACACTGCTCGCCCTCTCGTCCCTGCTGCACGCGTGGGGCAGTGCGGGCAAGTTCACCTTGCTGGCCGAGCTGCTGCCGGGGGAGCAGCGGCTCGCCGCCAACACCCTCCTCAGCTCGCTCGCCTTCGCCGCCACGATCGCCGGTCCCGCCATCGCCGGAGTGCTGGTCACGTACGTGGACGCGGCCCTCGTCCTCGGCCTGGACGCCCTGACGTACGCGTTCCTCGCCGTGCTCGTCGTACGGACCCGGCTGCCAGAACGGGACCCCAACGCGCACGTGTCACCCGCCGACCCGCTGCCCGAACCGGACCCCGACGCGCAGGTGTCACCCGTCGATCGGACGGCCGCCCGCGGCGGCCTCGCGTTGCTGCGCTCCCACCCCGAACTGTTCGGCCTGCTCGCCCTCACCTGGTTCTTCAACTTCCTGTACGGCCCCGTCGAGGTGGCCCTGCCGCTGCACGTGACCGGCGACCTGCACGCGCCCGGCACCCTGCTGGGCCTGTACTGGATGCTGTTCGGCATCGGCGCGATGCTCGGCGGGCTCGCGACCGGCGCGCTGCGGCAACTGCCGCTCTGGCCCGTGACGATCGGCGTGGTGATCGGCTGGGGGCTGTGCCTGCTGCCGTTCTGGTTCGACGTGCCGGTGCCCGTCACCGTCGCGGGCTTCGCGCTCGGCGGCATGATCTACGGCCCGTTCGTGGCGCTCTCGGTGACGCTCATGCAGACGAAGGCGCCGCCGCAGCACCTGACCGCGATGCTCGCCGCCCGCAGCGCGGTACTGCTCACCGCGTCACCCATCGGCACGGCCCTCGGCGGACCACTCACCTCGGCCCTCGGCCCGCGCCCGACCCTCGGCAGCTCGGGCCTGGCCACCGTGGCACTCGGCCTCGTCGCCGGCACACTCCTCCTGTTGTCCCGCCACCGCAAGAGGCCGGCCCCAGTAACACCGCCGCAGTGGAGACCAGATTCACCTACCGGCCCATGAACCTTCGACAGCACGGCCACGGTGGAGACCGGTTTGACCTGACACCGGGCCCGACAGCACCACCACGGGGATACTGGATAGGCCGTCCGCAGCCCCAGAAAGCCCTGCCTCATCACCCCGGCCGCCGCCGAGATCGCTTGCCCTGAAGACCATCTCACCCTTGAATGGGGATTCATGCCCCTCCGCAGCCTCAAACCCGCCACCTCACGCCCCACCGAGCTCCTGATCGGCATCGGCTTCTTCGTGGCGGTCGCGGCCTGCGCGATCACCGCGGTGCTGATCCCGGCCGCCCAGTTCGAGCTGCGGTTCTTCGTGATGGGCCTGGCCGGATGCGCGTACGCACTGGCCGCCGCCGACCTGTGGGCCGCCGCGGTGACGGGAGTCTCGGCCTGGGCGCTGGCCACCGGCTTCCTCATCCCGCCCACCGGCGAACTCGCCGTGACCGGCGGCCCCGACGTGATCCGGCTCATCGCGATCGTGGGCCTCTCCCTGGCCGGCGGCCTCTACGGCATCTTCCGCCGCCGCACGGATTGAGCCCGCCGTCAGCCGGTCGGTCCTGGAAGATCCGCGTGCCGGTACGGCGTCGGCTCCATCCCGCCCTGCACCACCAGCACCGTCCCTGACGACTCGTCCCGAAACAGCCCGTCCACGGCCTCCGCCACCTCGTCGGCGGTCATCATCGGCAGCCCGGCCGCCAGCAGGAAGTCCTTGGCAGGCGCGATCAACGGCGTATCGGTGAAACCAGGACAGACAGCACCGATCCTGACCCCCGCCCCCGCCAGCGGCTCCACGAGCGCCCTGACCAGCCCGATCACGGCGTGCTTGCTCATCGAGTAGATCGGGTCAGGGCCGAACCCGACCAGCCCCGCCATCGACGACGTGACCACGATCGAGCCACCGCCGGAGCTCTTGAGCAGCGGAAGCGCCGCCGCGACGCCGTAGACGACGGAGTCGGCGTTGATCCCCATCACCGTGCGGTACCGCTCGGCGTCGAACGCGGAGAAGTCGACGCCACCATTGGTGCCGGCGTTCAGATGCACGAGATCCAGGCGGCCGTAACGTTCACCGGCGAGCGCCACAGCTCGTACCGACGTCTCCTCGGAGCTGACGTCACCCACCACCCACACACCGCCGACCTCCTTGCCGACCCGCTCGACGCCCTCGGCGTCCCGATCGACCAGCACACAGTTGGCCCCGCCTGCGGCCAGCCGCCGCGCCACGGCGGCCCCGATGCCACTCGCCGCGCCGGTGATCAAAGCAACGCTGCTCATGAACGCTCCTAGGGGAGGCACGGATTGGGCGTCACCCGTGGATTGTGCGCCCCCATCGTCACCTGAGCAACAGCCGAGATCACTGGTTCTGGGAGACCCAGACCTCTCTCACCCGCGCGACAACCTCCCGAACGGACAACCGCGTCGTATCCACCCGAATATCACCCGCCGTCCGCACGTCCCCACCCCCATTCGTGATCTCCATGATGATCGAAACCAGCTACCCTGCCGGACGTGCGGCGATTAACGACTTCCCGGGCAGCCCGGCTCACCCTCGCAGCGGCCTTAGCGACAGCCGTGGCACTCGTGGCGGCACTCCTGGCAGCACGACGCCGCCCCCGAGACACCATCACCCAACCACCGCCCGCCATCCCCATCACCCGCGCCACCCTTGGCCCCGAGCCCTCAGTCGAACGGCCGGCCCCCGTCCCGATCCTCGGCACCCCCACAGCCGCGGACCTCAAGCGCTTCACCCCCAAGCCTTCCGTCCTGGACCGCCCACCGGCCGCGCCCCGCCACCCACGCGAGCCCCTGACGAGGGCGACCCGCCGCCGCCTCACCCGCTGGGCCGTGTTCGCGGGCACCCTGCTCCTCCTGGCCTTGTCCACCCAGGCGCTCGAAAACACGGTCTTCGACAGAGGCCCATCGACGGAGTACGTGGACGAGGTCGTCATCTCGATCCCGGACGGATCGCCGCTACCCGGGGCAGACAGCCGCGAAGACAAGTGGATCTTCCTCGACGTCGGCCCCTGAGCCCTACCGCGGACGACGCAGGGTCAACGACTGGAACCGCGTCTCATCCGCTCCGACAACATGAAAGTCCACGATCTCGAACACCCGCCCGGCGAACTCCTGCAACTCCTCGTCCCCACGGAAGGAGAAGAACCGGGGCGGCTCGTGATCGTCCCCCTCGAAGATCCCCTCTCCGTGCAGGGCGCCGCCGCCGTACACACCGAGGAAGAACAGCCCACCAGGCCGCAGCACCGTACGAACGGTCTCCAGCACCGCCGGCAGATCAGCGTTGGGCACGTGCAGCAGACAGTTGAGCGCGTACGCCGCGTCGAACGACCCCGGCTCGAAGTCGAGCCCCAGGAAATCCATGACGTGAGCGTCGAGGCCCTTCTCCCAGCACAACGCCACCATCACGGGCGACAGATCGACGGCGACGACGTCCAGCCCGCCGTCCCGGAAGAACACACTGTCCTGACCCGTCCCGGCACCGACCTCCAGCAGCCGCCCGCCACCGTCGTCCAGAACCCGGCCCAGGAACGCCTCCCGCTCCGCCAGCTTCCACCGCTGCTTACCCGCGCCGTCCCGACGCTCGGCGCCCCCGTCGTAAGCTGCCCGCAGGGCCCCGATCACCTCGTCATAACGTTCACTCATTTGTCGCGCTGCCCGTAAATGGCAAGAGCGACCGCACCGACCATGAACCCGATGCCGATCAGGGCACAGGAGATCGCGAATCCCGGCTCTCTCGCCACGTTGCCGAAGACCACGCCGAGAATGGCGACGGCGAGCGCGAAAGCACCGGCTAACCACACATAGACAAACAGATCACGATCACTCATGGGCCATCCCCAACATCGAAGCAGTACAAGATCGAAGAAGGCCCAGAATAACCACCCACCACCCGCACGTCCCGCCCCATGCCCGACGAACCGAACAGCGACCGGCACGACCCGCCAGGCCGACGAGCCCACGACGGCCCGGCGGAAATCAGCTCAGGAAGTCAGGCCAAAAAGTCCCGGAGGTGGTCCAGAAGAACCTCCGGCCGCTCCTCAGGAATGAAATGGCCGCATTCCGGGATCTGAGCCCCGGTCACGTCATCGGCGTACTCACGCCAGATCTCCAACGTAGGCAGCCGAGCAGGCAGCCCCACGGACCCCCACAGCGCCAGCACCGGCATCGTCAGCCGCCGGCCGGCGGCGGCGTCCTCGTCGTCCAGCGCGAGGTCCTGCTCGTGAGCGCGGTAGTCGTCGAACCCGGCCCGCAGCGCACCGGGCCTGGAGAACGCCCGCACGTAGGCGTCCACCGCCTCCGGAGTCAGCCCGTCCCGGTTGTAACTCCAACGCTCGAAGAAGTACTCCAAATACCCACGAACATCATTCCCGACCAGCCGCTCAGGCAGGTCCGGCTGCAGGTGGAACAGCCAGTGCCAGTAGCCCGCCGCGACGAACCCGTCCATCCGGCGGAACATCTCACGAGTGGGAACCACGTCGAGCACGGCGAGCCGCTCGACCTGCTCGGGCCGGTCGAGCGCCCAGCGATGCGCGACCCGCGCGCCCCGATCGTGCCCCACCACCGACGCCCGGTCGAAGCCGAGCGACCTCACCAGCCCGGCCATGTCCATCGCCATCCGCCGCTTGTCGTAGCCACTCGCGGGCTTGTCGCTGTGCCCGTACCCACGCAGGTCCGGGGCGACGACCGTGTGATCGGCAGCCAGTCGCCCGAGCACGGGCTCCCAACACAGACTGGTCTGCGGCCACCCATGCAACAGCACCACCAGCGGCCCGGACCCGGCCCGCGTGTAGTGCAGCCGAACACCATCGACAAGGGCCGTACCGGCCTTCACTTCCATGAACGCGCTCCTTCTTCATCTAACCTTTTCATAGGGTTAGAGACGTTAGCACGCGCTTTCGAGACGACAATGGAAGACATGGCACCGACCGACGAGTGGATCCGGGACGGCGGCCGGGTGTGTCTCGACCTGGCGAACACCCTCCGCGACCGCTGGAGCGTGCCCCACGAAACCCTCGTCGACCCCTCAGACCTGACGCGCTGGCTCTACGGCGCCGGCCTGCTGGCAACGGAAGGTCTCCCCAGCCCAAGCGACGCCACACTGCACCAGGCCCGACTCCTGCGAGAGGCCATCGACCGCGCCGTCCTGACCACAGCCGAAGGACGCCTCCCCACCCAGGACGACATCAACCTGATCAACGAAACGGTCGCGGCCGCACCCCGCCCCCTCCTCCAACTCACGATCACCGACGACCACCTCACAACGAGCAGCACCGACACCCCGGTGAACGACGCGACCGCCGCCCTGGGCCTCATCGCCCGCGACGCCATCGACCTCCTGGTCTCTCCAGAAGTGACCCGCGTACGCGTCTGCGCCTCCGACCGCTGCGGCCTGCGCTTCGTGGACCGCTCACAAGGAGGCAGACGCCGCTGGTGCTCGATGAGCCGCTGCGGCAACCGCACCAAGGCCCAACGCCACCACCTCCGCCTCCGCACCCCCTGACACCAACGACAGCGCCGCAGGAACGGAAGACAAGCCGTATCCCTGAAATCCGCACACACAAATCCACAGCGCGAACACACAAAGACCACATGTATGCCGACCGCTATTGTTAGCTCCTGTTTGCTCCAGAGTCAGGACGGCACTCATGGTGGGACCGTCCGCCCGGATCAGCGAATATGTCGAAGGGCCAGGCTTTCCGATCAACTGCTTCAGGCCGATAGTTGGGGGTGCCACTCTTCCCGATCATCGATTCCTGGAAGCAGGGGGAAGCACATTCATGCCCAATTTCGAATGGACCAAAGCCAAGATCGACTCAGAGACCGAAGCCTTGACATCGGCCACGCAGGCAGCGAAAGATCTCCAGGCCCACTGCAACGAGAACGGCTGGAACGAGAGCATCGCCACCACGGCCACCGACTACTACGAGGGTCTTCAGGCACTCCAGGCAAAGCTGTCGCACCTGCGGGGCCTGGTAGAGCAGCAGGAGACCGAAGAGCGCACGGCGATTCCCTACGACGTGCTCGTTCAAATCCGTGACGGCGTCGGACGCATGGCAGCCGCCCAGGAAGAACACACGAAGCGCATAGCCACCATTCACGAGAAGATCGCGGAACATCAGCGGATCGCACACGAACAGATCGCGATAAGTGCGGAAGCCGCCCACCAGGAGAGCGCACGCCTCTTCCAGAACCTGACCGATCTCACCCGTGGCAGCGCAGCGACACCCGAGCCGGAGATTCACTCCACGCCTGTCGTCGAGGAACCCCCGCCTCAGCCGCCCTCTTCGGAGGCAGAAGAGCCGCCGGAGGAACCGAGCTCTTCAAGCAAAAGCTAGGCCGAACCGCCGCTCCCTGCTCCAATGGCTGAAGACGCTCTTCTCGAGGCGAGGCGCAGAGGCCGGCGAAGGCGATCAAGGCTGAGCAGGAGACGCGCCCTGAGCAACGCAGAAGCCCCAGCGCATATGTCCTGACCCTCTCAGAGCACGTCGACGCCAGAGAGGCCCTCAGCGTTTCTGCCCTCACCGAGGACATCGGGGACAGCCCATTTCCGGCTCCACCCCGGTGTCCTACGGCACACCGCCGTCGACTCGTAGGGCGTGATCGCCAGCCGGTGCCAGACTGGGTCACGCACTCAGCAAAAGGGCCACTCTGCGAATACCGGACAGTGGCTTCGTCGTTGGTCAACTAGGTGCACTACCAGGACTTCAGCCTGAGGCATCTTCCTGATCGGATGCTTCAGTCGAAACGCCTGATCTCCACGATCAAGGAACGGACTGCTGCTCCTGGTACTCGCGATCGGCGCGCCCGCGTTCCTGCTCGGGGTGCTGAAGGCGGGTCGGCGAGACGAGACCGGGCGGTGCAAGTTCCCCTTCGAGGTGCGGCAGGCACCCGCTGAGCAGCCTTTCTACGGCATCGTCGTACTCCTCGGCCATGACGCGGTGGGCCGGCAGGCGAGCCCCGGCGGTGAGCGTGCCAGAGCGGATCTTCTCCCGCAGATCATCTGCAACCCGCACATAGGCGTGTGCCCGTTCCGCCACAGCGAACGGTGTGCCGCTCACCGACGTCACTCGGTGAGCGTCAACCCCATAGGCACTCAGAAGATCAAAAAGGCCACTTCCGATTTACGGAAATGGCCTGTGGACTATGTGGGGCTACCAGGACTTGAACCTGGGACCTCTTCCTTATCAGGGAAGCGCTCTAACCGTCTGAGCTATAGCCCCGCTCGCACACCGAACGTTATCGCATTCGCCCCAGTGAGGCGAACCGGTTGTTCGGACGAGAAGAGCTTACCGCGTCCGGCAGGCTGCTCGCGCCGCGCGATCCGTGCGCGCGGCGCGAGCCTCCATGCCTATTCGGCCTCGCTGAACGTCACTTCAACGCCGCCCACCAGGTCGGAGGCGATGTTGTAGATGACCGCGCCCAAGGTGGCCAGGGCCGTGATCAGGACGACGTTCACGGCCCCGATCAGGGCCGTGTAGCCGAGGATGCGTACCGGCTCAAACCACGTGGCGATGTCGATCGGGATCGAGCTCTGGCCCTGCTCGCCCTTTCCGAGCTGGTTGACCAGGTCGACGATGGAGTCGAAGACGCCCAGTGCCGACAGCACGCCGTACAGGACGGCCACGGCCACGAACAGCACCACGAAGCAGACGAGGGAGACCACGAAGCTGAACTTCATGGCCGACCACGGCTCGACGCGGCGCAGGACCAAATGGGCCTTTCGGGGGAGCCGACCCCCCGCGGAGTTGGACGACTTCTTCTTGGGCAGTTCGAGGGCCGGCGGGGCCTCGGTGGCCAGTGACGGACGCAACCGGACGGTCTCGCTGCCCTCCGGCGGCTGCGCCCCACCAGGCCCACCAGGCCCACCAGGCCCACCGGGACCGGACCCGCCGGGACCATTGGGCCCGCCACCGGGCGGAGGACCGGGCTGAGGAGGCGCGGTCTTGCCGGCCTCCTGCCCGGGCAGGGGCCGGCCCTGCGCGGGCGAGGTGTCCTTGCCTTCCTCGACCGGCGTGAATATTTCGGTCTCTGCGGGTTTCTTCGGTTGCTGACCGTTACCCGCAGCCGCCTTTGTCCTGGCGGTGCCACCCTGGGCGCTCATGATTTACTCTCCTCCCCCGTCTTCCTCACTCTCCATCGGAGTCTCCATGGACTCCGCGTTCCGGGCGAGGGCTACCACGCTGTCGCCTTCGGCGAGATTCATCAATCGCACTCCCATGGTCTGGCGGCCGGACTGCTTGATCTCGCCGGCACTCGTCCGGATCACCCCGCCGGCTGACGTGATCGCGAAGACCTCGTCCTCTGGGTTGACCATGACGGCTCCGACCAGCTTGCCACGGGAAGATACGATTTTCGCAGTCAGCACACCCCTACCGCCACGTCCTTGAACCGGATACTGATCCACTGGCGTCCGTTTTGCGTACCCAGCCTTCGTGGCGATAAGCACATCTTGACCGTCGGCGATGCGATTCATGGCCAGAAGTTCGTCACCCTCGAGGAACCTCATGCCGATGACACCGCTGGTCGCCCGCCCCATGGGCCGCAGGGCCTCGTCGGAGGCGGTGAACCGGATCGACTGCGCGCCCTTGGAGACGAGCAGCAGATCGTCGGACTCGGAGACCAGGCGGGCTCCGATGACCTCGTCGTCGTCCCGCAGGTTGATCGCGATCAGACCGCCGGACCTGGGGGAGTCGTACTCGGACAGGCGCGTCTTCTTGACCAGCCCGCTGCGGGTGGCGAGGACGAGATAGGGGGCGACGTTGTAGTCGCGTAGGTCGAGAACCTCCATGACTGTTTCGTCGGGCTGCATGGCGAGAAGGTTCGCCAGATGCATGCCCCGCGCGTCGCGACCCGCGTCGGGCAGCTCGTACGCCTTGACGCGGTAGACCCGGCCCTTGTTCGTGAAGAACAGCAACCAATGGTGCGTCGTGGTGACGAAGAAGTGGTCGACGATGTCGTCCTGGCGCAGTTGCGCGCCGCGCACGCCCTTGCCGCCGCGCTTCTGCGCCCGGTAGAGGTCGGTCCGGGTGCGCTTGGCGTAGCCGCCCCTGGTGATCGTGACGACGATCTCTTCCTCGGCGATGAGGTCCTCGATCGACATGTCGCCGTCGTACGCGATGATCTCGGTCTTGCGCTCGTCGCCGTAGCGGCCGACGATCTCGGCGAGCTCGTCGTTGACGATCTCCCGCTGGCGGCTCTCACTGGCCAGGATCGCGTTGTACTCGGCGATCTGGGTCATCAGCGCGTCGTGCTCGTCCTGGATGGCCTGCCGCTCCAGGGCGGCCAGCTTGCGCAGCTGCATGTCGAGGATGGCCTGCGCCTGGATCTCGTCGATGTCCAGCAGCCCCATCAGGCCCTGCTGGGCGTGCGAGGCGGACTCGGAGGCCCGGATCAGGGCGATGACCTCGTCGAGCCGCTCCAGGGCCTTCAGCAGGCCGCTCAGGACGTGGGCCCGCTCCTCGGCCTTGCGCAGCAGGTAGCGGGTCCTGCGGACGATGACCTCGATCTGGTGCGCCACGTAGTGGCGGATGAACTGGTCGAGCCGCAGGGTCCGCGGCACGCCGTCCACCAGCGCCAGCATGTTGGCGCCGAAGGTGTCCTGGAGCTGGGTGTGCTTGTAGAGGTTGTTGAGGACGACCTTGGCGACCGCGTCGCGCTTGAGCACGATGACCAGGCGCTGCCCGACCCGCGACGAGCTCTCGTCGCGGACGTCGGCGATGCCGGTCAGCTTGCCCTCGCGCACCAGCTCGGCGATCTTCAGCGCGAGGTTGTCGGGATTGACCTGGTACGGGAGCTCGGTGACGACCAGAGCCTGCCGGCCCTTGTCCTCCTCGACCTCGACCACGGCCCGCATGGTGATCGAGCCGCGCCCGGTGCGGTAGGCGTCCTCGATCCCGCGCCGGCCCACGATGAGCGCCTTGGTCGGGAAGTCGGGCCCCTTGACCAGCCTCATGGCCGCTTCGAGCAGCTCTTCCTCGCTGGCCTCCGGGTTTTCCAGGGCCCACTTGACCGCGCTGGCGACCTCGCGCAGGTTGTGCGGCGGGATGTTGGTGGCCATGCCGACGGCGATGCCGCCCGAGCCGTTGACCAGCAGCTGCGGGATGCGCGCCGGCAGGACGTCGGGCTCCTGCGACTTGCCGTCGTAGTTGGGGCGGAAGTCGACGGTCTCCTTGTCGATGTCCCGCAGCATCTCCATGGCGATGGGCGCGAGCTTGCACTCGGTGTAGCGCATCGCCGCCGCCGGGTCGTTGCCGGGCGAGCCGAAGTTGCCCTGCCCGTCGACCAGCGGATATCGCAGCGACCACGACTGCGCCAGGCGGACCAGCGCGTCGTAGATCGAGGTGTCGCCGTGTGGGTGGTAGGTGCCCATCACGTCGCCGACGACGCGGGCGCACTTGAAGTAGCCGCGGTCGGGACGGTAGCCACCGTCGTACATCGCGTAGAGCACCCGCCGGTGCACCGGTTTGAGCCCGTCGCGCACGTCAGGCAGCGCCCTGGACACGATGACGGACATCGCGTAGTCCATGTAACTGCGCTGCATCTCGGACTGGATGTCCACAGGCTCGATGCGGTCAGCCGGGGGAGTGGTGTTCACGTCCGTCACAGGTAAAGGTCCTTCTTGTGGCTAAACGTCGAGGAAGCGCACGTCGCGCGCGTTGCGGATGATGAAGTCGCGCCGCGCCTCCACGTCTTCCCCCATCAGCACGCTGAACAGGTCGTCGGCCTGGGCCGCGTCGTCGAGCGTGACCAGGCGCAGCAGCCGGGTCTCCGGGTTCATCGTGGTCTCCCAGAGCTGGCCGGCGTTCATCTCGCCCAGTCCCTTGAAGCGCTGTACGTTGTCGCGGGGCCGCGGGTCGGGCTTGCCGTTGGCGATGCCTTCGGCGATGACCGCATCGCGTTCGCTGTCGGAGTAGGCGTAGGAGGCGTCCTCGCCCTTCCGGTCCCACTTGATCTTGTACAGCGGCGGGCACGACAGGTAGACGTGACCTGCCTCGATCAGCGGTCTCATGAACCTGAACAGCAGCGTCAGCAGCAGCGTGTTGATGTGCTGGCCGTCGACGTCGGCGTCGGCCATGAGGATGACCTTGTGATAGCGCAGCTTGGTGATGTCGAACTCGTCGTGCACACCGGTGCCCAGGGCGGTGATCAGCGCCTGGACCTCGTTGTTCTTCAGGACCTTGTCGATCCGCGCCTTCTCGACGTTGAGGATCTTGCCGCGGATGGGCAGGATCGCCTGGAAACGCGAGTCGCGGCCGCCCTTGGCCGAGCCGCCGGCCGAGTCGCCCTCGACGATGAACAGCTCGCACTTCTCCGGGTCGTTCCACTGGCAGTCGGCCAGCTTGCCCGGCAGCCCGCTGCCCGCTTCGAGCAGCGACTTGCGCCTGGTCAGGTCGCGCGCCTGGCGGGCCGCGATGCGGGCGCGTGAGGCCTGCAAGGACTTGTTGATGATGTCCTTGGCCTCGCCGGGGTTGCGCTCGAACCAGTCACGCAGGTGGTCGTTGCAGGCCTTCTGGACGAACGACTTCGCCTCGGTGTTGCCGAGCTTGGTCTTGGTCTGCCCCTCGAACTGCGGGTCGGACAGCTTGACCGAGATGATCGCGGTCAGCCCCTCGCGGACGTCCTCGCCGGAGAGGTTGTCGTCCTTGCCCTCCTTGAGGAACTTCTGCTCGCGCGCGTAGCGGTTGACGATGGACGTCAGCGCCGCGCGGAAGCCCTCCTCGTGGGTGCCGCCCTCGGCGGTGTTGATGACGTTGGCGAAGCTGTAGACCGACTCCGAGTAGGAGTTGTTCCACTGCATGGCGATATCGACCGCGAGGCCGTCGCTCTCCTCCTCGAAGGAGATGATCGACGCGTGCGCCGGCTCCTTCTTGGCGTTGAGGTGCTGCACGAAGTCGGCCAGGCCGCCCTCGTAGTGGTAGGAGACGGAGTGCGGCTCGCCGTTGATGTGGTCGGGGCGCTCGTCGACCAGCGAGATCGTCAGGCCCTTGTTGAGGAAGGCCATCTCCTGGAAGCGTCGCGAAAGCGTCTCGTAGTTCCAGGTGGTGGTCTCGAAGACGTCGGGGTCGGGCCAGAACGTGATCGTGGTGCCGGTCTCGTCGGTCTCCTCGCCCTTGGCCAGGGGGGCCGTGGGCTTGGACATCTCGTAGCGCTGGCGCCAGTAGTGGCCCTTCTGCTTGACCTCCACCTCCATGGCGGTGGACAGCGCGTTGACGACGGCCGAGCCGACGCCGTGCAGGCCGCCGGAGACCGCGTACGACTGGCTGTCGAACTTGCCGCCCGCGTGCAGCGTGGTCAGCACCACCTCGACCGCGGAGATCTTCTCCACCGGGTGGATGCCGGTGGGGATGCCTCGGCCGTCGTCGACCACGCGGACGCCGTTGTCGGCGAGCAGTGTGACGTCGATCTTGGTCGCGTAACCTGCCAGGGCCTCGTCCACCGCGTTGTCCACGATCTCTTGGACGAGATGGTGAAGGCCGCGCTCGCCGGTGGAGCCGATATACATACCCGGGCGCTTGCGAACCGCCTCAAGCCCCTCGAGTACGGTGATTGAGCTAGCGTCGTAGGACAACTGCGAAATCCTCCTGCCGCGGACACGCGGCTGGGTAGGCGTTCAACGTTCGAAAGCTGCCCCTGCCGTGCCCGTCACCGTCGTGAGTGCCCCGATGCGCGGTCACCCGGGGGAGTCGGCTTGCTGCCGGGGTGACACGCAAGCGGACGTGTCCGGAATCCTTTTTCATTCTACCGCTTCCGGAGGGTCAAGGTGGCAATGAACGCGCCTGTGATGCCCTCTAGCTCGTTTTGCCCCCTGCCGAGCATCCCCCCTCCGGAAAGGGGGCTTATCGCGTCTGCGGCGGTCTGATCGCCCTTGACAGGCTAGCCGTAGGTGTCGCCGGGACCCCGGCTTCCGGTCACCCGCAACCCGCCTGACGGCCGGGGCGCGTTCTGCGGGCCTCTGACCTTGACCTTCGTCACGGTGCCGTCGCCGAGCTCCTCGTTGAGCCTGCGCACGAGGGTGCGCGCGAGCAGCCGCACCTGCGTCGCCCAGGCCGTCGAGTCGGCCGCGATCAGCACCTCGCCGTCGTCGAAGGACTCGGGTCTGGTGTGCATGGCCAGGTCAGGGCCGACGATGGTGGCCCACCGGCCGAACACCGCGCCGACCGCCGCCGAGCGCTCCCAGCCGCGGTCGGCCAGCAGGTCGGCGATGGCGCGGCCGAAGAGCTGGGGATCGCCGCTGTCTCTGCGCGGCCCCGTCGCCTTGCGTCTGGGCTCGCGCCGGGGGAGCTGACCGCGTTTGGCGGCGTCGGCCTTGGCCTGGGCCAGCTTCTCCCGCGCCAGCGCCACGCCCCTGGCCGCCGTGCCGTTGTCCCCAGCCTGTGGACGACCGGCCCCGGATCCGGCGGCTCCGTTCCCGACAGCTCCGTCACTAACGGCCCCGGATCCGCTCGTGCCGCCTGCGGCGCCGCCCGCGTCGGCGCCCGCCTGCGGGCCGGCGCCGACGCCGGGCTTGTCGTCATCGGACACGGGTCACGCTCCCTTCCGCGACGTCGTACCTGCCTCCCACCAGCTCCCCCGGCACGTCGTCCGCCACGGCCGCGGTGATCAGCACCTGCTCGGCCGGCGCGACGATCTCGGCCAGCCGGCGCCGCCGCTGGCTGTCGAGCTCGGCGAACACGTCGTCGAGGATCAGCACGGGGTCTCCGCCGTCGGCCCGCAGCAGGTCGTAGGCGGCCAGCCGGAGCGCCAGCGCGAACGACCACGACTCGCCGTGGCTGGCATAGCCCCTGGCGGGCAGGTCGCCGAGGCCGAGGATCAGGTCGTCGCGGTGCGGCCCGACGAGGGTGACGCCTCGGTCGAGCTCCGACTGGCGGACCTCCAATAGCCGCTCCCGCAGACGTTCTTCAAGGGTTTTCCCCAAGTCTGTGGATAACGTCTGTGTATCGAAAGATCCCCGCTCACCGGGGACTTCGCCCTCCTGATCACCCTCAGCCTGGTCCCCACCTGTGGACAACGTGCTGCGGTAGGCGAGGGTCGCCGGAGCGCTCGACGGGGCCAGCGCGGCATAGGACCCGGCCACCAGCGGACGCAGCGCCTCGATGAGCTCAAGGCGGGCCCGCAGCAACTCGGCGCCGTACCGGGCGAGGTGGGCGTCCCAGACCTCCAGAGTGCTCAGCACGTCGCCCGCGCCCGCCGCCGCGAACCCGCTGTCGCCCTCCTGCCGCCGGGCGCTCCTGCTGCCCCTGCGGGCCTGCGCGGCCGTGCGCAGCAGGGCGCCGCGCTGCTTCAGCACGCGGTCGTAGTCGGCGCGGACCCCGGCGAACCTCGGGGCCCTGGCCACCAGCAGGTCGTCGAGGAAGCGGCGGCGCTCGGACGGGTCGCCCTTGGACAACGCCAGGTCCTCGGGGGCGAACAGGACGGTGCGCAGCAGGCCGATGGCGTCGCGGGCCCTGGACACGGGGGAGCGGTTGAGCCGGGCGCGGTTGGCCCGGCCCGGGTTGATCTCCAGCTCGATGAGCGCCCGCCGGTCGTCCCGCTGGACGGCACAGCGCACGATCGCCCTGGCGGCGCCCTGCCGTACGAGCGGCGCGTCGCCCGCCACCCGGTGACTGGAGTGCGTCGCGACGTAGCCGAGGGCCTCGACCAGGTTGGTCTTGCCCTGGCCGTTGGGCCCCACGAAGGCCGTGACGCCCGGCTCCAGGCCGAGCTCCACGGACGCGTAGGACCGGAAGTCGGTCAGCGAGAGGTGGGCGACATGCACCCCACGAAGGTTAGTGGGCCTCGCGGGTCACCGGGGTCACCGGCATGCGTTCTTGTGGAAAACCCTGGCCGTTGTGGAAAACCTCGCTGTCGGAAGCCGGCGGCGCGGGGTTCCGGACCGGAGAGCGGCCGGAACGGTCAGGACGGCCCGCACGGTCAGCGCTCGGCCTCGCGCGGCGGTTTCACGTCGGCGCCGGGGGAGTCCGCGCCCTTCTCGGTGCCGCCCTCGGCCGAGGTGATGGCGTGGCCGCCGAACTGGTTGCGCAACGCCGCCACGACCTTCATCGCGGGGGAGTCGTCCTGCCGCGAGGCGAACCTGGCGTAGAGCGCGGCGGTGATCACGGGCAGCGGGACCGCGTGGTCGACCGCGGCCTGCACCGTCCACCGGCCCTCGCCGGAGTCTTGGGCGTAGCCGCGCAGCTGTTCGAGGTGCTCGTCGTCGTCGAGCGCCCGGACCATCAGGTCGAGCAGCCAGGAGCGGATCACGGTGCCGGTGCGCCAGCTGCTGAAGGAGCCCCTGACGTCCTTCACCACGTCGGAGGCTTCGAGCAGCTCCCAGCCTTCGGCGAAGGCCTGCATCATGCCGTATTCGATGCCATTGTGGACCATCTTCGCGAAGTGCCCCGCGCCGACGTCGCCGGCGTGGACGAAACCGTCCTCGCCCTCAGGCTTGAGCGTGTTGAAGATCGGCATGAGGCGGTCGACGTCGGGCTTGTCGCCGCCGCACATGAGCGCGTAGCCGTTCTGCAGGCCCCAGACGCCGCCGCTCACGCCGCAGTCGACGAAGCCGATGCCCTTCTTGGACAGCTCGGCGGCGTGCTTCTGGTCATCCACATAGTGGGAGTTTCCGCCGTCGACCACGAGGTCGCCCTCGCTGAGGAGTTCGCCGAGATCGTCGATGGTGCTCTGGGTGGCCTTGCCCGCCGGGACCATGACCCAGACCGCACGCGGCGTCTCGAGGCGCCCGGCCAGCTCCTTGAGGCTGCCGACGTCGCTGACCGCCGGGTCGCGATCGTAGCCGATCACCTCGTGACCGCCGCGGCGCAGCCTCTCGGCCATGTTGCCGCCCATCTTGCCCAGTCCCACCATGCCGATCTGCATGACTGTCCTCTACCCCCTTGTCAGGCTTCCATCATTCCCGACGACCGGTTCAGCCTGACAGGCGGATGGGCATGATCAGATAACGGTAGTCCGTGGTGGCTTGGTCCTCCACAGGCTTGCCACCGGTGAGGATAGCGGGCTTCGTGGACGTGGTCATCTGCAGCCGCGCGACGTCGGAGTCGATGGCCCCGAGACCTTCCAGCAGGAACTGGTGGTTGAAGGCGATGTTCATCTCATCTCCCTCGTAATCCACCGGAAGCGCCTCGACGGCCTGCGCCTCGTCGCCGCTGCCGGCCTCCAGCACGACCTCGCCGCTCTTGAACGCCAGCCGTACGGGGGTGTTGCGCTCGGCGACCAGGGCCACGCGCTTGACCGCCTCGACGAACGGGCCTGTGGACAGGTCGGCCCGGGCGGAGAACTCGGTCGGCAGCAGCGAGCGGTACTTCGGGAACTCGGGGTCGAGCAGGCGCGTCGTCGTACGGCGTCCGGCGCTGGAGAAGCCGATCATGCCCTCGCCGGTGCCTCCTGCGGAGCTCAGTGCGATCTCGACCTCCGCGCCGGTCGCGCCGAGCGCCTTGGCCGTGTCGGCGAGGGTCTTGCCGGGGATCATCGCGATGGCGGAGAAGTCGGGCTGGTCCGGCTGCCACTTGAGCTCGCGCACGGCCAGGCGGTAGCGGTCGGTCGCGGCGAGGGTCACCGTGTCGCCCTCGATCTCCATCCGTACGCCGGTGAGCATCGGCAGCGTGTCGTCGCGGCCCGCGGCGACGGCGACCTGACCGACGGCGGAGGCGAACACGTCGCTGCCGACGCGGCCGGCGGCCGGGGGCATGGCCGGCAGGGACGGGTAGTCCTCCACAGGCATGGTCAGCAGGGTGAAGCGGGCGCTGCCGCACGTGACGACGGCCTTGGCTCCGTCCACCACGAAGTCCACAGGCTGTGCGGGAAGGGCGCGGGTGATCTCGGCGAGCAGCTTGCCCGAGACCAGCACGACGCCCGGCTCGCCCGTGTGGACCTCCAGCGTCACCTCGGCGGAGACCTCGTAGTCGAATCCGGAGAGCTTGAGCTGAGTCCCCTCCGTGACCTCCAGGCGCATGCCGGCGAGAACGGGCACCGACGGACGCGCCGGGAGGCTGCGTGCCGTCCATGCCACCGCCTCAGCGAGGACGTCTCGCTCGATTCGGAACATCACGGTCATCAGCCTCCTGGGTCGTCGTTGATTCAAGGATCTCAAGGATCCACCCTCCCGGACTCGCGCTCCGGGAGAACCCCTCTATGGGTCTTTGAGTTTCCTAGTTAGAGATATAGAGGTCATCACACTAGGGGCTGTGGGAACTGTGGACAACCGGCGTCTTGGCTGGTCAGCGGCCATATTTTCATCCACTGGGGATGTGGGTGACGCCTGGGGAGAACTTCCGCGCCTGGGGATGACGATTCTTCGCCCACAGGCCGTCCCCAGATCATGGTGCCTTCATCCACCGTCAGACCGGGGTTATCCACGAGGTTTCCACAGGTTGTCCACGGGGTAAAACGGGCCCTTCTGGAGCCCCAGATCCGTTGTTCACAGTCTGTCCACACACTGTCCACTGGTAGTCCCCAGGTTCTCCCCAGGATGTCCCCACCCTTGTCCCCAACCAATGTGGACGGATTTTTCCCACCATTGCCGGGCGAACGGCGAGTGAATTTTTGCGTTTGCGCTGGTCCACAGCGTTTTCCACAGGCTGTGTATGAACTCAAGATCCACGCTGTGTCTGCTTGATCCGCATTGTCAGCTCGTTGACCTGGTTGTACATCGACCTGCGCTCCGCGATCAGCGAGCGGATCTTGCGCTCGGCGTGCATCACGGTGGTGTGGTCGCGGCCGCCGAACTGCTGGCCGATCTTCGGCAGCGACAGCTCGGTCAGCTCGCGGGCGAGGTACATCGCGATCTGCCTGGCGTTGACGAGCGCCCTGCTGCGGGAGGTGCCGCACAGGTCGTCGATGCTGATGCCGAAGTATTGAGCGGTCTGGTTCATGATCGCCGCGATGGTGATCTCGGTGTCGGACTCCGAGGTGATGAGGTCTTTCAGCACCACCTCGGCCAGCTGCAGGTCGACGCCCTGCCGGTTGAGGCTGGCGAACGCGGTGACCCTGATCAGCGCGCCCTCCAGCTCACGGATGTTGGTGGAGATGCGGCTGGCGATGTATTCGAGCACCTCGGGCGGCGCGGCCAGGCCCTCCTGGATGGCCTTCTTGCGCAGGATGGCGATCCGGGTCTCCAGCTCGGGCGGCTGGACGTCGGTGATCAGGCCCCACTCGAACCGGTTGCGCAGCCGGTCCTCCAGCGTGATGAGCTGCTTGGGCGCCCGGTCGCTGGAGATGACGATCTGCTTGTTGGCGTTGTGCAGCGTGTTGAAGGTGTGGAAGAACTCCTCCTGCGTCTGCTCCTTGCCCTCCAGGAACTGGATGTCGTCCACGAGCAGGATGTCGATCGCCCGGTAGCGGCCGCGGAAGCCGTCGGCCTTGTGGTCGCGGATGCTGTTGATGAAGTCGTTGGTGAACTCCTCGGAGCTCACGTATCTGACCCGGGCGCCGTCGTACAGGCTCTGGGCGTAATGCCCGATGGCGTGCAGCAGGTGCGTCTTGCCCAGCCCGGAGTCTCCATAGATGAACAGCGGGTTGTACGCCTTCGCCGGCGACTCGGCCACCGCCACCGCCGCCGCGTGCGCGAAGCGATTGCTGGCACCAATGACGAATGTCTCAAATGTGTACTTTTGATTGAGCCTGGCCGGTTCGCTGGGCTTGTTGCTCTTCGCCTCCCACCGATTGGGCGCCGGTTCCGGCGTCTTCTCCACAGGCGGTGTGTACGGCTGCGCCTGTTCAAAAGAGAAGCCCTGCTGTGGATATTCGGTGGATATCTGCGGCGGCTCGGGCTGTGGAGAATAGAACTGAGGGGGCTCGGAAGCCTGGTTGTGCTGCGGTTGCGCAGGCTGTGCATAACGCAGCTGACTCTCCACACCCTGGGGATAACTCTGAGTCACAGGCTGTTGATGAGAGTCGACCGTCGGCTGTTCGGGGGCCGTGGTGTCGATCATCACGGCCAGGCGCATGGTCCGGCCGAGCTCCTGGGAGAGCGCGTGCGCGACCAGCGGGCGCAGTTTGCCCTCGATGAGGTCCTTGAGGAAGTCGTTGGGGACGCCGAGCACGATCGTGTCGTTGGCCAGGGCGATCGGACGCACCATCGACAGCCAGGTGCGCTGCTGGATGGGCACGTTCTCGTTGAGGAAGTTGCTCAGGGCGCTCGCCCATACCGTGCCGAGGTCGACACCGTTCATGGTGCGGTTCCCCTCCTCCATCTCGCGGCCCCCCGCGATCGTTTATCCACATGGCACGACCGCCCGCTGATGATCGACGGCCCTTCGTCCACACGTGGCGGCCGGGCATCCCGCCCACGCTCTCCACAGGAGATCCACAGACTGTCCACAGCGCTTGAGCGGGCCTGGAAGGGCCGACAGTATCCATGTGCACAGCTGTGTTCAAGACGTTGTCCACAGCCTAGTGGTAGCTGGGTACACATACTGTGGACGTGGGGCCGGCGGTGGACAAGTGGCCTGTGGATTAGTGGATAACCGGTCCGGTTTGACCTGGACGGTGCTTGCCCCGTAACGTACGACGGTCGGCTTGTCACGCGACGGCTATTTGCCGTGCCCTCGCTTCCTTGGCAGGCCATCCATGAGTGTTAGGCGCCTTCGTGGCGCACCATCAAGCCTGGAGCCCACCCGTGAGCAAGCGTACTTTCCAGCCGAACAACCGTCGCCGCGCGAAGACCCACGGCTTCCGGCTGCGGATGCGCACCCGGGCCGGTCGCGCCATCCTCGCCGCTCGCCGCCGTAAGGGCCGCGAGAAGCTGTCGGCCTGATCGTCCCTCGCGTTAGCAGCCCGCCGGTGCCTCATACCGGCGGGCGTTAGACGTATACGGTGCTGTCCCGTCAATCCCGCATGCGCCGCGGGGAGGAGTTCGATGCGGCGGTCAAGCGCGGCAAACGCGCCGGCCGCCCGACTCTCGTGGTGCATTTCACCATTTCCGGGGAAGAGCCACCCCGGGTCGGTTTCGTCGTGAGCAAGGCCGTCGGTGGCGCAGTGACCCGGAACAAGGTCAAGCGGCGGCTTCGACACCTCATGCGGGACCGTCTCGACGCGCTGCCACGAGGTAGCCTGCTTGTGGTACGCGCCAATCCACCGGCCGCGTCCGCGGGATTCGAGCAACTGGCCGCCGAACTCGATCTCGCGCTGGCTCGTTTGCTCAGGCGGCGCGAGTCCTCGACGGGTGGACAGAGATGACGGAGCAACCGCAAGGGGCGGCGCCGGGCCTGGCGGCCCGGGCGCTGATCGTCCCCATCCGGTTCTATCGGGCGTTCATCAGCCCCATGCTCGGTCCACGCTGCCGGTTCTACCCGTCCTGCAGCGCGTACGGACTCGAAGCGATCGCCGTACATGGAGCATTGCGCGGCATTTGGCTGACTGTCCGGCGCATCGGGCGGTGCCACCCATTCCATCCCGGAGGTATTGACCCGGTGCCCCCACGCCCGGTCCGGTCCCACGAAACGCAAGGGAGATAGCTCGGTGGAGCTGTCCTGGCTGAGCTGGCTGTACCAAGCCGTAGCCCAAGTCATCATCTGGATCCATACTGCATACAGCACGGTCCTCAACCCGGACAGCGGGCTGACCTGGGCGTTGACGATCATCACGCTGACCGTGTTCATGCGGATCCTGATCTTCCCGCTCTTTCTGAAGCAGATGCGCTCGTCGCGGAAGATGCAGGAACTCGCCCCCAAGGTTCAGGAGCTGCGCAAGCGTTACAAGAACGACAAGCAGCGGATGAACCAGGAGGTCATGGCGCTCTACCAGGGCGCCGGCGCCAACCCGCTCGGCGGCTGCCTCCCGGTCGTGGCCCAGTTCCCGATCTTCATCTCCATGTTCACCGTGCTGCACAACATGGCCGACGGGCACGCCAAGTACGGGATGACGCAGGAGCTGGTCGACAGCGCCCGGGCGGCGCACATCTTCGGCGCGCCGCTGCCCGCCAACTTCTTCATGTCGGAGGCGCAGCTCCAGACGTTCGGGGCCGGCAACATCCAGACCAAGATCGTCCTGGGGATCTTCGTCGCGGTCAGCTCGCTGACCACGTTCCTCACCGTCCGGCAGAGCGTCACCCGCTCCATGGCGCAGATGCCGGACAACCCCATGGCGCAGCAGCAGAAGATCCTCATGTACATCTCGCCGCTGTTCGCCTTCTTCAGCCTGAACTTCCCCCTCGGTCTGATCATGTACTGGGTCACCACCAACCTGTGGACGCTCGGTCAGCAGCACTGGTTCTACAGCCGCCACCCGATGCCGCAGTACGACGCCAAGGGCAACGTGATCCCGGTCGAGCCGAAGGCCGGTCTGATCGCCAAGCTCCGCAAGACCACTCCGGAAGAACAGGCCCCTCCGCCCCCTCCGGAGCCTAAGATCATCAGACAGCAGCCGAGCAGGCAGAGCCGCAGCAAGCGCACCGGCAGCAAGAAGTCGTGAACACGAAGGAGAGGCCGGCCATGACCGAGGCCGAGCAGGAGAAGGCTCCTGATCTCAATGCGCTGGAGCAGGAAGGCGAAATCGCTGCCGACTACGTCGAAGGGCTTCTCGACATCGCCGACATCGACGGCGACATCGACATGGACGTCGAAGGCGATCGCGCCCTGGTCTCCGTCGTCGGGCTGAAAGGCACGGAGCTGGTTGGGCCCGCCGGAGAGGTCCTCGAGGCGCTGCAGGAGCTGACCCGTCTGGCCGTGCACCGGCAGACGGGGGAGCGCTCTCGGCTGATGCTCGACGTGGCGGGCTACCGCGAGCGGCGCCGGGCCGAGCTCACCAAGCTCGGCACCGAGATCGCCAACCAGGTCAAGGAGCGCGGCGAGCCCAAGTCGCTGCAGCCGATGACCCCGTTCGAGCGCAAGATCGTCCACGACGCGGTGGCCGCCGCCGGGCTCCGCAGCGAGTCCGAAGGCGAGGAGCCGCAGCGGTACGTGGTGGTCTTGCCCGCCTGAGGCGCGTCCCGCCATCCGATCCGGCCGTCTGCCCGCCGTCGCGCGCGGCAGACGGCCGTTTCGCGTTCCTGCCCTTCTGTTTTGGTACGTAGCCTTTGTCCCGGTACGGAGGAGCGGCCGGCAGTCGGCGCCGCGGATCACCCACTCGGGAAGCCGCTCAGATCGGGTGTCCACCCTCAGCGGGGCCGGTCGCACACCGGAGGGTCGGCAGCACCGAGGAGCTCACCCGGACCGAGGGGTCGGCCGCACCTGGAAGGGGTACCGGGACCAGGAGCACCCGCACACCCAGGGTTGGCTGACGGCGTGCTCACAGGCCACCTTCATCCGGGCCCGATAGTCTTCCCTTGTGATCTCACCCTTAGCCTTGGGTGAAGACCGGACTCTCAGACACCGTCGCCTTACCGTGTTGACCCCGCTTCTTTCGCGTCGGGGGTCACGAGACCGGGCGGCGAACCCCGTTCCAGCGAAACACCGAGCATGGGCGACCAGCCCCAGAAAGGCCACCGACCAGTGAGCGATGAGCTTCCGGAGCCTCCGGAAATAGCGCGGGACGTCTTCGTCGGGGAGGCTTGGGATCGCGCACGCGCGTTCGCCGAGCTGCTCGCGGGACCCGGCGTGGTCCGCGGGCTGCTGGGTCCGCGGGAGGTGCCCCGGATCTGGGATCGCCACCTGCTCAACTGCGCCGTCGTGGCCGAGGCCGTACCGGAGGAGGTGCGGCTGGTGGACATCGGCTCCGGCGCCGGGCTGCCCGGGCTGGTGCTGGCGATCGTCCGGCAGGACATCACGGTTACGCTGCTGGAGCCGCTGCTGCGTCGTACCGTGTTCCTGGAGGAATGTGTCGAGGCGCTCAAGCTCGACAACGTCGAGGTGCTGCGCGGCCGGGCGGAGGAGCTGGCCGGGCAGCGCGAGTTCGACGTGGCCAGCGCTCGTGCGGTCGCGCCGCTCGACCGCCTCCTCACGTGGGCGATGCCGCTGCTGCGTGAGGGCGGCGAGCTGATCGCCATGAAGGGGGAGCGGGCCGCCGGTGAACTCGCCGAGGCACAGTCGCAATTGCAGGCCAGCGGAGCACGAACGGCCGAGCTTGTGACCGTCGGGCACGGTAAGGTCGAGCCGCCTGCAACATTGGTTCGGGTGGTAGCGGGTCGCGCGCCGGAGCGTGCCAGGCGGCGACGAAGGAGGTGACGGTTGTGCCAGTCGCGTCAAGTGGTCTTGGCTGGCCGGACAACCGTCCGTCTGAGAGCCCAACCGGAGTTGGCTGGCCCGAAATGGGCGTGTCGCGACAGCAAATTCCCGGCACCGGCACACCACTGGTTGAAAGGATGGCGAACGTGACCCAGACCCCCCTGAACCCCGGTGATTCGCCGTTGGTACGAGAGGCGCTCAGCTCAGTGGTTTCACGTGAAACATCTGCAACCCAGACGGCCGCCCAGACCGGCGAAACCTCCGGCGATGGCGACGGCACCTGGCCGCGCCCGTCCAAGACCAGAGTGGTCGCCGTGGCCAACCAGAAGGGTGGCGTGGGCAAGACGACCACTTCGGTCAACATCGCCGCCGCCCTGTCGATGCACGGCCAGCGAGTCCTCGTGGTGGACCTCGACCCCCAGGGCAACGCTTCCACCGCCCTGGCGACCGAGCATCGTGGCGATGTGCCCGACGTGTACCAGGTGCTCGTGGACGATCTCCCCATGGCGGACATCGTCAAGCAGGTGCCGGAGATGCCGAACCTCTTTTGCGCTCCCGCCACCATTGATCTTGCTGGTGCTGAGATCGAGCTGGTCTCGTTGGTGGCCAGAGAGGCGCGACTGCGGCGGGCGCTGGCGGCGTACGAGGCGATGGAGCTCGACTACATCATCATCGACTGCCCGCCGTCCCTCGGCCTGCTGACCGTCAACGCGCTGGTGGCCGCGGACGAGGTGATGATCCCGATCCAGTGCGAGTACTACGCCCTTGAGGGCCTCGGGCAGCTGCTCAGGAACGTAGACCTGATCAAGGCCCACCTCAACCCGACGCTGCGCCTGTCGACGATCGTGCTGACGATGTACGACGGCCGCACCCGGCTCGCGTCGCAGGTGGCCGACGAAGTACGGGCGCATTTCGGGGACACGGTGCTCAACACGGTGATCCCGCGGAGCGTGCGGCTGTCGGAGGCGCCCAGTTATGGGCAGTCGGTGATGACGTACGATCCGGGGTCGAGTGGGGCGATGGCGTACATGGACGCGGCCCGCGAAATAGCCCACCGCGCCACCGTCGCCTGACCTTCACCGCTCGGCTGCTTGAGCGGTGGCGCCGCTGAGAACGCCTGGGCGTCCGCGCTTGCCGGCCTCCCGAGGCTGGCTGATCTGGGCGGGGGACGGGCGGGTTCGCGGGTGTCGCGACGCGCCATCCCGACGAAACGATCTCGTCAGCCCTTCGCCCTGGCCATGGGGCATCCAGGTGCCTGCTCCCACGGCACCGAGGCCCGGCATCGTCATGGGTGCATAGCGTCGTGGACGGCGTCGTCATGCGCGCTTTGGGGGAGCCATGTGCTGGGTCGTGCTCTACCGCACCGGCCGCTCCGCTGCGCCAGCCGTGCAGTGCTGCGCTGGGCATGCTCTGCCGCGCCGACGGTGCTGTGCCGCGTCGGCCATGCTCCGCCGTGCGAGCGGTGTCTCCGGACAGCCCTCTGAGCGTTGCGCATGAATGGAAACGTCCCCGGATGGCGCGCATGAGCACCGCTTGCGAGTACCCCGCTCGGGCCCTGGACGAGGGTCACGTCACGCCCCATGCGGTGGCCGGTCATCGTCACCTTCATCACCGACGGCCCGCACTGCGACTCTTGCGCAAACCCGTGCAGGCATCCCCGGGTGAGAGCTGCCCCGCGAGCACCCGCATGCAGGCACCCACGTGTGAGAACTGCCCTGCAGGCGCCCGCGTGCAGGCACCTCCGTGTGAGCACTCTCGCGCGGGCATATCCGTGCGGACATCCACGCACGGGCACCAGCAGGCGGCATCTCCGGCGGACACCAACGCGCGGGGAGCTGCGTTCGGCACCTTCGTGGGGGCACCGGCGTGCGGGCACCGGCGTGCGGCAACCCCGTACGGGCACCGGCGTGCAGGCACTCTCATGCGGGCACGGGCTGAAACGGGGTGCATCCACTGGATCCGCATCTTGGGGCTCGGTCACGAGTTGGGCAGGTTTGTGACCGTGTCGGTGTAAATCCAACTGGGCGGTGTGTGGCGAGGGGGCACTACGTCGGGCCCGCGACGGTAACCTCTCCTGGAGTGACCGGAATCGACCGGCTGGATGAGGAGACGCAGTGAGTCAGCAGCGGCGGGGATTGGGCAAGGGGCTCGGGGCGCTCATCCCGACCGGTCCCATCGTTGACGGCACGGGGACGGCGCCGTCCCCTGCTAACGGTTCAACGGGGGAGACGGGGCCGAAGCCGATCGCCGGGGCGTACTTCAAAGAGGTCGCCTTGTCCGCGATCGTCCCCAATCCACGTCAGCCACGTGACGTCTTCGACGTGGAGCGCTTGGAGGAGTTGGCGGCGTCCATCCGCGAAGTCGGTCTGTTGCAGCCGATCGTGGTCCGTTCGGTGGGCGGCGGTCAGTACGAGCTGATCATGGGGGAGCGGCGTTGGCGGGCCTGCCAGCAGGTCGGCTTGGATCCGGTGCCGGCGATCGTGCGCAACACCCAGGACACCGATCTCTTGCGGGACGCGCTGATCGAAAACCTGCAGCGCGAGCAACTGAACGCTCTTGAAGAGGCGGCGGCCTATCAGCAATTGCTTGACGACTTCCAGGCGACGCATGACCAGCTCGCCAAGAAGGTCGGCCGCTCCCGTTCTCACATCACGAACACTCTCCGCCTGCTGGGCCTCCCGCCCGAAGTCCAGCGTACGGTGGCGGCCGGCGTCATCAGCGCCGGCCACGCCCGCGCCCTCCTCGGGCTCAAAAGCCCCGAAGCGCAACTGAAGCTCGCCAAGCGCATCGTCGCCGAGCTCCTCTCGGTACGAGCAGTGGAGGAGATCGTCGCCACGGGCAGCGCCACGGGCAGCCCGGCGGGGGCCGAGAAGACACCCCGGGAGCGCCAGCCCGCCAAGCCCACCGCCCCCGGCCTCACCCATCTGGCCGACCGCCTCTCGGATCACTTCGAGACCAAGGTGAAGGTGGACCTGGGGCGGCGGAAGGGGCGGATCGTCGTGGAGTTCGCCACGATCGACGACCTTGAGCGCATCATCGGGACGATGGCTCCGGAGGCTGTGCGGGCGATGCGGGATTCTGAGGAGTGAGCGTTCGAGGGTAGGGCGGGCGTGTGTTTCACGTGAAACACACGCCCTTCGTCTTGTCGGCCACCCTCCGCGCCCCCGACCTCCCACGGCCGCCACACCCCTCCTAGACCCATGTCTCTCCCGCCGTCACCAAGCTCTCCCTCGACCGCACGCCCTTTCCACCGTTGCCACGCCTCTCCCCAGACCGCACACCCCCCTCTGCCCTCGCCACCCTTTCCACTTGACCGCCCACCCCCTTCCGCCGTCGTGATGCCTCTCGCCAGTTCGCCCTTGCTTCCACCGCTGCCACGCACCTCCGGACCCCACAACCCCTCCCGCCGTCGCGACGCCTCTCCCCAAATTGCCCTCCCTTCCGCCCTCGCCACCCTCTCTTCTTGACCGCAAACCCCTTCTGCCGCCGTGATGCCTCTCGCCAGTGCGCCCTCCCTTCCACCGTCGCCACACACCTCCGAACCCCACAACCCCTCCCGCGGTGTCCGCCTCCCGCGGTGTCCGCCTCCCGCGGTGTCCGCCGTCCGGCGCGTCCGCCATCTCCGCCCCTTCTGGCGTCTCGCTCGTCCGGGTGCTCGGCCGTTCACCGTCTCCCTCGCCTACCTCGTTGAAGGCAGCGCCGTCTTCGCCACGCTTCTGATCGTCGTCTGCCGTCTGTTGTCTCGGCTCCCTGACTTCCCGCCGCAGCCACTCATCTCCTCTCCGGACTCCGAGATCTCCCGCCTCGCAGCGCCTTCACCCCTCGGCCTTCACCCCTCGGCCTTCGCCCGGCGGGATCCGGGTATCGCGGCGTGTGGGTGGTCCAGCAGACTTTCTGCCCTCTCGATCGCAGCGCCTTTCGGGTGGGCCTGTTGAGTTGATCCGCGGCTGCCCACGTTGACTGATGCGTGGTGCGATGGGGTCGACGTGACACGGCACCCCACCTTGCATCCTCACGTCAGAGACGAAGCGGAGGGCGTAAGTGGGTGTCATTCCCACGTAGATGGGCGGCTTGCTCGCCGATGTTTCACGTGAAACACGTCCGGGGGCAGTCACCGAGCCGACCGCGCGGGCATGTTTCACGTGAAACCTAGAGGCGTGAGGGATGGGGGAGCGGGGCGAACAGAAGGCGCGCGTGAGGATCGGCGCCCGCAGGTGCCGCCCTGATGCGCGGGTCATCCGAGGCGCGTGTCGGCGCTGGCGCCCGTCCGGGTCGTGCGGCGTGCGGCGTCCACGTTGCCCGCCGTCCGCGCCGTCCGCGCCGTCCGCGCCGTCCGCGTATAGCGCGTCCGGTGTGCGTGCCGCCGCCCGCTGTGTGTGCCGTTCAGGACGCGTGCTGATGCTGCCGCCCGTTCGTGCCGTGCGACGTACGGGCGCCGCCTGGCGTGCGACCGCCCGGATCGCCCGGCGTGCGCCGCCCGGATCGCCCGGTGTGCGCCGCCCGGGCCGCCTGGCGTGAGCCGTCCCGGCCGCCCGGAGTGCGTGCTGCTCGGGTGCGCACTCCCGGCCTGCGAGCCGCGGGGAGTCCGTGTCGTCGCCCGCTGTGTGTGCCGTGCGAGGTGCACATCGCCCGGCGTACGCGCTGTCCGGGAACGTACCCTCGGTCTGCGGGCATGCGGGGCGCTGGGCGTGCAGGGCAGCCGTGCATGCGCCGTACGTTCGTGCTGCCGCGCGCTGTGGGTGTGCCGTCCAGCGTGTGTGCCAGTGCTGCCGGGCGTTCGTGCCATGCGACGTCCGGGCCGCCTGGCGTGCGGCGTACGGGCGCCGCCTGGCGTGCGGCGTGCACCCTGCTCGGGTACGCACCCTCGGTCTGCGGGTCCGGCGGGTGGCGGTGTCGCCCCCCGCTGTGTGCGCCGTTCGACGTGCACATCGCCCGACGTATGCAACGCCGGGCGTGCGGGGCGCCCGCCGTTCATGCCGCCGCTCGCTGGGTGTGCTGCCCGAGGCGTCTGCCGGTGCTGCCGCCAGTAGGCGCCGTCCGCGCTGCCCGGCGTGCGGGTCGTCCGGCGTTTGCGCCGTCCGGCGGGCACGCTGCTGGGCGGGTGGGCCGCCTCACGTTTGCGTCGATCGGCGTACACGCCGTCCGAGGCGCGGGTCGTCTGGCGGCCGTGTCGCCGTCCGCCATGCATGCCGCTGGTGTGTGCGGGGCGCTGGCCGGTTGGCGGGCGTCGCGTTGGACGGTCAGGGTCGCCGGTTGGAGGTGCGGGCTGAAGAAGTGGAGCATGCGGGTGCACCGGTCTTGCGGGGGTCGTTGGCGGTGCTGGCGCAGAACCCGTTCCTCTGCGGTGTCGGGCATTGGACGTGGTGGCGATCGGCTTCTACGGTGCCTCAGTCTGCGGGGCTTTGGCTTTCCCGCCGGTCCGTGTCGTGGCGGTGTTAGGCGGAGGCGGTCTTGTGGAGGTCGTCGAGGAAGTCGTCCACTTGTTCCGGGGTGGTGTCGAAGGCGGTCATCCAGCGGACCGTGCCGGCGGTCTCGTCCCAGTAGTGGAACAGGTAGCGCTGGCGGAGTGTCTCGGCGACGGCGATCGGGAGGGTGGCGAAGACGGCGTTGCCCTCAACGGGGTAGGCGAGGGAGACGCCGGGAACGTCGGTCAGTCCATCCGCCAGGCGGGCGGCCATGCTGTTGGCGTGGGCCGCGTTCTGGCGCCAGAGGTCGTCCGTGAGGAGTGCTGAGAGTTGCGCCGAGATGAAGCGCATCTTTGAGGCGAGCTGGAGTGACTGGCGGCGAAGGAACGGGACGCCATCCGCCAGGGACGGATCGAGGACCACGACGGCCTCCGCGGCCAGGGCGCCGTTCTTGGTGCCGCCGAAGCTGAACACGTCGACTCCGGCGCCCGTCGTGATGGCCTTCAGATCGCAGTCGAGGTGCGCGGCCGCGTTGGCGAGTCTGGCGCCGTCCACGTGTAGCCGGAGCCCGTTGCCGTGTGCCGTCTCGGCGAGGGCGACGATCTCGGCGGGGGTGTAGCAGGTGCCGAGTTCCGTGACCTGGGAGATGGAGACGACGGTCGGCTGAGACTCGTGCGGGTTGCCGATCCCGCCGAGGCGTGACTCGATGTCGGCCGGGCGCAGCTTGCCGTCCTCCGTCGGGATCGTCATGAGCTTCACCCCGAGCAGCCGCTCCGACGCCCCCGCTTCGTGGGTGGCGATGTGGGCGCTGTCGGCGCAGAGGATGGCGTCGTAGCGGCCGAGCATGAGAGCGAGGCCGACCATGTTGGCGCCCGCCCCGTTGAGTACGGCGAACCCCTGCGCCTGCGGGCCGAACGTTTCCTTCGCCTTGGTCTCGAACGTCGACGTCCAACTGTCGTCGCCGTACGCGGGGGCGTCTCCTTGGTTCGCCGCGGCGATGGCTTCGAGGATGGTGGGGTGGACGCCGGCGTGGTTGTCGCTGGCGAAGCTCTTGGGGTACATCGAATCGATCAGCACATGGGTAAGGCTACTTATGGGACGAAGGTCGCCTGCCCCGGACCCGCACCGCAAGGATTTGGTCGTCTTGGTCCCGTTGTTCGGGCCCGGGGTCGGCTCCGTTCGGATGTCTCTGCCGGGTTGCTCTCGGCTGGGACGTCGCCCACTCGGATGTCGCCGCTCAGATGTCTGGGGTCGGCCCTTGGATCGGGCGTCTCGGTTCCGTTGTCCTGGCCTGAGGTTGAGTGCGGCTCGGAGGGCTCCGCGGGGGTGCCCCTCGATCGGCGCGGGGGAGTGAGGTCAGGTGCGGGAGGCGGCGTTCTGGAGGAGGGTGCGGCAGAGGTCGCCCAGATCCTGGCCGGCCGCTTCCGCCGACATCGGCAGCAGCGAGGTCTCCGTCATCCCGGGCGCCACGTTGACCTCCAGGAAGTGCGGCACCCCGTCGGCGTCCACGATCAGGTCGGTACGGGAGATGTCTCGCAATCCCAGAGCGGTGTGTGCGGTGACCGCCGTTTCGGCGCAGGCGGTGGCCGCCTGGGCGGACAGGCGGGCCGGGGCGAAGAACTCGGTGTGGCCGGCGGTGTAGCGGGCCGCGTAGTCGTAGACGCCCTCGTCCGGGACGATCTCCACGGCGGGCAGGGCCACGGGGCCGTTGCCGAAGTCGACGACGGAGACCGCCACTTCCACGCCCTCCACGTACCGCTCGATCAGCGCCGTGTCGCCGTACGCGAAGCAGCCGACCATTGCCGCGGGCAGCTCCTCCGCGGTACGGACGATGGAGGCGCCCAGCGCGGAACCGCCACGGGCGGGCTTGACGAACAGGGGCAGCCCGAGCCGCTCCACGATGCGCCCGAGCACCACCGTGGCGCCGAGGTCGTGGAAGGTCTCCTTCGGCAGCGTGACGGACTCGGGCGTGCGCACGCCGAAGGAGCGGACGACGGCCTTGGCGGTGGGCTTGTCGAAGGCCACCCGGCAGGCGTCGGGATCGGCACCGACATAGGGGACGTTGAGGAGCTCCAGCACGGATCGGATGGCGCCGTCCTCGCCGGCGCCGCCGTGCAGGGTCACGAACACCGCGTCCGGCGGGTCGGCCAGGATCGAGGGGACGAGTGAGGCGTCGGTGTCGCGGGCCTCGACGTCGACGCCCGCCGCGCGCAGCACCTCGCTGACCCGGCGACCCGAGCGCAGAGACACCTCCCGCTCATAGGAGAGGCCTCCGGCCAGCACGAGCACGTGGCCCAGATCGCTCATCACATCTCCTCTGCTGATGCCGCTGATGGCACGCTGTCCAACCGTACCGGCGTGGGCGGTGAAGGGTGTACGCGGCGGTGTCTTCTCCCCTCCCAGCGAAATCCCCTCCCGGCGAACGAGAAAGGGGGCCGGCGTCGCCCGCCGGCCCCCTACGTGCTCGCGGCGGTCAGGCCAGGTCGGGCCCGGGCGTGTCGACGCCTTGGTGGTCACGGGCGGACGACGTGCCGAACGTGTCCCTCAGCTGCATCTCCTGATCGATCACCCCGGCCAGCCGCCGCACCCCCTCGCGGATCCGGTCGGGCTCGGGATAGCAGTAGGACAGCCGCATGTGCCGCGCCCCGCTGCCGTCGGAGAAGAACCCGGTCCCGGGGACGAACGCCACCCGCTCGGCCACGGCCCGGGGCAGGATCGCCTTCGAGTCGAGCCCTTCCGGCAGTGTGGCCCAGACGAAGAAGCCGCCCCCAGGCCGGGTCCAGGTGACCTCGGGCGGCATCAGCGCTTCGAGCGCGTCGAGCAGCGCGTCGCGGCGCTCCCGATACAGCTCCCTGAACGTCTTGATCTGCTCCTGCCACGGCTGCGTGGCCAGGTATTCCCCCACCGCGAGCTGCGTGAACGAGGAGTGCGACAGCACGGCCGACTCCATGGCGAGCACGAGCTTCTCGCGGATGGCGTGGGGAGCCAGCGCCCAGCCGACGCGGAAGCCGGGGGCCAGTGTCTTGGAGAACGAACCGAGATAGACCACGCCGTCGGGATTGTCGGCCCGCAGGGCCGGCAGAGGATCGCCGTCGAAGCCGAGCAGCCCGTACGGGTTGTCCTCGATGATGAGGATCCCGGCCCGCTGGCAGATGTCGAGCACCTGCTGCCGGCGGGCGATGTTGAGCGTGACGCCGCCGGGGTTGTGGAAGGTCGGGATCGTGTAGAGGAACTTGACCGGCGCCCCGGCCGTCTCCAGCGCGTAGATGGTCTGCGCCAGCGATTCGGGCACGATGCCCTGATCGTCCATGGCGATATGGACCACTTTCGCCTGGTAGGCGGCAAAAGTCCCCAGGGCTCCCACGTACGAGGGCCCCTCGGCCAGGATCACGTCACCCGGGTCGATGAAGATCCGGGTGATCAGGTCGAGGGCCTGTTGCGAACCGACGGTGACGACGACGTCGTTCGCCCCGGCGTTGATCCCCTCCAGCCGCATGACCTCGCAGATCTGCTCGCGCAGATGCGGGTCGCCCTGGCCGGATCCGTACTGAAGCGCGACGGGGCCGCGCCGGGTGACGAGCTCGGAGACGAGCGCGCCGACCATGTCGAGGGGGAGCGCCGTGACGTACGGCATGCCGCCGGCGAGCGAGACCACTTCGGGCCTGGACGCGACGGCGAAGAGAGCTCGGATCTCGGAGGCGACCATCCCGGTAGCTCGCGCGGCATACCGATCGACGTAGGCGTCGATGCGCGACCCTTGGGTCGCGGGTGTCTGACCGTGATCCCGCTCTTCCGTCACGGCCCACCTCCTAGGTTCATATCGGACGGAAATACCAGATTACGCCAGACGGACATGTCGCCCGTCGCCGGGCTCGCCGGTGGTGGTGTCCGCTGGCGGCATCTTCACTGAGCTACCATGCCACCTGTAGACGCGGTTTTCGCGCGCTTTTCCGGGTCAAGGATAGGGGCCGTAGTTGTCGCGCCGGCTGGTCAACATAACCCTGGACAATGTGGAAGATCTACCGCGGCGCTGCCGAAGGTGCGTCTTCTGGGAGCTCGATCCCATGAGCGGGGAGCGGGCGGTCGATTCAGGCGATCCTGCGCTGGAGAAGGAGGCCTGGATCTCCGGCACCCTGCTCGAATGGGGCAGTTGCGGGAAGATCGCCTACGTTGACGGGGTGCCGGCCGGGTTCGTGCTCTACAGCCCGCCGCTCTACACGCCGCGTTCGGTGGCCTTTCCCACCTCGCCGGTCAGCGCCGACGCGGTGCTGCTGATGACGGCGCACATCATTCCCGAGTTCTCCGGCGGCGGGCTGGGCCGGATGCTGATTCAGGGAGTGGCCAAAGACCTGACCCGGCGCGGAGTGAAAGCCATTGAAGCTTTCGGGGACCTCAAGTGGGAAGAACCTAGTTGCGTAGTTCCGGCCGAATATCTGCTTTCTGTGGGGTTTAAGACGGTTCGTCCGCATTTGCGATTTCCGCGGCTCCGGCTGGAACTGAAGAGCGCCGTTTCGTGGCGCGAGGACGTCGAGGTGGCGCTGGAGCGCCTGCTCGGCTCCATGAGCCCGGAACGGGCGCTACGTCCCGTCTGAGAGCACCTCAGAGCCGCACAGACGAACGCGGTCGCCAGGCAGGCAGCCCCGGATACGCGAAAGCCCCTCGTGAGCCAGAACGAGGGGCTTTCGGCGGGCCGAGCGCGCCCCGAGATCGGGCGAGCCCCCGCAGGGGGCGTGCTAGATGATGCCCTCGAGCTCGCGAAGCAGCATGGCCTTCGGCTTGGCGCCGATGATCTGCTTCACGACCTCGCCATTCTTGTAGACGTTCATCGTGGGGATCTGGAGCACACCGTACTCGCGCGGAACCTCAGGATTTTCGTCGATGTTCAGCTTGACGATCTCCAGCTTGTCGCCGTGCTCCTTCTCGATCTCCTGAAGGATGGGCGCGACCTGACGGCACGGGCCGCACCACTCGGCCCAGAAGTCGACCAGCACGGGCTTGTCGCTCTTGAGGACCTCGGACTGGAATGTGGCGTCGGTGACAGCCTTCACGGTAGCGCTCCTTACTTCTCGTGGTTAGCGAGCCAGCGCTCGGAGTCGAGCGAGGCCGCACAGCCGGTGCCGGCCGCGGTGATGGCCTGACGGTAGGTGTGGTCCACCACGTCACCCGCGGCGAAGACGCCGTCGATGTTGGTCGCGGTGGTCGGCGAGGCGACCTTGATGTAGCCGTCCTCGTCGAGGTCGATCTGGCCCTTGACCAGCTCGGTGCGGGGATCGTGACCGATCGCCAGGAACAGCGCGTCGGCGGCCAGCTCGCACTCCTCGCCGGTCTTGACGTTGCGCAGCTTCACCGCCTCCACCTTGCTGTCGCCGAGCACGTCGACGACCTCGGAGTCCCAGACGAAGCGGATCTTGTCGTTGGCCATGGCCCGGTCCTGCATGATCTTGCTGGCCCGCAGCGTGTCGCGGCGGTGCACCACCGTCACCATGCGCCCGAACCTGGTCAGGAACGTGGCCTCCTCCATCGCGGTGTCGCCGCCGCCCACGACCACGATGTCCTTGTTGCGGAAGAAGAATCCGTCACAGGTCGCACACCAGGACACGCCGTGCCCGGACAGCCGCTTCTCGTTCTTCAGGCCGAGCTCGCGATAGCCGGAGCCCATGGCCAGGATGACGGACTTGGCGTAGTAGGTCTCGGTGTGGGTCTTGACGACCTTGGGGTTGGCCTCCAGGTCGACCTCGACGACGTCGTCCGCGACCAGCTCGGCGCCGAACCGCTCGGCCTGCTTGCGCAGGTTGTCCATCAGGTCGGGGCCCATGATGCCGTCGGGGAACCCGGGGAAGTTCTCCACGTCGGTGGTGTTCATCAGCGCACCACCGGCGGTGACGGAACCCTCGAAGATCAACGGCTTGAGTTCGGCGCGCGCGGAGTAGACGGCCGCGGTATAGCCTGCTGGGCCGGATCCGATAATGATCACGTTACGAACGTCGCTCAACGCTCCCACGCCTTCCTCGTCTGCTGTTGCCACCGGCGTCAACAGATCCTAGGCCGCCGAGATTCCCGCCCCTACCGGGCAACGCCATGACACGGCCGAGACAAAACGAAAGAGCCCGCCGAAGCGGGCTCTGACGTGGAGCTTTGCTTACCAGCGGCCCAGGGAGGGCTTGCGCAGGTTCTTGCAGCTGAACGGATCGACGACGTCGATGCGGACCTTCTTGGCGGCCCGCTGCTTCCACGAGGCCACGATGAGCGCCTCCTGGCCGTTGTACTGGCCCTGGTCCACCGCGAACACGTCGAGCTTGGCCCGCCGCGACACGGTGGTGACGCACTTGGCGACCTCGTCGGCACCGGAGGAGCTGCCGATGATGGGCGCGGGACCCAGGAAGCTCTGCAGGCTCATCCGCAGCTCGGGGTCGCTGTAGTTGTGGTTGCTGTCGGTCAGCGCGTAGGACTTGGCTCTCACCGCGTCTCTCGTCGGCTGCTGGGGGGTCGTCGGCTGCGACTGCTGCGGCGGGGTCTGCGCCGGCAGGGCGATCGGTGCCGCGCCGCCTTCGCCGCCTCCTCCCGCGGCCAGCAGGTTGGTGGAGGCCACGGCCGTGCCGACCACGACGGCCGCCGCCGCTGCCGCGACCGCCGGCATCGCCCATCGGCGCCGCCGGATCGTCCGGCTCCTGGCCGGGACGATGTTGCCGTCGTCGGAGACCACGCCGAGCCGGACCGGCTGGAGGACGTCATCCGGGTCTGGACCCGCGGGCCGCGGTGCTTCTGCGGCCCGCCGCTCCCAGGGGGAGTCCCGCATGAGCTCGTCCCAGTCCGGTGCTTCCGCCAGGCCGACACCTCCGCCGCGCCTGGAGCCCGCCTCGGCGGCCAGGGCCTTGTCGATGCGCAGTGCGACACCCATCGGCATGGCCGGAGTGGGGGTCGCCGCCAGCACCTCGCGAACCGCCGCCAGGTCGGCCAGTAGCTCCCCACAGGGGTCGCAGACCGCGAGATGCTCCCGGACCTGGCGTGCCGTGCTGACGTCCAAGAGGTCCTCGGCCAGTTCGGCGAGGATCTCAAGATCGTAGTGCGTATCACCCGTCACGAAGTTCTGCTCCCTTCGCGGATGAGACGCGATTGAGTTCCGATCGGTTCCGCAGATGCGAAAGAATTGGGGCAAGTTTCGCGCGTCCTCGGGCACACCTGCTCTTCACCGTCCCGCTCGGCACCTGGAGCACCTGAGCTGCGTCTTCGACCGAATAGCCCATCATGTCGACCAGCACCAACGCCGCGCGCTGGTCGGCCGGCAGCCGTTTGAGCGCGGCCGAAACCTCCATGGAGACCTCGCGCTCGACGGTCTGGTCGGGCAGCGGGGTCTCGCGCTCGGCGGCCTCGATGAGCTCGTCGTCGGCGACCGGTCTGACGGACTTGCGGCGCATCCTGTCGAGGCAGGCGTTGACCACGATCCGGTGCAGCCAGGTGGTGACGGCCGCCTCGCCGCGAAACGTGGCGGCTTTTCGATATGCGGAGACGAAGGCGTCCTGCACGGCGTCGGCGGCCTCGTCGGGGTCACCGAGCGTACGCAGGGCGACCGCCCACATGCGGTCGCGGTGCCTCTTGACGATTTCACTGAAGGCGTGTGGATCCCCGTTGATGTGCGCGGTCAGCAGCTCGGCGTCTGTGACCGCCGGCCGCTCCGCTGCTGAGGGTGTCTCGGGTGGGGAGTTCACAAGAGAGATTCCTGATTATGCCGATCCGGGAGAGTGCACCACTACCTCATAGATGGTGCCATGAAAAGTGCCTGCATCCGTCGGAACACGCGTAAACCAGATCAAAACGTACTGACCGCTTGCCGTCTCATCAGGGGTAAGGGTGGTTTTACCTGCGGCGTTCTTCTTGGTGGCCACGGTCTTCAACGAGTCGAGATCGGCTGAGTCGCCCACCTTGAGCTCGACGTTCGCGCCCGGCGCATCCGACAGCGTAGCGACCACGTCGCTGATCTGCACGGACTTGCCCATGTCGAGCAGCAGGCCCACGCCGTCCTTGAGGCGGCCCAGGTCGGCGCTGGTGTAGGTCTCGGTCTTCCACAGGGTGCTGGGCTTGCCGTCGATGGCCAGCTTCGCGAGGTCGGGCTTCTCGTCGCCGTCGCCCAGCGGGTCGAAGCCGCGCGCCCTGTCCGGTTTGACGGTCTCGGCCGCGGCGGAGGCGGACGCGGAGGTCGTGGGCTCGGCGCTGGCCGTCCCCGGCGGGGACGGGCTGCCCAGGCTGCGGCCGATCGTCCAGGCGCCGACGCCGACCGCGGCGATGACCAGCAGCACGACGAGCGTCATCAGCACCCGGTTGAGCGTGCTGCCGCCGCCGTTGGAGGGGCGGCGCGGCGGCGCGGGAGGCAGGGGCGGGGGAGCGGCGGCCTTGTGCCGGTGGGCGATGTCGAGGCCCTCGGTGTGGGAGGCCGAGGCCACCGCGGGCGTCGAGGGGTAGCTGATGGGGATCGGCATCGGCCTGGCCACGTCGGCCAGCGCCTCGGCCACCTCGGACGGGGTGGTCAGCGGGCTCTGGCCCCGGCGCGACTCGGGCAGGCAGGCCCGCACGGTGACGGCGTCGAGGTAGCCGGGCACGCCGGCGGTGACCTGGCGGGGCGTGCAGAAGTGGCCGTCGCTCATGGGGGCCGCGGGCAGGCCGCCCTCTTCCTCGTCGCCCGGCCAGTGGCCGGTCAGCCCCGCGTACAGCAGCCGGCCCAGCCCTTCGGCGTCGTCGAGCGCGGGCTGGTCGGTGGTCAGGCCGTACATCGCCGCGTCGACGGCCACGCCGAGCACCTTGACCGTGTTGCCGGTCGTCCAGATCAGGTGGGAGGGCTGCAGGCACAGGTGGTAGAGCTGCGCCTCGTGGGCGTGCGCGAGCGCCTCGGCGGCCTCGGCGACCAGCCCGGCCGCCCGGTCGGGCTCCAGCGGCCCTGAGGCCAGCAGGTCGGTCAGGGACTCGCCGTTGACCCACTCGCTGACGACGTAGGAGGCCTTCTCGTCCTCGGCGGCGTCGAACACCTGGGTCAGGCGGGGGTCGGTCAGCCGGCTCGCGGCGCGCGCGGCGGTGACGACCTCGTGGACACGGGGGAAAGAGGAGTCGAAAGTGTGCACGGCCACGGGCCGGGCGAGGATCTCGTCGATGGCCTTCCACAACGTGGCGCCTTCGGACTCGCTCACGCGGTCCTCGAGCCTGAACCGCTCGGCTAGACGAGTGCCGGGTTCGACGGCCGACGTGCTGCTCACTGGCTCACTCCGCTGCGCCGATCGGGCGTGCTCATTATTGGACGCGCCTGCGTGGTGGTGTCCCACGAAGGCACGTTATGTCGGATGGATCCGCCCACGCCCCTCCTGCTTCCATTCGCGCGTGTCGGGCTCCATGGTAGTGCCGAGAAGATTCCGCCCGCGTTCTTTACCGACCTACCCGCCTCGCGACCATCCCAACGATCGAGTTGACCTCAGGGATGCGCATTCTGTGGGCAACGCCGAGATAGAGCAGCATGCCGAGGCCGCCGCCGATCGCGAGGACGATCACCGAGTTGAGGAAGTCGAGCCCGCCGAAGACCGTGGTGAACAGCCAGACCGAGGCCAGCGCCAGCACGGCCGTGGGGATGGCGGCCAGATACATCCTGGTCATCGCCATGCCGACGGCCCAGCCGCCCAGCCCCTGGACCCGGCGGGAGGCCAGGATCCAGGCCAGGCCCGCGCCCAGCCCGTACGCGATCGCGTACGCCAGAGCCAGCCCCATCACCGCGTAACGAGCCGGCAGCATCACGAAGAACAGCACCATGAGCAGCGCGTTGACCGCGGTCGTGCCCGCCCCGATGAAGACCGGCGTGCGCGTGTCGCCGAAGCTGTAGAAAACGCGCAGCAGCAGCTGGAACACCGCGAACGGCACCAGCGCCAGCCCGTAGACCTGTAGCACGTTGCCGATGTAGACGGCGTCGGCGACGCTGTTGGCGCCGTGGCCGTAGATGGGCACGGTGATCGCCGGCCCGAGCACCATGAGAAGCAGCGACACCGGCACCATCAGCGAGCAGACGAGCCGCACGCTGGAGCCGAACTCGCTCCGCACGTCGGCGAAACGCCCGTCGGCCACCGCCCGGCTCATCCGCGGCAGCATCGCCGTGATCACCGAGACGCCGATGACGCCGTAGGGAAGCTGGAAAAGCTGGAACGCCAACGTGTACGGGCTGATCCCGTGGCCGTCGACCACGTTGCCCGCCGAGCTGGCCAGATTGGTCGTCAGCATGAAGCCGAGCTGGGTGACGACCACGTAGCCGATCGTCCACACCCCGGCTCTGCCCATCTCACCGAGCCGGGCGTTACGCAGGTCGAAGCGGGGCACGAAGGCGAACCCGACCCGCCGCAGCGCCACGATGAGCACCACGGCCTGCCCGACGATGCCCGCCGTGGTGCCGAGGCCCAGGAGCGCGAGGTCGGTGTTGGTGACCTTGTCGATGTCGCCGCCGGTGCCGACCACCGCGTAGAGCACGAACATCACGATGACGACGAGGTTGTTGACCACCGGGGCCCACATGGGGGCGCCGTAGCGGTCACGGGTGTTGAGAATGGCCCCGGCCACCGCGCCGACGCCGAAGAAGGCGAGCTGCGGCAGGATGAAGCGGGCCAGCGTGACCGCGACCTCGAAGCGCCTGCTGCCCGGGTCCCAGTCGGTGTAGAGGTCGATCAGCAGCGGCGCGGCCAGCACGGCCGCCACCGCGACCACGACCAGCGCGACCGTGGAGATCGTCAGCAGCCGCTGCTCGTAGGCCCGGCCGCCGTCCTCGTCGCTCTGCTGGGCACGGACGATCATCGGCACCACGACGCTGCTCAGCACACCCAGCAGCAGCAGGTCGAGGATGCTGTACGGGATCGCGTACGCCGCGTTGTAGGCGTCGCCCAGCGCCGCCGTGCCGATGGCGTAGGCGAGCACCATCGTCCGCACGAACCCCGTGACCCTGGACACCATGGTGCCCGCCGCCATGATGGCGCTGGCCCGAAGCATGCGGCTCATACGGATTCACTCTCCCGGGTCTTGGCCCGCGCGAGTCTACGCTGAGAGCGGCGCCGCAGCAGCCGCGTCACCACGGCCGCGAGCATCACGGTCAGCGCCGCACCCACGATCACCAGGGCGATCCCGGTGTAGCCGGTGGTGCGGATGGTCAGGCGCTGCGGTTTGCCGTAGACCTGGCCGTCGGCGGTCCGCAGTTCCACGGTCACCGTGGCGTCGCCGCTGGTGTCGGGGGCGGCGCTCATCGGGACCTGGACGGTGCCGATCTGGCCGCCGCCGATCGGCAGCTCCTTGCGCCAGTTGACCAGCAGCAGCTCGGGGTTGTTCGACCTGACCTCGATGTAGAGCTCGACGGGGGTGGACAGCGAGTTCTTCACGCTGATGGGCACGACGCCGTTGCTGCCGGCCAGCGTACGCGGCCGGTCGGGGCCGGAGCCGGTGATCTGGATCTTGTTCGTCTGGGCGTCCACCGCCGCGCTGACCAGCTTGGTGGCCGCGCGGCCCGCGCGGGTGCTGTTGCGCCAGGCCGACGAGGTGAGCCGCAGCACCGCCGCGTCGAAGCGGGACTGCGTCTTCTCGGCCGTGATCAGCGAGGTGAGCTGGGCCTTCGACCAGGCGTCCGCGACCGGAGCCAGGTATTTCTTGCTCAGCTCCTCCTTGCGGTCCTGGTCGGTGTAGGTCAGGCCGGCCCGCGGCACGGACGCCTTGCCCGGCTTGAGCGACTCCAGCGGGGCCAGCTGCAGCCACGGCAGCCGGCCGGCCGTCTTGATCAGCGCGGTGACGAGCGTGGGGTTGGGTGACCAGCGCCGCGAGGGGGCGACGACCAGCGACCGCGGCAGGAGCTGACCGGCCTCGCTGGAGATCATCGCGGTCTCGGCGATGAAGCGCTGCGTGCTGAGCACCACCGACGTGCCTGCGGCCGGCTCGAACAGCTTGCTCAGCTCGGCGTCGGCGACCAGCGCCGTGACGGGGCCGCTGACCGAGTCGAGCGTCGCGGCGGCGTCGGGCGTGGTGGTGACGGGCTGCTGCGGCGGCAGGTTGGTGGAGTTGAGCAGCACCCTGTTGACGCCGCTGACCGCGAGCAGGTCGAGCGCGTCGGCGTCGAGCACGCCCGCCGCCGGCCAGTTGACGTTGGTCTTCGCGTTGCGGCTGAGCAGCGCCCTGGTGCTCTGCCCGCCCAGCTCGATGGCCCGCTTGGTCTGCGTGTCGAAGCCCTGGTGGGCCAGCGCGGCCACGTCGGGGTCGGCGTACGGGAGCGCGGCCACGGGCGAGGAGGCCAGCGCGGTGCGCATGCCCGTCAGCCACTGCCCGGCCGCAGTGCTGGCCGGCTTGGCCTGATCGCCGTCCTTGGTCTTGACCTTGTAACCCTTGGTCATCGCGTTGAGGTCGTCGAGCAGCGCCGGGTCGACCACCCAGGTGACGCTGGCGGGCGCGGACTGCGCGATCTGCAGCAGGTCGGCCAGGCGGCCCTTGCCCGCGAGCGACTGGCTGAGCTTGTCGTCCACGAACAGGTTGTCGTCGGCGGCGCGGTGGGGCTGGTCGATGACGGGCAGCGCGACGGCGAGCTTGTTGCGCGGGGGACGCTGCGGCGTGACCGGCGCGTACGTGAGCATGGTGCGCTCGGCCGTGACCGGCACGCGGAACTGGGCGACGTCGACGGCGATCCGGTAGACGCCGAACTCCCGCAGGCCGAGCTGCACGGGCGTGGCGGTGATCTCCCAGCGCTGCGAGGCGCCTGCGGCGAGCGGCGGGATGTCCATGAACGAGTTGCGCGTGGACACGTTGAAGGGGAGCGTCTGGTTGTTCTGGTCGCTCAGGTAGGCGGCCATGGCGGCGCGGTCGGTGACCTTCTGGGCGTCGTAACGCAGGCGCACCTGGAGGCCGGACATGGGGGCGCCGGTGCCGTTGCGGACCGTACCGGTGATCTTGATCACATCGGTGACGTTCTTCGGCACGTCCGGCGTGATCGAGGTGATCGACACGGTGAGACTCTGGCGGGCCGCGAGGGAGGCGCTCGTCTTCGTGGCAGCCGCGCCCGGCACCGCCGCCACCAGGGGGGCGAGCAGCGCGGCTGACAACGCGGCGAGCAGCGTGGCCTTACGGATCACGCGAATGCCCGGCCTGGACTACGACGACGCACGCCCGCAATGGTACGGGCTCAGTGCCGTCGTGCGACCGCCACACGTGATCCTCGCAGGCGTGGACCGCGTAGGTCGACCATCTTGCCTGGCAGGACGGTCAGCAGGTCGAGCGCACGAAGAGAAAGGGCTGTGTGCCGCTCGCCGGTGGCGGTGAAGACGAGTTCGTCGTCGAGGACGAGCCGGTCGTCGACGAACATGGGCAGCGACTCCGGCAGCAGCAGCGGGCACACGAGCCCGTCGGCGTAGTCGGTGGCGGCGTTGACCACGCGAGCGGGCGCGGGGCGTACCTGGCGGGCGCCGAGCAGGGCGCCGACGGCTCCCGGCCGCAGCGGCGAGGAGACGGGCGAGGTGACCCCGATGACGACCTCGCTGCCGACCCTGGTCGTGACGTCGAGCACCGTGACCGTCAGGCACCGCGCGGGCGCCGCGGAGACCGCCTCCGGCAGCTCTTCCGCGCATGTCATGGGACGCGGAAGGCGTACGATCTCATGATGGACCTGGTGTGCGAGGAGCCAGCGGTGGATCGCGAGGGCGTCCTTCATATAGTCCTCCTTGCCGCATTCCATGGCCCCCGACGGTCCTTGGACCGACGGTAACCCGGACCTGGTGTGGCTCGGGGGATATGTTTCGGGAAGCCACCTCACACGACGAAGGCCGACTCAGTTTGTCCGACACAACTCTGACCGAAAGCCAGCAGCAGGCCATGAACGACCTGTTCCGCAAGATCGCCCCGGTGGCCGACGAGCTCGGCCGCCTGTTCGCCGCGCACGGCCATGAGCTGGCCCTCGTCGGTGGTCCCGTGCGTGACCTCCTGCTCGGCCGCGTCGGCAACGACCTCGACCTGACCACCGACGCCCACCCCGAACGGGTGCTGGAGATCGTCAGAGACTGGGCCGACTCCGTGTGGACGATCGGCATCGACTTCGGCACGGTCGGCCTGCGCAAGGGCAGCTGGCTGATCGAGATCACGACGTACCGCAGCGAGTCCTACGACCCGAAGTCGCGCAAGCCTGACGTCATGTACGGCGAGACGCTCGAAGCCGACCTGGAGCGGCGCGACTTCGCCGTCAACGCGATGGCGGTACGCCTGCCGGGGCACCATTTCGTCGACCCCTACGGCGGCCTCGACGACCTGCGCGCCAAGCTGATGCGAACCCCGGGCCCGCCCGAGCGGTCCTTCGCCGACGACCCGCTGCGCATGCTGCGGGCCGCCAGGTTCGCCTCGCAGCTCGGGTTCGCCGTCGACGAGGCGGCGACCGCGGCGATGACCGCGATGGCCGAGCGGATCGAGATCGTCTCGGCCGAGCGCATCCGCGACGAGCTCGACAAGCTGATCTGCGGCGCGGGCCCGCGCGAGGGCCTGCGGCTGCTGGTGGAGACGGGGCTGGCCGCCCACGTGCTGCCCGAGCTGCCCAAGCTGCGCCTGGAGATCGACGAGCACCACCGGCACAAGGACGTCTACGAGCACACGCTGACCGTGCTCGACCAGGCCATCGCCCAGGAAGAGGACGGCAAGCCCGATCGCATCCTGCGCTGGGCGGCCCTCATGCACGACATCGGCAAGCCCAAGACCCGCCGCCACGAGGCCGGCGGGCGGGTGTCGTTCCACCACCACGAGGTGGTCGGCGCGCAGATGACCAGGAAGCGCATGACGGAGCTGAAGTTCCCGAAGGACGTGGTGTCCGACGTCTCCCAGCTCGTCGAGCTGCACCTGCGCTTCCACGGCTACGGCACCGGCGAGTGGACCGACAGCGCGGTGCGCCGCTACGTGCGCGACGCCGGCCCCCTGCTCAGCCGGCTGCACAAGCTGACCAGGGCCGACTGCACCACCCGCAACAAGCGCAAGGCCGCGGCGCTGTCGCGGACCTACGACCAGCTCGAAGAGCGCATCGCCAGGCTGGCCGAGGAGGAGGAGCTGGCCAAGATCCGGCCCGAGCTCGACGGCAACGAGATCCAGGGCGTGCTCGGCATCGGGCCTGGGCCGGTGGTGGGGCAGGCCTACAAGTTCCTGCTGGAGCTCAGGCTCGACAAGGGCCTGATCGGCAAGGAGGCCGCCACCGAGGCGCTGCGGGAGTGGGCCAGGTCAAACGACCTTGGCGCGTGAGGGCGCGGTGATCATCCGGTAGGCGAGCCCGGCCACGGGATAGCCCAGCGAGATGATCATCACGGCCAGGTACGACTTGCCGTCCGGCGGCAGGATGGCCGCCGACAGGGCCGCGGCGAGCACGTACATGCCGTTGAAGAGCATGTCGTAGATGGAGAAGGCGCGGCCGCGGTAGAGGTCCTCGACGTCACGCTGCACGGTCGTGTCGGCGCAGATCTTGACGCTCTGCCCGGCCACGCCCAGCACGAACCCGGCCAGCGGCAGCCCCCACTCCTGGAACGGCAGCACCAGCGCCGCCGTCAGCACCCCGGCCACGCTCAGCGCGATCGTCACCCAGCGTTCGATGCCGAACCGCTCGGTCGCGTACGGGGTGATGATCACGGCCAGGAAGTAGCCGAAGCCGGAGACGGCCACCACGACGCTGATCCCGCGCAGCGCGGCCTCGGAGTCGCCGTCGGTGAAGTAGTAGCGGTAGAGGATGATGCCGAGCGCGGTGCACATGCCGTACAGGAAGCGGTGGGCCGCCATCGCGCCCATGGTGGCGGCGGCGGTGCGCCGGTGGAGCAGGTGCCTGGCGCCGTCGGCCAGGCCAGTGACCACGTTGCGCATGGCCTGGCGGGCCTGCGGCCGCTCCGGGTCGGGCTCGGGGCCGAGCAGCCGCCGGTCCATCAGCCGGGCGACCAGCGCGCTCATCCCGAACACCACGCCGGAGATGACGAGGAGCAGCGCGACGCCGAAGTCGTCGCCGCCGACGAGCTCGCGCAGCAGGAAGCCGACGCCCGCGCCCACGAAGGTGACCACGGTGCCCGACGTCGGCGTGACCGCGTTGGCGGCCATCAGCCGGTCGGAGGGCACCACGTGCGGCAGCGAGGCGCCGAGTGCGGCCAGGAAGAACCGGTTGACGCCCAGCACGGCCAGCGCCGCCCCGTAGAAGGCCGCGTCGGGCGCGTCGGCGGCCACCAACCCGGCGGCCACCAGCAGTAGCGTGCCGCGCACGAACGGGGCCACCATCAGGATCTGCCGCCGCGACCATCGGTCGATGAAGACGCCGACGAAAGGCCCGAGCACGCTGTAGGGCAGCAGCAGCACGGCCAGGCCCGCGGCGACCTCGAGCGCGGTCGTCTGGTTCTCGGGGCTGAAGAAGGCGAAACCGGTCACCGCGAACTGGAAGATCCCGTCGGAGAACTGGGAGATCAGCCGGGTGCCGAAAAGCCTTCTGAAGTCCCTGCCCCGCAGGACCACACGCAGATCGGCGACGAAAGACACGCCGACAGCCTAGCCCCGCCCCCGTCGTCTAGGATGCGGCAGAGGTTGGTGCAGCAGGTGGGCAGCGGGTTCCTAAGCGTGTAGCTGATCTCGTACGCTTCATAGCGTGACGACAGAGGAACACGTTGTGCTGGTCGACCGCGACGGCCATGCGCTCGGCACCGCGCCCAAGACGTCGGTGCACGGCCGTGAGACCCCCCTTCACCTGGCGTTCTCCAGCTACGTCTTCGACGGGGAAGGCCGCGTGCTGCTCACCAAGCGGGCGGATCACAAACTCACCTGGCCGGGGGTGTGGACCAACAGCTGCTGCGGCCATCCGCTTCCGGGCGAGGCCCTCGACCACGCGGTCGTGCGCCGGCTCTCCTACGAGCTGGGCCTGGTGGCCGAGCGCGCCGACCTGCTGCTGCCCGGCTTCTCCTATCGGGCGGTGATGGCCAACGGCATCGTCGAGCACGAGCTGTGCCCGGTCTACCGCGTGCTCGTCGACGCGCCCGTCGCGCCCAACCCGGAGGAGGTGGGGGAGACGTGGTGGATGCCGTGGAAGGAGTTCGCCGACGCGGCGCGCAACGGGCTGCTGGCGATCTCGCCGTGGTGCAGGGAGCAGGTGCCGCTGCTGATCGAGCTCGGCTCCGACCCGCTGACCTGGTCGCCTGCCTCCCTCGACGAGCTGCCGCCGGCGGCTCGCCCGTAACGACTGGGCCGCACCCCCGCAGACCGGGGGTGCGGCGCCTCAGAAGGAGCGGTTCAGCGCTCGACCTCGCCCCTGATGAACTTCTCGACGTACTCGCGGGCCTCGTCGTCGGAGTACTGCTTGGGCGGCGACTTCATGAAGTACGAGGACGCCGACAGGATCGGCCCGCCGATGCCCCGGTCGAGCGCGATCTTGGCCGCCCGCACCGCGTCGATGATGATCCCCGCCGAGTTGGGCGAGTCCCACACCTCCAGCTTGTACTCCAGGTTGAGCGGCGTGTCACCGAACGAGCGCCCTTCCAGGCGGACGTAGGCCCACTTGCGGTCGTCGAGCCACGGCACGTGGTCCGACGGGCCGATGTGCACGTCGGCCTTGCCCATCTCGTGCGGGATCTGCGAGGTGACCGACTGCGTCTTGGAGATCTTCTTCGACTGGAGCCGCTTGCGCTCCAGCATGTTCATGAAGTCCATGTTGCCGCCGAAGTTCAGCTGGTACGTGCGCAGCAGCTCGACCCCGCGGTCCTCGAACAGCTTGGCCAGCACGCGGTGCGTGATCGTGGCGCCGACCTGCGACTTGATGTCGTCGCCCACGATCGGCACGCCGGCCTCGGTGAACTTCTCCGCCCACACCGGGTCGGAGGCGATGAAGACCGGCAGCGCGTTGACGAAGGCCACCTTCGCGTCCAGCGCGCACTGCGCGTAGAAGCGGTCGGCCTCCTCCGAGCCCACCGGCAGGTAGGAGACGAGCACGTCGACCCGGTTGTCACGGAGCACCTGGACCACGTCGACGGGCGCCTCGTCGGACTCGTCGATGATCTCCTGGTAGAACTCGCCCAGGCCGTCGAAGGTGTGGCCCCGCTGGACGGTCACCCCCGTGGGCGGCACATCCGTGATCTTGATCGTGTTGTTCTCGCTGGCGACGATGGCCTCGGACAGGTCGCGGCCGACCTTCTTGGCGTCCACGTCGAAGGCGGCGACGAACTCGACGTCGCCGACGTGGTAGTCGCCGAACTTCACGTGCATGAGGCCCGGCACCCGTGTGTCCGGGTCCGCGTCCTTGTAGTAGTGAACGCCCTGGACCAGTGACGACGCGCAGTTGCCGACACCGACAATGGCCACGCGAACCGAACCCATCGCACTCGCTCCTTTACTCATCAGTTGACGTATCTCTTTCGGGCCTGTCCTCCGACGAGGCCCGACGCTCAGTTGCGATCAGCTCGTTCAGCCAGCGCACCTCGCGTTCGACGGACTCGAGCCCGTGGCGTTGCAGCTCAAGTGTGTAACTGTCGAGACGCTCCCGAGTGCGCGCCAGCGCGGTGCGCACCGCGTCGAGCCGCTCCTCCAACCGGCTCCTGCGGCCTTCGAGGATGCGCAGGCGCACCTCCGCCTCGGTGTGGCGGAAGAAGGCGAAGTGCACCCCGAAGCTCTCGTCCTCCCAGGCGGAAGGACCGGCCTGCGTCAGCATGTCCTGCAGTCGTTCCTTGCCCTCTGCGGTCAGCTTGTAGACGATCTTCGATCTGCCGCCGACGATCGCGGCGGGAGCGGGCTGCTCCTCCGCGATGAGGCCCTGGGCCAGGAGCGAGCGCAGGCACGGGTACAGCGACCCGTAGGAGAACGCACGGAACATCCCCAGCAGGGCGTTGAGCCGTTTGCGCAGCTCGTAGCCGTGGAGCGGAGTCTCGTGCAGCGACCCGAGCACGGCCAGTTCCAGGACTCTGCCCTGTCCGCCGGCCATGGGAACCGTCCCCTCTCGCGTCGATGTATCGAGCCGATACATCACGAGGATACGTCGAGCCGCTATATGACGGCAATCTCTGAATCTGCCAAGCCGTTGGGATCAACCCGAAAAACGCCGTAGTCTGGCGCCCATGTGGTCACAGAGAAGGGTGGTGGATTACGGCCTCGCGAAACGGGCGGTGGTCCGCTCCCTGCGTTCGGGGCGCGCCTCGCGCGGCGACGTCTGTGACGCACAGCCCTACCTCCTTCGCGCGGCGCGCCACTTCGGCGAACCGACCGAACGCCCCTGCCCGGTCTGCGAAAGGGAGAACGTCACCAACGTGACCTATGTCTACGGCGATTGCCTCGGAAGGCATGCCGGTCAGGCAAAGGTCGCATCAGAACTCGCCGCAATGGCCCATGATTACGATGAGTTCCGGGTGTACGTGGTCGAGGTCTGCCAAGGTTGTTCCTGGAATCACCTGACGGTTTCGTACGTCCTCGGGAACGGACCGCCTGACCTCGTCGGCCAAGCGTGATGACCGAGGGCGGCGAGAAACCTCACGCCCGACCGCCGTTTCTGTTCCGATGACGTTGCGAGGACGTGTGAGTAACAGCATGAACGAGGGGACCGGCCGCCCGGGGAGACGCCGACGCTCCAGCTCACCCCGTTCTTTGCCGCAAAATGGCGCACCCCAAACCAGCGACCAGAGTTGGGACTCCAGGCAACCGCCACGCCGCGCGGAGGCCGCGTACGAGCAGACCGGCGCCATGGCCGCGCAGCCGTACGACGAGAGCCCGCCTCGGCGTCCCGAGCCGCGGCAGGCGCGCGCCGAGCACCACCAAGGCCCTGGTGACCCCTACCAGCGCGGTGGCGAGCAGCCGCCGCGCTCCCGCGCGCGCCAGGACACGCGCGGGATGAGCAGCCAGGAGACGATCGTCAGCGACGGGCCGCGGCGCTCGCGCCGTCGCGGCTCGGGCGGCCCGCCCGAACCTCCCGGACCTCCCGGACCGTCCAGACGCAAGGACGGCGACGACGGCGGCAAAGGCGGCTGGCGCAGGTTCGTCCCGAGCTGGAAGATCGTGGTGGCCGGCGCCGTGGTGCTCGCGGCCGGCCTGTTCGGCATGATCATGGTCGCGTACGCCAACACGCCGGTGCCCAGCGCCGCGCAGGCCGAGGCGCTGGCCCAGCAGAGCACGGTCTACTACCGCGACGGCAAGCACGTCATCGCCCACCTGGGCTACAAGCGCGAGATCGTGCCGATCGAGAAGATGGCCGACAGCGTCAAGGACGGCGCGGTGGCCATCGAGAACGACACCTTCTACGAGGACTCCGGCATCTCCATCTCCGGCATCGTCCGCTCGGCCTGGATGACCGCGACCGGTCAGCAGCTGCAGGGCGCCTCGACGATCACCCAGCAGATGGCCCGCGGCTACTTCGACGGCCTCAGCCAGGAGGTGTCGATCAAGCGGAAGATCATGGAGATCTTCGTCGCGGTCAAGCTCGACGACACCATGAGCAAGAACGACATCCTCGCCACCTACCTCAACACGGTGAACTTCGGCCGCGCCTACGGTGTGGAGGCCGCCGCCAAGGCGTACTTCGGCCCCCGCGTCACCGCCGCCAAGCTGAGCCCCGAGCAGGGCGCCTACCTCGCCGCGCGCATCCAGCAGCCCGCATGGGAGCCCGACGCCCCCGCGCTCAAGGAGCGCTTCAACACGGTCATCCAGTACATGTCCGAGCAGTGGCCGGAGAAGTACGGCAACCTGCCGAAGACCGCCAAGTTCCCCAAGACGGTCAAGAACAACCCCAACGGCGGCCTCGGTGGCTTGAACGGCTACATGGTCGATCTCGTGCTGAAGGAGCTCAAGCAGCGCGGCCTGACCCGTGAGGAGGTCGAGAGCGGCGGCTACAAGATCGTCTCGACCTTCGACAGGAAGCTCATGCAGGCGGCGAAGACCGCGATGAAGAGCACGCGCCAGGCCTTCAACATGTCCACCGAGTTCCACGGCGGCCTGGCCGCGGTGAACCCGAAGAACGGGCGCGTCCTCGCCTTCTACGGCGGCGACAACTACCTCACCGACCCGTGGAACGAGCCCTTCCAGTCCACCAAGCAGGCGGCCTCCGCGTTCAAGCCGTATGTGCTGGCCGCCTGGCTGCAGGCCGGCTACTCGCTCAAGAGCTACGTGCCGGGCAACGAGACCGTGCCCAAGGAGCTGCCCGGACAGCAGGCCGGCGGCATCAAGAACAGCCACAACGTCGGTGCGGCCGTGGACGTGATCAAGGCCACCGCCGCGTCGGTCAACACGGCGTTCGTGTCGATGGCGTACGCGCTGCCCAACCGGCTCGACGACGTCAAGAACCTCGTCGAGGCGGCCGGGTTCAACACCCAGCGCATGGAGGACGACGTCAAGGTCCACCACTACCAGTTCGCCATCGGCAGCGCGCTGGTGACACCGGTGGAGCAGGCGGCCGGATACTCGATCTTCGCCAACGGCGGCAAGTACACCCCTTACCACGTGGTGCAGAAGGTCGAGCTCAAGGGCAAGGTCGCCTACCCCGAGCAGGCCGTCGCCAAGTCGGTCATCGACCCCCAAGTGGCGGCCGACGCCACGGTCGCCATGCAGGCGGTGCTCAAGCCGGGCGGCACCGCGGCGGGCAAGGGCCTCGGCGCCAGGCCGGCCGCCGGCAAGACCGGTACGAACAACGACGAGAAGGAAGCCTGGTTCGTCGGCTACACGCCGCAGATCTCCACGGCGGTCGGGTTCTACCGCGAGGAGTGCAGGACCAAGTCGGGCAAGGTCGTTCCGCCCCAGCACTCCAACTGCCCGGTCTTCCGCAAGGGCAGCAAGAAGTACGGGTGGAACAACCCGTACACGCGGCCCTACGAGGTCTCGCTCCGGTTCGAAGGCGCCGGCCCGCCCACGATCGCCTGGCAGAAGTTCATGCAGCTCGCCCACGAGAACCTGCCCGTCGAGCAGTTCCCCGACCGGGCCGAGGTGGGCGTGCCGGAGAACATCGTGCCGAGCCCGACGCCGACCCCGACGCCGACGCCGGACAGCGACAACCCGTTCGACAGCGACAACCCGTTCGACCAGGGTGACGAGGACTGCTTCATCAACTGCGGCGACGACGCCGGCACCGATGACGACGCCTCCATCGACGACGGCCTCGACGAGGACACCGGCGGCCCGGGGTCGGGCGACCTCGACTTCTCGGGCGGTGGCTCCGCTCCCGACGCCAGACCCACAGGGACCGGCCCGATGTACTTCAGGCCAGAGGACCAGTGATGAGCACAGAGGCACGCGCCACCTGGGTGACGCGTGCCGTGCCTTATCTGCCCCTCGGCCTGATCGCGGCCCTCGGTGCGAGCCTGGCGTACGTGGTGCGCCTGCCCTGCCGCACCGGGGGCTGGAACGACCAGGTCACCACGTACACGAACTTCTGCTACACCGACATCTACCCCCTCTACTTCGACAGGGAGCTGGCCACCCAGAACCCCTACTTCGCCCAGGTGCCGTTCGACAAGCAGGTCGAATACCCCGTGGTGCTGGGCGAGGTCATGCAGGTGATGAGCTGGATCTCGCGGGCGCTGGAGCTGGACAAGGTCGCACAGGCCGTGCGCTTCTACGACCTGACCGTGGTCCTGCTCGGCGTCTGCCTCGTGATCGGCGTGCTGCTGATGGCCGCGGTGGCCGGCCCGACGCGCCGGTGGGACTCCCTCTGGTACGCGATCTCGCCGGCCGTGGTGCTGGCCGCCTACATCAACTGGGACCTGGTCGCCGGCGCGCTGTCCATGGGCATGCTGCTGGCCTGGAAGCAGCAGCGGCAGGTGACGGCCGGGGTGCTGCTGGGGCTGGCCATCGCGACCAAGTTCTATCCGCTCATGTTCGTGGGCGCCTTGTTCCTGCTGACGTTGCGCACCGCGCGATGGAGGCCGTTCCTGGTGACCTCCGCCGCGGCCGCGGGCGCGTGGCTGGCGGTGAACCTGCCGTTCATGATCTTCGCGTGGGACGGCTGGCGCAGGTTCTACGTCTTCTCCGAGGAACGCGGGGTCGACTGGGGCTCGGCCTGGCTGTTCTTCCAGAACAAGAACTGGCCGGTCCTCGGCACCGGCGACGTGAGCGTGCTCGGGATGGCGTCGCTGGTGATCATGTGCGCCGGCATCGCCGTGCTCACGCTGGCGGCGCCGCGCCGGCCGCGGCTGGCGCAGATCTGCTTCCTGGCGCTGGCCGCGTTCATGATGACGAACAAGGTGTGGTCGCCGCAGTTCGTGCTGTGGCTGGTGCCGCTCGCGGTGCTGGCCAGGCCCAACTGGAAGCCGCTGGTGTTGTGGCAGCTGGCCGAGATCTGGTACTTCGTGGCCATCTGGCTCTATCTGGTCGGCCAGTCGCCGCTCGACCGCGACGACCTGGGCATCGGTGACGACACGTACTTCACCGCAGTCTGGGGCCGGATCATCACCATCGGGATCATGATGGCGTTCGTGGTGCGGGACATCCTGCGCCCCGAGAAGGACACGGTGCGCCAGGCGGGCATCGACGACCAGACGGGTGGCGTGTTCGACGGCGCCCAGGACCGCTTCACGCTGGCGTCCCTGGTCCGATGAGCACCCGCCGCGCGCCGGCGGCCCCGGCCGGATGATCACCCGCTCCACCGGCCGGGACGCGCTGCTGCTCTGGTTCGGCTCACGGGCTGGGTTGCTGATGGCGACCCTGCTCGGCGCGACGCTGTCCGGGTACGCCGACAAGTGGCGCAAGTGGGACACGACGCTCTTCATCACCATCGCCGAGCACGGATACGACGGCGAGCCGGGACAGCCGGTGGACGACGGCCTGCCCGCGTTCCTTCCCGGGCTGCCCGTGGCGCTGCGGCTGGTCCACCTCGTGGTGCCGGACTGGGCGACGGCCGGGCTGATCGTCTCGCTGGTGGCCGGGGCGGTGGCCATGGTCGCGCTGGCCCGGCTGGCCGAGGTCGAGGGCGCGTCGGGCTGGATGGCCGTGCTGGCGCTGCTGCTCTTTCCCGTGGCGGTGTTCCTGGCCGCCGGATACAGCGAGTCGCTGTTTCTGGCCTTCGCGATCCCGGCGTGGCTGGCCGCCAGGCAGGGGCGCTGGCCGGCCGCCGTGCTGCTGGCCGCGGGGGCCTCGTGCGTGCGGATCACGGGGTTGTTCCTGGCGGTCGCGCTGGTGGTGGAGTTCGCGATGCGCGGGGAGTCGTTGCGGCGGGTGGGGTGGCTGGTCGTGCCGGTGCTTCCGCTGGTGGCGTACTCGTATTACCACTACGGCAGGACCGGCGACTGGCTGGCCTGGAAGCACGCGCAGGAGGCCGGCTGGGGGCGGGACTTCGCCTGGCCGTGGGAGGCGTGGGCGACGACCTGGCATACCGCCATGGGCGGGGGCGACTTCGCGGTGGCCTTCAGGATGGAGCTGGCCGGGGCCGTGGTGGTGGTCGTCGGGCTGGTCTGGCTGCTCGTCCTGCGGCGGTGGAGCGAGGCCGTCTACACGGGCACGCAGGCGGCGGCGCTGATGACCTCGGCCTACTACCTGTCGATCCCGCGCTCGCTGCTGCTGTGGTTTCCGCTGTGGGTGCTGGTGGCCAGGGTCGCGACCAGGCGGACGTGGGTGATCGTCCTTTATGCCCTGATCTCGGGGCCGCTGATGCTGGTCAACGCCGGGCGTTTCCTGAGTGGCGCGTGGGCGGGCTGAGACCTCTACCCACTTTTTCGTCTCGGTAATCCAGGGAAGTTATCCACAGGCTGTGTGCAACCGGCCATGGACTGGTGGGTCACAGGTTCTTGCGCAGGAAGGCGATGTCGTCGGCCTGGCCCTCGGCGGGCGTCTCCACCACGATCGGCGCCCCGGCCGCCCGGCAGACCGCGAGGATCAGCTCCGGGTCGATCTTCCCCTGGCCCAGGTTGGCGTGGCGGTCGGCGCCCGAGTCGAAGTCGTCGCGCGAGTCGTTGCAGTGGACGAGGTCGATGCGGCCGGTGATGGCCTTGACCCGCTCGACCACGTCGACCAGCTCCTCGCCGCCGGCGTGCGCGTGGCAGGTGTCGAGGCAGAAGCCCACGTCGAACCCGTCGAGCGCCTCCCACAGCCGGGCGATGCGGTCGAGCTTGCGCGCCATCGCGTTGCCGCCGCCCGCCGTGTTCTCGATCAGTACCGGGATGGGGCACTCCATGCGCTCGAACACCTTGCGCCAGTTGTCGAACCCGGCCTGCGGGTCGTCGCTCTTGTTGACGTGGCCGCCGTGCACGATCAGGCCCTTGGCGCCGAGCCCGGCGGCCGCCTTCAGGTGCTGTTCGAGCAGCTTGCGGCTGGGGATCCTGATGCGGTTGTTGGTGGTCGCCACGTTGACCAGGTAGGGCGCGTGAATGTAGATGTCGACGCCCTCGACCGGCTGCTCGGGCAGCACGGGCTTGTCGTAACCCTGCGGGTCGCCCAGGAAGAACTGCACCACCTCGGCCCCCACCTGGGCGGCGTGGGCGGCGGGGTCGTCCTGACCGACATGAGCTCCGATACGCACCATGCCGACGAGCTTATCCCGCGCCCTTCGTCCCGAGCCCTGGTCCCGGAGCGCTTGCCCCGAGCCCTTGTCGTGACCCCTGAACCCGAGCCCTGTCTCGAGCCCGGTGAGCGGCGTTTGGCCGGCGCGCCGGAGGGCAGTCGGGAGGCGCCCCCTACCCCGAGGAGAAACCCTATGAGCCGCTGGCGCTTACGAGCGCTGATCGTTCTGGTCTACGTGATCGTCGGCATCTACGTCGCCTGGGTCTACGACTACATCACACCGGGGCTGCTGCGGGACCTCGCGGAGGCGCTGCTCGCGGTGTTCCTCTGGTTCCTGATCCTGCTCGGCATAGACCTGCACATCGGCGCGTGAGTCACATATCGGATGGCCCCGGCAGACGTGTCGCCGGGGCCATCGCTCGTGTGCGCAAGGCTTATGGGTGGGGGAGGAAGCCGCCGTGGGCGATGCCCAGCGCGGCTCCGACGAACGCGCCGACGAGCCCCATGATGTTGAGCACCCGCTGCGGCGTCGTCGCCGAGACGTATTGTGAGTAGAGCCCCACGCCGAACCCGAGCGTGCCGAACCACGACGCGATCATGTGCGCCGAGGTCCAGAACGTCGCGACGAAGGCGACCACGCCGCACACCAGGGTGACGACGGCGAGAACGTTTTCCACCGGATGCGGGCGTCCGTCGGTGTTGAGCGTGAGCCTGAAGCGTTCCCTCTCGGAGGGTTGAAGCACATGTGGCACGACCACCACCCCCTAGGTTTCCTCAAGGCCTTCCCACCTACTCGCTGCTGGTAACCTTGGGCACGCTGCGTTGTGATGGGTGATCCATCAGCCCGGGCTGCCGAAAGGGGCCCGCCCGGGGCAAGACGTCAGCGTCCTCCTGTCACGGCAGAGTGTCGTGACCGCAAGAGTCCAGAGGAGGTTGGAGTCCCGCATGCGTCGTTACGAAGTAATGGTCATTCTGGACCCTTCGCTCGATGAGCGCACCGTCGCGCCGTCCCTCGACCAGTTCCTCACCGTGGTCCGCAACGACGGCGGCACCGTGGAGAAGGTCGACGTCTGGGGCCGTCGCCGTCTCGCCTACGACATCGACAAGAAGTCGGAAGGCATCTACGCCGTCATCGACCTGTCCGCGCAGCCCGCGACGGTCAAGGAGCTCGACCGGCAGATGAACCTCAACGAGGGCATCCTGCGCACCAAGGTCCTGCGTCCGGACGTGCACTAACCTCCGGTTTTTGTCGGGGGAGCCCCGTACTCTGAGCCGTAATCCAAGCGAAGGCGTGCAGGAAGGCGAGCGCTAGCCATGGCAGCAGGCGACACCGTAATCACCATCGTCGGCAACCTGGTCGACGACCCGGAGCTGCGCTTCACCCCGACGGGGCAAGCGGTGGCTCGATTCCGCATCGCGTCCACTCCGCGGTTCATGGATCGACAGACCAACGAGTGGAAAGACGGCGAGAGTCTCTTCCTGACCTGCAACGTCTGGCGGCAGGCGGCGGAGAACGCCGCCGAGAGCCTCCAGCGCGGCATGCGGGTCATCGTGCAGGGGCGGCTCAAGCAGCGGTCTTACGAGACCAAGGAAGGCGAGAAGCGCACGGTCTACGAGGTCGAGGTCGACGAGGTCGGCCCGTCTCTGCGCAACGCCACCGCCAAGGTCAACCGCACCTCCCGTCAGGGTGGGGGCGGCGGCGGCGGCTTCGGCGGCGGTCCCGCCGACGACCCGTGGGCCTCGGCCACCCCCGCCCCGCCTCAGGGCGGCGGCTTCCAGGGTGGCGGAGGCGGCGGGTTCGGCGGCGGTGGCGGTGGTCAGCAGAGCGGCGGCTTCGGCGGCGGCGGCAACGACTTCAGCGACGAACCGCCTTTCTAAATCCCAGTCCACAAGCCCGAGTCCATTCCCGCTCTGACGGCGGGGCTCTGAAAGGAGCACCACGATGGCCAAGCCGGCACTGCGCAAGCCCAAGAAGAAGGTTTGCCTGTTCTGCCACGACAAGATCTCCTACGTCGACTACAAGGACACGGCGCTGCTGCGGAAGTTCATCTCCGACCGCGGCAAGATCCGTGCGCGCCGGGTGACGGGCAACTGCACCCAGCACCAGCGTGACGTGGCGACCGCGATCAAGAACGCCCGTGAGGTGGCTCTGCTGCCTTACACGAGCACCGCGCGCTAAGGAGGCCTGTCGAAATGAAGCTCATCCTCACCAACGAGGTCTCCGGCCTCGGCACCCCGGGCGACATCGTCGAGGTCAAGGACGGCTACGGCCGTAACTACCTCATCCCGCGCGGCTACGCCATGCGCTGGACGCGCGGCGCCGAGAAGCAGATCGAGACCATCCGCAAGGCTCGCGACGCTCGCGAGATCCGCGACCTCGGCACCGCCAAGGAGGTCGCCGGCCAGATCGGCGCGCTGCGCGTCCGCCTGGCCACCCGCGCGGGCGACTCCGGCCGCCTGTTCGGCTCGATCACCACGGGCGACATCGCCGAGGCCGTCAAGGCCGCCGGCGGCCCGATCCTCGACCGCCGCCGCATCGAGATCGTCAACCCGATCAAGAGCGTCGGCTCCCACAAGGTCACCGTCAAGCTGCACCCCGAGGTGTCGGCTTCGGTCGACGTCGAGGTCGTCGCAGGCTGACGACTGTTTTTGAGAAGGCCCTCGCTTGCGGGGGTCTTTTCTTTTTTTCAGGCTCTCTTCCTTTACGGCAGGCCACCGCGAACCACCCGCCGCACTTCGGCCGAGGGCCCTCCAGGAAACGGCCTCTGACCCTTCACCGGCGGGCCGCCGTGACGCGAGCCCAGGTGGGCCGATTACCGTGGTCAGCTGGGCCCCCGGCACTCTAATCCCTAGTTGATCGGCGTAGAATGCCCTCGTTCTGGCACGTTCCCCCTGGAGGCTTGGCCATGGGCCGTCCCCTCATGCTGCTCGCGCTGGCCGTGGCGCTCGTCGGTTGCGCACCGGTCGACGACACGGCGACCACGGCCGCCCCCACCACCTCCACCGCCTGCACCAAGGAACAGCTCGCCCTGGTCACGCCGGGCAAGCTGACGATCGGCACCGACAAGCCCGCCTACGAGCCCTGGTTCAAGGACGACGACCCTGCCAGCGGGCAGGGGTTCGAGAGCGCGGTGGCGTTCGCCGTGGCGGGGGAGCTCGGCTTCGACCGCACCGAGGTGCAGTGGAACACGGTGAAGTTCGACACCGCGTTCGCGCCGGGGGAGAAGCAGTTCGACTTCGACGTCAACCAGGTCTCGATCACCCCTGACCGGGCCAAGGCGGTCGACTTCAGCAAGGGTTATTACACCGTCAAGCAGGCCATCGTGGCGGTCGAGGGCGGGAAGTACGCCGGCGCGAAGAGCCTGGCCGAGCTCAAGGACGCGAAGATCGGCGTACAGGTCGGGACGACCTCCCTCGAAGCGGTCAAGAACGTCATCCAGCCCTCAGCCGACCCCAACGTCTACAACGAGCAGATCGACGCGGTGAACGCGCTGAAGAACAAGCAGGTCGACGCGCTCGTCGTGGACCTGCCGACGGCGTTCTACGTGACGGCGGCCCAGGTGGAGAAGTCGAAGATCGTCGGCCAGTTCAGCTCGACGGGCGGCACGCCCGAGGAGTTCGGGCTGGTCATGGAGAAGGGCAGCGCGCTCAAGCCGTGCGTGGACAAGGCCGTGGACGCCCTGAAGACGAAGGGCGAACTGGCCAAGATCGAGCAGGCGTGGCTCGGCTCGGCGGCGGGCGCCCCCGAACTGCGATGAGCGAGTGGGTCAAGTCCGAGCGCCAGGTCAAGCGGGAGCAGGTCCGCAGGTCGTACGCGCGGCGCTCGGCCTCGATCGCGACGGCCTCGACGATCGTCTTCATCGTCCTGCTCGTCTGGCTGGTCTCCCGCTCGCCGGGCTGGCCCCGGGTGCGGGCGACGTTCTTCGACGGCGGCCAGTTCGCCGAGGCGCTGCCCGACGTGCTCGAAGGCTTCCTGCTCAACATCAAGATCTTCCTCATCGCCGAGCCGCTGATCCTCATCGTGGGTCTGCTGGTGGCGCTGGCCAGAGGCGTCAGGACGCCCGCCTTCTTCCCGATCAGGGCCCTGGCCACCCTCTACACCGACGTGTTCCGCGGCGTGCCGACGATCCTGGTGATCTATCTCATCGGGTTCGGGCTGCCGGCGCTCAGGCTGCAGGGCATCCCCACGGATCTGGCGACGCTGGGGATCATCGCGCTGACCCTCTCCTACGGCGGCTACGTGGCCGAGGTCTTCCGCTCCGGCATCGAGTCCGTGCATCCCAGCCAGGTTGCGGCGGCCCGCTCGCTCGGGCTGAGCCACGTCAAGACGATGCGGTTCGTGGTGCTGCCGCAGGCCACCCGCCGGGTCGTGCCACCGCTGCTGAACGACTTCGTCTCGCTCCAGAAGGACACCGCCCTGGTGGCCACGATCGGGCCGTTGGAGGCCCTGCGGCAGGCGCAGATCCACGCGTCCAGCACGTTCAACTACACGCCTTATCTGGTCGCCGCGCTGCTGTTCATCCTGCTCACCATCCCCATGGCCAGGTTCACCGACCACCTGGCCGCCCGGACGCGCAGGAGGCGCGGAGCATGAGCGAGCCGACGACCACCCACAGCCCCGCAGGGGAGGCGGCATGAGCCTGCTGACGATCGAAGGGGTGTGGAAGAACTTCCAGGGTCACCACGTGCTGCGCGGCATCGACCTGGAGGTGGCCCCGCACGAGGTGGTCAGCCTCATCGGGGCCTCCGGCTCGGGCAAATCCACGCTCCTGCGCTGTATCAACCTGCTGGAGACCGTGGACGACGGCAGCATCTACCTCGACGGCGAGGAGATCACCGACCCGCGGGCGAACGTGGACCAGGTGCGCAAGCGGCTCGGCATCGTGTTCCAGGCGTTCAACCTGTTCCCGCACATGACCGTGCTCGACAACATCACGCTGGCGCCCCGCCAGGTGCACCGGGTGGAGCGGGCGCGGGCCGAGGAGCAGGCGTACGACCTGCTGGCCAGGTTCGGGCTGGCGGAGAAGGCGCGGGCCTACCCCGACCAGCTCTCGGGCGGCCAGCAGCAGCGGGCGGCCATCATCAGGGCGCTGGCCACCCAGCCCAGGCTGATGCTGCTGGACGAGGTCACCTCGGCGCTCGATCCGGCCCTGGTCGTCGAGGTGCTGGGGATCATCAGGGAGCTCAAGGAGTCGGGGATGACGATGATCCTCACGACCCACGAAATGGGCTTTTGTCGGGATATCTCGGACACGGTGTGCTTCCTCGACGGGGGCGTGCTGCTGGAGAAGGGCCCTCCCGAGCAGATCTTCACCGCGCCTGAGCAGCCGCGTACCCAGGAGTTCCTGCGCAGCGTGCTGGAGTCGGGCCGGTTCTAGCGGCCGTGTTTCAGCGCCTGTGCCGGCCGTGCACCGGCCGCGGGGGCGGGTTCGGGCGGGCCAGGAGGCTGTGGCGGCGGCCGTACACGAGATAGACGAGCAGGCCGAAGGCCATCCACAGGACGAACCAGGCCCAGGTCAGGACGCGCAGGTTGACCATGAGCCAGAGCGTGGCCAGCAGCGACAGCGCCGGCAGCAGCGGCGAGAGCGGCACCCGGAAACCCCGCTCCAGGTGCGGCATGCGCCGCCGCATCACGATCACCCCGGCCGCCACGAACGCGAACGCGAACAGCGTCCCGAGCACCACGAGCTCCTGCATCGTGAGCACCGGCACGAACTCGGCCAGCACGATCGCCACGAACCCGATCACCAGCGTCACTCGCGAAGGCGTGTGATAGCGGCGGCTGACCGTGGCCAGGCCGCTCGGGATCAGCCCGTCGCGGGCCATCGAGAACAGCACCCGCGTCTGCCCCACGATCAGCACGAGGATCACGGTGGTCAGCCCGAGCACCGCGCCCACGTCGATGACGTGCACCATCCAATCCACACCCACGGCCCTGAACGCGCTCGCCAGCGGCGCGTCCTCGGAGATCCGCGTGTACGGGGCCAGACCCACCATGACCAGCGCCACCGCGATGTAGATGACGGTGGCGATCACCAGGCTGCGGATCATGCCCTTGGGCACGGCTCTGCGCGCGTTCACGGTCTCCTCGGCGGAGGTGGCCACGATGTCGAAGCCGATGTAGGCGAACGCGATCGCCGAGGCCGCCGCGAAGATGCCGAACCAGCCGAACGCCTGGCTCTCGCCGTAGAAGATCTCCAGTATGGTCGCCGGCGCGACCTCCAGCGTCTTGGGCGGGACGTAGAACTCGCCGTAGTTGGCCACGTCGATGTGCATGACCCCGACGACGATGACCGCGCCGATGGCCAGCAACTTGGCCGATACCATGATCCACAGCGCCCGCAGCCCGATCCGCGCGCCCAGCGCCACGATGCCGGTGAGCAGCACCAGGATCACGAACACCAGCAGGTCCTGCACGATGCCGGAGGCGGGGACGCGCACGCCGAAGTTCGCCACCGCGCCGACGGCGATCTCGCCCCAGGCCCTGGCCACCACCGCCGCGGCCAGCTGCAGTTCCAGGATCAGCGCCCAGCCGATGATCCACGCCCAGACCTCGCCGAAGATGACGTACGTGAACGTGTACGCGCTGCCCGAGGTCGGCATCGTGGAGGAGAGCTCGGCGTAGCACAGGCACGCGAGCAGGCAGGCGATCCCCGCGATCATGAACGACAGGATCACGCCGGGCCCCGCCGTGGTGGCGGCCTGGCGGCCGGCGATGCTGAAGATGCCGGCGCCGATCATCACACCGAGTCCGAGCACCACCAGGTCGGCCGGGCGGTAGAGCTCAGCCAGGCTGTGCCGGGCGCCGGTACGCAGGCCGGTCGCCTCGGAAGGCGGTAAGCGCCGCAGGATCGTGGACAAGGAACACCCCGCTCAGGGAACTCGCCCACAATGTCTCACCCCTCGGACAACAGCAAGCACGAAACCATCACGTTGGCACTCCAACCAGGGCTACCGTGCGGCGTCGCGCTCGGGCGTTCGGGCGTTCGGGCGTTCGGGCGCGCGGAGGCGCGGAGGCGCGGAGGCGCGGAGGCGCGGAGGCGCGGTCCGAGCGCGGGGAGCGGCGGCGGTCAGGCGGATGTCGTTGACAGGTCTATGCGCCGGTCACCAGCCAGGCGGTGCCGGCCGCCCGCCGGGTCAGAGTGATCCACCGAGCCACCATCCACACCCCCAGCGCACACCACAGCGCGACCACCCCGAACCCCCACGCGAGCAGCGCCGCCGGCAGGTACGCCACCGTCGTCCACACCCCAGCCCACGCCAGGTACCGCTGATCGCCCGCCCCGATCAACACCCCGTCGAGCACGAACACCACCCCGCACAACGGCTGGAACAACGCCACCGGCCACATCAGCGCCAGCAGCAGCTCGGCCACCCGCGGATCGGCGTCGAACAGGCCGGGCAGCACCGGCCTGGCGGCCACGACGAGCAGCCCGAGCACCACGCCCGACCAGAGGCCCCACTGGGTCATCCGCCTGGTCGCGGCCCTGGTGGCGGGCACATCTCCGGCGCCGAGGGAACGCCCGGTGATGGCCTGCCCCGCGATGGCGATGGCGTCCAGCGCGAAGGCGAGCAGCGTCCACACCTGCGTGGCCAGCGCGTACGCGGCCAGCTCGGCCTCGCCCATCCTGGTCGCGATCACGGTGGCCACGATCAGCACGATCCGCAGGCACAGGGTACGGATCAGCAGCGCGACCCCGGCCGTGCCCGCCTGCCTGATCCCGTCCATGCTGGGCGCCAGCGACGTACCCAGCCGGATCGCCCCCCGAGCCACCACGACCAGATAGACGGCCGCCCCCGCCACCTGGGCGATCACCGTGCCCCACGCCGACCCGGCGATGCCCCAGCCGAGCCCCAGCACGAACCAGGCGTTCAGCCCCGCGTTCAACGCGAACGACCCCACGGCCACCACCAGCGGCGTCACCGTGTCCTGCAGCCCGCGCAGCACGCCGGTGCCGGCCAGCACGACGAGCATGCCGGGCGCGCCGATCAGGCTGATCCGCAGGTACGTCACCGCCTGCGCGGCCTGTGTGCCCGTCGCGCCGATCAGCTCCACGATCGCCAGCGCCAGCGGCCAGCACACCAGGATCAGCCCGGCCCCGATCGCCAGTGCCAGCCAGATGCCGTCCACACCGCTGCGCATGGCCCGCGCGTGGTTGCCCGCGCCCGACTGGCGGGCCACGGAGGCCGTGGTGCCGTAGGCGAGGAAGACGCACAGGTTGATCAGCGTCGTCAGGACCGTGCCCGCCACCCCTAGGGCGCCCACCGCCGTGGTGCCCAGGCCGTGTCCCACGATGGCGTAGTCGGCGAGCAGGAACAACGGCTCGGCCACCAGGGCCCCGAACGCGGGCACGGCGAGCCGCAGAATCTCCCGATCTCTGGAGGTAATGGGCATTCGTCCAGTATGGACCTTACTCGGCGTGTCGGGCCAACTTTCTTTAGTCCACAGCCGGTGGACACTGTTCGCCCTGCTCACCCGGGGTTCTGTGGATATCCGAAAGAGTTATCCCCAGGGCCGTCCACAGGTCGTTCACACCTTCAGCGGGATAGTGCACAGCTTGACCACAGGGTTGTCCACAGGCCACGTTGCCGTCTGCCCGCGACTCCGAGAAACTGTCACACCGGTCGACTACATATGGGGGTGGTGCGACCGCCTGCAAGTGTCTGAGGGGGCGCGGTGAGCATTGACGAGGAAGAGGCCGGCGGAGGCCCAGGTTTCGAGCGCACACCGCCTCACAACATCGACGCGGAGCAGTCGGTCCTCGGCGGCATGCTGCTGTCGAAGGACGCCATCGCCGACGTCGTCGAGATCCTGCGCGCCGACGACTTCTACCGCCCGGCCCACCAGATGGTCTACGAGGTCATCACCGACCTCTACGGCCGCGGCGAGCCGGCCGACGCCGTCACGGTCTTCGACGAGCTGCAGAAACGCGGCGAGATGGCCCGGGTAGGGGGCGCCGCCTACCTCCACACCCTCACGGCGGTCGTCCCCACGGCCGCCAACGCCGGCTACTACGCCAAGATCGTCCGCGAGCAGGCCATCCTGCGCCGCCTCATCGAGGCCGGCACCCGCATCGTCTCCTTCGGCTACGGCGGCCAGAACGAAGAGGTCGACGACCTCGTCGACCGCGCCCAGGCGGAGGTCTACAAGGTCACCGAGCGGCGCACCTCCGAGGACTACGCGCCCCTGGCCGACATCATGCCCGGCGCCCTCGACGAGCTGGAGGCCATCGGCAGCCGCAGCGGCCAGATGGTGGGCGTCCCGACCGGCTTCGCCGACCTCGACCAGCTCACCAACGGCCTGCACCCCGGCCAGATGATCGTCGTCGCCGCCCGCCCCGCCATCGGCAAGGCCCTGTCCCTCGACACCCCCCTGCCGACGCCGACCGGCTGGACGACGATGGGCGAAGTCCAAGTGGGCGACCTGCTCCTGGACGCTGACGGCCGCCCGACCGGGGTGGTCGCGGCGACCGAGGTGCTGCGGGGGCGGCCGTGTTACGAGGTGGAGTTCGACGACGGCACCGTGATCATCGCCGACGCCCACCACCAGTGGCGCACAACCATCCACACCCCCAGGCCCTCAGCCCGACCGGAACCGGCTACCGCTTCCAGCCCACTCCACCCCCAGCTCGCAACAGTCACCGCACCGTCCAGCACCCTCTTGACGACGGCCACTCCTGTCGTGTCCAGTGCCTTTTTGGCGGCGGCCACGACCACCGTCTCCAGCGCTCTTCCTGCGTACACCACGACGGTGGCCGAGCGGCAAGCAGTACTCACTACGGAAGAGATCGCCGCCTCACTCCTCGACCCGTCCACCGGCCGGCCGAATTACTCGGTGCCCGTGGCGGCGCCGTTCCAGCTCACACCCCAGGCCGTGCCGCTGCCGCCGTACGCGCTGGGGGTCTGGCTGGGTGACGGCCACACCGCGACGGCCCGCATCAGCACCGCCGACCCCGAGATCATCGCCAACCTGGAGTCCGAGGGCCTGCACGTCACCGAAGCCGACACCGCCCTCACCTACGACCTGTCCCTCCCAGAACCGGCCACCCAGCCACCGGCCGAACAGCCAACGGCGGGGGAGCAGCCAGCAGTGGGGGAGCAGCCACCCCGGTCATCCTCCAGGGGCGACGTCCCCGACATCCTCCTTGAACTGGGCATTTTCCACGACAAGCACATCCCCGCCGCCTACCTTCGCGCCTCGGAGCAGCAACGGCGTGACCTGCTGGCCGGCCTGCTCGACACCACCGGACACATCGACGCAGACGGGCACATCCAACTCGCCCTGACGAACCGGCGCCTCGCGTACGACACGCTGGAGCTCATCCACAGCCTCGGCCACACCGCGACACTCCGCACCGAGCCAATGACAAGGCCGATGACCGGGCCAATGACCGGGCCGAACACCGACCCCACGCCCGAGACCCCCGCCTGCCATCTGATCGACTTCACCGCGCCCGGCCAGGTCTTCCGGCTCCCCAGAAAGGCCGCCACGCAGGCCACCGCAGCCCCCGCGGCCACCCGCGTCCGCCACATCGTCGCCGTACGGCCGATCCCCTCGCGCCCGGTCCGCTGCGTGGAGGTCGACAACGCCGATCACCTCTACCTCGCCTCCCGCGCCTGCGTCCCCACCCACAACAGCACGCTCGGCCTCGACTTCGCCCGTTCCGCCGCGATCAAGTACGGAATGACCACGGTCATCTTCTCCCTGGAGATGTCCCGCAACGAGATCACCATGCGTCTGCTGTCGGCCGAGGCCCGCGTCTCGCTGCAGAACATGCGCTCGGGCACGATGAGCGACGACGACTGGACCCGCCTGGCCCGCCGGATGAGCGAGGTGGCCGAGGCGCCGCTGTTCATCGACGACTCGCCCAACATGTCGATGATGGAGATCCGGGCCAAGTGCCGCCGCCTCAAGCAACGCAACGAGCTGAGGTTCGTGGTCATCGACTACCTCCAGCTGATGAGCTCACCGAAGAAGACGGAGAGCCGCCAGAACGAGGTCTCGGAGATCTCCCGTGCCATCAAGCTGCTGGCCAAGGAGCTCGAGGTCCCCGTCATCGCGATCTCCCAGCTCAACCGAGGCCCCGAACAACGCACCGACAAACGCCCCCAGGTCTCCGACCTGCGCGAAAGTGGATCCATCGAGCAGGACGCCGACATGGTCATCCTGTTGCACCGGGAGGACGCCTACGAGCGTGAGTCGCCCCGGGCCGGTGAGGCCGACCTGATCGTGGCCAAGCATCGTAACGGCCCCACCGCCACCGTGACAGTCGCCTTCCAGGGTCACTACAGCCGCTTCGTGGACATGGCGCAGCACTGAGGCAGGTCGGCTTGCTGACTCGATCGGGTGACAGCTGCGGGTTCGCGCGTGACCGCACGCGTAGGAAGATCCTTACGCTTCAGCCGGCGTGGTGCCGGTAACTGCCGGGCGGTGACCCGTACTGGCGTTTGAAGGCATGGGTGAAGGTGTACTGCGAGCTGTAGCCGACCTGTTGGGCGATCGTGTTGACGGGGGCGTCGGAGGTGCGCAGGAGCCGGGCTGCGGTGGTCATCCGCCACCATGTCAGGTAGGTGAGCGGTGGCTGGCCGACCAACTGGGTGAACCGCCGGGCGAAGGCGGCGCGGGACAGACGTGCCTGCGCGCCCAGCTCCTCGACGGTCCATTGCCGGCTGGGGTCTCCGTGGATGGCGCGGAGGGCGGCGGCGACGGCGGGGTCGTGCAGGGCCGCGGCCCAGCCGGTGGCGGAGTGGCCGGAGACGCGCTGTTCTTCGAACCACGCGCGCAGGATGTAGAGCAGGAGAAGATCCAGCAGGGTGAGCAGAACGGTGTCGGAGCCTGGGCGGGCATCGTTGTCCAGTTCCACGCCGAGGAGTTCGACCGCGGCGCGGAGTTCCCTGTGCCGCCCTACCCGCGTCGGTAGGTGGATGACCTCGGGCAGGTCGTTCAGGAGCGGATGCGGCGCGGATCCGTCCAGGAGGTAGGCGCCGCAGAGCATGACCACCGTCGGCGGCCGGTCGTCGCGGTCGCCATGGACTCCGGTGAGCGTTGCGGGCGGCTCGCTTACCGGCGTGGACGGTTCGTTGGCCAGGCCGTGTGCGGATCCGCGCGGCAGGAACGCCACGTCGCCCGGCCCGAGCGCGATCGGCTCACCCTGCGACGGGAGAAGCCAGCACGTTCCCTGGAGAACGATGTGGAACCCGGCGGACGGCACCGGCGCAAACCACTCGGCGAAGGGAGCGGACTTGGTCACCCGGCCCGAGTGGGGTCGACCGGTACGCGCCGCACTCACCACATCAGACAGAACATCCACGCAGCCAGTGTAACCAAAGACGATCTCGGTGAAGACGATGACGCAAATATTCGAGCGGATCATGCATTCAATCGTCTTGTGTCAGCGCCTTACTGTGCTGATGGGCCGAGCTACCGCGCGGCTCCATCGTGAGGAGACGACATGAAGATCGCCGTTTATGGCGCGAGTGGATACCAGGGAAAGCTCGTACTCGCCGAACTGGCGCGACGCGACATCGAGATGGTTCTGGCCGGACGTGATCTCGCGCGCCTGGAGGAGGCCGCCTCCGTCATCGGTCTCCCCGACGCGGAACGGCGCGTGGCCGACACCGGCGACGATGAGGCGCTTGTGAGTGCGTTCCGCGGCTGCGACGGCGTCATCAACTGCGCCGGACCGTTCACCTCGTCAGGTGAGGCCGTGGTCCGCGCCGCGATCGCCGCCGGCTGTCACTACGTCGACACCTCAGGTGAGCAGCTCTACGTCAAGAAGGTCTTCGACACCTTCACCACGGAGGCGGAGAACGCCGGGGTCACCGTCGTACCCGCCGCCACCGACGGCTGCGTCCCGGTAGACCTCGTGGCCCACATCCTGGCCGACCGCCTTGAACCGGTCGAAGAGATCATCACCACCCACGTGATCGTCGGGGGCGGCGGCATGTCGCGCGGCTCGCTGCGCTCGCTGGTCGAAACGATCGACGCCGTCAAGGCGGGAGGCATGACCTACGACGACGGCGACTGGCGCCCCGGCATGCCCGCCCGCCACACCGCGATCAGGCTGCCCGGACAGTCGGAGGCGACCCCGGTCATGGCCTTCCCGGTGCCGGAGGTGGTGACCATTCCCCGTCACGTCCGCGTTCGGCATGTCGAGGGCCTGACCGAGGCGGCGTTGGGTGACCGGCTGAACACCCCGCTCACACCGGAGATCATCGAAAGCCTGCCGGAGGGACCCGATGAGGACAGCCGCCGCACCCAGCACTTCACCTATGTGCTCGACGCCACCAGTGCCGACGGCCGCCGCGCCCGCGGCATCGTCCAGGGTCCCGACACCTATGGCACGACCGCGGTGATCGCCGTCGAAAGCGCCCGCCGTCTCATCGCCGATCCTGCCAAGCCGGGAGTACTCGCACCCGCCCAGGCTTACCATCCGACCGCCTTCCTCGACTTTCTCATCCCGCATGGAATCCAGTGGATCATCGAGGACGCGCCGGCAACCTGACGATGACTTTTGGGCGGATCCGAGGTCTGTACGGCTGGACACACCGACAGCGGTGGGCCTGTGCGGGGAACGTCCCTGCGCAGGCGGAAGCACGTGGAGGCAGTGGTGAGCGTCGACGACTCCAAGCGGGAGCACGACAGCCGGACCGGCGAGCAGGGGAAGCGGGTGAAGGGTCCCAGGGTGCTGGTGGCGGGGGCGAGCATCGCGGGGCCGGCGCTGGCCCACTGGCTGCGCCGGAGGGGGGCCGAGGTGACCGTGGTGGAGCGGGCTCCTGAGCTGCGTCCCGGTGGGCAGGCGGTGGACGCGCGCGGGGTCGCCAAGGAGGTCATCGAGCGCATGGGGCTGGACGCGGCGGTGCGCGCGGCCCGCACCGACACCGCCGGCGCGTACATCGTGGACGCGGACGGGAACGTGCTGGAGACCCACCGCGCGGACGACCACGGCGGCGACGGGTTCATCGCGGACATCGAGATCCTGCGCGGGGACCTGTCCCGGGTGCTCTACGACGACACCCGGGACGGTGTCGAGTACGTCTTCGGTGACCGGATCGCCAAGCTCGGCCAGGACGCGGACGGGGTCGACGTGGTCTTCGCCGGCGGCGACCGGCGGCGTTTCGACCTGGTGGTCGGGGCCGACGGGCTGCACTCGCAGTTGCGAGAGATGGTCTTCGGGCCGCGCGAGCACTTCGTCCGCCATCTCGGGCTCGTTCTGGCCTTCTTCAGCGTGCCCAACGAGTTCGGAGTGGACCGCTGGATGATCGATCATCAGGAGGCCGGACGGTCCGCCGGTCTGCGGCCCGTCCCGGACCCCACTCGGGCGATGGCCATGTTCTCCTTCCCCGCGGCCGGCTTCGACGTCGATCACCGCGACGTCGCGGCGCACAAGCGCCTGCTGCGCGAGCGGATGGACGGTTTCGGCTGGTTGACCCGGCGCATCCTCGCGCACGTGGACGACACCCCGGACTTCTATCTGGACCAGGTCGCTCAGGTGGTGATGGACCGCTGGTCGAGCGGACGGGTGGGGCTGCTCGGGGACGCGGCGTTCAGCGCTTCGCCGATGTCCGGGGCGGGCACCGGGCTGGCCCTGGTCGGCGCCTACCTGCTGGCCGGAGAGCTGGCCGCCGCCGGGTGGGACCCTGAGGCCGGGTTCGCCGGCTACGAGGCTCGGATGCGCTCGTATGTGGAGGCCAACCAGGAGATGGGCCGGTTGCACGTACGCAGCCTCGGGATCACGGGGCAGGACGCCGAGCCGAGCCCCGATTTCGCCGGCGAATGGTTCGCCGAACTGATCGGGCGGGCGATCAACGGCGTCGAGCTGCCCGACTACGCAGGGGCGCCGGACCACCGGTGATCTCGTCGGCCAAGCCGTAGGTGTCAGCCCGGCGGAGTCGGTTGTGGAGGGTGTGCGAGGCTTGTGCGGTGGTCAAGCCTTTCCTGACGGCTGCCGTTTTCGTGGTCACCGCCGTACCGAGTCTGCTGCAGTTCGTGATTCCGGGGCTGGAGCCGGCGCTCATGCGGGATCCGGCGGCCATCGCCGGCGGCGAGTGGTGGCGGCTGGGGACGGCGCTGGTCGTGCAGGACGGCGGCGTGCTCGGCACGCTGTTCAACCTGGGCCTTCTCGCCGTGCTCGGGTACGTGGCCGAGCGGGCGCTCGGGCCCGCTCGCTGGGCGGTGCTCTATCTGAGCGGGGCGGTGGTGGGTGAGGCCGCCGGGTTCCTGCTGGACCAGCCGGGCGCGGGGAACTCCGTCGCCCTGTGCGGGCTGGCGGGCGGGCTCATGCTGGCGTCCGGCCGGTTCGAACGGGCGCTCGGCGCGTTCTACGCGGTCGTCTCCGGCGCCTGGCTGCCGGCCGCGTCCGGTGACACGTGGGGCTGGGTCGTCACGGTCGTCCTGGTCGTCGCCGCGTCGCAGCTGGTCAACCATCGCGAACGCCTGCCGGGGTGGTTGCCGGTGGCGGTGTTCGGCGCGGCGGCGGTCGTGCTGATGGCGCTGCGGGATCTGCACGGATTCGCGTTGCTCGGGGGCCTCGCCGCCGGATGGATCTCGAACGCGAGGTTTCCCCTGATGCCTGGACGCACCTCGCCCGCGTGAGTCCCCTCCCCGGAAAAGGGTTTGCGGTGGGGATGGGTGATCGGATAGATCTTGCGGCTGGAAACCCGGCGGCAGGACCGCGGGGGCCACGACAGCGAAAGGAGGGATAAGCCGATGATGTCCCAGATCAATGCGCTTGTACCCTCCCGGGGCGCGGACCGAGTCTGACCCCCGGAGCGGACGGGCGCCTTCACCGGAGCGTGCCTTGACCGTAGAACCGCATGACCTGACCATGCGCCCGATCACCGGGCGCGAAGAACTCGACCTCTTCTCCCGCCTCCCGTACGTCCTCGACGACGAACTGGCGGACGACCTCACCGCCGGCCGCCGGCTGCCCGAATGGATGTGGGTGGCGCTGCGCGGCGACCGGCTGGTGGCCAGAGCCGCCTGGTGGTGCCCGACCGGCGACACCGAGCCGTTCCTCCTCGACGTCTTCGACCTGGACGACAGCGACGGGGACGGCATAGACGTCGGCGCGCGGCTGCTGCGTACCGCCATGGCCGAGGTCCTCCCGCAGGGCGCCCGGCCGCCCGAGTACATCCGCATGGTGCCGCCCGACTGGCGCGAGACCCCGGCGGCCAGGCGCGTCGTCGAGGACCGGATGACCGCGCTGGAACAGCTGGGCGCCGCCCTGCTCGTCGAACGGCTGCGCCTGGAGTGGCGTCCCGGCACCCCCGTGCCAGAGCAGAGCGGGCGGCTGGCGTTCCGGCCGGTCCGCGACACCGAGGAGATGATCTCCCTGATGATTTCGGTGCTGGACGGGACGCTCGACGCGCACAGCAGGGACGAGCTGAGCAGGATGTCCGCCCGTGAGGCGGCCGTCGCCCACTACGAGGAGGAGCTCGCCCGCTACCGGACCCCGCAGGACTGGTGGCGGGTCGCGACGTTGCCGGACGGCGAGCCGGTGGGGTTCGTCACGCCGGCCCGCAACGACTACAACCCCATCATCGGCTACATCGGCGTGCTGCCCAAGCACCGGGGCAACGGGTACATCGACGACATCCTCGCAGAAGGCACCCGCATCCTGGCCGCCAAGGACGTCCCGCGCATCCGGGCGGCCACGGACGTGGGCAACGTCCCCATGGCGAACGCCTTCCTGCGTGCCGGATACGTCAACTTCGAGCGGTCGATCAACATGACGTGGCCGTGAGGGATCAGCCGAGGACGGCGGGCTTGAGCACGTCCCGGCACCACTGACGGAAACTGGTGGGCGTGCTGCCCTCAGGGGTGCGGGTCACGCCGTTGTCGAGCCCGGAGTCCTTGGCCACGGCCATGTCCATGTACGCCTGAGCCATCGGCTCCGACATGCCGACCTCCATCATCCGGTCCTTGACGTCGGCGGGGGAGACCTGCTGGAAGCGGACAGGCCGCTGGAGCTCGTCGGACATGATCTGGGCCATCTCGTCGAAGGAGAGGTCTTCCGGCCCCAGCACGGGGACCTCTCCGACGCCGGTCCAGGTGTCGTCCAGCAGGAGGCCGGCGGCGACGGCGGCGATGTCCGCGACGGCGCAGGTGGGCGACTTGACGCTGCCGGAGGCCGGCATGGTGAAGCGGCCCTCGGTCCTGATCAGCTCGGTCTGGCGCAGCAGGTTCTCCATGAACGAGGGCATGGCCAGCGCTCGAAGGCTGACACCCGTGCTCGCGAAGAGGTCGTCCACAGCGAGCGAGGCGGTGACGAACCCGGCCGTGTCCGCCACGGGCGTGCCCCGGCCGAGCGCCGAGACGTTGACGACCCGCTTGACGCCCTGGTCCTTGACGGCCTGGCTCGCGGGGCGGCTGAAGCCTACGAACGCCTCTTCGACGCTGGGGCTGCGCGGGTCTGCCGGGACCAGCCAGAAGAGGGCGTCCGCCCCGGCGAAAGCCTCGTTCACCACCTCGGGGTCGCCGTGCGAGCCTTGGACCACCTCGACCCGCTCACGGGTGGCGGCGGGCAGGCGGGCGGGGTCGCGGACGATCACGCGGACGGACGCGTCGGCGGCCAGGAGGCGCTCAAGGGTCAGCCGGCCGATCCGGCCGGTGGGAGCGGTGACGACGATCATGATTCACCTCTGTGACGGTGCAGGTGAGCGGGGGAGTGCCCCGCCGATGACGCTCTTCAGTGAACCCGCGGCGGCGGCGGACCTGAAGGACCGATTCGGACGCCATTGATACTGTGCAGGTATGAGTGATCTGGAGGTCAGGCAGCTCCGCTATTTCGTGGCCGTCGCAGAAGAGCTCCACTTCGGGCGGGCGGCGGAGCGGCTGGGCATGGCGCAGCCCCCGCTCTCACGGGCGATCCGCGAGCTGGAACGGCAGCTCGGCGTCACGCTGATGGAGCGGACGACACGCCGGGTCACCCTCACGCCGGCCGGCGAGACCCTGCTGCGCGACGCCAGGACGGCGCTCGACGCGGTCGCGGCGGCGGCCCGGCGGGCCAGGAACGCGGGGCGCCCTGAGCCCGCGCTGCGGCTGGCGCTGAAGGCCGACTACGACGGCGGGCTGCTGCCGCAGATCATGGCCGCGTACCAGCAGGAGCCGGCCGCCCTTCCGGTGCGGCTCGTGCTCGGCGGGCGGGCCGAGCAGGAGCCGGCGCTGCGCGACGGCCGCGCGGACCTCGCGCTGCTGGTCCGGCCGTTCGACGAGCGCGACCTCGACGTCGAGCCGCTGCTGACGGAGTCACGCCTGCTCGCCGTCGCGGCGAACGACCCGCTGGCCGCGCACACCAGCCTGCGCGTGGCCGACCTCGCGGGCCGGGTGCTGCCCGACGGAGCTCCCGCCGACCGCGAGGAGTCCGCGCCGCCCAGGAGCGGCCAAGCGCGCAGCCTGGACCTGGCTCAGATCTTCAACCTGATCGAGCTGGGGGACATCGTGTGGTTCGTCCCCGAGTCGATCGCTCGCCTGCATCCCCGTCCCGGGGTCGCCTACCGGAGCGTGAGCGATCTGCCGCCGCTGGAGTTCGCGCTGGCCTGGCCGCAGGAGTCGCGCTCCCCGGCCGTCGCCGCTTTCGTCCGTACGGCCTGCGCGGTCGCCGCCCTCGTGGCGGGACGTCCCGTCGAGGTGCCCGCCCGCTAGCACCGTACGGTGTGACAAAGCAGACATTGATCTCAGGTATGGCATCTGATCGCTTCGGTGCTCTAGCGAGGGAGTGAAGCGAAGGGAAAAACCATGACCATCCTCGTCGCCTACGACGGCTCGGCCGACGCGCGCGCCGCCATCGAGTTCGCCGCCAAGCATCTCGCCGCCGAGCCCACACTCGTCCTGACCGTGTGGGAGCCGCTGCTCGTCCAGCTGAAGAAGTACCCGCTGGCCGCCACCGGCGCGATCGACCCGGACACCGAGCAGGAGGCGCAGGCCCAGGCCGAGCAGCACGCCAAGGAGGGGGCCGAGCTGGCCATCGCGGCGGGGCTGAGCGACGTCACCTACCGGGCGGTGGCCGACAACGAGTCGATCTGGAAGACGATCGTGGACGTGGCCGACGAGGTGGACGCCTCGCTGGTGGTCACGGGGTCGCGCGGGCTGGCCGGAGTGCGTTCTGTGCTGCTCGGCAGCGTCTCCAACCACGTCTTGCACCACGCCCACCGGCCCACGCTCATCGTTCCTCCCGCGAAGGCGTGAAACCCGGGTTACGCGGGCGGGGGTGAGCAGTACTGCGGCGGGCAGATCCGGGTGTCGAGCCGCCGCGCGCCCGGCCCCTCGTCGCCCAGCCGGTCGTGCGGGTTGGCCACCGGGCACAGGTCCAGCGACAGGCAGCCGCAGCCGATGCAGTCGGTGAGGTCGTCGCGCAGCCGCTGCAGCTGCTCGATCCGGTCGTCCAGCTCGCTCCGCCAGGCCGCCGACAGCCTGGCCCAGTCGGCGCGGGTCGGGGTGCGTTCGTCGGGCAGCTCGGCGAGGGCGTCCTTGATGACCTTCAGGGGGATGCCGATGCGCTGGGCGAGCCTGATGAAGGCGACCCTGCGCAGGCTGTCGCGGGAGTAGCGGCGCTGGTTGCCGGCCGTGCGCCGGCTGGAGAGCAGCCCCTTGGCCTCGTAGAAGTGCAGGGCGGAGACGGCGACGCCGCTGCGCTCGGCGAGCTGCCCGACCGTCAGCTCCTTGGCGTTCCAGGCCACCTTCGTCGTAGCAGTCATACCTGAAGGTTACTTGAGGGTGCGTTCGAAGAACGTCTCCAGGACGACGATCGTCCGCGTCCCGGTCACGCCGTCCACCTGGAAGACCCGGCGCAGCACGTCCTGCAGCTCGCGGGTGCCGGGTGTGCGGATCTTCAGCAGCACCGACGCGGGACCCGCGATGACGTGCGCCTCCTCGATCTCCGGGATCACCGCCAGCTCCGCCGCGCTGTCGCCCATCCACGACCCGCCGTCCACCATCACATAGGACGTCACCGTGCGCCCGAGCGCCGCCTGGTCCACCTCGATTGTCATCCGCCTGATCACGCCGCGCTCGCGTAGCTTGCGCACCCGTTCGTGCGCCGCGCCGCTGGACAGCCCCACCGCCTTGCCGAGCATCGCGTACGAGCGCGTCGCGTCCTCCTGCAGCAGGCCGATCAACATTCTGTCGATGTCATCCACAACAGGATGCTATCCGGAGATTCACCGGCGAAGCCGAACTTCGTATGGTGTTCGGTATGACGGACACGATCCCCACTGAGTTCGAGGTGCTGGACGAGCGATTCGCCGGCATCGGCGGAGACGACAAGATCGAGATCCTCCACACCGGCACCCGCTGGGCGGAGGGCCCGGTCTACTTCCCGGCCGGCCGCTTCCTGGTCTGGAGCGACATCCCCAACGAGCGGATGCTGCGCTGGGACGAGATGACCGGCGCCGTGGGCCCGTTCCGGCAGCCGTCCGGCTACACCAACGGCAACACGCTCGACCGCGAAGGCCGGATGATCTCCTGCGAGCAGGGCAACCGGCGCGTCACCCGCACCGAGCACGACGGCTCCATCACGGTCATCGCCGACCGCTGGCAGGGCAGGCGGCTCAACAGCCCCAACGACGTGGTGGTGCGCTCCGACGGCTCCATCTGGTTCACCGACCCGCCGTACGGGATCATCAGCAACTACGAGGGCGTCGCCGCCGAGCAGGAGATCGACGGCTGCCACGTCTACCGGGTCGACCCGGCGACCGGCGAGGTGCGCATCGTGGCCGACGACTTCGTCCGGCCCAACGGCCTGGCCTTCTCGCTGGACGAGCGGCGGCTCTACGTCGCCGACACCAGAGCCAGGCACCTGCGGGTGTTCGAGGTGGGCGACGACGGCACGCTGGGCGGCGGCAAGGTGTTCGCCGAGGGCGTCGAGGGCGACAACTTCGACGGCCTGCGGCTCGACGACACCGGTCGGGTCTGGGCCGCGGCCGGCAAGGCGGTGCTCTGCTACGACCCCGACGGCACCCTGATCGGCCGGCTGCGGCTGCCCGAGTTCACCGCCAACCTGGTGTTCGGCGGGCTCAAGCGCAACCGCATGTTCATCACGGCCGCGTCCTCGCTGTACTCCCTCATGACCAACGTCACAGGGGCGCGCCCGGTGTGGGCCGGGCGCTGACACGTCGCTGCCCGCCGCGCCCCTGCGGCGGCGGGCAGACGATAGGCAGACCGTGACGAAAGCGTGGATCACTCCCACCGGAACAGCCGCACTGCCAGGCCGCCGAACACGGCCAGCCCTGCCGCGACCACGACCACGTGCATGAGCTGCGGCGGCTGCCCCGCCCACGTGTCCTTCAGCGCCTGGGCGAACGGCCCCGCCACCGAATAGTCGCTGATCACCCGCAGCGCGTCGGGCATGACGTCGCGCGGCACCCACATCCCGGCCAGGAACAGCAGCGGGAACAGCACCGCCGACCCGATCCCCGGCGCGACCTTGCCGTTCGGCGCCACGGCGGCGATCACCAGCCCCATGGCCATCAACGCCGCGGTGCCGAGCAGGAAGACCGGGACGAACCAGACCCACAGCCGCGGCGCGGACGAGCCGAAGATCAGCGAGCCGGCCACCATCAGCAGGACGACGCTCACGACAGCGACCGCCAGGTTGATGAGCAACTGCACCCCCAGCAGCCGCCCGGGATGCACGGGAGTGGTGGACATTCTCCTGAGCACGCCCTGGTCACGGTAGGTGGCCATCACCGCGGGCAGGACGTTGCAGGCCAGCGTCAGCAGCGAGAGCAGCGTCATCATGGTCGGCATCTGCGTGTCCACGAACCGTTCCCCGCCCTCCCCGACCTCGGTGAAGTGCGGGATGCTCGTCCCCAGCACGATCAGCAGCAGCAGCGGCAGCGCGACGGTGAACATCAGGAACGGCCACTCCCGCAGGTGCAGCTTGGTCTCGACGAGGAGCAGCTTCATGACAGCTTCCTTCCGGTGAGCGAGAGGAACGCGTCGTCCAGGTTGGCCTGCTCGATGCGCAGGTCACCGGGGACGACCTGGTGGTGGGCCAGGGCCAGGGTGACGGCGGGAGCGAGGTTGCCCGAGCCGCTGACCACGATCTGCTCGCCGCTCCTGGTGACCTCACGGACCTCGGGAAGGGCCAGCAGCACGGCGTCGTCCACGGGCGCCGACGGCCTGAACCGCACCCGCTGATCGCCGCCCACCTGCGCGATGAGCCCCGCGGGCGTGTCGGTGGCGACCACCTTGCCCGCGTCGATGAGCGCGACCCGGTCGCAGAGACGCTCGGCCTCCTCCATGAAGTGGGTGACGAGCACGATGGTGACGCCCGACTCGCGAATCTGCGCGATCAGCTCCCATGTGTCCCGGCGCGCCTGGGGGTCGAGCCCGGTCGTCAGCTCGTCGAGCACGGCCACGCGCGGCCGTCCCACCAGCGCGAGCGCGACAGACAGGCGTTGCCGCTGCCCGCCGGAAAGCTTTCTGAACGTGGTGTCGCGCTTGGCGTCCAGGCCGACCCTGGTCAGGAGGGCGCGCCAGTCCGCGGGATCGGGGTAGAAGGAGGCGTACAGGTCCAGGGCCTCCCACACCTTGATCTTCTCCGGCAGCGCCGCGCTCTGCAGCTGCATGCCCAGCACGTGACGCAGCTCGGCGCGTTGCGTACGCGGGTCCAGGCCGGCCACCCGTACGGTGCCGCCGTCATGGGGCCGCACGCCGGCCACGCACTCCACGGTGGTGGTCTTGCCGGCGCCGTTCGGGCCGAGAATGCCGAAGATCTCACCCTCGGCCACCTCGAACGACACGTCGTCGACCGCGAGGTGCTTCGGGTACTGCTTGCGCAGGTTCTCGACTTCGATGATTTTCATGCCACTGACGCTAGAAAAGCGGTGTTCACCGGGGAATCTGGGTGGATGCCGGGCAAGGGTGTACTTAGGTGCAGTGACGGCGAACTGCCGGTGGCGCAGACTGGTGCCATGCTTCGAAGGCTCGGTCGCACCGCGACGTTGCTCGCGTTCACGCTGGTGCAGGTGCCCGTGCTGCTCGCGGCCGTGGTCATGCTGCTGCTGTCCTTCGCCCTCGGCATGGTGTTCCTGTTCCCGCCGCAGGCGATCATGGTGCGGCGGCTGGCGGAGCTCAACCGGCGGCTCGTCCGGCAATGGACGGGAATCGACATCCCGTCGCCCTACCTGCCGGCGCCCGCCCCGCCGGTCCCGCAGCCGGACGGCATGTACCGCTCGGAGCGCATGCTCTACAAGACGCCCCGCGTGCCCGCGTGGAACAACCGGTGGAAGTGGCTGGTCAGCGATCCCGCGACCTGGCGCGACGAGCTCTGGCTGCTGCTCGACCCGCCGGTGAAGATCGCGCTCGTGCCGCTGTTCGTGCTGCTCACCGAACGCGGCCTGCGCGTGTACGGCCTGTGGAGCGAACTGCTGCTCGCCCCCACCGCCGCCAGCCGCCTGGCCGGGCAGGTGAGCCACCTGCAGCGCACCCGCAACCTGGCCGCCGACTCGCAGGCCGCCGAGATGCGCAGGATCGAGCGCGACCTGCACGACGGCACGCAGGCCAGGCTCGTCGCGATCGGCATGACGCTCGGCGCGGTCGAGCAGCTCGTCGACGACGACCCGAAGGCGGCCAAGGCGCTGCTGGCCAAGGCGCGGGACGCCTCCTCCGAGACGCTCGCGGAGCTGCGCCGGGTCATCCGCGGCATCCATCCTCCCGTGCTGGCCGAGCGCGGGCTGGCCGACGCCATCCGGGCCCTGGCCATGGACAGCGTCATGCAGGTCACCGTGGACGTGGAGCTGGAGCACCGGCCGGAGGCGCCGGTGGAGGCGGCCGTCTACTTCGCGGTCAGCGAGCTGCTGTCGAACGCCGCCCGGCACGGCGACGCGCGCACGGCGTCCGTGGACATCAGCGGCAACGGCCCCGACCTGCGCGTCACGGTCACCGACGACGGCCTCGGCGGCGCCGACCCGGCCAAGGGCAGCGGCCTGTCCGGCATCGAACGGCGGCTGGCCGCCTTCGACGGCGTCCTCGCCCTGAACAGCCCGCCCGGCGGGCCCACGACCGTGACCATGCAGCTGCCCAGCGTGCTGCCCGGCCACTGGGCGGGCAACCTGCTCGGGCTGCCGCGCTGGAAGACGATCACGCTCGTCGTCCTCTGGGCCACCGCCTGGTGCCCCACGTTCCCGCAGGGCATCGTGGCCGGCGTCTTCAAGGCGTTCGGGATCGACGAGAAGGCCTGGTTCCTGGCCCTGCACCTGCCCGAGCCGTGGCAGTGGCCGGTTATCATCGCCATGACCCTGATCGGCCTCCTCATGCACGTCATGGCCATCCGCATCCCCGCCACGCACGACCGGGAGCGGTTCATGGAAGAAGCATCCCCGTTGAAGCCCTGGTGCCGATGAATCGCGTACTGATCGCCGAAGACCTCTACCTGCTCAGAGACGGCCTGGTCCACCTGCTCCAGGCCCACGGCTTCACCGTCGTCGCCGCCGTGGAGAGCGGGCCCGAGCTGCTGAAGGGGCTGCTCGAGCTGCGTCCCGACGTCTCGATCGTGGACGTGCGGCTGCCGCCCACCTTCACCGACGAGGGGCTGCAGGCCGCGCTCGCGGCCAGGCAGCAGCTTCCGGGGCTGCCCGTCCTCGTGCTGTCCCAGCACGTCGAGCAGCTCTACGCCCGCGAGCTGCTGGCCGACGGCTCGGGCGCGATCGGCTACCTGCTCAAGGACCGCGTCTTCAACGCCGAGCAGTTCATCGACGCCGTACGCAGGGTCGCCGCGGGCGGCACGGCCATGGACCCCGAGGTGATCGCCAAGCTGCTGGCCAGGAACGCCAGGAACGAGCCGCTGGCCGCGCTCACGCCGCGCGAGCGCGAGGTGCTGGAGGCCATGGCCGAGGGCCGCTCCAACGCCGCCATCACCCAGCGCCTCTACCTGAGCGAGAGCGCCGTGGCCAAGCACACGGCCTCCATCTTCGCCAAGCTCGGCCTGGCCCCTTCCGACGACGACAACCGCCGTGTCCTCGCCGTGCTCGCCTACCTCAACAGCCGCTGAACACCCGGGCTCGACCTGGGGCGAACCGCACGGAGTTGTCGGTGGCACCGGCTATTTTCATAGAGGCACGGTGCGACGAAGAGGTGGTATCAGGTGAAAATCCGGGTTAACCGCGATGTTCTGGCAGATGCGGTGGCATGGGCTGCCCGAGTCCTGCCCAGCCGCCCCGTGGTGCCCGTCCTGTCCGGGCTGTTGCTTGAGGCGGGCGAGGACCTGACGCTGTCCGCGTTCGACTACGACGTCTCCGCGCGGGCCACGATCGAGGCCGACGTGGCCGAGGAGGGTCGCGTGCTGATCCCCGGCCGCCTGCTGGCCGAGATCAGCCGCAGCCTGCCCGCCGAAGACGTCGAGATCACCACAGACGGCCAGGAAGCGGTCCTGACCTGCGGCAGCGCCGAGTTCGGGCTGATCACGATGCCGGTTGAAGACTTCCCGACGCTGCCCGCCATGCCGCCGAGCATCGGCGCGATCGGCGGCGGTGTGTTCGCCTCCGCCGTCGGCCAGGTGGCGCCCGCGGCCAGCCGCGACGACACGCTGCCCATGCTCACCGGCATCAGGATCGACATCGAGGGCGAGGCGGTGGCGATGGCGGCCACCGACCGCTACCGCATCGCGGCCCGCGATTTCGCCTGGCGTCCGGCCGGGCCCGACGTCGCCGTCTCCGCCATGGTGCCCGCCCGCGTGCTCGTCGAGGTGGCCAAGTCGCTGCGGGGCGGCGAGGTCTCGGTCGCGATGGGCGACGGGGTGGCCGGGTTCGAGAGCGTGGGGCGCAGCACGACCGTGCGGCTGCTCGACGAGCAGTTCATCGACTACCGGGCCAGGCTGATCTCCGACTGGTCCATCAGGGCCGACGTGGCGGTGGCGCCGTTCGTGGGGGCGATCAAGCGGGTGGCGCTGGTGGCCGAGCGCAACACCGCGATCCGGCTGTCGTTCAGCCAGGGCCAGGTGCTGATCCAGGCCGGCGGCGGCGACATCGGGCGCGGCGCCGAGGTGGTGCCGTGCGAGCTGCGCGGCGACGACATCCAGATCGCCTTCCAGTCGCAGTTCCTGCTCGACGGGCTGACGGGGATCGAGAGCGAGCTGGCCAGGATCAACCTGGAGTCGCCCACCAGGCCGGCCCTCATCCAGGACGTGCCGGGCGACGCGGAGCCCGCCTTCCGCTACCTGGTCATGTCACTGCGCCAGTCCTGAGGACGCGCGACGGGGATTGTGGCGGGCGGTGTGCTTACCGTTCGGCGGGTTCGCCGTTCGGTGCGCGTTCGCCTGTCTGGAGTTCGGCGACCAGCCGGAACACCCGCTTGAACTCGGCGTACGCCTCCTCGCCCACGACCCGGGCATGCCCGGACTCCAGCTCGGCGAGGATGGCGTCCGACTTGGCGATGTGATCGCGCCCCTTGGCGGTGGGCACGATCAGCTTGGCCCGCCGATCGCCTGGGGCGGGCCGCCGTTCCACGTAGCCGAGCTCGACCAGCTCGTCCACCAGCGTGCCGATCACCTGTTTGTGCCGGCCCGACCAGGCGGCCAGGTCGGTGGCCCTGCTGCCCTCTTCGTCGAGGTAGGCCAGCACGGCGCCGTGACGCGGCCGGACGTCGGGATGCCCCTGCTCGGCGAGCTTGGCGAACAGCTCACGCTGCAGACTGAACAGGGTCCGGCCGGAGAGCACGCCGAGGTCGGGGTCCTCCTGCCTGCGCACCACGCACCCCCTCGCTGGATCTCGGTGTGGTGACGCCGCGGCCCCCGGTCCTTGAGGACAGGGGGCCGGGGGATCAGGCCTCGGTGAGGGCGATGAGGATGTGTTCCATGCAGGCGTGCCCGGCCCGCTCCGCCGCCGCCGCGTCGCCGGCCGCGATGGCCCTGGCGATGGCGTCGTGCGGGATGTAGCTGCTGTTGAGCGACGTACCGGCCGCCGTGATGCTGGCCCGCAGCGCGGCCGAGAAGTCCTCGAACAGGTCGATCAGCACGAGGTTGTGCGTGGCGTGCGTGACGGCCATGTGGAAGGCCAGGTCGGCCTCGACGAAGAAGTCGGGGTCGTCCAGCTCCCAGGCCCGATCGCGCTCGGCCAGCGCCGCCTCGATGCGCTTGATGTCGTCGTCCGTGCGCCTGGTGGCGGCCAGGCGCGCGGACTCGACTTCGAGCGCGCGACGCACTTCGAGGATCTCCAGCTGCTCCGCCTGGCGCAGCCGCCGCAGCATCGCGCCGGACAGCTCGCTGGTCGCCCGGACGTAGGTGCCGTCGCCCTGGCGACACTCGAGCAGCCCGGCGTGCGTGAGCGCGCGTACAGCCTCACGAACGGTGTTACGTCCCACTCCGAGTTGCTCAGCGAGCACCGTCTCGGTGGGAATCTTGCCGTTCATCGGCCACGACCCTGACGTGATCTGCTCTTTGAGCTGATCGATGACCTGGTCGACGAGCGAAGCCCGCTGCGCCGTACGCAGACTCACAGTCCGCCTCCTCCGGGGAAACCAATCATCCTATGAGTCAATGACTGGTCGACCCTAATTATTCCAGACTCAAAAGGCCAAATCTGGAGCTCCCGGAGGATCAACCGGAGACTGTCGCGTCAACCGTCACCCCCGCCATGGCGGAGCGAACTCCGGCAGCTTCGAGGGCCTTACGATATGCGGCGGTCTGCTGTGCTCGGTCACCGGCCCTGCCGTAGAGGTCGCCCAGCTCACGCCAGCAACGAGCGGCCTGACGGTCGGAGCCGAACACCGGACGGTCGAGCCCGCCGAGCAGCTCGTGCGCGTTGCGCAGATGGGTCGAGGCGTCGCCCTCCTGCTCCAGCACCACGGTCGCCAGCACGAGGTGGGCCTCGGCGGGCGTCGTGCCAGGGTGGTCCTGGGAGACGCCCAGAGCCACCACGGCCAGCTCGGCCGCGCTCGCGGAGTCGCCGGCGCGCAGCTTGACCCGCGCGTGCACGATGAGGCTCTCGCCGTGCTCGCGTGCGGTCGAGGGGAACACGCCGAACGCCTTGACCGCGCCCGCGACGAGCCGCTCGGCCTCGTCGATCGGGGCCGAGGCCATCCGGGCCCAGTGCATGGCCGTACGGGCCAGCTGCAGCGCGAGCCGCGTCTGGCGGCCCGCCGTGATCGCGTCGTCGGCCAGGCGCACGGCCAGGGCGGAGTCCTCGCCCGCGGCCGCGGCGGCACTGGCGTGCCACAGCGCCTTGATCTCCCCGGAACGGTCCACAACTTCAGGAGAGCCGCCCATGTCCAGGACGTGCTTGACGTAGGTCAGCTCGGGGGAGTCGCTCTCACGCTCGCCGCGCGCCTCGACCAGCGCACCGGCCAGGTCGGTGGCGAGCTCGCCCTGTGTGATGGAAAGCCGTTCGGCGTGCGCCAATGCGGCGCTCGCCAGGTCGCGCGCCCGCAGCCGGTCGCCCGCCCGCTGGTAGCAGCGGCTCAGCGCGATCGTCAGCGGAAGGTCGGCCAGTCGCTCTGGATGAGCCGCGGCCTCCCTGCGCAGCCGCTCGAAGGCCTCCACGGCCTGGCCGAGCCGGCCCTGCGCCTCCAGTGCGCGCGCCCTGCCGAACCGCGCCTGCGCGGTCAGCATGGCGTTCTCCTCGTCGGCCGCTTTCACGATCTCCGTGAAGCGGTCGGCGGCCACGGACGGGTCGCCGTGCTGCAGCTCCAGCTCGGCGTGACGCAATCCGAGCTCCGTGTCGATGCGCTGGCGAGGTTCGATCCCGTGAAGGAGGAACTCCGTCGTGCATCCGAGCCGCTCAGCCAGGAGTCTGGCCACAACAGGAGTCGGCGTGCGCTTACCCGACTCAATGAGCGAGACATAACTGTCAGACAGGTCGGGTCCGGCCAGCTGGGCCTGGGACATCCGCCTGTTCAGCCGCAATCCGCGGACGCGGTCACCGATGGTTCCCTGACTCGGCATCTCATCTCTCAAGGCGGGGAAGGGTCAACAACACGCAATGATTGCATGAAGTAGCCGAATCTGGTATCCCCGCGTGAAGAATTTGCCACGCTGTGATTAATCGTCGCTGTCGTCCTTGCTGGGGAAAAGCATCTGACAGACCTCGAGGTACAGGGTTTCCGGATACGGAATGTACTCGACCGTTGACAGAGCCTGATCCTGGCCGGCCGACTCGAGGATGAACTCACCGTAGCCGAGCATGCGCCCGAGCAGAGATCTTTGGAAGCTCATGTCGGTGACCTTGCCCAAGGGCATCATCGCGACCTTGCGCGTGATGAGACCCGTGGTGAGCAACATCCGCTTCGACGTCACCACAAAGTAATCGACCGACCACTCCGCGACTTTCCAGACGAAACGGATGAGAAGCAGGAGCCACAGCCACCAGACGACCACGAGCGCCGTGCCGCCCGCCTCGCCGCCGCCGAAGAACCTGCTGAGCAGTCCGGCGATGATGAGACCGCCGAGCACTTCGGCGACGGGACGCAGCAGAATGGCAGGGTGCCGTCGCACCATGATGACCTGTTGTTCGTGGGGGAGGAGGTAGCGGTTGACCGACGATGGAGCTGAGTCCCCGTGGGTCACAAGTCTCATGAGAGGCTGTTCACAAATTGAGCCAGAGAGTCGGCTGCGTTGAACACCGTGTCGAACGCTCCTCTCACCGCGTCCGCGGCGTCAGCTGGTCGCGCGAACAGGTAGTACGCAACAAATGCGATACCACCGTATGTGAGGACCTTTTTGACCTGCACCGTCGCCTCCGTGCCACTTACCCACTCCACCCGCCGTATACATTACCCACCTGGATGCCGGGGTAAAGGTAAGTTGGCGGGTAAGTTCTGATCTTGCTTAGCCGCGTTCGCTGGCCACCAGAGCCAGGACGTGAAGATGCTTGCGCGCGATGCGCTCGACAAGGCTCGGATGGGCGTAACCGGTGACCTCCAGCGCGCCGTAGTGCGCTGCCTCCACGCAGCGCGTTACGGTGGTCGTGGAGTGGACGCCGGCGAACTCGTCGCACAGCGCCGCCTCCACGTCCGCGTACGGAGTCGGGTCCGCCTCGGTGTGATCGCTCATCGTGCTCCCCCACGCGCATGACGGAAGTTGCCTTCCTTCTCTCTCTTCGTACCCACTCAACCACAGTATGTAACGAAGAGGTGACTCGGCGTGACGAAAATGCGCCTTCAGACGACGGTTCAGACGACGGTTCAGACGACGCCGTAGAGCCGGTCACCGGCGTCGCCGAGCCCCGGCACGATGTAGCCGTGCTCGTTGAGCCGCTCGTCGAGCGCCGCCGTGACCACCCGGATCGGCTTGCCCGAGTTGGCGAACACCTTGTCCATGTAGGCCAGGCCCTCGGGCGCGGCCAGCAGGCAGATGGCGGTGACGTCGACGGCGCCCCGGTCGAACAGGAACTGCACGGCCGCCGCCAGCGTGCCGCCCGTGGCCAGCATCGGGTCGACCACGTAGCACTGCCGCCCCGACAGGTCGTCGGGCAGGCGGGTGGCGTACGTCTCGGCCTTCAGCGTGGACTCGTTGCGGATCATCCCGAGGAAGCCGACCTCGGCCGTGGGCAGCAGCCTGGTCATGCCGTCGAGCATGCCGAGCCCGGCCCGCAGGATGGGCACGACCAGCGGGTACGGCTTCGCCAGCCGCACGCCCGCCGCCGGGGAGACGGGAGTCTCGACGGTGACCTCGGTGACGCGCACGTCGCGGGTGGCCTCGTACGCGAGCAGCGTGACCAGCTCGTCGGCGAGCCTGCGGAAGGTCGGCGAGTCGGTGCGGACGTCGCGCAGGGTGGTGAGCTTGTGGGCGACGAGCGGATGATCGACGACGAGGGTCTCCATGGGACCACACGCTATCTCCTGGTGAACGCTGCTGCCGACCCCTCTCACCTGGGGTGGGCTCTGGCAAGCCGCACGGGCGTCACGGAGCGGACTCCGGCAGGCCGCGCGCGCCTCACGGAGCGGATCCCGGCGGGCCGCGCGGGCCTCACGGAATCGGGCACACGGTCGCCCGGCACCTCAGATCTTTGGTTTTGATCACAATTTGGCCCGAGAGGCACACGCCCAGTGGCTGGGTCTGAAACGATTGGGTCCAGATGATATCTGTCGTGTCAGAGGTCGGGTGGGGATGGCGATGACAGACGAAGACGCTCTCGACTTCGCCATCGTGGTTTATCGCGAGGACGACCGCTGGGATGCCGAGCTGCTGCCGGCCACTCTCACGTCGGACCTGCACGGGCTGATCCATGCCATGAAGCAGCAGCCGAGCGAGAGCGGCACGATCGGGCTGGTCGCCGTGGGCGACGAGTTCTTCGTGGCGCTGCGCGTCCTGGGCGAGCGGGTGGAGGTGTTCCTCTCCGACATCGCCGCCTCGTGGGACTTCCCGCTGGCGCGCCAGGTGCTCGACTATCTCGACGTGCCCGTTCCCGACGAGGAGGAGCTCGACGAGATCCTCCAGGACGAGGAGACCGCGCTCCCGGCCGGAGACCTGTCGATCTTCAGCGATCTCGGGTTGGACGAGATGGAGCTGGGCATCCTCTCCGGCGACATCGATCTGCTGCCCGAAGACGTGCTGTCCAGCATCGCCGCACGACTCGGCTTCTCCGAGCCGTTCGAGCGTGCCATCGAATCGGTCTTCGGCTGACCCCCTGGAGCGAGGGACATGGCGTCCAACACCTTCTCTGCGGCTTTTGTCAGAACGTCCGACGGCTGGAGCGGGGCCGAGGTCGATCTCGGGGACGCCGAGATCGTCGATGACCTCGGCGACGCGGTCATGGAGTCGCTGGGGCTGACCGGCGACGAGCTGGCGTTGCTCTGTGTCGAGGTCGAGGACGAATGGTTCGCCATCGCCCGATACCGGGGCGAGGACGAGCCACGCGTGTTCCTGTCCGACGCGCACGCGATCGTCTCCAACGGCCTCGGCGAGCTGTTCGCCGAGTTCGCCGGGGTGGCTCCCGACAAGGAGAGCAACGGCCTCGGCGTCCGCCCGGCGGGCGACTTCGAGCTGCTCAGCGATCTGGGCCTGAGCAGCGAGGAGCTGATCGAGCTCAGCATGGAGGAGGGCAACCTGCCCGCCGACATCCTGTCTGTCATCGCCGAGCGGCTGTCGTTCGCCGACGAGCTCGACCGGTTGCGGTGACGTACGAGGACGCCATGCGCTCGGCCCTGGAGCAGGCCGTCATGGCCGGCGACAGGGGAGAGATCCCCGTTGGAGCGGTGGTGCTCGGCCCGGACGGCGAGGTGCTGGCCGCGGCGGGCAACGACCGCGAGTCCTCCGCCGACCCCACCGCCCACGCCGAGGTGCTCGCACTGCGCCGCGCCGCCCGGCTGCGCGGCGAGTGGCGGCTGACCGGCTGCACGCTCGTGGTCACGCTGGAGCCGTGCACGATGTGCGCGGGGGCCGCGGTCCTGGCCAGGGTCGACCGGATCGTGTACGGCGCCGTGGACGAGAAGGGCGGGGCCGTGGGCTCACTGTGGGACGTCGTCCGCGACCGCCGGCTCAACCATCGGCCCGAGGTCGTCATGGGAGTGCTCGCCGGGGAATGCGGCGAGGTGCTAAAGCGGTTCTTCGCCACTCGCAGGATCCGGTAAGCTCGTTCGCGGTGGTGTCGCCTAGTGGCCGAGGGCGCACGCCTCGAAAGCGTGTGATGGGGCAACTCATCCGTGGGTTCAAATCCCACCACCACCGCCACAGCGAAGGGCCTCCGACCTCCGGGTCGGGGGCCCTTTCGGCTGTCCGCCCCGGGTTCGGAGGCCGGACGGCGCGGCTTAATGATCTCGCCGAAAAGCGGCTGATAATCATAATCGTGCGGAAAATCCCCCCGGCGCCGCCCCGCACCCCGGAAAAGAAAGGGAGCCGCGGCGAATCGGCGGCTCCGTTTCTTTTCCTTTCTCAGTTGGGTAGCTCAAGGACCCTGGCGTGCAGGATCGAGCGTTGGTGCAGCGCCGCCCGCAACGCGCGGTGCAGGCCGTCCTCCAGATAGAGCTCGCCCTGCCACTGCACCACGTGGGGGAAGAGATCCCCGTAGAAGGTGGAGTCGGCGGCGAGCAGCGAGTGCAGGTCCAGCATGGCCTTCGTGGTGATCAACGAGTCGAGCCGGACCTGCCGTGGAGGAATCTGGGCCCACTCTCGGTGGCTCAGACCATGGTCGGGATAAGGGCGTCCGTCGCCGACTAGCTTGAAGATCACCCCCCTGATTTTAGGAGAGATTCCGATTCCTCGCGCTATCCGGCCGCGTCGGCACCGGCACAGTCGGTGGGCGCGCCCTTTTCGTATCCGCGCCGGAAGGCGTTGACGCGTTGCGCGGAGCTGCCGTGGGTGAACGATTCAGGATCGATTCTGCCGGTGCCGCGCCGCTGGATTCTGTCGTCGCCGACCGCGGCCGCGGCGTCCAATGCCTCGGAGATCTCCGTGGCGGTGAAGGGCTGGTCGTAGAAGCCGGTCTCGTACGCGTTGCGCGCCCACACGCCGGCGTAGCAGTCGGCCTGGAGCTCGACGGCGACCGAGCTGCCCCCGTCGAGGGCGCCGAGCAGCTTCTGGACGTGGTGGCCGTACTCGTGGGCGATCACGTACGCCTGCGCGAACGGCCCGCCCTCGGCCCCGAAGTCGCGCTGGAGCGTGTCGAAGAAGCTCAGGTCGAGGTAGACGCGCTGGTCGCCGGGGCAGTAGAAGGGACCGGCCGCCGAGCTCGCGGAGCCGCATCCGGTGCGCACCCGGCCCGAGTACAGCACGGTCTTGGCCGGGCGGTAGCCGGAGACCTCCGTCTTCCAGTAGTCCTGGATGCTGTTGACCACGCCGACCACGCGGCACCGTTCGGACTGGTCGGCGTCCTTGCCCGTCTGGCACTGCTCGGAGAGGTTCGACGGCGGCCGCCGCTGCGCGGGCTCCGCGCCGCTTCCGACGTTGTTCAGGACGACGACCAGCACCAGCACGATCAGGCTGACGATCCCGCCCCCGCCGACGATCATCCCGCTGGGAAAGCCGGACAGGCCGCCACCGCCGCCCCCGCCGGCACCGGCGTCCTCCACCTGCGAGGCGTCGAGGTCGGCCTGGTCTCTGAAGTCCATGCTGAGATCCTCTCTGGGCACTGCCAGAAGGACCACTTCCCCGTGGCGGGCGGGGATATCGGGCTAGATCGCGCCGGAGAAGGTGTCGCAGCGCTCGGGGTCGCCGGTGTCGTAGCCGGTGCTGAACCACTTCGCCCGCTGCGCCGAGGTGCCGTGGGTGAAGCCGTCGGGGGTGACGCGGCCCTGCGTGCGGCGCTGGATGCTGTCGTCGCCGACGGCCGCGGCGGCGCTGAGCGCCTGGTCGATGTCGTTCTTGCTGAACGGCTCCTCGTAGAAGCCGGTCTTGACCGCGTTCTGCGCCCACACGCCGGCGTAGCAGTCGGCCTGGAGTTCGAGGCGTACGGAGGGGCTGCCGGCGCCGGGGCGGTGGTCGCGGCCGACCCGGTTCATGGTGCCGAGCAGGTTCTGGACGTGGTGGCCGTACTCGTGGGCGATCACGTACGCCTGCGCGAACGGCCCGCCCTCGGCCCCGAAGTCGCGCTGGAGCGTGTCGAAGAAGGTCAGGTCGAGGTAGACCCGGCGGTCGGCGGGACAGTAGAACGGCCCCACGGCGGAGTCGGCCGCGCCGCAGGCGGTGTCGACCGCCTGGGTGAACAGCACGGTCTTGGCCGGCGTGTACGACCTGCGCCCCTCGTCCCCGAACGCCTGCCGCCAGTAGGACTGGATGCTGTTGACCGTGCCGACGACGCGGCAGTCCTCGGACTGGTCGGCGTCCGCGCCGGTCCGGCAGCGTTCGGCCAGGTTGCCGGTGGCCCGGGGCGGCGCGCTCGGCTGCTGACCGCCGCCCTGCGGCCCGCCCTCGTCGCCGGTGAAGGGCGTCGGGACCAGCCCGAACAGGAACAACGCCGCCACCGCCACGATCAGCAGCAGGCAGCCGCCGCCCCGGCCGCCGATGGGCAGCATGCAGCCGCCGGGCATCCGGCCGAACCCGCCCCCGCCTCCGCCCCCGCGCTGCGGGCCCGAAGCTCGTGCGTCCTCGACCTGCGACGGGTCGAGGGACTTGTCGTCGTCGAACTGCATGTCTCCCCCTGACGCAGTTCTCCCCTGTGACGCGACGAATACGCACCGCAGTCAATATTGTAAGATTTCTACCGAAATATCGGCTAATGTGCGGCTTATGACGGTTGGTTTGATCGGGATCGCCCTGGTGTCTCTCGGCATGGTGCTCACCCCCGGGCCGAACATGATCTATCTGGTGTCCCGCTCGATCACGCAGGGCCGCAGGTCGGGGCTGATCTCGCTCACGGGCGTCTTCCTCGGCTTCGCCACCTACCTCACCGCCACGTGCCTCGGGCTCACCGCTGTCTTCGTGTACGTGCCCGCCGCCTACACCGCACTCAAGATGGCCGGCGCTGCGTACCTGCTCTGGATGGCCTGGAACACCATCCGGCCGGGTGGCCTGTCCGCCTTCGAGGCGCGCGAGCTGCCGGTGGAACGCCCCGGCCGGCTGTTCTCCATGGGGCTGCTGACCTGCCTGCTCAACCCCAAGATCGCCATCCTGTACCTGTCGCTGCTGCCGCAGTTCATCGACCCGTCGATGGGGCACGTCCTGCTGCAGAGCCTCGCGCTCGGCTCGGTGCAGGTCGCCGTCGGCACGATCGTCAACGGCCTGATCGTGCTCTCTGCGGGCGCCCTGGCCGCGTTCCTGGCCAAGCGCCCCGTCTGGGTGCGGGTGCAGCGTTACGTCACCGGCACGATCCTCGGCGCCTTCGCCGTCAGCATGGCGACCGACCGCTCCAAGGCCCTGGTCAGCGCCTGATTCTGGGCCTGAGTCTGAACGTGCGGGCTCAGCGGTCGAACCACGACGCGGACGACGACCGGCACAGCTGCCCGAACGCGACCCCGGCCAGCAGCACGCCCAGCACGTTCCCGAGACTGACGCTGCCCAGGAGCTGCCACAGACCCAGCAACGTGACCAGGAGCTCGACGACCAGCCCGCACGCGCGCACCCACGAGCGGCGCGTCGGGATCCGCAGCGCCAGGAACCCGATCAGCAGGATCGTCAGCAGCGGCACGGCGAGCGCGACCAGCACGGCTCCGCCCGCCGCGCTCACCATCGTGCTCAGCGGCACGCTGCCCAGCAGGACGAACAGCAGGAACAGCCCCACCATTCCCATGACAGCCTGGACCCCCATGCAGATCCTGGCCACGGACACGGAGCGGGGCATCGCCTCGACGGCGTAAGCCTCGGACATCGGCGAGCCTCTCGACTCGGGGAAGAGTGATCGACGGGCCGAGCATAGGCCGCCCCACATGGCCGTGGCCGCGAACCAGGCCGAACCGGCATACGTGACGGGGATTGCCGACTCGGGAATCGCGGAGTGGACTGAAGTCCTACCCACGTCGAGAGGAGGAGCGGTGAGCAGGCTTCGTTTCGGTGTCTTCCTGGCCCCGTTCCACACCGCGGGACAGAACCCCACCCTGGCCATCGACCGCGATCTGGCCCTCATGGAGCATCTCGACCGGCTCGGGTACGACGAGGCGTGGATCGGGGAGCACCACTCCGCCGGCAGCGAGATCATCGCGTCACCGGAGATCTTCATCGCGGCCGCGGCGCAGCGTACCCGGCACATCAGGCTCGGGACCGGCGTGACCTCGCTGTCCTACCACAACCCGCTCTGGGTGGCCGACCGCATGGTGCTGCTCGACCACCTGACCAGGGGGCGCGTGATGCTGGGCGTGGGGCCCGGCTCGCTGCCCACCGACTCGGCCATGATCGGCCTCGACCCCACCGATACGCGGGAGCTGCTCGACGACAACCTCGACATCGTGCTGCGGCTGCTGCGCGGGGAGAGCGTCACGGCCCAGACGCGTACGCACACGCTGGTGGACGCGCGGTTGCAGCTGCGGCCGTACACCGAGCCCAGGTTCGAGGTGGCCGTCGCCGCGGTGGCCTCGCCGACGGGGCCGCGCCTGGCCGGACGGCACGGCCTGGGCCTGCTGTCGATCGGCGCGACGCTCACCGCCGACGGGTTCGACGCGCTGGCGCACCACTGGAACGTCATGGAGGAGCGCGCGGCCACGTACGGGACCGAGGTCGACCGCGCCGCCTGGCGGCTGGTCGGGATCATGCACGTGGCCGAGACCCGCGAGCAGGCCGCGCGGGACGTGGAGTACGGCATCGAGCCCTGGTTCCGCTACTTCCAGAAGGTGGCCGCGTTCCCGCAGATGGGCGTCCAGGGCGGGGACCTGAAGGAGATGATCGACTTCGTGCGTGGGTCGGGCATCGGCGTGGTCGGCACCGTCGAGGATGCCAAGGCCCAGGTGCAGCGGCTACTCGACCAGTCCGGCGGGTTCGGGGTGATGCTGCTGATGGCCCACGAGTGGGCCGATCCGGCGGCGACGAACCGTTCGTACGAGCTCATCGCCCAGCACGTGATGCCCGAGTTCCAGGGCCAGTCGCGGCCGACCCTGGAAGCCGCCGCCCGCGCGAGTGAGGTCCGCGAGGACTACGCGCAGGCGCAGCTGACCGCGGTCGCCCGCATGACGGACAAGTACCGGGCGGAGGCGAACATCAAGGACTGATCACCGCTGGGTCGAGTCGGAGATCTCTCCGGAAGGCGTGGGCCGGTCGAGCAAGGTGTCCGGGTCGACAGCCCATGCCGAGGAGGCGGCCGCGGCGCCGATGCCGAGCCCGATGAGCCCGGCGGCGGCCACCAGGGCGAGCTTCTTGAGCAGGCTGGCGTTTGTCACAAGACCTCCATCGCGTTACGAACGTGCGGGGGTGAAGGGTATTGGACGCAGAGATCACGACACAATAGGTTTCGTGCACGCCCCGGGGTCGAGCCTACGCATGGCGCGAAATGACGATGTCAGGTGAACACCCGACAAAACGCCCGTGACGTCAGGCGCGAGGCCGGTCGATCCCGCCCTCCGAGCTTGGGCGTCCCCCGGTGATCAGGCGCCTCGCGAGTCGTTTGTAAGGGAGCTGTAAGCCCGCACTCCTATACATGCACGTGTGCACTCAAGCGCCAGAAGTTTCCGCATTTATGGCGTTGAATCCGGTATTGCGGGACCGGTCCGCTCATTGTCGACTCCGTTGAAGGAGGGCAGCGCTCCTAGTGACGCTGGCGATCAAATTTCTCGGCCCGTGGCAGGTATTCGCCGGTGACGAACCGGTCCGGCTGGCCGGGCGCCGACGCATCGGCGTGCTGACCAGGCTCGCGCTGAACGCCGGGCAGGCCGTACACGCCGAGCGCATCCTCACCGACATCTGGGGAGAAAGCTCCACGGTGACCGCCGCCAAACAGCTCCACATCGTGATCTCCAAACTACGCCAGACCCTCGGCCCGCACACCACCGGAGAGATCCTCCAGACCGTGCCAGGGGGCTACCGGCTCGCGCTCGAACCGGACGACGTCGACGCCCACCTGTTCCTGCGCCTGGCCAGACGCGCCCGCACCGCCCAGGCACAGGGGGCCGGCGCGGACGCGCTGTTCCGCCAGGCTCTGGGGCTGTGGCGGGGCGATCCGCTGGCCGAACTGACCGACCCCTGGGCCAGGATCGAGGCCACCCGCCTGGAGGAAGAGCACCTCACCGTCCTGGAGGACCACGCCGATCTCCGCCTCGCGGCGGGCGATCACCACGCTGTGGCCGCCGAACTCGCGGTGCACGTACAGGTTCATCCCCTGCGCGAACGCCCGGTCGCGCAGCTCATGCTCGCCCTGCACCGCGCCGGCCGCCCCTCGGAGGCGCTCGCCGTCTACCAGGCAACCCGCCAGGTGATGATCTCCGAGCTCGGCCTCGAACCCGGCGCCGAACTACGCCGCATGCACCAGGCCGTGCTGGCCAAGGACCCGAGTCTCGACCTGACCACCCCGGCCCAGCAGGTCACGGTCGGGGAGTCGTACCCGCCGGCCGAACTGCCCGCCGACACCCACACCTTCACCGCCCGCGCCACTGAGGTCAGTCACCTGCGCACCGCACTGGGCCCCGACGGCGGGCCCGCCGTCACCGTGATCGACGGGCCCGGCGGTATCGGCAAGTCCGCCCTGGCCGTCCACGTCGCGCACGCCGTGGCACCCGGGTTCCCCGACGGCGTCATCTACGTCAACCTGCACGGGTCCACCCCCGGGCTCGACCCGGTGACGCCGGAGCAGGCCCTGCGCCATCTGCTGCGCTCCCTCGGCCTGGACGGCGCCGCCGCCCCCGCCACCGCCGGCGAGGCCGCCGCCCGCTACCGCTCACTGACCGCGCGCTCCAACCTGCTGGTCATCCTGGACAACGCGCGCGACGTACGCCAGGTCCGCCCGCTCATCCCCGGAGGGCCCGGCTGCCGCGTCCTGATCACCTCCCGCGAACCGCTGGCCGCCCTCGACAACGCCCGCCACCTGCATCTGGGCGCCCTGGACGCCGCCGACGCCGCCGCGCTGCTGTCCCGCCTGGCCGGGCCCGACCGGACCCGCGCGGAACCGCGGGCGGTCGAGCGGGTCGTCGGCCTGTGCGGCGGCTTCCCCCTCGCCCTGCGGATCATCGGCGCCCGCCTGGCCGCCCGCCCCGACCTGACCCTGTCCGGCCTGGAGGCACGGCTGGCCGACGCCACCCGCCGCCTGGACACGCTGGAGTACGCCGACCTGGCCATCCGCGCCAGCATCGCCGTCAGCCACCACCATCTGCGCGAAGAGCCCGCCGGCCGGGACGCCGCCCACCTGCTGCCCCGGCTCGGCCTGCTCGACCTGCCCACCCACACCCCAGCCGCCACCGCCGCCCTGACCGGCTGGCCGTACCACCGCGCGGAGGCCGCTCTCGAACGCCTCCATGACGCCCGCCTCCTCGAACCCGGCCCCGACCGCTACCGCTTCCATGACCTGGTCGGCCTCTACGCCCGTGAACGGGCCCACCAGGACCTGCCGGAGGAAGAACGCGCCGCCGCCGTACGGCGGGCGCTGCACCACTATGTCGCCACCCTCTGGACGGCGAGCACGATGCTCAACCCCGACGCCGTCCTGCGAGCCCCCGTCGAACTGCCCGACAGCCCCTTCGCGGACCTGGCGGAGGCGGGACGATGGGTCCAGGACGAACGTGACAATCTACTCGCCGCCGCGCAGCAGGCGCTGGCCGGCCCCGACCCGGCGACCGTCGTCGGCCTCGTCATCGGACTCCACTGGCCCTTCTGCTTCCAGGGCTGGCACACGCAACTGGACGGCGTCTACGCGCAGGCCATCGAGGTGGCCCACCGCATCGGAGCCTGGGAGGACAAGGCCCAGCTCAGCAGCTTCCTCGGCTGGGTGTACCGGGACCAGGGTCGCTACGACGACGCGATAGCGCAGCTGAGGACGGCGCTCACCGACTGGGACCGGGCCGGCCTGCCACGCAGGAAGGTCGGCGTGCTCAACAACCTCGGCGTCATCAACGCCATCGTGGGCCGCCTCGACGAGGCGCTCGGCCACCTGGAGTCCGGGCTGGAGCTCAACGACGAGGCCGAACGCCCCGTGGCCACGGCCACCCTGCGCAACAACCGGGTGCACGTCTACTACCGCCAGGGCCGCTTCGACGAGGCCATCGCCGAAGCCCGCCTGCTCGTGGAGCAGGCGCCGCCGACGGGCCCGCTCGCCGACGCGGGCATCGCCCACGGCTCGCTGGGCGACGCCTACCGCCACGCCGGCCGGCTCACGGAGGCGGCGGAGAGCTACACGACGGCCGTACGACTGCTGCGCGAGGCGGGATACCACCTGAAGGAGGCCGTGTCGCGGTGGTGGTTCGGCACCACGCTGCACGGCCTCGGCCGCCACGCCGAAGCCCGGCGGCAGTGGGAGGACTCCGTCCGCCTCCTGCGCGACGCCCGCCTGCTGACGCCGGGGGAGGCCGGCGACATCCTCGCCCAGGCCGTGCCGGAAACCCCTCAGCCGATCAGAAACATGCTCTGACCCGCGCCGTTCCGGCCCGTGTGCTCTTCATATTCTCCGTACATACCGAAATTTCGTAGGGTTCGTTCGGCGCAGGACTCCTTGCGTAAAGGAGTTTGATCATCGCGCTCCTCGAAGTTTTCCGATCGGTCGGAAGATCGCTTTTCGGAAATGCCGTGAACGGTGAAGGAGAATCAATGCGACCCCTCACGCGACTCCGGATTCCCACGATCGGGGTGGCGCTCACCGCCACCCTCGGAGCCGGGCTGTTCATGACGCCCCCGCACACGCCGCGCCCGACGCGAAGATCAGCATCATCAAGCGGGTCGGCCCGATCCAGTCCGTGGTCACGAAGGTCAGGATCAAGGACCACCGCGGCCGGAAGTACCCGATCAAGGTGACCACCACCTGGGACTACCGGAATGCCAGGTCCGCGCAGTTAAGGACCATCGTGATCCGGGAGAACGGCTTCCCCAGGGGCGCGTGCATCTTCCCTGACCTCTACTTCGCGAACGCGAACAACTGGGAGGCACAGCGACGCAGATACGGCAAGATCTGCGACGGCCAGTCGAAGGCGTACCGGGTCAACAGAATTGTCAGAGGAAGAGGGAGAGACCTCGGGCAGCTCTGGATCACGACTCCCAACCCGAGTCACCCCGGCTGCTGCGGAGCGCGGCAATACACCATCGAATTCCACATCGCTAAGCGCTGAGCTCATTCGGAAAAGCGCTACGGGTTGAGCGCGGCACGCAGCCGCTCCGCGTAGGCCCGGCGACGACCGGCGGGCAGCCACTCGGGCTCCGGCGACGTGCGGTAGAGGTCGTCGCCGGGGTAGCGGGGGAAGAGGTGCTGGTGGAAGTGCCAGACGTCCTGGTTGCCCGCGGGCTCGTTGTGCTGCCGCGTGGAGACGCCCGCGCAGTCGTACGCGGTGCGCATGGTCCTGGCCAGCAGCCGGGTGACGTCGAAGATCGCGTGCCCGTCGGCGGCGGGGAGGTCGTACAGGTTCTCGTGATGGGCGACGGGGATGATCAGCAGATGCCCCGCGTTCCGCGGCCACCAGCGGGGGCAGATCATCGCGAAGACGCGCTCGTCCCGGTAGACCACGTCGGGCTCCCGGTCCGGGGTGAGGTGACAGAACGGGCAGTGGTAGTCGGCGGGGGCGTGGTTGTGCACGCGACTTCTCCTGGCTGGACATGGTTTCTGGAGTTTGACGAAGCCGCCCGGAGGGGGCTCTCAGACCGGCCACTCGACGAGCTTGTCCAGAGCCGGTGGCCGGTACCCGGACCCCTTGAGCACCTTGCCGTCCGCCCGGCGGAGAACCCGTCCGTCGGCGTCGAGCTTGCTCATGTTGGACCGATGAACCTCGACGAACACGGCCGGCAGATCGATCCCCAGCGCGTCCGCCGCGCCGTAGGTGACATACAGGACATCCGCCAGCTCCTTCGCCACCGCCCGGTACGCGCTGAGCGGATCGCCGCCGGCCCGCAGCGCCTGCGCGAGCTCGGTCAGAGCCTCGGCCGCCTCCCGCGCCTCCTCGACCAGCAACGTCCGCCGCTGCTCCGCCACCTCGGGCCGCGCCGCATCGGCCACACCGTCGAACACCTCACGAAACTCGGCGACCCGCCGCATCGGCTCATGATCCATGCCCCGACCCTAAGCGCTCCGGACGATCCTCAACCGGTCTAACGGGCGTACGGCGGCTCACCGGACGCGCAGCCGTCGTTACAGCAGACCCTGCGCGCGTAGCACGTCGGCAAGACTCTGCGAAGAGACCTTCTGCTTGGGGCTGGGGCCCCTGTGGGGTTCCGCGCCGAGGTAGCGCAGCTTTCGCAGGTCCGTGGTGAGCGGGAGCCCGGTGATGTCGCTCGCCAGGGCGAACGAACGCTCCATCGGATGCTCGATCCCCGGTCCGTCGATGTCGTGATCGGGATCCAGCCCGGCCTCGCGCATCTTCGTGACCAGGCGGTCCGGATCGCTGCCCGATCGCTCCTCCGGGTACATCGGGTCGAACCAGACGACCGGCGCGCCGTCGACGATGTAGGCGAAGGTGTCCTGGGCGTAGTCGTGGCGGCAGACCGCCACGACCTCGGTTCCCCGCGAGACCGGGTTGTAGATCTCGGTGGCGACGGCCATCATCCATCCCCCCGGTTCGATGACCACGGTCCAGTCGCCGACCCGGGCGGCGCCGATGTAACCGGCCGCGTCGTCCCTCATGCTCTCCGCCGAGAGATAGTCCAGTTCCTCGAACGTCACCTCTTCCATGGTCTCCTCCTCCACGCCGAACCGGCGGAGCGCCTCCTCCGGGGACAGGTCGCGGACGAAGGACACGCAGTAGATCTCACCTAACGTCTCGTAACCGGGGAAGCAGGGAAGGTCATCGGGGGCCTCTGTCATGGTCACTCCTTGATCGCCTGAGCGGCATGATCGCACCCGCCGCCGACAAACCGCGTCGGTCCTGGTCAGAGGGACGTACTCAGGTCCAGAGGTAGAGCCCCTGACCGGCCCGTACGACCGGATCCAGCCAGTCGAAGAACTCCTCCACCCACGGATCCCGCACGGGATCGCCCGGTGACGCGGGCGGACGGCGCTTGAACGCACCCGGCACCACGCGGCTGAACCCGCGAGTGGCCTGCTCCAGCAGCACGCCGTGCCGCATCACCGCCTCATGCTGCTCCCGCTGGCCGGGCACCGCGACGTCGTCCCGGACGGTCTGCGGCGGCGGGCCCGGGGTGGGCGCGATGGGCGGGTTGGGCAGGACGAACACATGGTGGCGGGCTTCGACGAAGGCGGGTTTACGGGTCCAGGCGTTCGTACGGTCCAGGGTGGCCCGCGCCGTGGCGAGCAGATCTTCCTGGGTCTCGGCGATCAGGCGGCTCGTGTCCCACGTACGCAGCCGCTCGCGGTAGTGGCGGAACCCGCCGGCGCTGGTCTCGTCGTACCAGCGCCGCCACCTGACCGCCCACTCCGCCAGCTCATCGGGAAGGAGCGTCGTTCAGGCCGCCTCCCGCCATTCGGGCGGAAAGACGGGATTGGCGCCGATGACGTTGACCCGATGCGAACGGCCCGAATCGAGCACCAGCATCGAGCACAACCGCTCGTCAAGATCCCGCCACCGCGCGAGGTCGTGGCCGGTCTCTTCAAGAGGGCCCGTACGCAGTGCGTGGGCCAGGCGAGCGTGGGCGCGGGTCAGCCGTACCAGCTCACCGGGATCCCTTCGGGCGACGTCGCGCACGGCCGCAGGCACCCAATCCGTCCCCACGGCCCGTCATCGTAGCTGGCGATCACCGATCTCAGGCAGGCGCCAGCCGACCTATCCGATCGAGAAACGCGACGTTCGCATCACTCATGAGCATCCCGTTGTCCACCGAAGGCCGGCAAGCAGGAAGGATCCGCACCCAAGCCGGCGGCCCCTCCGCGTAACCGAAGTGCAGATGGAGCACTTCGCGCCGTCGGCCGCCGACTTCCTCGCACACGCTCCGGCTCGGCTCGGCGTCCAGCGAGTTCAGCTCCGCCGCCAGCTCGCGCGCCTGTCGTTCCCCGTACTCCCGCCCGGGAGACGGGCTCGGCGTGGAGTTCCTCGGTACTTGCCGGCAAATCAGCACCTTGATCGCCCCATCGGGCACCATCTGCTCATCCTGCCCCCGCCGTCCGGTCGCCGGCTCGCACGGGCCCTTGGGCGGCAGGAGCCTCCAGGTCCCGGTGCGGTAGGCGGCGGTGATGCTGGGCCCGACGTAGGCGTTGCTGACGACTGTGCCGTTGGTGGTCATGACACAGGAGTTGACCTCCTCGGCACTGCCCACCCACAGCGCCTGGCCGTCGGGGTAGGCGAACCGGATGAGGTAGTTGGTCACCTGCCCGCCCACCAATGTGCACACCATTTCCGGGGGATCGGTGGTGACCGGAAGGTATCCCAGGTCGTGGGCCATCGACGCGGCCTGATCGGTCAAGGTCCGTGATCCGGCGAGCGGCCGGCCCGGTTTCGTGTTGTGCCCGGGGTAGGCGCAGATCAACGCGCCGGCCGGCTCGCCGGGTACGAGCGAGTCGGCGACCCCGTCGAGGTCGGCGGCAGCCGGCACCCAGCGACCGATCCGGTCGCTGTCCCATCGCTGCGGACACGAAGCCGGCACGGGCGCGCCGGCCGTGCCAGGAACCAGGACGACCGCGACGAGAAGCAGAACCGCGGCCACGACGACGCCGATCCAGTGGATGGGTTTCACACGTTGCAGACGCTGCCCGTCCGCCACCGGTTCCCCTCAGCGCCCAGGCCCTGAGGCTTCCCCGACCTCGCCCGCGGCAGGAGCCGAGACGCGGAACGTGCGCCGGTACACCGATGGGGCCACCCCCGTCTCCGCCGCCAGGTGCCGCCGCAGCGAGGTGGCGGTGGCGAAGCCGACCTCGTGCGCGACCCGTTCCACCGGCAGGTCGCTGGACTCCAGCAGGTGCCGCGCCCGCCGCAGCCGCTGCTGGGTGAGCCAGCGGCCAGGGCTCAGACCGGTCTCCTGCCGGAAGCGCCGGGCGAAGGTGCGGGTGCTCATCGCCGCGTGCGCGGCCAGCTCCTCCAGAGACAGCGGCAGGTCCAGCCGCTCCAGGGCCCAGTCGCGGGTCGGTCCCGTGCCGGTTTCGCTCGCCGGCGGCAGCGGTCGTTCGATGTACTGCGCCTGCCCGCCGTCCCGGTACGGCGGCACGACGCAGCGGCGGGCGACCTGGTTGGCCACCTCGCTGCCGTGGTCCTGGCGCACCAGGTGCAGGCAGATGTCGACACCGCTGGCCGCTCCCGCGGAGGTCAGTACGTCGCCGTGGTCGACGAAGAGCACGCCGGCGTCCAGCTCGACCCGGGGGAACAGCTCCTGGAAGATGCCGGTGAGCTCCCAGTGGGTGGTGGCTCGGCGTCCGTCCAGGAGACCGGCGGCGGCCAGCAGGAACGCGCCGGTGCAGATGGACACCAGGCGGGTGCCGGGGCAGACGAGGGACAGGGCGGCCAGGGCCAGCGGGTCCGGCTCGGCGGCCGTGGCCGGCGAGATCCCGTACGGAGGAATGATCACGGTGTCCGCCTCGGCCAGCACCTCGGGACCGTGCCCGGGGGTGACGGTCAGGTCCGCGTCGGTACGTACGGGCTGCCCGTCCACGCTCGCGGACAGCACCTCGTAGCGGCCGTCGGCGGATCCCAGGACCCGGTGCGGGATGCCGAGCTCGAAGGGGTAGACGCCGTCGAGGGCGAGGACGACGACCTTGTGCGCGCCGGGCCGCGGGGCCTGGTCCAGTGCGGCCGCGCGTTCAGAGAGGTCACGGGCCCGGGCCGACGCGCGGTGGGCGGCAGGGTCGATGGGCATGGCAAGAATGTATCGGAGGGTGACCTTCTTGCCATCGCCCTGGGCTGGACCGCGACGCCAGGATCAAGGCATGACCCCTGACGATCTCGGCTCCCCGAACCCTGCTGCCCCTGTGATGCTCGCCCTGCACCAGACGACCCTCGGCGGCCCTGAAGTGCTGCGATTGACCGAGCTTCCCCGGCCCACGCCCGGCCCGGGGGAGATCCTCGTCGCCGTACACGCGGCCGGACTCAACCCCACGGACTACAAGCACCGCGCCCTGAGCATCTTCCTGCCACCCCCGCCGCTGACCCTCGGCTGGGACGTCTCCGGCACCGTGGCGGAGACCGGCCCTGGCGTCACCCTCTTTCAGCCCGGCGACGAGGTGTTCGGCATGCTGCCCTACCCCGATGGGGCCGGCTCCCACGCCGAGTACGTGACCGGCCCCACCCGTGCCTTCGTCCCCAAGCCCACCGGGATCGACCACATCCAGGCGGCCGCTCTGCCGCTGGCCGCGCTCACCGCCTGGCAGGCCCTCGTCGAGACCGCGGACCTGCGGTCCGGGCAGCGGGTGCTGATCCACGCCGCGGCCGGCGGTGTCGGTCACCTCGCCGTACAGATCGCCAAGGAACGCGGGGCCCACGTCACGGGGACGGCGAGCGCCCCCAAGCACGCCTTCCTGCGTGAACTCGGCGCGGACGCCTGCATCGACCACCGCTCCGAGGACTTCACCGACACCGAGGAACGCTACGACGTCGTCCTCGACCCCCTCGGCGGGGAGACCGCCACCCGCTCGGTGAGCGTGCTCCGCCCCGGCGGCGTCCTCGTCTCCCTGGTGCCGGGCGCCGAGGACACCCCGGCCGCGGCCGAGAAGGCACAGGTCCGCGCCGTCACCCTGATCGTCGAACACGACCAGGCCGGGATGCGCGCCATCGCCGCCCTCGCCGACCAGGGCAGCCTCCGCGCCCATGTCTCCGCCACCTTCCCCCTCGCCGAAGGCGCCCGCGCCCACGCTCTGGGGGAGACGGGCCGCACCACGGGCAAGCTGGTTCTCACCGTACGGTGAGGCGGGACGGTACCTGGGGCCGGGCTATCTCGAACTACAGGCGTGCTTGACGAAACCTTGGAGCCACGTATCCCGCGTTCCAGCGATGGAGCGATCCAGATAGACGGTCTCCTCGCCCTTCGGCCGGAGGACACGGAGGGGTACCGGCCATTTCCCACGCGGGGCGGTCTTGCAGTTGGTCACGCGATACTTCAGCTGGAGCGCGATGCTCTCGCCGGGGAGAAGCACATACGGCCCTCGCCGTTCGGCGTTGAGCAGCTTCAGTCCAGGCCCGCTGCGTCCGATTCCGACTATGGTCACGGATTCCTTGCCCGCGTTGACGAAGTCCACTGAGAGTTCGAAGCCGTTTTGATCACTGACTCCGCCCATACCGCCCGTCGTTAAGAGTCGAGGCTTGCCGACTGCGATGGGGACACTCATGAGCGTTGTCTTCTGAGGAGGGGTCATCGTCTCGGCCGTGTCGGCGTGGACGGTCGATCCCTTGAGAAAAAGGGCCACGAATACGAGCGCGACGGCGCTGACAGAAGAGCGGGATGAAATGTTCACCTAGCACATCATTCACGACCGGAAGCGGTGTTAAACGGGCGATCCGTACGACCGGAGGGTTGGGCGGCATGCGTCCGGCGTAGACCTCGACCTCGGACGTCGAGCTTCGTGAGGTCTATCGCGAGCTGTACGGGTCGCCGCCGGAACCGCGGCGTCTCCAGATCGACTCTTGAGGGGTCTGACTTGCCTGAGCATCCTTGTGCCCTGTTGGAAACAGGGGTTTCAGCGGTCGCAGTACACGTCTACTCGTTCACGCTGGATAGTGACACCAGGACGTAAGTTGCCCACTTCTTCGGATCAGCTTGCCGTGCTTTTTCTGCCGCCGGCTCCAGTTGTGCCCCGAACGATTCCAGATCCTCCACAGGGCCAAGGCTCGTGGTCGTCCCCTTCCAGCGACTCGATTCCATGTGGACCACCGTCTCAATAGAGCTGACCTCGTTCTACCCGAGCTGCTTCAGTCGATTGCGCACGAGGTCGAGTGCTTCGGGGAAGTCGGCGGCCCGCAAGTCGACCACCAGAATCTCATCGACTTGTACAGTCCGCTCGTACACCGGGTCCGTGAAGGTCTGCGTTACGACGCGGCCCACGCTTCGCACTTCCGTGAGCGCGCCAGGATCGACCTTGATCACTGTCTCGGGCCACCATGTCGCATCGCAACCGGAAACGGCGACTAACAGGCACAGTGCCGCCAGTAAGCGCTTGACCATGAGCGACCTTTCTCTGCTCGACGGCGAGTACACCAGCGAGCCTGGACGCCTCAGGCCGTCGTCCCGGAGGAGGAGAGCCCTCCGCAGGGGCCGGAAAGCAAGAAGGGGTGCACCGTCATCACGGTGCACCCCTGCTCTGCTGGCGGAGGATAGGGGATTTGAACCCCTGATAGGTTGCCCTATACACGCTTTCCAAGCGTGCGCCCTCGGCCACTAGGCGAATCCTCCGCCGACGAGCTTACCGGACTTCCCGAGCGGTGCGGACCACGTTTTCGGCGGGTTGGCTCAGGGTGGAGCGAGCACTGCGGCATCCGGCTAGACTGTCCAGGGACCCCTCGCGCGGCGTCATCCTGTGAACCTCCCCAGGGCCGGAAGGCAGCAAGGATAAGCGGGCTCTGGCGGGTGTGCGGGGGGTCTCTTCGTTGGGAGCCCCCTCGCAGGCGGGATGGTCGTATGAGCCTTGCGCTTTACCGCAAGTACCGACCCGGGACCTTCGCCGAGGTCAAGGGTCAGGAACACGTCACTGACCCGCTGCGACAGGCGTTGCGTACCGGCCGCATCAACCACGCCTACCTGTTCAGCGGCCCCCGTGGGTGTGGCAAGACGTCCAGTGCCCGCATCCTGGCGCGTTCCCTCAACTGCGAGAAGGGCCCGACCCCCGATCCGTGCGGCGAGTGCGAGTCGTGTGTCGCGCTGGCTCCGACCGGGCCTGGTCACCTCGACGTCATCGAGATCGACGCCGCCTCCCACGGTGGTGTGGACGACGCGCGCGACCTGCGTGAGCGGGCCTTCTTCGCGCCCGTGTCCGCGCGCTACAAGATCTACATCATCGACGAGGCGCACATGGTGACCCGCGAGGGTTTCAACGCGCTGCTCAAGCTCGTCGAGGAGCCCCCGCCGCATCTGAAGTTCATCTTCGCGACGACGGAGCCGGAAAAGGTCATCGGCACCATCAAGTCGCGTACGCATCACTACCCGTTCCGGCTGATGCCGCCCGCGACGCTCCGGGCGCTGCTGGAGGAGATCCTCACCTCCGAGAGCGTGCCGTTCGAGCCCAACGCGCTGCCTCTGGTCGTGCGCGCGGGCGCCGGCTCGGCCCGTGACTCGCTGTCGATCCTCGACCAGCTCCTCGCCGGGGCGGAGGAGGACGGCATCACCTACACCAAGGCCGTCTCCCTGCTCGGCTACACCGACGGCGACCTGCTCGACGAGGTCGTCGGCGCGTTCGCGGCGCGCAACGGCGCCCAGGTCTTCCACACGGTCAACCGGGTGATCGAGGGCGGTCACGACCCGCGCCGCTTCGCCTCCGACCTGCTCGAACGCTTCCGCGACCTGGTGATCCTGGCCAACGTTCCCGAAGCGGCCTCCAGCGGGCTGCTCGACCGGCCCGCCGACGAGCTGGAGCGGTTGGTGCAGCAGGCGGCCTCGATGGGGCCGGCCGAGCTGACCCGCGCCGCCGAGATCTTCAACGCCGGCCTCACCGAGATGCGCGGCGCGACCTCGCCGCGCCTGCTGCTCGAACTCATGTGCGCGCGGGTCCTGCTTCCGGGGGCGGCGCAGGGTGAGGGTGCGTTGCTGGCGCGGCTGGAACGGCTCGAACGTGGTGGCGCGGTCGCTCAGATGGCCGCGAGGGCGGCTGTTCCCACTGCTCCCACTGCTGCTCCTACTCCACCGTCTGTTGTTGCTCCACCTGCTGTCGGCGGTACGGCTGCGGGAGTGCAGGGTTCCTCAAGTACGCCTGCTTCCGCCGTGCCCGCCGGTGGGTCCGCGGCTCCCGTGGGCGCGGCTGAGTCGTCCCCTGCGCCCGCTCATGGTGGTGACGGTTGGCCCGAGGCGGTGCGTCCCGGTGCGTCCGCTCCCACTGCGGGGCCGGCCTCCGCAGGTGGCGCGACGTCGGCGGCGGGTAGCGGGGCTCAGCAGGCTGCCCCGGGCGGTCCCAGTGGGCCGACGCCGGGTGGGGCCGGTGCCATGCAGGCGCAGTGGGCCGCGGTGCTGGCCGCGCTCAAGCAGCGCAGCATCGTCGTCTGGGCGAACGTGAGCACCAACGCCCAGGTCGTGGGGGTTGAGGGCAACCTGGTCACGCTGGGGTTCGCCCAGGTCGGCGCGATGAAGAACTTCACCGGTGGCGGCAAGGACGCCGTGGTGGCGGCCGCGCTGGGCGATGTTCTGGGGGGTACGTGGCGCGTCGAGGCGGTCGTCGGCGGCTCGCCGGCTCCGCAGGCCGCGCGCGGGCCCGCCCGTTCCCCGTCCCACGCCCCGTCGCACGGTCCGGCTCAGGGTGGTCACGGTTCCGCGCCGGGAGGGCCGAACGCGGCCGGGCCCGGCCAGTCTTCAGGGCCCAGCGGTCCGCAGGTGGTGGGGGGTCAGACGGCGCCCGGACCTCAGGGGGCTCAGGGCACGACGGGTCCCCAGGGGCGTACGGCGTCCCACGGAGACTCCGCCGAGGACAAGGGCGGGCAGGACCCCGGCCAGCCTCCTGCCGCCCCGGCAGGACCTCTGGCCACCGACGAGTCCTGGCCCGACGCCCCCGACGACTTCGGACCCGGCGCTCCGCCGAACCCCGACCCCACCCGCACCGTCGCCGCCGCTCAGTCCGCAGCAGCGGGTCCGAGCGTGGCCGCGGGATCCGGCCTGGCCGCCGCCCGATCGGCCGCCAAGGCCGCCGCGCAGGCGGGTCCGCGCGTCCCGATGGCCCGTGGCGGTGCCGCCGCCTGGCCCGACAAGGTCCCAGGGCGTGACAAGAGCCCCGATTCCGACGAGGTGGACCCGCTCAACGACGCGGACGCGGATGTGGACGCCGTCTCGGGCATGGCCCTGCTGGAGAGGGAGCTCGGCGCCCAGGTGATCGGCGAAATCGATCACAGCTGAGGGTGAGTTCGGGGTGCGCGGGTCCGCGTATCGGTGATGGGTGATGCGGGTATGCCGCCGCATCCGCATGGCACTGCCTTGTGGGTGATACGTGGTCGTGGGCGAGCGCCTCACCCCGGGTGACTCGTGCCGATGGTGGTGCGGCCTGGCCCTCGGTGACTCGTGTCAGGACAGGAGGCGGGAGCGGGCGGCGGCGGAGCGGGGGTCGGTGGAGGGGAGGGCGGCGAGGCGTTCCAGGACCTCGTAGTCGTCGCGCCCGTTGCACGTCTGCGCGTACGCCCACAGATCCTCGGGCGACCCCTCCCGCAGCAGGCAAGCCCGCACCTGCGCCTCCAGTTCGTCGCGTTCGCGGCGGATCTCCGGCGACTCCGAGCGGGGCAGCAGCGGGCCGGCGTAGGAACGGGCCAGGGCGCGGGGGTCGCGGGCCGTCAGCAGGCGGCGCAGGGTCAGGAAGTCGGCCTCCACCGGACAGGTCAGCCGGTACGGCTTCGCCGCGATGGCCTCCCCGAGCTGGGCGCGTAGCCGGTGGATCTCGGCCCGGATCGTGACGGGGTTGCCGGCGTCGCCGTACAGGTGGAAGGAGAGTTGTTCGGCCGTCAGGCCGTGGGGGTTGAGGGCGAGGAGGGTGAGGATCTCGGCGTGCCGCAGCGACAGGGGGCGGTCACGGTCGCAGAAGGCGGCGGACGGGACGCCGGCTCCGAGGAAGGTGAGGGTCAGGGGCTGCGGGGCGGCGGACGGCGTGGCGCGCAGGAGGAAGCCGTCGGAGAAGGGTTCGAGCTGGGCGACGGTGCCGTCTCTGAGGATCATGCGCCGGCCGGGGCTGCGGGCGCTCTGCTCGCCGAGGTGGACACGTTCGCCGAGGCCGCCGGCGGGGTCGCCGGAGATGACGCGGCCGGTGGGGGAGAGCAGGATGCCGGGACGGCCGTGGAGCGACTCGTAGCGGCGGCGCAGGCGTTCGTCGCGTTCGTGCATGCTCAGGGCGAGTTGCGTCTCGGCGAGCTTGGCCGTGGCGGCGACGAGGGCGAGCGTGGCGGGGTGGAGGCTGCGGGCGGTGCCGCTGACGTCGACGCAGCCGATGACCCGGCCGGAGTCGGGGTCGGTGATGGGGGCGGCGCTGCACGACCAGATGTGCAGGACGCGCATCAGGTGCTCTTCCGAATAGACGTGAACGGGCTCGCCTGTCGCCAGGGCCGTGCCCATGCCGTTGGTGCCGACGTCGCCCTCGGCCCACTGGTGCCCGTCGGACAGGCCGACCTGGTCGGCGCGGCGCAGGGTGGTGGGGGTGCCGTCGCGCCACAGGACGCGGCCGTCGCCATCGGTGACGATCATGATGTGGCCGGTCTCGCCGGCCAGCCCGGACAGGGTGTGGGCGAGCAGCGGCAGGAGGCCCTGCAGCGGGTGGGACTCGCGCATGTCCCTGATGCGGGCGGGATCGCACACGAGCGGGGCGCTGTGGCCCTCCGGATCGACCCCGGCGTCCAGCGAACGGCGCCAGGATGCCTTGATCAGGTGACGTGGCGGTTCCGGCCAGGGCAGACCGGTCACCGCGGCTTCATGCGCTCCGCGCAGAAGGCGGGAGTACGCGTCGAGATGGGCGTAACTCATCGGTCACTCCAAGTAGTCAACTAGAGGATCCGTCTTGAGCGCCCTTCGCGCAACCCGTTCAGGGGGATTGCAGAGGGTGATTGAATGAGCGCAACGTGTGTGCAACGTTCACCCGGCTAGCGTCCTTTACCAACGCGTCGGCGTGGTGCGGCCGCTCCGCCGGCGTGGTGGCCGGGTCTCGGACGCTGGAGGGGGGCCGAGATCCGGCCAGAACCGCGCCCGGCGGCGACGCCGGAGCACGTCAGAACACGCCGACGCGGGTCGGACCGCGGACGCGAGAGCCGTGCCGGGCGGCGGGAATCCCCCGTCCGGGACGGCCCACGGAGGCGGGGCGACCACCCCGGGCGAGGCCCGGGCAGGAAACAGGGGGACACCCCAGTACATGACGCCGCCCAAACACCGTAGGCTCGTGGCAGTCAAGAACGCGGAGCCACGAGGAGCGCACGACGGTGAACCCAGGGGATGTCAACCTGCAGCAGCTGCTGGAGCAGGCCCAGCTCATGCAGCAGCAGCTTGTGAGCGCCCAGCAGGAGCTCAACGATGCGCAGATCGAGGGCTCATCGGGCGGTGGCCTGGTCACGGCCGTCGTCAACGGCTCCGGCGAGCTGCTCGAACTCAAGATCGACCCGAGCGTGATCGACTCCGGCGACGCGCAGGACACCGCGGACACGATCGCCGACCTGGTGATCGCCGCGGTTCGCGACGCGGTGCGCGCGGCCGCCGACCTGCAGCAGGAGAAGCTCGGCCCGCTGGCCCAGGGGCTGGGTGGCGGCGGCCTCGGACAGTTGCCAGGGTTCTAGGCATGTACGAAGGGGTCGTCCAGAACCTGATCGACGAGCTGGGGCTGCTGCCCGGCGTCGGTCCCAAGAGCGCGCAGCGGATCGCGTTCCACCTCCTGGCGGCCGATCCCGCCGACGTCAAGCGGCTGGCGCACGCGTTGCTGGAGGTCAAGGAGAAGGTCCGCTTCTGCCGGGTCTGCGGCAACGTGGCCGCCGAGGAGGAGTGCCGCATCTGCCGCGACACCCGCCGCGACACGCATGTCATCTGCGTGGTCGAGGAGTCGAAGGACGTCGTCGCGATCGAGAAGACGCGCGAGTTCAGGGGCACTTATCACGTGCTCGGCGGCGCGATCAGCCCGATCGACGGCGTCGGCCCCGATGACCTGCGCATCCGCGAGCTCATGACACGCCTCGCCGACGGCCGTGTCACCGAGCTCATCCTCGCCACAGACCCTAATCTCGAAGGCGAGGCGACGGCTACCTACCTCGCCCGTCTGGTCAAGCCGATGGGCATCAAAGTGACACGACTGGCCAGCGGTCTGCCTGTGGGCGGTGACCTCGAATACGCCGACGAGGTGACCTTGGGCCGCGCGTTCGAAGGACGGAGGCTGCTGGATGTCTGACCAGTGGAGCACGCTGGCGGAAGAGATCGCCGCGCACGCACAGAACTACGTGGACGGCCTGACCCGCATGGCGGGTGGCGAGGGCGGTGACGCCATCTGGTCGATCCTGCTGGTGGAGGTCGCGCAGGTGAGCCTGGCGGGGGCCAAACTCGGCGCCAACCAGGACGTCATCCTGGCCGGCAACTACGAGCCGCCGATGAGCGAGGATCCCGACATCGACGGGGTGCGCACGGCGCTGGCCGAGCGGCTGGAGGCGGTCGACGACTACGCCGAGGTGTTCGACCCGTACAAGGACACCGGCGTCACGGCGTACCGGCTGTCCGACGACCTGACCGCGGTCGCGGCCGACCTCATCCACGGGCTGCGTCACTACCACGCGGGCCGGCCGCACGAGGCGCTGTGGTGGTGGCAGTACTCCTACTTCAACACCTGGGGCAACCACGCGGGCGCCGCGATGCGCGCGCTGCAGGCCCTGGCCGCGCACTCGCGGCTCGACGTGGCGGAGGAAGCGACCACCGTCTGATCGCGCGCCCGGTCCGCGCCCACCGTCCGGTCCCACGTCCGATCCCACATAGTGGTACGAGCCATCGGGCGCATGAGAGGCCCCAAGTAGACTGGCACCTCACAGTCCAGACCGGGAGACTCTCGTGGCACTCGTTGTGCAAAAGTACGGTGGTTCGTCCGTCGCCGACGCGTCCTGCATCAAGCGGGTGGCGCAGCGGATCGTCGCGACGAAAAAAGCCGGCAACGACGTGGTCGTGATCGTCTCCGCGATGGGTGACACGACGGACGAGCTGCTCGACCTGGCCGAGCAGGTGTCGCCGCTGCCTCCTGGCCGCGAGCTCGACATGCTGCTGACCTCGGGCGAGCGCATCTCCATGGCCCTGCTGGCGATGGCGATCGCCAACCTCGGCCACGAGGCGCGCTCGTTCACCGGCTCGCAGGCGGGCGTGATCACCGACTCCACCCATGGCAAGGCGCGCATCATCGACGTGACGCCGAGCCGCATCCGGGAGGCGATCGACCAGGGCCACATCGCGATCGTGGCCGGCTTCCAGGGCGTCTCGCAGGACACCAAAGACATCACCACGCTCGGCCGGGGTGGCTCCGACACCACGGCCGTGGCGCTGGCGGCGGCGCTCGACGCCGACGTGTGCGAGATCTTCACCGACGTCGACGGCATCTTCACCGCCGATCCGCGCATCGTGCCCGCGGCCCGCCAGATCCCCAAGATCTCTTACGACGAGATGATGGAGATGGCGGCCTGCGGCGCGAAGATTCTGCACCTGCGCTGCGTCGAATACGCTCGCCGTTTCAACCTGCCGATTCACGTACGCAGCTCTTTCAGCATGAAGGAAGGCACGTGGGTCGTCTCCGACCCTTACACCGAAGGAACCGAGATGGAGCAGCCGATCATCTCCGGCGTCGCGCACGACCGGAGCGAGGCCAAGATCACTGTTGTCGGGGTCCCCGACAAGGTCGGCGAGGCTGCCTCGATCTTCAAAACGCTGGCCGACGCCGAGATCAACATTGACATGATCGTGCAGAACGTCTCGGCCGCGGCCACGGGCCGCACCGACATCTCCTTCACGCTGCCCACGGCCGACAGCCAGACGGCCCTGACGTCGCTGAAGAAGATCCAGCCCACGATCGGGTTCGAGTCGCTGCTGTTCGACGACCAGATCGGGAAGGTGTCGCTGATCGGCGCGGGCATGCGCTCGCACCCCGGCGTCACCGCGACGTTCTTCGCGGCCCTCGCCGACGCGGGGGTCAACATCGAGATGATCTCCACCTCGGAGATCCGCATCTCAGTGGTCGTCGAGCAGGACGGTGTCGACGCGGCCGTGGCGGCCGCCCACCGGGCCTTCAATCTCGACGCCGACCAGGTCGAAGCCGTGGTGTACGGAGGTTCAGGACGATGAGCAAGAGGCCGAGTCTGGCTCTGATCGGCGCGACCGGCGCCGTGGGCACCGTCATGCGCGACATCGTGTCGACGCGGGCGGACATCTGGGGCGAGATCCGTCTCGTCGCCTCGCCGCGTTCGGCGGGCAAGGTGCTGCGCGTACGCGATGAGGACGTTGTGGTGCAGGCGCTGGCGCCCGAGGTGTTCGACGGCATCGACGTGGCCATCTTCGACGTGCCCGACGAGGTGTCGGCCGTCTGGGTGCCGATCGCGGCCGAGCGCGGCGCGATCGCCATCGACAAGTCGGGCACGTTCCGCATGGAGCCCGACGTGCCGCTGGTCGTGCCCGAGGTCAACCCCCTCGACGCGCGCGACCGGCCGCGCAACATCATCTCGACCCCCAACTGCACCACGCTGTCGATGATGGCGGCCATGGGCGCGCTGCACGCCGAGTTCACCCTCACCGAGCTGGTCGTCGCCTCCTACCAGGCGGTGTCAGGGGCCGGGGTGGCGGGTTCTGCGCGGCTCTACGACGAGATCGAGGCGCTGGCGGGCGACCGTACGATCGGGCAGAGCGTCGGTGACGTACGCAAGGTGCTGGCCAACAAGCTGCCGGAGGAGTCGCCGTTCCCCGCGCCCATCGCGTTCAACGTGGTGCCGTGGGCGGGTTCCGCCAAGGCCGACGGATGGGCCTCCGAGGAGCTCAAGCTGCGCAACGAGTCCCGCAAGATCCTCGGCATTCCGGAGCTGAAGGTCTCCGCGACCTGCGTCCGCGTGCCGGTGATCACCACGCACTCGCTGGCCGTGCACGCGCGGTTCGAGCGCGAGATCACGGTCGCCGAGGCGCACCGCGTGCTGGAGGCGGCGCCGACGGTGGTGCTCATGGACGACCCGGCCAACGGGGTCTACCCGACGCCCATCGACGTGGTCGGCACCGACCCGACCTACGTGGGCCGTGTCCGTCAGGCGATCGACTTCCCCAACACGCTCGACCTGTTCGTCTGCGGTGACAACCTGCGCAAGGGCGCGGCGCTCAACGCGGCGGAGATCGCCGAGCTGGTGGCGGCCGAGTTCTAGAGAATGTCCGAGTTGTGGCGCCGTGCGGTCCGTGCGGCGCCACACTTGTGTGCGGGGCACGGACGGCGGGCTCTGTCACCGGAAGAGGATGTCCCAGTGGTCGCTCTCGTCGTAGAACGTGGTGCCGGAGTCTGACTTGTAGATCCGGGCTCCGTCGCTCCGCACCCCGACCTTTTCATGATTTTTCGTGATGTGCCGGTCGATGCAGGCATTGTGGGAGATGTCGAGCTTGTAGCCGTTCCCGTGGCTGAAGTGGCCCGAGGCGTGGCCCCGCTCGGTGCCGCCGGTCACCATGATCGGGCAGCCGCTCTCGCGCTTCAGCTGGATCACCTTGGCGATGGTCCCGGTCCGCACCCGGTCGAGTGACGTGCAGTGGTGCTTGTGCTTGCTGGTGCAGTTGCCGGTCGACCGCGTCCGCAGCCCGGCGCTGTCCAGCCAGCCCTGGGCGGTCGCGTGCGACATGTGCACGGCGGCCGTGCGCGGCAGGACCCGCGTCAGATCGACCTGAGCGCGCCTGTGGGCGACGTGGGACCGCGTACGGGGCATCTTGGCCACTCCGGTGCGTACGTGGCGCTTGGCCGCCTTCGTGGCCGAGGACCGCGTCCTGGCCTTCTCGGCGCGGGCCACGTCCTTGCGCGGGCGAACCAGCGCGTCGGCGGCCGGCCGGTGCTCGAACGCCGCCCACGACCGGTCAGGAAGGACCCGGTCCAGGTCGTCCCAGCCCTCGTGCGCCCCGTCAGTGTTCGTCCAGTCGTCCGTCCAGTCGTCCGTCCGGTCCACATGTGCCTGGTCGGTACGGGGCCCGTCCATGAGTGGCGAGTCCGTACGAGAGTCCAGGAGTGGCGAGTCCGTACGGCGCCTGTTCAGACGCGGCGCGTCCGTACGGGATCCGTCCATGAGCGAGTGTGTACGGGCCGCGGGCCGGCGGGTGCCGAGCCTGGGCCAGCCACGCCTGGCATCGAGCTTCTCCCGGCCGAGTGCGAACCGATCGAGGACCCAGGCGTCGGCCTGATGCGGCCCCACCTCGTACGGGTCGGCGAAGACGGTGGCCACCGCAGGGGCGTCCTCCCATGTGTGCTGCCCGACCTCGTACAAGCTGCCCTGGACCGGTGACCCTTCGGGGTGGGTGGCGGCGGAGGCGGCCGAGGCCAGCGCGATTATGGTGATCTCAATGCCGAGGAGCGCGACCACGATCAGCCGCACAGTTCCACGTATCCACATGTCGATGCCTTTTCGCGGAAATAGCCCTTCCGCCTGAAACGACAATCCCACCTTTCACAGGAGATAACTCATCCCGCGAGGGCAACTTTGCCTTGTGGCGGTGATCACCGTGCGGCTGCATGACCTAACCTCGCTCGACGACGTAAAGTGACGGACGTGTCCGAAGCCCGAAACCGCGGAGCGGAGAGCACCCGAGAGGTCATCGTCGAGACGGCGTTGCGACTGTTCAGGGAGCGCGGCTTCGACGCGACCACGATGCGTGCCATCGCCGCCGAGGCGGGGGTTTCCGTGGGTAACGCCTACTACTACTTCGACAGCAAGGAAGCGTTGATCCAGGCGTACTACGACCGCGCCCAGGCCGAGCACGAGGCGGCCTGCCGGGATTTCCTGGCCACGGAGCAGGCGTTCGCGGCCAGGTTGAGCGGGGTGTTGCGCGAGTGGGTGCGCGTCTCGGAGCCGTACCACGAGTTCGCGGTGAAGTTCTTCAAGCACGCGGCCGAGCCGACCAACCCGCTCAGCCCGTTCAGCAAGCACTCCTCGCCGGCGCGTGAGGCGTCCATCGCCATCTACCGGCAGGTCGTCGAGGGCTCGCGCGACCGGATGAACGCCGAGCTGCGCGAGGAGCTGCCCGAGCTGCTCTGGCTGCTGTCGATGGGCATGGTGCTGTTCTGGGTGCACGACACCTCGCCGGGCTGCGAGCGCACCTACCGCCTGATCGACGTGACGGTGCCGCTGGTGGACCGGCTGGTCGGGCTGTCGCACCTGCCGGGCCTGCGCGGGATCACGAAGGACTTCATCGCGGCGGTTCACGAGTTGCGCGCCTAAAGCGGGCCGCGTCTGGAGCGGGTTGTGCGCCTGGAGTGCATACCGGTCGGTTGGTAGGTTTGGTCTCCGACGATCTGGAGGCCGGGCATGACGCAGAGCTGGGGCATGACGATCCCCTTCTACGACCGTTCACTGAGCAATTCGCAGGATCTGATCGCCCAGTTGCCGCAGCTCGGCTACACCGATGCGTGGTCGGCCGAGGTCAACGGCGTCGACGGCTTCGTGCCGCTGGCGATGGCCGCGCAGTGGGCGCCGGGCCTGCGGCTGGGCAGCGCCATCGTGCCGGTCTCGACACGCGGGCCCGGCCTGCTCGCCATGTCGGCGGCGACGCTGGCCGATCTGGCGCCGGGACGGTTCACGCTCGGCATCGGCGCCTCCTCGCCGGCGATCGTCGAGCGCTGGAACGCCGGCACGTTCGCCAAGCCCTACGCGCGCACCCGTGACACGCTGCGGTTCCTCAAGCGGGCCCTGGCGGGGGAGAAGGTCTCGGAGAAGTACGAGACGTTCGAGATCAAGGGCTTCAAGCTGGAACGGGCGCCGAAGACGCCGCCGAAGATCGTGCTGGCGGCGCTGCGGCCGAGGATGTTGCGCCTGGCCGCCGAGGAGGCCGACGGCGCCATCACCAACTGGCTCTCGCCCGCCGACGTACGCAAGGTGCGCGCGGAGATCGGCCCCGATACCGAGCTGATCGCGCGCCTGTTCGTCTGCGTGGACGAGGACACCGAACGCGTGCGCGCGACCGCCAGGTGGATGCTGGCCAGCTACCTGACCGTCCCGGTCTACGCCGCCTTCCACGACTGGCTCGGCCGGGGCGAGGTGCTGCGCCCGATGCACGAGGCGTGGGCGGCGGGAGATCGGCAGGCGGCGCTCAAGGCCATCCCCGACGAGGTGGTCGACTCCCTCGTCGTCCACGGCGACGCCGCCACCTGCCGGGCCAGGATCAGCGAATACGTGGCCAACGGTCTCGACACCCCCGTACTCGCCCCCATCCCGGGCGGCGATGTCCCCATCGACCAGGCGGTGCGCGAACTGGCTCCGGAGAGGTGAACGAAGAGGTGAACATGAACGAGTTGCTCAGACTGGACGCGATCGGGCAGGCCGAGGCCGTCAGGCGGGGTGAGGTGTCGGCGCGCGAGCTCGCCGAGGCCGCCATCGCGCGCATCGAGGCCGCCGACGGCGAGCTGAACGCGGTCGTCCACCGCCGCTTCGAGCGCGCGCTGGCCGAGATCGACGCCATCCCGGCCGGGGCGCCGTTCCGCGGGGTGCCGATCCTGCTCAAGGACCTGGGCTGGCGGGAGGCGGGCGAGCCGTACAGCGCGGGCTCGGCGGTACGCGACGGCGTCGAGGACGCCGGTGACGACCACGGCGTCGTACGGCTGCGCGAGGCCGGCTTCGTGCTGCTCGGGCGGACCAACACCCCGGAGTTCGGCAGCACGATCACCACGGAGCCGGTGGCGTTCGGGGCGACGCGGAACCCGTACGATCCGGCGTACTCGGCGGGCGGTTCCAGCGGCGGCTCGGCCGCGGCGGTGGCGGCCGGGATGGTCGCGCTGGCCACGGCCAGCGACGGCGGCGGGTCGATCCGCATCCCCGCCTCCATGTGCGGCCTGGTGGGGCTCAAGCCGGCGCGGGGCCGCGTCAGCCTGGGACCGGCCCTCGGGGAGGGGTGGAGCGGGTTCTCCACCCCCGGCTTCGTCACCAGGACCGTCAGGGACGCCGCGGCGGCGCTCGACCTGATCTCCGGCTTCCGCCCTGGCGACCCGTACACCGCTCCCGCCCTGCCCGGCAGCCTCGCCGACGAGGTGGGCCGCGAGCCGGGACGGCTGCGGATCGGGTTCCTCACCACGCACCCCAGGGGCGACGTGCCGCCGGAGCCCGAGCTGACCGAGGCCGTCACCGCGACCGCCGCGCTGCTGGAGTCGCTCGGCCACGACGTGGCCCCTGGCGGCCCTGAGGCGCTCGGCGAGCCCGCCTTCCCCCGTCACTTCGGGGCGGTCGTGGCCGGCAACCTGGCCGCCCACGTGGCCGGTCTGGGCGAGCTGCGCGGCAAGCCGGTGCGGCCGGAGGAGCTGGAGGTGCGCAACGCCGCCATGGCGCAGGCGGGGCGCGAGCGCGGCGCCGCCGACCACATCCTGTCGCTGCAGTGGCTGGACGGCTTCCGCCGCCGCATGGCCGCCTGGTGGAGCGAGGGACACGACCTGCTGGTGGTGCCGTCGCTGGGCGTGGCGCCGTTCCCGCTGGGCTGGATCCCGCCCGACGACCTCAGCACCGCCTTCGGCCGGACCACGCGGGCGGTGGCCTACACCTCGCCGTTCAACGCGACGGGCCAGCCGTCGGTGTCGCTGCCGCTGCACAGGACCGGCGCGGGGCTGCCGGTGGGGGTGCAGCTCGTGGCCGCCGCCGGCCGGGAGGACCTGCTGGTACGGGTGGCGGCGCAGATCGAGCGGGCCAGGCCGTTCGAACACGCGGCCCTTCCCTAGACAGGCCGGGCTGATCGGGCCTGTGGCACTTTTCCAGGGCAGGAACCCCTGGCCCTTTCGACGCGTTATGTCGTGAAGAGCCGGGGGTAGGGGGAAGCACATGATGGCGAAGGCAGCACGGGCGGCGGCGGCGTGGAAGACCTACCGCGAGGTGACCAAGCCCGGGTCGCCCAAACTGATGACCAGGGTCCGGGCCATCCCGCGGATGGTCGGCGCGGTGATGCGCGGCCAGTACACCGGCATGGGTAAGGGCAAGCTCGCCCTGATGGGCATGGGCGTGGTCTACCTCGTCTCACCGATCGACGTGATCCCCGACTTCCTCATGCTGATCGGGGTGGCCGACGACTTCGGCGTGTTCCTGTGGCTCATGGCCTCGCTGCTCGGTGAGAGCGGGCGTTATGTGCACCATGAGCACACGGTCATCCAGGCCCCGGTGAAGGGACAGGTGGAGGGAGGCTAGATCTCCTCCATCCGCAGCCAGGCGCGTGACGGCAGTGGATGCCCGAACAGGCGGGCGGCGTTGCCGTAGGCGACCCTGGCGATGTCGGCGGGCGGCAGCGTGCCGAGGTTGCGGGCGACCGACTGCTGCGTGTCGGGCCAGGTGGAGTCGGAGTGGGGATAGCCGCTCTCCTGCAGCACGTGGTCGAGGCCGACGGCGAGCCGCACGCCCGACAGCGCGTGGTCGTCGAGCGTGCCGAAGAAGAAGTTGCGGCGCAGCACCTCGCTGGGCTTGAGCCCGCCCTCCCACTGCGCCTCGCCGGCGACCGGGTGGTCGAGGGCGTAGTCGGCGCGCTCGGCCAGCATCGGCAGCCAGCCCACGCCGCCCTCGACGATGAGGATGCGCAGCGACGGGAAGCGCAGCGGCAGCCCCGACCACAGCCAGTCGGCGCAGGCGAACATGGCGCTGGTCGGCATCAGCGTGGTGATGGCCTCGATGGGCGTGTCGGGCGAGGGCACGGGCGACCACGACGCGTCGCCGGTGTGCAGGCACACCACGGTGCCGGTCTCCTCGCAGGCGGCGAAGAACGGGTCCCAGTGGCCCGAGTGGATCGAGGGCAGCCGCAGCCGCGTGGGGAACTCGGGGAAGACCACGGCCTTGAAACCCCTGGCGGCGTTGGCCCTGATCTCCTTGGCGGCCACGTCGGGATCGGGCAGCCACGGGAGCTGCAGGCCGATGATCCGCTCGGGGTAGGTGCCCGCCCAGACCTCGATGTGCCAGTCGTTCCACGCCTTGACCAGGGCCAGGCCGAGCTCCTGGTCGCGGGTCCTGGCGAACGGCATGCCGGACTGCCCGGCCAGCATGCCGGGGAAGCAGAGCGCGGCCCAGATGCCCGCGGTCTCCATGTCCTGGACGCGGGCCTCGATGTCGTGGCATCCGGGACGCATCTGCTCGAACCGCACGGGGTCGAGCGTCCACTGCTCACGGGGGAGCCCGGCGCCCACGTCGATGCCGGCGCACGGGTAGGTGGCGCCGCCGTAGCGCCAGACCTGGTGACCCGCCTCCGTCTCCACGACCTTGGGCGCGGCCTCGGCGTATTTCTCGGGCAGCCGGCCTTCGAACAGGTCGGGCGGCTCGATCAGGTGATCGTCAGCTGAGATGATCACATAGTCGCGCCGCCTGGGGTCAGGGTCGGGGAGCAGCGGCGTAGTCACGCACGTAACCGTACGACGGCCGGATAACGTCGAACAAGCTGCGACGTATCCGTTGGGTCTCCGAGAGGGTTGACCCGGGACCGCCGGGAGGGGGATGGCTGGCGATCCCGGGAGTGGGAAGGCCCGATCGCGCAGGACGGACCCGGTGGGCCACTACCCCTCCTTCGCCTGATCAGTCAGCAGATGGGCGCGAAGTTCGGCTATCGTGGTGGAGGATAGCTGGAGCTCCTGGCGTACGTACTGCTCGATCGAGCCGTGCCGCGCGGTGAGATCGGTGAGGAAATGCCGCATCGCCTCCGCCGGCGCGAGCCCGAATCCGGGCCACAGTGGCGCGCCCGGATGCCGTCTGGTCCAGTCGGCCACGAAGCGCTCTGTGGCCAACCCGGTGAGCGCGTAGTCCGCCACGATGTCGCTCTCGCTCACCCCCGCCAGCGACAGCACCAGCGCGGCCAGCACGCCGGTGCGGTCCTTCCCGGCGGCGCAGTGGATGACCACGGGGGCGTTGTCGGAGCGCGCGATCGTCTCAAGCGCGGTCCTGAGGTTCTGGACGCCGTCCTCGCTGATCTCCAGGTAGCGGTCGGCGAGGTAGCGGGCGACGCCGAGCTCCTCGTCGAACAGGTCCTTCTGCCAGCGGCGGCCCTCGATCGGCAGGTTCTGGTAGTGCTGTCCCTCGCTCTCGGGGACCCGCCCGGCCTTCTCGACCTCGTACGCGTGCCGCAGGTCGATGACACTGCGTACGCGCAGCGCCCGGAAGGTCGTCAGATCGTCTCCGTCCAGCCAGCCGAGCGAGTCGGCCCGGTAGAGCCGCTGCCACCTGACGGTGCGCCCGTCTTGGGTGGCATATCCACCTATGTCGCGGAAGTTGCAGAGATTGGTGAACTCAATGTGGCGGATCACCCTCCACACATTAATTGGCGGCCGTGGGCGCGTTCGAGGCGACAGGTGCCTCCTGCCCCTCCTGCGCCTTCCGTTCGGCCACCTCGCGCCGAATGAGCAGGATCCAGCCCCCCACCGCGATCCCGATGAACAGCCACCACTGCACGCCGTAGGCGAGGTTGAGCCCGCCGCCCGACCCGACGTCGGGCGCGGGCACCGGCGCGGGCGCCGCACCCGCCTCGGGCCGCTGCTCGGTGAGCTCGACGTAGCCGTCCACCAGCCGGTACGGGAGCCCCTGGCCGATCTTCCCGGCGTTGATCAGCAGCACCTGGCCCGGCGGCAGCCCGGGCCGCTCCCTGATGCCGCTGGACTCCTCGGTCTCGCTCGGCCGTAGCCGTCCGGTTACAGTTACCTGCCCGGCCGGCGGAGCCGGCACCTCGGGCGCGGCGTCGGCGGTGGCGCCGGCCGGCACCCAGCCCCGGTTCACGATCACGGCCGTGCCCGGGCCGGTGACGAGCGGGGTCAGCACGTAGTAGCCGTTGCGGCCCTCCTGCGGGCGGCGGCGCACGACGAGGGCGTGGCCCTGGTCGTACGTGCCCGCGACCGTGACCTTCCTGAACCGGTCGTCCTCCTTGACCGGCCGCCCGAGCGCCGCCAGCCGCTCCAGCGGCACGGGCGCGGCCTCGATGTTGGCGGTGACCCGCTCGCTGTTGGCCGAGCGCTCCTCGAAGCGCCCGAACTGCCAGCGCCCGAGGAACACGAAGGCCGGGATGACCAGCAGCACCACCACGTGGAGCGCGAGCCATCTGGGCGTCAGCAGGAACCGGTACACGCCTCCAAGGTTAGGCACCGGGGCCGGTGGTCCCGAACGCGACCTGCTCAGGCGCTCCTGCGGTCGGAGCCCTCGCCGAGCACCGGCGTCACCTCGCGCGGCCCGCCCACCTCGTGGCCGTCGGCGCAGCGGAAGCGCAGCTCGATCGGCGCGCCGCAGTCGCGGTGGGTGAGCAGCACCGGCGGCCCCTCGTCGCCCGCGAGGTATTTGTCCCCCCAGTGCATGAGCGCGACCAGCAGGGGATAGAGGTCGCGGCCCTTCTGGGTGAGCCGGTATTCGTCGCGCTTGCGCTGACCGGGCTCGCGGTAGGGCTCCTTGCGCAGCAGGCCCTCGTCGACCAGCCGGGCCAGGCGCGCGCTGAGCACCTGGCGGGGGGCGCCGGTGAGTGACTGCATGTCGGCGAACCTTCGCACGCCGTTGAACGCCTCGCGCAGCACCAGGAACGTCCACTTCTCTCCGACGACGTCCAGAGTGCGCTCTATCGAGCAGTTGTCCGCCCGGAGACCCATAGGGATCGGCACGTTCATCATCGCAGTATACCTGAGTTCGATTGACAGACTCAGCCTCGCCGGGCAGGCTGGGTCTATGTGTGGAACCCAGATCCGTCCGGCCCGCCCCGACGACGAGGAGCGGATCAGGCGCTTCCTGGCGGGGTTGTCGCTGCACACGCAGACGCTCCGGTTCTTCACCGGCGTCACCGTCCCCGCCGCCCCGCTGGTGCGGGCGCTGCTGGCGGTGGACGACCGCCGCGACGCGCTGGTCGTGACCACCGGCGAGGGGGAGATCATCGGCCATGCCATGAGCTACCGGGGCGGCTGCGCCGACGTGGAGATCGCCGTGGTGGTGACCGACGCGTGGCAGGGGCGCGGGCTCGGCCCCGAGCTGATCGCCGCGCTGCTGCTGAGGGCCTCGGTGAAGGGCGCGAAGACCGTGGGCATGGACGTGCTGGGCGAGAACCGGCGGGTGCTCAGGCTCATCCGCAGACTGTGGCCGCGGGCCACGATGAAGGTGAGTTCGGGTTCGGTGGAAGTGACCGCTACGATCGATGAGGCGGGCCTATTTGCGGAACAAGGTTCTGGTAGCACACCATTGACCGTGTGAAGAGTGTCAAGAACGGACGCGACGGCCGTACGCGCATCATCGAGGGCGCACTCCGCCGTTTCAGTCAGGACGGCGTCTCCGCCACCACCCTGGCCAGTCTCCGTGAGGAAAGCGGCGTCAGCGTCGGCAGCTTCTACCACCACTTCGCCAGCAAAGAGCACGTCTTCGGGGTCCTCTACGCCGAGATCCTCGACGCCTACCAGCGCGAGTTCCTCGCCGAGCTGGTCCGCCACGACGACGCCCGCGCCGGCATCGAGGCCATCGTCGCCTTCCACATGCGCTGGGCGGGCGAGCACCCCGAGCGGGCCCGGCTGCTGATCAGCGAGCGCCCGCCGCGCAAGCAGGAGCCTGGCGGCGCCGAGGTGGCCGAGGCGCGGCGCGCGTTCTTCCGCCAGGTCTCCGACTGGTGGCGGCCGCACATGAAGAACGGCCGGCTCCAGCCCGTCCACGCGACCATGTGCTACGTGCTGTGGCTGGGCCCCTCGCAGGAGATGTGCCGCCTGTGGTTCGCCGGCGCCCACACCCCCACCGACGAGGAGATCAAGGGCCTGGGCGAGGCCGCATGGCAGAGCCTGCGCCAGCGCGGGGAGCAATGATCTGAGCACCGTCTGTGGTGTTATTGTCCAAATGTGAGACGACCTCGGGCGCTGGTACTGCCCACCTTGCCGGAGAGCGCGCTCGCCCGCCTGGGCGAGATCGCCGACCTGACCGAGGCTCCCGCACGACCGAACCTCGGTTACACCGACGAGCAGCTGGCCGATCTGGTCATCGAGACCGGAGCCACCGTGCTCATCACCGACGGCGACCAGGTGCGCACGTCGGTGCTCGGGCTGCACCTGGACGTCGTGGCCACCATGGGACCGCCCGCGAGCGTGGATCTGGACCTGGCCGCCGAACGCGGCGTGACCGTCCTGCACGCTCCCGCCCGCGATCCCGAGGCGGTGGCCGAGCTGACGCTGGCCCTGCTGTTCGCCGTCAGCAGGAACATCGTCATGGCCGACCGGGAGGTGCGGCGCGGCCGGGCCTACCAGGGACGGGTCCCGCCCGCACAGCGCCACAGGGGCCGCCGGCTGAGCGGCAGGACCATCGGCATCGTGGGCCTCGGCCGCGTCGGCCGGGCCCTGCGCTGGCGCTGCGAGGGGCTGGGCATGCGGGTGATCGTCTGCGACCCGTTCGTGCCCGAGGCCACCCACTCGCTGCCGGCGCTGCTCGACGAGGCCGACGTGGTGTCGCTGCACCTGCCGCTCACGGCCGAGACGAGGGGCTTCTTCGGCTACCCCGAGTTCGGCGCGATGCGCCAGGGCGCCGTCTACCTCAACACCTCACGCGGGGCGCTGCACGACCTGAAGGCGCTGGTCGACGCGCTGCGCTGGGGCCGGGTGGGCGGCGCAGGGCTCGACCACTTCGAAGGGGAGTGGCTCGACCGGGCCCATCCGCTGACCCGGCTGCCGAACGTGGTGCTGACGCCCCGGCTGGGCGACGCCACGGGCGAGAGCCGGGAGGAGCTGGCCGGGACCCTGGTGGAGGACATCGCCCGGCTGCTGCGCGGGGAGGAGCCCGCGCACGCGTACGCGCCGGCGACCGCGTAAGGCCCTCAGAGCGTCCGGCCGCCGCGAAAGGGCGGCCGGGAGACGGCGGGTCAGGCGGGCTGGCGCAGGCGCGTGGCCACGTGCCAGCTCGCCCGGTCGAGCGAGATGTCCAGCCGCAGATCGCCCCGCTGCCTGCGCAGGCCGGGGACGCGGAGCCGGTCGTGCACGTCGAACCTGCCCCGATGCGGATAGCCGAAGCCCAGCTCGCCGGGCAGCACCCGAAGGTCGTCGCGGTTGCCGCAGCGCGGGCACGTCCAGGAGACGAGGTCCATGCCCCGGTTGTAGTCGGAGCAGGCGTTGAAGTATTCGTCAGGACCGAAGCGGGACTCGCAGGCCAGGCATGGGATCAGCATGGGGCGCGCTCCTCGGGGTGACGTGCCGACACCGACAGTGATATCGCGCGCGGCTTGTCCCCCGCTTGCAGAACGCTTGGGTCCTTAAGTAACAGTATGAGCACTGTCGGTATCGGATCATGCGGAAGATTTCACGGTGAAAGGATGGCCTTGTGGAACGACTGCGCCATCACCTCCTCGAAACCGGCTACTCGATCGACGGCGTACGCGAGCGCCTGGGCGCCATGGCCGCCTCAGCCCTGGCCAGGGAGGAGCTGACCCCGGCCCTGCGCGCGACCGCGGACGGCGACCCGCTGGCCACGCTGATCCGGCTCTGGTGGCTCGGCGTCCCCGTGCCGGCCAAGAGCGTGCCGCCTGAGGTGCTGGATTCGGGCCTGGTCACGGCCGACGGTGACCAGATCGTCGCCACCGTCCACCTGCAGCCCTGGGAGACCGGCGGCTACCTGGTCTCCGACAGGAAGGTACGCCCAGGCGACCCCGCGCTGCGGCCCGACCACGTGGTGGGCGCGGGCGGAGCCTCGGCCAACCTGGCCCAGTTGGTCACCCGCCGCCCCGTGAGCCGCGCGCTCGATCTCGGCACCGGCTGCGGCGTGCAGGTGCTGCACCTGGCCGGCCGGGCCGAGCACGTCGTGGCCACCGACCTCAACCCGCGGGCCCTGGAGCTGGCCCGGCTGAGCTGGGAGCTGTCCGGGGTCGAGGGCGTCGAGACGCGGGCCGGGTCGCGGTTCGAGCCGGTCGAGGGCGAGCTGTTCGACCTGATCGTGAGCAATCCTCCGTTCGTCATCGCCCCGGCTAGCGAGGGCAAGCTGACCTACCGCGAGTCGGGCGGTGACGGCGACGACTTCTGCCGCGACCTCGTCCGCGAGACGCCCCGCTACCTCAACCCGGGAGGTCAGGCCCATTTCCTGGCCAACTGGCTGCACGTGGAGGGAGAAGACTGGCGCGACCGCGTCGGCGGCTGGCTGAGCGAGAGCGGCTGCGACGCCTGGGTGGTCGAGCGCGACGTGCAGGACCCGGCCGAATACGTCGAGCTGTGGCTCAAGGACGCGGCCGAGCAGGGCACCAGGCACTACGCGGAGCACTACGACCGGTGGCTGGCCTGGTTCGAGGAGCGCGGGGTGGAGGGCGTCGGGTTCGGCTGGATCACCATGCGCAACTCCGGCACGCTCGACCCGGTCGTCCGGGTGGAGCACCTCGCCCACCAGGTCGCGCTCCCGGTCGGTGACTACGTCGACTCCGTCATCGACTCCATCGCCGCCGCGCACCGGGCCGACGACCTCGACGGCGCGCTGCTGCGTACCGCCGAAGGGCTGCTCGACGAGCGGGTCGGGCTGCCGGGCGCCGAGGACCCGATCCGCATCGTGCTGCGCCAGACCCAGGGGCTGCGCCGCAGCAAGGAGGTCGGCACGGTGGAGGCCGCGCTGGCCGGCGTGTGCGACGGCGAGCTGGCGCTCGGACCCCTGCTCAACGTGATCGCCGAGCTGGTCGGCGACGGCGAGATCGCCAACTCCGACGCGATCAGGCCGCTCATCGCCGAGGGCTACTTCCTGCTCTGATCCGAGGGTTTATCCGCCGTTGATTGGATGTCAATTTCCAGGGTGGAGGCTCTGAGCCAGGACACGGACCTGGGGGGTTCGAGGGCCGTGTCGGGTCCGGCCGGCCGTCTTAAGTGAGGCGGCTGGTCACTACGCGGAGCATCCGGATAACCGGGCCCCCTAGCGACGTGTGGTGGCCTATGAGATGGCCGGCCGGGCTGAACACAACCGATCACGAGGTGTTCGTGACTCCCTAAGGACAGCCTTGATCAACCATGTGTGGATGACACGTCTGGACGACGAGCTGTACTCAGGACTCGACGACGGAATCGGCGGGCTCGCTCACGGGGCTACTGACGGGGCCACTCATGGACCCGCCGACGGGACCGCTGACGGACTCGCCGGCGGAGGCGCCGTCGAGCAGGGCCTTGAGATCGCCGGCCTCGGGCGCGCCGAGCCTGGCGAAGATCTCGAACGCCCTCCGTAGGCAGTCGATGCTCCTCGTCCTGCTGCCGAGGCCGTGCAGCGCCTTGCCGAGTACGGTGAGCGAGAGCGCCTCGCCGTAGGGATGGCCGATGTCGCGGGCGACCACCAGGGCCTCCTCGGCATGGCGCACCGCCTCGGCGTACCGTTCCGCGGCGATGAACGTCTCGGCCAGCCGGGAGCAGACCCGCTGCTCCCACACCCGCTGCTTGCTGGCCCGGAAGAAGGCCAGGCACTCGGCGTGGTGGTGGACGGCCTCGGTGATCCGGCCGACGCGGCTGAGCACGATGCCGAGGTGATAGCGGGCCCTGGCGGTGCCGGCGCCGCTGCCGATCTCGGTGAAGATGGCCAGGCCCTTCTCCGCCGCGGCGATGGCGTCCTCGGGCCGGCCCAGGCCCAGATGGTCGCGGGCCGAGTAGCTGAGCACCAGCGCCTCGCCGGCCGGCACGCCGTTCTCGCGGTAGAAGCGCGACGCCGCGTCGAACAGGGCCAGCGCCTCAGTGTGCCGCCGCTGCCTGCCGACCACGACGGCCAGGGCGTTGAGCACCTCGCCGGTGACGACCTTCTCCCCGCGGGCGCGCGACAGCTCGTCCACCACCCTGAACTGCTCCTCGGCCTGCTTGAGCCGGTTGCCGGCGAACAGCACCCGGCCCAGCACGTAGCGGGCGCGCAGCTCGCCGCCCTCGTCGCCGATGTTCTGTGCGGCGGCGAGCACGGCACGGGTGCTCTGGTCGAACTCGCGGGTGTGGGTGCCCGACTCCAGCAGCGGCTCCATCGCCACCAGCAGGTCGCCGGCGGGCAGCAGCTGCCCGGGCGCGCGGGCCGACGCGGCGGCCTGATAGATGGCCGCGAACAACGAGTCGCCCTCGGCGATCAGCCAGGCCACGGCCTCGTCGACCGAGGTGAAGTCGAGCCCGGTGCCGGCCACGGCGAGGTTGGCCGGGATCATGCTGCCCTCGTAGGCCAGCGTGTGCGCGGAGCGCGCCGAGGCCAGGTAGAAGTCGAGCAGCCGGCGCAGCGCCGTCGTACGCGTTTGGGGCCGCTCGGCCTTGTCCAGCGTCCGCCTGGCGAAGAGCTTGAGCAGGTCGTGGAAGCGGTAGCGGCCGGGCGCCGGGGCCTCCAGCAGGCTGGCGTCCACCAGCGATTCGAGCACCTCCTCGGCCTCCAGGACGCTCGTCGCCAGCACGGCCGCCGCCGCCCCCGTGGAGACGTCGGGGCCGTTGGGCAGCGACAGCAGCCGGAAGGCGCGGGCCTGGGTGGGGGTGAGCTGCCCGTACCCGAGCGCGAACGTGGCCTCGACGGCCAGGTTGCCGACGCGCAGCTCGTCGAGGCGGCGCTGCTCGTCGGTAAGGCGCGACACCAGCGAGGCGACCGTCCAGGACGGGCGGGCGGCCAGCCGGGCGGCCAGGATGCGCACCGCCAGCGGCAGGAACCCGCACGCGGCCACCGCGTCCATGGCCGCGCCGTGCTCGGCCGAGGCCCGCTCGGCGCCGGCCACCGTGGCGAACAGCTGCAACGCCTCGTCCGGCTCCATCACGTCGAGGTCGATGAGCTTGGCCGAGGGCAGGTCGGCCAGCTTGCCCCGGCTGGTGACGATGGCGGCGCAGCCGGGGGCGCCCGGAAGCAGCGGGCTGACCTGCTCGGCGTCGCGGGCGTTGTCGAGCAGCACGAGGATGCGCCGCTCGGCCAGCAGCGAGCGGAAGAGCGCCGAACGCTCGGCCTCACCGTCGGGGATGACATCGGGCGGGATGCCGAGCGCACGCAGGAAGCCGCCGAGCGCCGACGCGGGCGCGGTGGCCTCGTCGCTGTAGCCGCGCAGGTCGGCGTAGAGCTGGCCGTCGGGGAAGGCGTCGTCGAGCAGGTGGGCCACGTGGACGGCGAGCGCGGTCTTGCCGACGCCGCCGATGCCGGAGATGGCCGCCACCGGCACGCCTTCCGGCGCCGACCTGGTGGTGGACAGCGGAGCCGGGGAGTGGGCCGACAGGAGCGTGCGCAGCCGTACCACGATCTCCTTGCGGCCGGTGAAGTCGCCGGCGGCGGCGGGGAGCTGCGCCGGCCTGGGCAGCTCGGGAGCGGGCGGCTGCTCCTCCTGCTCCTGCGCGGGCTCATCCGCTTGCGGGATGTCAGAGGTCTCCAGCGCCAGAGCGGGGTCGGCGGCCAGGATGCGCTGGTGCAGGGCGCTCAGCTCGGGTCCTGGCTCGATGCCCAGCTCGTCGATCAGGGCCTCGCGGGTCTCGGTGAAGACGCTCAGCGCGTCGCCCTGCCGGCCACAGCGGTAGAGGGCGAGCATGAGCTGGGCGCGCAGCCGTTCGCGCAGCGGGTGGTCGGCGGTCAGGGCGATCAGCTCGGAGACGACCTCCGCGTGGTTGCCCAGCTCCAGGTCAACGTCCATGAGCGTCTCGGTGACGCTGATGCGCCGCTCGATGAGCCGGTCGCGCTGGTGCTCGGAGTAGGGGCCGACGGTGCCGGCCAGCGGCTCGCCCTCGAACAGCGCCAGCGCCGAACGCAGCTCCCTGGCGGCCTCGGCCAGCCGGCCGGACTTGCGCGCGGCCTCGGCCTGGCCGATCCCGCGTTCGAACCTGGCCAGGTCGAGCGCGTCGTCCGGCAGGCGCAGCGCGTAGCCGCGGCCGATGGAGGTGAGCAGCTCGGGGCGTGAGCGGGCGGGGCGGTCGGGCTCCAGCACCGTACGCAGCCGGGAGACGTACGTGCGCAGCGCCCCCAGGGCCCGCGGCGGCGCCTCCTCGCCCCAAACCGCGTCGATCATCTCGTTGGGCGTGACCGCGTGACCCTGCCGGAGCAGCAGCATGCCGAGGATGGAACGCTGCAAGGGCGTGCCCAGGTCGAGTTCCCGGCCGTCTCGCCACGCGCGGACAGGACCGAGCACGGCGAAGCGCAGCCCGCCTTCAACGCTCTGACCGACCATGCCGTATGTCTCCAAGCCAATGGAACGATTTGTTACCAAATGATAGATCCATACCTTCTCGTCACCTAGATCCAGGTTGATCGTTCGCCGAAGCGTTGATCCGCCTTTGATTGGGTGTTGAGCGGCGCCCCCGATGGTGGTCTGTGAGGCGTGACACGCATCGCGGGGGCGTGTGTCATGTAGAGGGAATGTAGGCCGGAAAAAATACGACCCCGCCCGATCAAATCGGGCGGGGTTATTGCGGACGGGTTCTCAGGCTGCCTCGACCAGACCGAGCCTCATGGCCAGGCGCTCGCGGACGAGCGGCCATTCGGAGTTCAGGATCGAGTAGAACGCGGTATCTCGGACCGTGTTGTCGGCGCCTCGGCTATCCGCTCGTCGCACCCCGTCGAAGTGTGCGCCGAGAGCCTCGATGGCGGCCCGGGATCTGGTGTTGCGTACATCTGCTTTCAGGGTGATGCGGTGGACGTGCCACGTCTCGAAGGCGTGCGAGAGCAGGAGGTATTTGCTCTCCCGGTTGACCCCGGTGCCCTGGGCGCAGGCGCCCAGCCAGGTGTAACCGATGTCGGCCACGGACGGGGTGTCGCCCACCGCACCTCGTGTACCCGGCGGCCAGGGCATGGGGCCCTGCCAGTACTCCAGGTGCATGAGACGGGTGGCACCGACCACGCGGTCGGTGTTCAGCCACCGGATGGCGAAGGGCAATGAGCGGCCCTCCGCCTGCTCAGCCATGGCCGCCTCCACGTAGGAGACGACCTCGTCCCGGCCATGCGGGACGCGAGTGAAGGCGTAGGTGGAGCGGTCTTCACTCGCTGCGGCGACGAGGTCCTCGACCGCCGCCAGGCTGAGAGGTTCCAGGCGCACGAGGCGCCCGGACAGGGTGACAAGAGCGGGCATGAGCACATGATGAGGGCTACGGAGCGTGCGCGTCACCAGGCAGTCACAACCATCTTCCCGGCCGAATTGCGGATGTGGTGTTTCCGCAGGTCAGAGCCCCCTTTTGGGGGAGGGTAAACCCGCTCTTGGGGAAAGATTCGCCTAACCGTGACATGCCGTCGGCACGAGGGTGGCGGGCCGTTCGCCCACCACGCTGTGGCGTACCGGCGACAGCCTGCTCAGCCCGGCCGACAGGAAGTCCAGATTGGCGGCGATCCACGGCAACTGGAGTGGATCGGGGCTGTTCAGGGCGGCGCCGCGCTCCTCGGCGGAGTCGCCGTAGAGCAGGCTCACCGCGACCCTGACCCGGGCGGCCGTCGGCGTGTCGCCGAAGGCGTGTCCCGGCAGGACGCCGATGCCGTGCTCTTCGAGCAGCAGCTTGGTGATCTCGGCGGAGCCGCCGAGCCGTAGGTGGCTGAGGTCGGGATAGAGGTAGAAGCCGCCCTGCGGCATGGGCACGCAGGCGCCGATCTCGGTGAACCTGTCGTGGACCGCGCGGGCGACCACGCCGTGCAACCGGCGGCTGCGGGCGATGCGCTCGGTCAGCTCTTCGGGATCGCCGAAGGCGTAGGCAGCGGCCTCCTGTACGGGAGCCGCCGGCGCCGACCAGATCTCGCTGGCCACCGCGAGCAGCTGCCTGCGCAGCTCGTGACCGTTCTCGGGCAGCCGGGCCACGCCGATCCGCCAGCCGCCCAGGGCCAGGCTCTTGCTCAGCCCGGTGGTGATGATCGTGCGCTCGGGCGCCAGATCGGCCGGTGAGGTGTAGGGCAGGTCGGGGTCGTGCAGCAGGTCGCGGTAGATCTCGTCGGAGATGATGGTCAGGTCGAACTCGCGGGCGACCCGGACCAGGCGGGCGATGGTCTCGGGCGTGGCCAGGCGTCCGGTCGGGTTGTCGGGCAGGGTCACCAGCACGGAGCTGACGGTCCTGCCCTGTGACCTGGCCAGGCGCACCTCGGCGGCCACCAGGTCGGGATCGGGCACTCCGCCCTCTCCTGGCGGTGCGGGCACCAGGAGGGGACGTGAGCCGACCAGGTCGGCCTGCGCGGCGTAGCTGACCCAGCTGGGCATGGGCAGGACGATGTCTCCGCCGATCGCCAGCAGCAGGCCGTACAGCAGTGACTTGCTGCCGGGACCGCAGACGACCAGGTCGGGGTCGGTGGTGAGCCCCCGTCGTGTCCAGTAGCCCGCCGCCGCGGCCCGCAGGCCGGGCGCCCCCGCGACCGGCCCGTAGCCGTTGCGCTCGGAGGCGGCGGCCAGCCTGTCGCGCAGCGCCGGGTGGACGGGCAGACCGGCTTCACCGAAGGCCAGGTGCAGCACGCGCTCCCCGGCGCGTCGTCTTCGCTCGATGTCCTCATTCGCCGCCAGGGTGGCGGACAGAGTTACGGTCATGTTTGTCACGTTCCCAGAGTGGTTGGATGAAGGCATCAGCACAAGCGGAGCTTTTTGTGGGTAGGCATAAGGAAGTCTGATGCTCGAATTGCGGCGATTGGTCCTGATCTGCGAGTTCGCAAGGAAGGGAAGTATCGCGGCGACGGCAGAAGCGCTCGGCTACAGTCCGTCGGCCGTCTCTCAACAGCTGGTCGCGCTCGAACGCGAAACCGGCACGGCGCTCATCGACAGGACGGCGCGCAGCGCCGAGCTGACCGACGCCGGTCGCCGGCTCGTCCTGCACGCCGAGCGCATCCTGTCGATGGTGGAGGAGGCCGAGTCCGACCTCTCCGCGCACGCCGGCACACCGTCCGGGCGGGTCGTGGTGAGCGCCTTCCCGACGGCGGCGGTGGCGTTCGCGCCCGCGCTGGCGCGCTCGCTGCGCCGTCACACCGAGCTCACGCTGCGGCTGGGACAGAGCAGGTCGGGGCGGGGGATGCGCGAGGTGCAGTCGGGCGAGGTGGACATCGCGCTCGTCGACGACTGGTACGGCCGCGTCCGCGACAGCGAGAGCCTGCGCGCCTTCCCCCTGCTGCGCGACCCCATGGTGCTGGTCGTCCCGCGCAAGCACCGCCTGGCCGACCCCGACGTGCCCCTCGACCTGCGGGAGCTGCGCGACGAGCCGTGGATGGCCACCCCCGACGGCGAGCCCTCGCGGCTGGCGGTGGACCGGCTGCTCGTGGACGTGGGCGGCACCCGGCCGACGCCGTGGGAGTTCGAGGGGCTGGGAACGATCCTGTCGCTGGTCGCCAAGGGCATCGGCATCGCCGCCGTGCCCGCGCTGGCCCTGGCCGCCGGTGTGCGCGGGCTGGCCGTGCGGCAGTTCCCCGGCGATCCGGTGGCGCGCGACGTGCACGCGGTTGCGCGCGGGTCCAGCGTGCACCGGCCGTCGGTGCACGTGACGCTGCGCGCCATCCACGTCGCCGCCCGCTACATCGCGGCCGACCTGGAGCCGGTACGGCTGGCTGAGCGGTCGCGAAAGGACCGTTCTGCCGACCCCGCCGACTCCGACTCCGGCGGCGGGTGGGAGGGCGGCGCGGTGCGGTCGGCGGGCTCTGTCGTCGGGAGGTCGTTCGGTGAGTGACGGTCGGTATGGGTCTGCTGCTGCTTCTTCTTCGGTCTGTGCGGTCATGGTCCTGTGAGGCGATAGCGTCTGCGGGCATGGCGCCGACGTACGAGATCGAGCAGTTGCTGCTCTCCCAGCCCAGCGTCCGGACGGTCGCGGGCGTGGACGAAGTGGGCCGGGGCGCGTGGGCGGGGCCGGTCACGGTCTGCGCGGTCGTCACCGACCTGTCCGAGCCGCCGGCCGGCCTGACCGACTCCAAGCAGGTCTCCGTGGCCAGACGCGGTCCGCTGGCCGCCGAACTGGCGGTCTGGGCGGCGGGCGTCGGCTTCGGCGAGGCCACGCACGAGGAGATCGACACGCTCGGCATGACGGAGGCCCTGCGCAGGGCCGCGCGCCGGGCGCTGGAGTCGCTGCCGGTCCGTCCCGACGCGGTGATCCTCGACGGCAAGCACGACTACATCGGCGCGCCGTGGCCGGTGCGGCTTGAGGTCAAGGGTGACGCGGCGAGCATCTCCGTCGCCGCGGCCTCGGTGCTGGCCAAGGTGCGGCGCGATGCGTACATGGGGACGATCGGCTGCGACGAGTACGGGTTCGCGGAGAACGCGGGCTACCCCTCACCCGTGCATCAGGAGGCGCTCGCCCGTCTCGGGCCCACCCCGCACCATCGGCTCTCCTGGTCATACCTAGACGAGCTGCCCCAATGGCGACACTTGAAGCACCATCGTGACCCGCTGGCGGGCGAGGGGCAGGCCAGCCTCTTCGCGTAGTCGCGCCGATCGGCCATCATTCGGTGGGTGCGCATCGGCATTTTCGTGGTCGCGGGCCTGTTCCCCGGCCGGCAGGCCGGGCCGACGCTCGCGGACGCCGTGGAGTGGATCGTCGCGGCCGAGGAGGCGGGGTTCGACGACGCGTGGATCGCCGAACACCACTTCATGTCGTACGGCGTCTGCCCCTCGCCGCTCACCCTGGCCGCGGTCGCGATCGGCAGGACCACCCGCATCGGGCTCGGCACGGCCGTCAGCGTGCTGTCCACCCAGCATCCCGTGGCGCTGGCCGAGCAGGCCGCCGTGCTGCACCACCTGTCCGGCGGGCGGTTCACGCTGGGGGTGGGCAGGGGCGGGCCGTGGGTGGATCTGGAGGTGTTCGGGACGGGGCTCGATCGGTATGAGCGGGGGTTCGCCGAGTCGCTCGACCTGCTGATGTCGGCGCTGTCGGGCGCGTCGGTGGCGGCCGACGGGGAGTTCTTCCGGTTTCGCGAGGTGCCGATGGTGCCGGGGGCGCGGCTGCGGCCGGTCGTCGCCTGCACCTCACCCGGCACCGTCGATCTGGCGGCCTCGCGCGGGCTGCCGATGCTGCTGGGCATGCACATCGGGGACGCGGACAAGGCGGCGCTGGTACGGCGGTACCGCGAGCACGGGGGGTCGCCTGGGGGCCATGTCGCGGCCGGGGTGGCCTTGGTGGGTGACTCCACGGCCGAGGCGGTGCGTGAGCTCAAGGAGCGGATGCCGTCCTGGCTGGGGCCCGGTCTGGCCGGATATGTGCCGGTGAACGATCGGCCGCGCACGGCTCGGGACGCCGGCGCGTACGTCGAGTTGCTGACCGGGATCCATCCGGTGGGGTCGGCCGAGCACTGCGCCGAGACGCTGCGGCGTACGGCGGAGAGCACCGGGATCGAGCACTTCATCCTGCTCGTGGAGGGGCTGGGCGAGCATCGGCGGACGCTGGAGAACATCGCCAGGTTCGGCGCCGAGGTGCTGCCGCTGTTGCGCGGCTGATCCGGCTGATCCGACTGCTTCGGTTGATTGCGGCTGATCCGGCGGGCCGGCCTTGGACCGGCCCGCCGGGGCAGGGGCTCAGCAGTCGACGAGCTCCGGTTTCTGGTTGAGGATCTGAGCGCGCGGGGTGACGAAGTCGGCCAGGGCCTTCGTGGCCGTCGGGTCGAAGACGGCGACCCGGTGGCAGTTCTGGAAGGCCAGGCGCACGCCGTAGTGACGCTCCAGCGCGCCACGCATCGAGTCGCTCGCCAGGCAGCGAAGGAGCTGGCCGCGCGCCTCCTCTGACGGCGGCGGCACCTCGTTGTCGGCGAACTCGGCCCCGCTGTGCTCACGCTGCTTGACCAGCTCGCTGATCAGCGACCACGCGTAGGGCAGTGAGTCGCGGACGCAGGCGAGGAAGGCCGCGTCGTCGACCTCACCGGCTTTGGCCTGGTCGAGCAGATCGTTCGGAACGGTCAGCGACATGCTGTCTCCTCTCGAAAGGAATTGAATCTGACGCTAGGTCGGAAAAGGGAAGGGCTCCAGATTCCCGACGGGAACAGTCGCGTGATCTCGCCCGCGTTCAGGGGCCGTAGACGAATCCCGGGTCGACCTGCTCGGCGAGGTCGGCGCCCGTCCGCTCGTTGCCCCAAGCCTTCGCGTTGCGCAGGTGGAACTCCACCGTCTGGCGGCCGAAGCGGGCCCAGTCCTTCTCCTGCTCGTCGAGGGTCTTGCGGAGCACGGCGAGGGCGTCGGCGTTGGCCGGCTCCAGGTCGTCGAGGGTGAAGTGGCGGCCCTGCTCCATGGCGCGGACCGCGGCGGAGTGCTCCATCCAGGTGAGCAGGTCGTCACCCACGTGCTCGCGCAGGAAGTCGACGTCGGACGGGCCGTGCACCTTGTTGCCCACGACGGCGAGGGCGACGTCGTACTTGGCGGCGTACTCGCGGTACTGCCGGTAGACGCTCACGCCCTGCCTGGTCGGCTCGGCGACGAGGAAGGTCAGGTCGAAGCGGGTGAACAGGCCGGAGGCGAAGGAGTCGGCGCCTGCGGTCATGTCGACCACGACGTATTCGCCCGGGCCGTCGATCAGGTGGTTGAGCAGCAGCTCCACCGCGCCGACCTTCGAGTGGTAGCAGGCCACGCCCAGGTCGTCCTCGCTGAACGGGCCCGTGGCCAGCAGGCGCAGGCCGTCGGGGGTGGTCAGGCCGTAGGGGTCGGCGGCCAGGTCGTCGAAGCGGAGCAGCCGGGAGCCGCGGCCGGGCGGGGTGGTCTTGAGCATGACCTCGGCGGACGGGATGCGCGGGTTGTCGCCGCGCAGCCGGTCCTTGATCTCGGTGAGGTGGGCCCCGAGCGGCTCGGGCTGCTCATCGAGGCCGAGCACGAGGGCCAGGTGCTGGTTGATGTCGGCGTCCATGGCCACCACCGGGCCGCCCTGGCTCGCCACGTGTCTCGCGAACAAGGCCGACATCGTCGTCTTGCCGCTGCCGCCCTTTCCGACGAACGCCACTCTCACTGTTGCTCCAGATGAGGATGAAAATCATTTCCGTTGGGGACGATCACCATCATGCCACAGGCGTCGCGCGGAGACACGGGAAACGGCGGGCACGCCGAAATGAGATTCATTCTCGGAACGCGCGGGAGACGCGGGAGACACGGGAGACGCGGACAAGGGCTGGGCCTCGGTGAGACCCTGGGCTCAGGCGCAGGTGGCGTCGAGGCTGACCGGGGCGTCGGTCGGCGTCGGGGACGGCGATTGCGGGCCCGAGGTCTTGGTCGAGGCGGAGCGCTCCTCCAGGGCGTCGTCCACCTCGCGCCGGATCGCGTACCAGTCCGGGTCGGCGGTGTTGACCAGCGGCGGCACGAAGTTCAGGCTGCGGATCTTGGCGCCCTTGACCTTCTGCGCCAGATCGACCACCGCGGGCAGGAGGTCCTGGGGCAGATCGGTGGAGATGGCCCGCTTGGTGGCCGCGGCGAGGCGTTCGAAGCTGTTCAGCACGGTCATCGGGTCGGCCTGCTTGGCGACCGCGTTGAGCAGGCACTTCTGGCGTCCCATGCGGACGTAGTCGTCGCTGTCGGTGCGGGAGCGGCCGTACCAGAGGGCCTCCTGGCCGGACAGCTTGCGGGTGCCGGCGGGCAGCAGGCCCTCGCGGTAACGGCCGTACACGATGGGGTCCTTGATCGTGACCTGGACGCCGCCCATGGCGTCGACCATCTCGGCGAAGCCCTTCATGTCCACCATCGCGTAGTAGTCCACGGGGATGCCGAGGATGTCGGCGATGGTCTTCTTGATGAGAGTGGGACCGCGCTGCCCCTTCTGTACGCCCGGCACAACCTCGGGATGGTCCTCGGCGTACTGGAACACCTCGTTGAGCAGCCCCGGGGTGTCGGGACCCGCGCCGGTGAAGCCGTAGGGGAAGCGGTCCCTGGCGGGACCCGCGGGCAGCTGGACCTGCTGCAGGTTGCGCGGCAGGCCGAACAGGACGGTCGCGCCGGTGGCCACGTTCACGCTGGCCACGGTCATGCTGTCGGTACGCACCCCGGGCCTGCCGGGCGCGGAGTCGCCGCCGAGCAGCAGGAAGTTCACCCGTTCCGCACCGTTCCACGGGTCCTGGGCCATGACGGGGGTGGTGGCGGTGGTGCCGCGCGGGAACAGGGTGTTCACGACGTCGCGCGACAGGTACGCCAGCCGGGTGGCGTACGCGGTCGGAGCCAGCACGAGCGCGCACAGGGCGACCGTGAGCGTGGTGGTCAGGAAGCGGCCGACGGTGTCGGAGCGGGCGGGGCGTACCAGCAGGAACGACCAGACGATCACCCCGGTCCAGGCGAGCGCGACGGCCACCAGCGCGACGGTGAGCCAGGTGAGCCAGCGGGGCTGCACGGCCAGCGACAGCAGGTTCGCGCTGAAGGCGGTGAACACGGTCAGCACGCCGGCCAGCATCAGCACGTATGCCGCCATCAGGGCCAGACCGGTCTTGCGGCGCTCGGCGGCCAGGTGTGCCACGCCCCACAACAGGGTCGAGGCCAGCGTCAGTGCGATGCTCGCGCCCGGTCCGAATCGCCGGTCCTCTCCCGTCATGCCTGGTCAAACCCCCAATGTGCGCCCATCCCAAGCACGTTAGTAATGCGCGGTGCGTGTCAGGCGTTGCTAAGGGCAAGGGTTCGGTCAAATCACCGTCAAGTACACATTGAGATATAACGTGAGCATGAGCAAGCGTCACGGCAGCTACGGGTTCGACGCACCCTGGGCACTGGCCGGTCTGCTCCTGGGAGCGATCGTGCTGCTGGGCCTGGCCGGGATCTCGTTCGCCCTCGACGTCCTCCCCGCCGGCGTCGCCTTCCTCTTCGGCGGGCTCTACACGCTCGCCAGCGCGGTCAGCTACCTCTACACGACCAGGCGCGGCAAGTTCGTCGTCTGGGACAGGGAGCTGCGGCGGCTGCGCGGCGACGAACGGCTGCTCGACCTGGGCTGCGGCAGGGGAGCGGTGCTGCTGCTCGCGGCCGGACGGCTGGAGCGGGGCAGCGCGACCGGCGTCGACCGATGGCGCACCAAGGACCAGTCAGGCAACCGCGCGCCGGTCACCAGGCGCAACGCCGAGCTGGAAGGCGTCTCCGACCGGGTGCGACTGGTCACCGGCGACCTGCGCGACCTGCCCTTCTGCGACGACTCGTACGACGTGGTGGTCGCGAGCCAGTCCGTGCACAACATCCCCGACGCCGAAGGACGGGCCCAGGCCGTCCGTGAGGCGCTGCGCGTGCTGCGGCCCGGCGGGCTGGTGCTCATCGCGGACTTCCAGCACACGCCCGCCTACGAGGACACTCTGCGCGACCTGGGTGTGATCGACGTACGCAGGCGGAACGCGGGCTGGCGGTTCTGGTACGGCGGCCCGTGGTTCGCCACCGGCATCGTGGAGGCCAGGAAACCGGCCGCCTGACGCGACGTTTGCGCGCCGCTTCCCGGGTATCGGGAAGATCCTATGAGCGACGTGGAAACCGGCACCGTCACCACGAAAGTGCCCGCACGGCTGGACCGGCTGCCGTGGTCACGCTGGCACTGGATGATCGTCATAGGACTCGGCACCGTCTGGATCCTCGACGGGCTCGAAGTCACCATCGTCGGCAACCTCTCCGCGCAGCTCGCCAAACCGGGCAGCGGCCTGGAGATCACCCAGGCCCAGGTCGCGGGCGTCGCCGCCGCGCTCTACGTGGCAGGCGCCTGCACGGGAGCGCTGTTCTTCGGCTGGCTGACCGACAAGTTCGGCCGCAAGAAGCTGTTCATCATCACGCTGGTCGTCTACCTGCTGGCCACGCTGATGACCGCGTTCTCCTTCAGCGCGTGGTGGTTCTTCCTGTTCAGGTTCCTGACCGGCTTCGGCATCGGCGGCGAGTACGCGGCCATCAACTCCGCCATCGACGAGCTCATCCCGAGCCGGCATCGCGGGCGCATCGACATCATCATCAACGGCAGCTACTGGCTCGGCGCGGCCGGCGGCGCGTTGCTGACCGTGCCGCTGCTGAACGACCTGCCGGTCAACATCGGCTGGCGGGTCGCCTTCGGCCTCGGCGTGGTGCTCGGCCTGGCCATTCTTCTCGTACGGCGCAACGTCCCGGAGAGCCCGCGCTGGCTGTTCATCCACGGCAGGGGCGACGAGGCCGAGAAGATCGTCGGCGACATCGAGCACGACATCGGCGAGGACAAGCTGCCGGAGCCGCAGCAGTCGATGACCATTCACACGCGCAAGTCGATCGGGTTCGTCCGGATCGCGCACACGATGGTGGCGCTCTATCCGAAGCGGACGGTGCTGGGGCTGTCGCTCTTCATCGGGCAGGCGTTCCTCTACAACGCCATCACCTTCGGGTACGCGCAGATCCTGTCCACCTTCTACGGCATCGACACGCACACGGGCTACTACTTCGCCGTCATCGCCATCGGCAACTTCCTCGGCCCGCTGCTGCTCGGCCACCTCTTCGACACCGTCGGCCGGGTGCCGATGATCTCGGCCACGTACATCGGCTCCGGGGTGCTCCTGCTGGGCACGGCCTGGCTGTTCAACCAGGGGGTGCTCACGGCGGTCACGCTGACGGCGTGCTGGTGCGCGGTGCTCTTCGTGGCCTCGGCGGGGGCGAGCTCGGCGTACCTGACCGTCAGCGAGATCTTCCCCATGGAGACCAGGGCCATGGCCATCGCCTTCTTCTTCGCGATCGGCACGGCCGCGGGCGGCATCGCCGGCCCGCTCGTCTTCGCCTCCCTGGTCGAGAGCGGGGTGCCGGGGAACACGGCGCTGGCGTTCTGCATCGGGGCGGTGGTGATGATCATCGGTGGGCTGGTGGAGCTGTTCCTCGGGGTGAAGGCCGAACGGAAGGGGCTGGAGGAGATCGCGGCCCCACTCTCGAAGGCGGAGACCGAACCGGCCACGTGACGGCACCTTCGACGGATGCCCGGCACCACCACCTCCAGAACGTTGTGAACCGGATACGCCCTCTAGGGACTGGGGACGGAAGCAAGAAGCACCTGGCGTTCGACACTGTCGATATAGGCGGAAGGCAGGCGACGCAACACCACCCCCATCTCCTCATCCTGGAGCACCGGCAGGGCGGCCAGCGCCTCGGCGGCCAGGCCCCGGCAGTACCGGATCGTGTTGCCCGCCATCGGGCTCGCCCGCAGCACCCGCAGCGCGCGGGCCACCTGCTCCTCGCTCATGTCCCGCCCCACCAGACCGTCGCCGGCCAGGTCGATCCCGGACATGAGCAGGGGCAGGCTGTAGACGCCCTGGCGCAGGTCGTTCCCGGCCGGCTTGCCGAGCTGCTCGTCCGACGCGGTCAGGTCGAGCAGGTCGTCGAGCACCTGGAAGATCAGCCCGAACCGCTCACCGTACGCCGCCATCCGCGCCCCGTCCTCGGCCGGGGCGTGCGCGCACAACGCCGCCGCCAGGCAGCCCGCCCGGAACAGGGCCGCCGTCTTGCCGGTGATCGACCGCACCGCGCTCTCCCGCGTACGGCCGGTGTCGAACAGATCGGCCGTCTCCAGATACTGGCCCTCCGCCAGCTCCACCACCGTGGCCGCCAGCACCTCGGCCACCGGCCGCGACACGTTCACGATCGCCGCCAGCGCGGCCCTGGCCAGCATGAAGTCCCCGATGACCAGCGCCTTGCCGTCCCCCAGCTCGGCGTTGAGCGTCCGCTGCCCGCGCCGCCGGTCGGCCCGGTCCATGAGGTCGTCGTGCACGAGCGAGCCCGTGTGGATGAGCTCCACACACGCCGCCGCCGTGATCACCCGGCGATCGGGCGCCTTGCCGAGCGCGATGGAGGCGGCCAGAGTCAGCGCGGGCCGCAGCCGCTTGCCACCCGCGGACACGACCCGCTCCGCGCCCGCGTTGATGTCCGGCAGCACGGACGACCCGCTCAGCCGCCGGATCCTGGCCTCGACCTTGACCAGCCCCGCGATGACGCCCGGGCTGCGCAGCAGTTGCTCCATGCCGCCCAGCCTGCGCCCCGGCCGCTGTGGAGCACCTGAGACACACTGAGGACCCTCTCAGCAGGCGTCCCCGCGGAGGATCCTGGAGGGGAGCGAACCCTGTCGCCTCCCTGGAGAGTGAGTGCACCGCGTGAGCGAGACATCGGACGAAGTCCTCTACCTCGTCGTCTGCGCGGCCGGCGCGGCCCGCGACGTCGGCCGGCTGGTCACCTTGGCCCAGGACGCGGGCTGGATCGTGCAGATCGTGGCCACACCGTCCGCCCTGGACTTCATCGACGTGGCCGCCCTGGAAGAGCAGACCGGCCGCCCCGTACGCAGCCGCTACCGCAAGCCCCACGAACCCAAACCGCCCAGGGCCGACGCCATGATCGTCGCGCCGGCCACGTACAACACGATCAACAAGTTCGCCCAGGGCATCACCGACACCTACGCCCTCGGCGTCCTGGCGGAGGCTCCGGGCCTGGGCATCCCGGTCGTCGTCCTGCCGTTCGTCAACAGCGCCCTCGCCGCACGCACACCGTACCGGCGCAGCCTGGAGGATCTGCGCGCGGACGGCGTACGCATCGTCCCGAACCCCGACCCCACTACCGCCCCCTACGCCTGGGACCGCGCTATGAAGGAACTCGGCCCAAGCCCCTCCAAAAGGCTGTAGATCTGGACAGGTCGATGGCGAAGGAAGGTGTGCCGTGGGAGTGGCTGAGCGGGTTGACGAGGTGGTGCGGGCGGGGCGGGCGCCGCAGCTGCATGGGCTGGTGGTGATGCGCGGCGGGCGGGTCGAGGTCGAGCGGTACGGTGCTGGGCGCGATCATCATCTCGGTGAGGATCTGGGGGAGGTCGTGTTCGAGCGGGACACGCTGCACGATCTGCGGTCCGTGTCCAAGAGTGTGGTGGCGCTGGTGTACGGGATCGCGCTGGGTGAGGGGCTGGTGCCGGGGCCGGAGGAGTCGTTGATGCGGCAATTTCCGGAATATCGGGATTTGGGGGCGGATCCTGGGCGGGCGCGGCTCACGGTCGAGCATGCGTTGACCATGACCCTCGGGCTGGAGTGGGACGAGTCACTGCCCTACACCGATCCGGCCAACGGTGAGATCGCGATGGAGCTGGCGCCCGACCGGTACCGCTACGTGCTGGGGCGGCCGCTCGTGGAGGCGGCGGGCACGCGGTGGAACTACTGCGGCGGGGCGTCGGCGCTGATCGGCGCGATCATCGCGCGGGGGACCGGGCGGCCGATCGAGGAGTACGCGGCGGAACGGCTCTTCAAGCCGCTCGGCATCACCCGGTACGCCTGGGCCAAGGGGAGCGACGGCGTGGCGGCGGCCGCGTCCGGGCTGCGGCTGCGGCCCGTGGACCTGGCCGCCATCGGGCAGCTCGTGCTCGACGGCGGGCGGGACGTCGTGCCCGGCTCCTGGATCCAGGAGATGTTGCGGCCCCGGGTGGTGATCGAGGACGGGTTCGAGTACGGCTACCAGTGGTACCTGAGCACCGGCGAGCGTCGCTGGGTCGAGGGCATCGGGAACGGCGGGCAGCGGTTGCTCGTGGTTCCGGAGGAGGGGCTGGTGGTGGCGGTTACGGCCGGGGAGTATGACCAGGCTCAGACCAGTGCGGGCGCCGTGCTCGATGCCGTTCTCGATCGGTAGGCACTCCGGTGGCGGTCCCCCATCGGTAGCCGTCCTGGTTGTGTCCGCGATCGGTGGTGATTCTGGTGATCGGTCTTGTCGCGGCGACGGCTGTACGGGCCGTGTCCGGTTCTCCAGGTGCTCGGGCGGTTGCCGATGTTCCGGGTCAGAGGGGGAGGTGGGGGAGGGCGGTGTGGAAGGCGGTGATGGCGGCTCTGATGGCCGGGTGCTCGCCGTTGCCTCTCCTGAACGCGGCCAGCGTGCGCCGGCTCAGCGGTAGCCGGGTGAGCCGGACGCCTCGCGGCGGGTCGACGGCCGCCAGGCGGGGGACGAGCGCGACCCCCTGACCTGCGGCGGCGAAAGCGAGGACGGTGTCGAAGTCGTCGATGTGGTGACGGACGAGCGGTTCGAAGCCGGCCGCCTGGCAGGCTCTGATCGCCATGGTGTGGCAGAGCGTGCCGGGCTTGTTCATGATCCAGGCGTCGGCGCGGGCGGCGGCCACGGAGGGGCGGTCGGTGAGGTACATCGGCTCGGTGAACAGGGGCTCGGTCTCGGTGGACGCGTCGGTGACGGGCGGGACGAAGTCGTACTCGTGGACGAGGGCCAGGTCCAGCTCGCCCGCCCGCAGTGCGGCCGAGACGTCGGCCGGGTCGATCTCGGACACCATGGGCTCCAGGCCGGGGTGCGCGGCGGTCAGGCCGGCGAGGGCGGGCGGGAGGAGGACGCGGGCGGCCGTGGGGAAGGCGCCGATCCGCAGCGGGCCCGAAGGGCCGCCACGGACGGCGGCGAGGGCGGCCGAAGCACGTTCGAGCTGTTCCAGTACGGCCTGCGCGTGCTCCACGAGCAGGTGCCCGGCGGGCGTCAGCGTCACCGTGCGCCCAGTGCGTTCGAGCAGCCGCACGCCCGCCTCCCGTTCCAGCGCGCTGAGCTGCTGGGAGACGGCCGACGGCGTGAACGTGACCGCCTCGGCCACGGCGGCGATCGTGCCGCGCCGGGCGAGTTCGCGGAGCAGGTGGAGCTTGCGCGGGTCGAGCATAAGGTGAGCTTAATCTCGAACGAAGAAATCCGTGCTGGACCTAACGGGTCGGCAGGGGTGAGGCTCGAAGCATGTTGAGAGGAATCCACGTACCGCTGATCACGCCGTTCGACACGTCGGGCGACGTGGCCGTGGACGCGATTGAGAAGCTCGCCCACCAGGTGCTCGACCAGGGCGCGAAGGGGCTGGTGGCGCTGGGCACCACCGGAGAGGTGGCCACGCTCGACGCCGGGGAGCGGGCGCGGGTGATCGAGGTGTGCGCACGGGTCTGCGCCGAGCGCCAGGCGCTGCTGACGGTGGGGGTGACCGGCAACGACACGCGCTCGACCGCGCGGGCGCTGCGTGAGTTGCCCTCGGGGGTGGGGGCGGCGCTGGTGATCGTGCCGTACTTCCTGCGTCCCGGCGAACGCGGTGTCGTCGCGCATTTCGAGGCGCTGGCGGAGGAGACGCCGGTGCCGCTGGTGATCTACCACATTCCCTACCGGACCGGGCAGAGCGTCAGTGCCGCCACGCTGCGCCGGCTCGGCGAGCACCCGAGGATCGCCGGGGTGAAGTACGCGGCCGGCGGGATCGACCAGGACGCGGTGAGCCTGCTGGGTGACCTGCCCGACGGGTTCGAGGTGCTGGGCGGGGACGACGCGTTCATCTCGCCGCTGCTCGCGCTCGGGGCGGCGGGCGGCATTCTCGCCTCCGCGCACCTGGAGACCGGGAGCTTCGCCGACCTGGTCGACGCGTGGCATGACGGGGACGCCGTACGGGCGCGGCGGCTCGGGCACCGGCTGGCCCGGCTGTCGGCGGCGCTGTTCGCCGAGCCGAACCCGACGGTGATCAAGGGCGTGCTGCACGCCCAGGGCCTGATCCCGACCCCGGACGTGCGCCTGCCGCTCGTGCCTGCCGGCGCGGAGTCGGTGTCACAGGCTCGCCTGGTAGCGGTACATCCAGGCGAATGACTCCTGGCTCGCGCCACGCCTGAGGAAGAACGGCAGCATCAGGTCGCGGACCACCCGGGCGACCGGGCCCGCGGCCTTGCTTTGCTGATGGTCCTTGAGTAGGCGACGACCCGCTCCACGCGCGGGCGCCGCTCGGCCTCGAAGCGCCGGAACGCCTCCTCGTGCCCGCCGCTGTCGCGCAGGCACCGGGCCAGCACGATCGCGTCCTCGATGGCGAGCGAGGCGCCCTGGCCGGAGCTGGGCGAGGTGGCGTGGGCGGCGTAGTGATAACCTTTCGTTCGGCCGAACGAAATATTAGGCAGAGGCAGAGGCGGTGGGCGGTGTCGAGAGGTATTTCGGATCGACGAACTAAATTGCTGGAGGCTCTCACCGTCGCGGGACGCGAGCACAGCAACGCCGCCGTGATGTACCACAGCGCCATGGGCGGGCGGCTCGGCCTGGGGATGACCGAGGAGAAGACGCTCGACCTGCTGCAACGCCTGGGGCCCCTGACGGCGGGGGAGATCGCCCAGCACACGGGCCTGGCGCCGGCGACGGTCAGCGGGCTGATCGACCGGCTGGAGGGCAAGTGGCTGGTGCGGCGCGTCCGCGACACCAAGGACCGGCGGCGGGTCATCGTCGAGATCAACTATGAGCGGGTGGCCGGGTTCTCGGAGCTGTTCGAGCCGTTCGTGGTGGCGTTGTCGCAGTTGTACGAGCGGTACAGCGATGAGGAGCTGGAGCTGATCCTCGACTGGCTCAACCGTTCGGCGGCCCTCCAGCGCGAGGCCACCCAGGGGCTGATGGAGGAGTAGGTACTCCCTTTCGGTCCTGGGTGGCCGTGGTGGTGGCGTCTCAGCCGGCCGAGTCCTTGATGGCGGTGCCGACCTCGCTCACCCGGTCGGCCAGCAGGCCGAGCGCGCCCACCGCGCGCACCATCGGGTCGTCCTCCGCCCCTCCCAGCGCCCGCGCCTTGAGGTAGGCGGCCTTGACCTCCGCCCAGCGTTGCGCCTGGGCCGGGGTCAGCCGGCCGCGCAGCTCGGCCAGCTTGAGCAGGTTCGCCTCCGCGTCGCTGGTGAGCGTCTGCGCCTCCCCGAGGTAGTGGTCGTCGATCACCGCCTCCAGTTCGGCGTCGTTCATGGCGGGGACGATCCGCTCGGCCAGCTTGTTCATGTTCCGGTACGAGCCCTGCAGCCGGTACGGCGGCTCCGTACGGGCGGCGTCGGACTGGGCGGCCGAGGCGATGTAGGCCTGGTTGTTGGCCAGGACCACCTCCTGCACCCGGACGAGCTTGGCCAGCACGCTGAGCATCTGGTCCAGCTCCGGCTTCGTGTACGGGTGCTTGAGCTGGTCGGGCCGGACCGTCGGGTCGCCCTTGGCCAGGCGTACCAGCAGCTCCACGTCCGCCCGGTCGCCCCCGGACAGGGGAGCGAGCACGGGGTTGGAGGTGAGGGCGTTGTCCACGTAGCTCAGCGCGAACAGCTCCTCCTTGCCGGAGAGCACGTCGCCCAGGTTCCACACGTCGGCCCGGTTGGCCAGCATGTCGGGGATGCGGAAGCGCCTGCCCGACTCGGTGTACGGGTTGCCCGCCATGCACACCGCGAACCGTTTGCCGCGCAGGTCGTAGGTCCTGGTGCGGCCGTTCCAGACGCCCTCGATGCGGCGCTGGGCGTCACAGAGGGAGATGAACTTCTGCAGCAGCTCCGGCGAGGTGTGCTGGATGTCGTCCAGGTAGAGCAGGGTGTTGTTGCCCGTCTCCAGCGCGAACGAGATCTTCTCCACCTCCTGCCTGGCCGTCGCGTCGGGGGCGTCCGCCGGGTCCAGCGAGGTCACCTCGTGGCCCAGGGCGGGGCCGTTCACCTTGACGAAGACGAGGCCGAGGCGGCTGGCCACGTACTCCATCAGGGTGGTCTTGCCGTAGCCGGGCGGGGAGATGAGCAGGAGCAGGCCCATCTGGTCGGTACGCTTGCCGGCGCCGGCCGCGCCGAGCTGCTTGGCCAGGTTGTCGCCGATCAGCGGCAGGTACACCTCGTCCAGCAGGCGGTTGCGGACGAACGCGCTCATGACCTTGGGCCGGTACTCGTCCAGGCGCAGGCGGCGGCGTTCGGACTCGATCAGCTCGCTCCTGCGGCGCTGGTAGGCGCGGTAGGCGGGGACGCGTTCCCGGGCGAACGTGCGCGTCCTGGTGAGGATCTCGTCCAGGCGGATCTCCAGCTTGCGGTCCTTGATGCGAGGGTTGGCACCGAGCAGGCCGTCCACCGTCGCCGTGGTCGCGGCGCTGGAGTCGTGGCGGGGCAGGTCGCACAGCAGGACGGCGATGGTCTCCGCGACCTCGGGACCCTGGTGGTAGGCGGTCAGCCAGGCGCGGGCGAGCTGGAGGCGTTCCGGCAGGGGCAGGGCCTTGAGGTCGTCCTCGAACTCACGCGTCCTGGCCGGGCCGAGCGTCTGCCGGAAGCCGTCGAGCAGGTCGCGGGCCTGTTTGGCGGTGATGAAGCCGGTCGGCGTGGAGCCCAGCTCCTCGACCAGGTACTCACCGGCGACCCGAGCCACCCCGGCGTCCGCGGGAGAACCCGCGCCGCCGCCCGCACCCGCACCCGCACCCGCACCGACGCCCGCGCCGCCGCCCGAGTCCGCACCCGAGTCGGCGCCCGGACCCGAGCCGACGCCCGCGCCCCCGTTCTCGGAGAGGAAGGCGGCGATCAGGTCGCCGAGCTCGTGCCCCAGGTCGCTCAGCGCCGGCGACAGTCCGAACACCGTCCGCGCCCGCACCAGCGACACGGCCCGGGTGGTGAATGTTTTACGTGAAACCTCGTCCACCCCGAACGCCCAGAACAACTGAGCCGCCGCCCGGACCTCGGCCGGATACCGCAGCAGCCCGGCCCCCTCCCGCAACCGCACCAGCGCACCGAGCACGGCCGCCGCGTCGTGGTCGTGCACCCCGCGCTCGTATCCCTCGTCGTACCGCGTCTCGGCCGCCCGCCGCACCAGTTCGCCGAGCTCGTCCGCGGGGGTGGCCGAGTCGAGGAGCGAGGCGGCCAGGTACTCCCCTCGATAGACCTCCGGCGTCTCCGAGACCAGCAACTGGTCCCAGAAGGGCCGCGTGTCGGCGAACGAGGCGGGCACGGGCGCGCGGTAGTCGGTGCCGGTGATCGCGAAGTACATGGACCCGTCGTGCGGCACCAGCGTCAGATCGATCGGCTGGGTGTTGACGGCGAAGCGGTGGCGGCCCAGCCGCAGCGTCTCGCCCCCGTCGGAGAACAGGTCGAGCCGGTCGCGCAGCGCGCGTCCCGCCTCCTGCTGGGCCGACTTGACCCGCCCGTCCAGCTCCTCGGCCCGTACGGCGTCCCCGAGCGCGCGCAGTTCCCCGGCCGCCGAGCGGACCTTGGCCACCATCGGGTCGGTCGCGAAGTAGGTGTTGACCTCGTCAGGCGACGACAGCGAGGCCAGCCGCCTGGTGATGCTGCCGAGGACGCGCTCGGCGGAGGCGAAGAGGCGGTCGGCGCGCCGGGCCAGGTCGTCGAGCTGGGTCTGCTTGCGGGCCGAGAACGCCTCGTAGACGTCCTCCCGCTTGGCGGCCAGTTGCGCGGCGAAGTCGTCGGACTCGCCGAAGCGGGACTCCAGGTTCTCGACCTGGAGCATCAGCCGGCCGAGCTGCTCGTCGCACTTGTCCGGCGTGTCCGCCATCGCCAGCGCGCCGGTGATGGCCTGCCCGAGCAGGGCGAACTCGGCGGCGAACGCGGCGCGGCCCTCCGCGCCGAGCAGGTCGCGCCGGCGTCCGTCGAGCACGGCCCTGGCCCGGTTCACGCCGCTGAGCACTTCGGCGATGCGGCCCAGGATCGAGGTGCGCACGGTGGCGTCGGCGATGTCGAGCGACCCGACGACCTCCGTGACCACCTCCAGGCCCTCGCTCTGCTCCTCCAGCCGGTCGGCCACGGGCGCGGCCTCGGCCACCGTGGCGATGGCGGCGGCGTCGGCGGCCAGGGTCTCGACGGCGGCGTGGTAGGCGGTGAAGGCGTCCTGACCCGACAGGAAGTCCACGGCGCGCCGGCCGGCCGAGTCCAGCTCCTCCGCCACGGAGGCCGACAGCCTGTCCATGGCGGCCAGGTCGATGTAGCGGACCTCGCGCAGCGTCACCAGGCGGCCCTGGGCGCGGCGCAGCGTGGCCAGCAGGGTGACCCAGGCGTCGGCGGTGACGGGGGTGTCGGCCCTGGCGCGGCGGACCAGCTGGGTGGTCTCCTCCGTGGCCGTGGCCAGGGTCTGCGCGGCGTGGCGGGTGAGCTGCTCGACGTTCTCGTATTCGTCGAGGACCTGTTCGGCGGTGGCGCGTACGTCGGTGAGCGGGCCGAGCAGGCCGTGCTCGCCGAGCCAGTGGTAGGAGTCGAAGGTACGGGTGCAGGCGGCGATCAGGCCCTCGAACGTGCCGGCCGACGGCGCCATCTCCTCGACCATCCGCGACACGGACAGGCAGTCGGAAATGCCGCGGACGAGCTCGGCGTTGCCGATGCGCTCCAGCGGCCCGGTCCCGGCCGGCTGGGCGGCGGCGTAGGTGTCCGACACGTACGGCGTCTGCCACACCTGCATCGGATGCACCCGGGTGGGCTCCTCGGAGGTGGCGCGGAAGACCACCATCGTGCCGTCGTCGAACAGCGAGTAGCCGTGGCAGACGATGGGGGTGGCCACCTCCTTCCTGATCACGTTGTACGGCAGCAGCAGCGAACGCCCGTCACCCCGCGCGTGGAAGACGTACAGGACGTCCTCGCCGTTGGGCGAGCGCACCACCCGCTCGAACTCCAGGTCGCTGACGTCGGTGTCGAACGTCTTGCTGACCCCCGTGGCCAGGTAGTAGCCGCCGGGGAAGATGAGCCCCTGGTCCTCGGGCAGCCGCTGGCAGGCCTGGCCGACGCCGTCGAGCCGCACCACGGCCTTGGTGCGGGTGTTGAAGACCAGGTGGCGCCAGTCCTCCTCCTTGTACGGCTTGATCCGCATGAGGATGAGCGGCCCGACGCGGGCGTAGTCGATGCCGGCGTCGGCCAGGCTCTGCAGCGGCTCGGCCACCGGCTCGGCGTAGATGCCGGCCCCGGTCTCGGTGTTGTTCTCGACCTTGATGGTCAGGTCGCCGCCGAGGGTCTCGACGAACACCTCGCCCTCGATGGAGACGTGCGGATGGCGGCCGAGCACGTGGTCGTCGCGGGTGGTGACCGTCCATTCGAAGTCGTGGGACGGGGGGAACACGTGATCGCGCTCACCCCTGTTGTCCACATATTTCGGGACTCCGCCGTTGCTGACCGTCCAGCGCAGCACCCGAATGTCGGCGGGCCCCGTACGGAAGACGGCCAGCAGCTTGCCGTCCACCCGCCGCAGCTGCTGCAGCCTGGTCTCCTTGTAGTACCGGTACAGCTCGGCGAAGTCCTTCTTGAACGCCGGGTCGGCCAGCGTCTCCAGCTTGTCCGCGTCGAACCTGAAGGCGTCGCCGTCCCTGGAGAAGCGGTGCACCGCGAACACGTCGGCCACGGTCGTCTCCGGCTTGAGCCCGATGAAGACGTTGTAGCCGAACAGCATCACGTCGCCCAGAGAGACGATGTCCCTGGGGACGCAGTTGTTCTCGGTCCGGATCCGCTCGGTCCCCAGCAGGCGCAGCTCGGCGCCGCCGAAGACGCGCAGCCGCTCCTGGTTGACCCCCTCGGCCGCCGCCGCGAGGGCCTTGGCCTGGGCCTGGAGGCGGTTCCTGAGAACCTCGTACGTCCCCGCCTCCAGCCCCGCTTCGATCGTGCTCATTTGGCCCCGGCCAGCGCCGCCACCGGCGAGTCCGCGACGCCGAGCCTGCGGGCGGTCTCCAGCAGCTCACCGAGGGCCGACGACTGCGGGCCGCCGTCCTGGATGAGCCGCATGAGCAGGGCGGACACGGTCAGGTTCTTCAGGTCGGCGGTGCTCACGCCGCTGATGACGCTCGCCAGGTCGCCGGCCAGGCTGGCGGTGCCGTTGACGTACGGGGCGGCGACGGCGCCCGCGATCTCCGAGTGGCCGATGAAGCCGTCCACCACCTTGCCCGCGGTGATCGAGCCGACGACCCTATCGAAGAACATGGTGTCGCCGCCGACGATGTCGATGTTGGCCTTGGCCAGCCCGGCGGCCAGCACGCTGGCCTGCGACTCGGCCACCTGGCGGCTGACGTCGATGTGCTTGAGCCGGATCTCCTTGTCGGCCTCCAGCCGCAGGCGGTACTCCTCGTGGGCCCTGCTGGCCTCGTCCAGCGCCGCCAGCGCGGCCGCCTTCTCGGTGAGACCCTCGGCCTCGGCCTTGAGCTTCTCGCCCACCGCGGCGGCCCCGGCCAGCGCCATGGCCTGCTCGCCCTCGGCCTGCGCCTTGAGCCGGTCGCCCTCGACCAGTGCCATGGCCCTCGCGCCGTCGGCCTCGGCGGCGAGCTTCTCCTTCAGCGCCACGGCCTCGGCGCGGCCGACCTTCTCGATGGCCTCGGCGTCGCGCTCCCTGACCTGGACCTGCGCCAGCCCGCCGGCGGCCGTCTCGGCCTGGATGCCCTCGGCGAGCCGGATCTTGGCCCTGGCGTCCAGCTCGGCGGCCTGCTGCCTGGCCTCGGCCAGCACCAGCTCCTCGCGGGCCTTGAACTTGGAGGCGGCCTCCGCGGCCTCGGCCGCCTTGATGTCCTTGACCAGGTTCTCCTGGGCCTCGGCCTCGGCGGCGATGATCACCTGCTGGCGGGTGCGCTCGGCCTCCTCGACCACGCGCAGCCGCTTGATGGACTCCTCCTGCTCGGCCACGGTCTTGTCGACCGCGATGCGCTCGCGGATGACCTCGGCGATCGAGCGCTTCTCGGACTCGACCTCCTTGTCCTTGGCGATGCGCGACAGCTCGGTCTCCCGCTCGCGGGAGATGACCTCCAGCAGGCGGTCCTTCTCGATGCGCTCGGACTCGATGGCGATCACGCGCTCGCGGTTCTTCTCGGCGACGGCGATCTCGCGGGCCCGGTTCTCGTTCTGCACGCCGAGCTGCTCGTCGGTCTTCATGTGCGCGGCCTGGGCGCGCAGCCGCTCCTCAGCCTGGACGCGGGCGATCTCGGCCTCCTCGCGGGCCTTGACGGTCTCGATCTCCCGCCGCTGCTTGAGCTCGGCGTCGGCCTGGCGGCGCTCCAGCTCCAGGATCGCCTCGCGGGCGTCCACGTTCTGGCGGGTGATCTCCTTCTCCTCGTTGCGCTGGAACTCGTTCGTCCGCACGTGCTCGATCGCCGTCAGCTCGGTGATCTTGCGGATGCCCTGCGCGTCGAGGATGTTGCTCTTGTCGAGCTGGCTGAGCGCGGTCTGCTCCAGGTAGTCGATGGCGGCGTCCTCAAGGCTGTAGCCGTTGAGGTCGGTGCCGATGATTCGGACGATCTCGTCGCGGAACTCGTCGCGCTTGGTGTAGAGATCGACGAAGTCGAGGTGCTTGCCCGCGGTCTTGAGCGCCTCGGAGAACTTGGCGTTGAACAGCTCCTGCAGCGTCGTCTCGTCGCTGGCGCGGGCGGTGCCGATGGCCTGGGCGACCTTGATGACGTCCTCGGCGGTCTTGTTCACGCGGACGAAGAACGTGATCTTGATGTCGGCCCTGATGTTGTCCCGGCAGATCAGGCCGTCGCGGCCGGTCCGTTCGATCTCGATGGTCTTGACCGAGATGTCCATGATCTCGGCCTTGTGCACCACGGGCAGGACCACGGCGCCGGTGAACGTGACGTCGACCTTGTTGACCTTCGAGACGATCAGCGCCTTGCCCTGCTCGACCTTACGGAACAATCGCCCGACGACGAGGAGGAGACCGATCACGATGATCAGGATGACGGCGAGGAATACGCCGAACCCGGTGGAGATGACGTCCATCAATGCTCACTTTCGTACGGCATGACCCAGAAGAATTCGCCGTCTTTGTCGTAGTCGAAGATGAGTGCGTTCTGGCCGCGGGCGAGGCGGTCCTGACCGGTCGTGCGGACTTGCACGATCGCGGACGAGCCGTCGGCGGCGGTGACCTCGGCCTGGCCGAAGTCCGGGGTGGCCGTGCCCGTGCGGATCACGCACATCTGGCCGACGAAGTCGCCGCGCGAGTGCCGGTCCCCTTCGGGGAACAGCCTGCGTAACGGCACCACGAGGCCGCGGACGGCGAACCAGGCGCCCGCCGCGGCGGCGAAGGGGACGGCGATCAGCAGGCCACCGCTCGCCACCACCACGCTGCCGATCAGGCAGAGCAGCCAGGCGAACGCGATGAGCAGCGACAGCGTGATCCCGGCGGGAACTCCCCCGAGTCCCAGCCACGTGGCGTCGTCCTCCAGCTCGAACAGGCCGGTGATGACGGTCAGCCAGTAAGCGGCGACGACCACGAGAAGAAAGCTGAAAATGACAGTCGGAAAGCTCAGTGCGATGGTGAAGAAGTCGGTCATCCCGCCTCGGTATACCTGATCCCCCTGTGTACGTCCTGTCGGACTATATCTAGATAAAGCGCAACTAAAGAAGAAAGTTCCCGAAACGGTTAAGGCACTTGACCTCAACCGTGGTTGAGCATGCAGGCTCGCTGGCATGAGCGAACTGATGCGGGCGGCGGCGTTCACCGAGCCGGGCGGCCCCGAGGTGCTGAAGGTGATGGAACTGCCCGCCCCGCAGGCGGGTCCAGGCCAGGTGCGGGTGCGCGTGCGGGCGGCCGGCGTGCAGCCCTTCGACACGGCCGTACGCCAGGGCTGGCTGCCGCCGTACATCGAGGACCCCGGCTATCCGCGCATTCCCGGCAACGAGTTCGCCGGCGTGGTGGACCAGGTCGGCGAGGGCGTGACCGGGGTGGCGGCGGGCGGCGACGTGCTCGGGTTCACCGCACTCAACGCCTACGCCGAGTACGTCGTCGTGCCGGCGGCCAACGTGACGCCCAAGCCGCGGGCCGTGCCGTGGGAGGTGGCCGGCGGGCTGACCGCCGGCGTGCAGACGGCCGAGCTGGCCATTGACGGGCTGGGGCTGGCGGAGGGCGAGACGCTGCTCGTGCACGGCGCGGCCGGCGCCGTGGGCACGGCGGCCGTGCAGATCGCGAGGAGGCGCGGGGCCACCGTCATCGGCACCGCGCGCGAGGTCAACCACGAGTACCTGCGCGCGCTCGGGGCCGTACCCGTCGTGTACGGGGAGGGCCTGGCCGGCCGGGTGCGCGCGCTCGCGCCCGGCGGGATCGACGCGGTACTCGACGGGGCCGGCGGGCACGCGCTGGAGGTCTCGCTCGACCTGGTCGCCGACCGCGGGCGCATCGTGACCCTGGTCGAGCACGACAAGGCGGCCGGGCTGGGCGTCAGGCTCGTCAGGGGCGACCGCACGGCCGAGCGGCTCGGGCGTTACGCCCGGCTGTGCGCGGAGGGGGAGTTCACGTTCCCGGTACGGAGGGCGTACCGGCTGGAGGAGGCCGCGGACGCGCACCGCGAGGTCGAGACCGGCCACGGCCAGGGGAAGATCGTGCTCACCATCTAGCGCGCATGGCCAGCGCCACCTGCTCCTGGACGCCGTCCGGCCCGTGGCCGTCCTCCAGGCGCCACAGCAGGTTCTGCAGCACCCTGCCGAGCGTCCATCCGGCGGCCCGCCGCCGGTCGAGGCCGAGCGCGTCCACCATGAAGTCGAAGCGCCGCAGCACCTCGCGCGGCGCGTCGCCGGTCGCGAGCGCCTCGTCCCAGCGGTTGTGCAGGGCGGGCAGCAGCTCGAACGCCGGGTCGCCGGCCAGCGGCTTGGGATCGATGGCCAGCCACGGCTCCCGCTCGCCGGCCAGCACGTTGTCGTAGTGCAGGTCCCAGTGCAGCAGCCGGTCGCCGTCCCTGGTGTCTTCCCCGGCGCCTTCCCCGGCGCCTTCCCCGGGGTCGGAGAGCAGGTCGGTGACCGCCGAGGCGCACAGCCCGACCCAGTAGCGCTCCTCCTCGGGCATCGGCCGCACGGCGGCCTTCTCCGCACGTTCCAGCATCGCCCGCGCGATGTCGTCCAGCCGACGAAGGCCCTCGGGCGCGGGACGGGCCACCAGCCGGCGCAGCAGCCCGGACAGGACGTCCAGGGCCTGCATGACGTCGGGCACGGCGGCCAGGGAACGGCTGCCGTCGAGCCGTTCGAGCAGCATCGTGCCGGTCTCGGGGTCGGCGTCGAGCAGCCGCACCGCGCCGTCGCCCGCCCACGTGCGCAGGGCCAGGCCCTCGTGGACGGTCTCGGGGGTGACGGGCTGCAGCTTGAGCGCGGCCTTCGTGCCGTCGGCGCGCACCACGGGCTGGACCAGCGCCATGATCCCGTGCCGGGGCGCGCCGTCCGGGCTCAGGTCCCATTCGTCGAGATAGCGCCCGGCCAGGGCCGGCAGCGCGGCCGTCCACGCGGCGCCGGCCTCACCGCCGTACTTCAGGTGCGCGGCGGCCAGCGCGCCGGGGACCTCAAGGGGCACGGGCTCAGAAATGCCAGGGGAAGGGCGACCAGTCGGGCTCGCGCTTCTCCAGGAACGAGTCACGGCCTTCGGCCGCCTCGGCCGTCATGTACGCCAGCCGCGTCGCCTCACCGGCGAACACCTGCTGCCCCACCAGCCCGTCGTCCACGGCGTTGAAGGCGAACTTGAGCATCCGCTGCGCGGTCGGCGACTTGCCGTTGATCTTGCGGGCCCACTCCAGGGCCGTCGCCTCCAGCTCCTCGTGCGGCACCACGGCGTTGACCATGCCCATGCGGTGGGCGTCGGCCGCGCTGTAGGTGTCGCCGAGGAAGAAGATCTCGCGGGCGAACTTCTGGCCCACCTGCCGGGCCAGGTAGGCCGAGCCGAACCCGCCGTCGAAGCTGGCCACGTCGGCGTCGGTCTGCTTGAAGCGGGCGTGCTCGGCGCTGGCCAGAGTGAGATCGGCCACCACGTGCAGGCTGTGGCCGCCGCCCGCGGCCCAGCCGGGCACCACGCAGATCACGACCTTCGGCATGAAGCGGATCAGCCGCTGCACCTCCAGGATGTGCAGCCGGCCGGTGGACGGGGTGCCGTCGGCGTACTGGTAGCCGTCTTTACCCCTGATGCGCTGGTCGCCGCCGGAGCAGAAGGCCCACCCGCCGTCCTTGGGCGAGGGGCCGTTGCCGGTCAGCAGCACGCAGCCGACGTCGGTGCTCTGCCGGGCATGGTCGAACGCGCGGTAGAGCTCGTCGACCGTCTGCGGCCTGAAGGCGTTGCGGACCTCGGGCCGGTCGAAGGCGATGCGCACGGTGCCCTGGTCGACCGCACGGTGGTAGGTGATGTCGGTGAAGTCGAATCCCTCGACCGCCTGCCACGCCTTGGGATCGAACAGTTCGGAGACCATGGCCGGAAGCCTAACGGATTCGCCCTTCCGCCCACTCGGCCCACTCGCCCTGGCTCTCGGCCAGGCGCCGGCCGTATTCGAGGGCGAGCCGGCCGTACACCGACAGGTTGTCCTCGCCGCTCTCGACGAACGCGCGGATGCTCGCGAGGTGCTCCAGCTGCTTGGCGGCCAGCTCGGCCTGGCGGCGCAGGTAGCTCCTGGCCTGCTCGGGCGAGACCTGGGCCAGGAAGAACACGCGCAGCAGCATGTCGCTGCGCACGACCCGGGTGGGCTCGACGTCGGTGATCCAGTGACGCAGCTCGGCCAGGCCCGCCTCGGTGATCGTGTATTCCTTGCGGCCGCGCGGGCCCTGCGCCGTCACGTCCACGAGCCCCGCCTCGGCCAGCTTGCCGAGCTCGGTGTAGAGCTGGCTCTGCGTGGCGGGCCACACGTTGGCGAGCGAGACGTCGAACAGTTTCAGCAGGTCGTAGCCGCTCGCCGGCCCCTCTGACAGCAGGCCGAGCACGGCATGTCGAAGACTCATATTCCTATGTTGACATGTCTCCAGAGGAAATTCTACCTTCGACATGTCTGTCTAGGAATGTCGGAGGATGCCTGATGCGCGGCCTGCTCGGTTTTCTGCCCTGGATCGTCTACGGCTTCGTCGCGACCGGCGACGAGTGGCGCTGGGGCGCGATCACGGGCCTCGTCGTCGCCCTGGTGCTCGTGGCCGTGGACCGCAGGTCGGGCAGGTCGTGGGACATGATGGTGATCGAGACCAGCGCGGTGGTGTTCTTCGCCCTGCTCACCGCGCTGTCCCTGCTCGATCCCGGCTCGCCGCTCACGCCGTACGGGCCCGCGCTCGTCGACGTCTGGCTGGCCGGCACGGCCTGGGGCTCGCTGGCCATCCGCAGGCCGTTCACGCTGGGCATCGCCCGCGCCACGACGCCCGAGAAGGTGTGGCGCACCCCCGCCTTCCACCGGGCCAACGTGATCATCAGTGGCGTCTGGGCAGCCGCCTTCACCGTCGCCGCGCTCGCTCTGACGCTCGTCCTGTCCGTCTCGCTCCACGCGACCACGCTGGTGATCACCATCAAGGTGCTCTCGTTCGTCGCACCCGCCGTCTTCACCGCGTGGTACCCCGGGCACCTGAGGCGGCGGGCGCTCGCTAGGTGACCTCGGCGCGCAGCTCCGCGAGCAGTTCCCCTTGGTCGGCCAGCATCTCGGTCAGTATGCGCCGGGCGGCGCCGAGCAGATCGGCCAGCTCGGGCGTGGCCAGGGTGTAGACCACGGTGCTGCCCTCGCGGATCGCGCTGACGATGCCCGCCCGTCGCAAAACGGCGAGCTGCTGGGAGAGACTCGAAGCCTCGATGTCGATCTGGGCCAGCAGGTCCCTGACGGGGAGTGGCCCTTCCTGGAGTAGCTCCAACACTCGGATGCGAGCGGGGTGGCCGAGCGTTCGGAAGAAGTCGGCCTTGGCCTGGTAGACCTCCACGTGCATATGGTTAGCGTAATCCAGTTCAGTTGCATAATTCTTCAAGTCGCTATGTTGTCGGGTAGCATGACAGCGGGGACTAGGGAGTTGCCATGGGCCGAGGAAGAGCCAAGGCGAAGCAGACGAAGGTCGCTCGCCAGCTGAAGTACACCAACCACAACATCGACTACGACCGGCTCCGCGAGGAGTTGGGCACGGACACGCGACGCGAGGATCACTACCCGCCTACGCCGTCCGAGCAGGAGTCCGAGCGCGGGCGGTGACGCGGGTCTGCTTCGCGGGTGCCAAGGTGACGTTCTGCAGCCGCCTGGCCTCCGGTGCCTGATCGGGCGCCGTGAGCTCCAGGCGGTGCAGCACCTCGCGGATGATGACGCGCATCTCCAGGAGCGCCAGTTGCGCTCCTACGCAGAAGCGCCGCCCGCCGCCGAAGGGCATCCAGGCTCTGCTCTGGTGCCCCTCCAGGAACCGCTCAGGACGGAATCGTTCTGGCTCGGAGAAGGCGGCGGGGTCACGGTGCACGAGCGGGATGTACGGTCCGGCGTACCATCCGGCGGGGATCTCGTACCCGCCCAGCCGCAGCGGCGCGTCGAGCAGCCTCGGCGCCTCGTAGACCACTGGCCTGACCCGCAGCACCTCCTTGACCGCCGCGTCGAGATAGGGCTCGTCGTCCGGCAGCCGCTCAAGCACCTCGGGCATGCGCAGGAACCGTTCGAAGGCCCAGGCCAGACCGGTCGCGGTGGTCTCGTGGCCGGCGATGAGCATGGTGATCAGCTCGTCGCGGATCTCCTGGTCGTCCAGCTCGGTCTCCAGCAGCCGCCCGAGCACGTCCGTGCCCCCGGGGGCTTCCCGGCGCCGGCGGATCTCGCCGAACAGGATCGTGTCCACCTCGGCGCGCAGCCGCAGGAACCGCGCGTAGGGCAGGAACCGCACCCGCGCCGCCATCGGGCGCAGCCGCTCCGGCAGCAGGGCGACCTGCATGGAGCCGCCCGTCGCGAGCAGGCCGGGCAGCAACTCCCGTAGCCGGCCGGTGCGCCCGGCGTCCCTGATGCCGAAGATCAGCCGGATGATGATCTCCAGCGTGATGTCCTGCATGCGCTCGCGCAGCGCGAACGGCCGGCCCAGCGGCCACGTCGCGATCTTCTCGGCCGCGATGGCGGCGATGTCGTCGTGGTAGCCGGCGACCTGCTTGGCGCGTAGCGGCGGGTTCAGCGTCTTGCGGTGGTGCCACCACGGCTCGCCGTCCAGCGTCAGCACCGAGTGGGCGCCCACCAGGTGTTCCAGGAAGTCCTTGCGGGCCGCGCCGGCCTGCCCGCCGCCCTGGTCGGTCCGGTAGACCTCGGCGGCCAGTTCGGCGGTGGTCACGTAGACCTCCGGCGGGAAGCCGGCGTAGCGGAGCGTGAAGATCGGCCCGTACCTGCGGTGACAGCTCTCGAACATGCGCTCCGTGTCCGTCGCGAACCGTGCGGTCTGGACGATCGACGGCACTCTCGGCCCTGGAGGGATCATCGTCGCTCTCCTTGTCGTATACGTACGTCTGTCATAGACGCTTGTATTATCTCTGTAGCATGGATCGCGTGGCGAGCACAGAGGCCGGTGGATACCGCGAACGACTGCTGGCTGGAGCGGTGAGCTGCCTCCAGGACAAGGGCTATGCCCGCACGACCGCACGAGACCTGGTCGCCGCGTCCGGCACCAACCTGGCCTCCATCGGCTACCACTTCGGCGGCAAGGAGGCGCTGCTCAACGAGGCCATCGCGGAGTTCTTCGAGCAGTGGACGGCGCGCGTCGAGCGATCGTTGTTCGGGAGCGAGCTGGGCACGCCGAGAGATCTGCTCCAGCGTGCGCTGGAGCAGTTGGTGGACGTGTTCGGCGAGATGCGGCCGCAGCTCGTGCTCTGCGTCGAGAGCTTCCCGGCGGCGGTGCGCGAGCCCTTGCTGCGGGCGAAGCTGGCCGACGCCTACGCCAGGGCCAGGGTCGCCGGCACCGACATGCTGCGCAGGGCCGCCGAGCGCCTGGAGACGGAGCTGCCGGTCGAGCCGGCGGCGCTGGTGTCGGTCGTGATCGCGATTTCCGACGGCCTGATGTTGCAGTGGCTGCTCGACCCCGAGGCCACGCCGGACGCCCGGCAGGTCGTGGACGTCCTGGCCGCGCTGGGCGCCTTCGTCGCCTGACGGCTGTCGTTCGAGAGCTGCTGTCCGGGGACGGCGTCTGAGGGCCGTCGGTTGCGGGCTATCGGGCGGCAAAAGGTGTCGGTCGGGAGGAATGTCGTCCGTGGGGATGGGCACACCCACGGAGGACGAGGAGATCGAGACATGCGCGTAGGAATCGTGGGGTCCGGAAGGCTGGGCTCGCGGCTCGGCCGCCTGCTCGCCGCGGCGGGCCACGACGTGCTCTTCAGTGACGCCGACCTCGCTCTTGCCGAAGCCGCCGCCGGTGCCGCGGTCAGGGTGCCCGCCGGGAGCGCCGACGGCCGGGCCAGGAGCGGGCCGCCGGCCGAGGCCGCGGCGTTCGGCGAGGTCCTCGTCCTGGCGGTCGGCTGGGAGGCGTTCCCCACGGTGGTGGCGGAGCTCGGCGCCGCGCTCGCGGGCAAGATCGTCATCGATCCGAGCAACCCGATCGGCGAGCGCGACGGCGCGGCCGTGATGGTGGCCGTCCCGTGCGGGCTGACCAGTCCGCAGTACCAGCAGCATGTTCTGGGGGCGGGCGTACGCGTGGTGCGCACGTTCAACACCAAGTACCCGAACGAGCTGCTGGACCTCGGCCTCGCGGGGCAGCGGGGCGGGGCACGGGCCGACATGCCCTACTGGGGTGACGACGACGAGGCCAAGAAGGCCGTGGTGCCGCTCATCGAGGACGCCGGCTTCACCGCCATCGACGCGGGCGGCCTGTCAGAAGCCCGCTGATCAGGAGGTCGGTGATCGGGGTTCCCGATCGGACGTGGTGATCAGGGCCCCAGTGATCGGGCCCAGTGATCGGGCCCAGTGATCGGGCCCAGTGATCGGGCCCAGTGATCGGGCCCAGTGATCGGGCCCGGCGGTCAGGGTCCGGTGGTCAGGGTCCGGTGGTCAGGGTCCGGTGGTCAGGGTCCGGTGGTCAGGGTCCGGTGGTCAGGGTCCGGTGGTCAGGGTCCGGCGGTCAGGTGGCGCAGGTGTCGTGGGTGGCGTCGAAGCCCTTGATGGCCTCGGTGTCGTCCGTACGCAGCGGCTTGAGGCCCTTCCAGTCGTCCCCGAGCACCAGGATCAGCCGGCTGGTGGCGGCGCCGGGCACCTGGCGCAGGGCGGCGCGCTGCAGGTCCTTGGTGAGCGTGGGCACGCGGGTCTCGCCGTTGGGGCCGTAGACGATCGTGGTCTTCGGCTGCGGCTTGCGCTCGGTGTCGCCGATCTTGGCGATGTGGTAGCCGCGCTGCTCCAGGTAGGCCGCGACCTCGGTGGCCAGGCCGGTGCGCCAGGTGCCGTTGCGCAGCTCGATCTGGATCTTCGAGCGGCCCACCTTCGCCTGGCCGCCCTTGACGCCGTCCACGCTCTGGTCCTTCGCCACGATCTGGAACAGCCGGTGGGACTGCGTCCGCTCCCACTCCACCCGGCCCGGCTGGGTGAGGGAGTAGTGCCACGGGGTGGTGATGAAGCGGATCTTGCTGATGTCGAGGCCCTGGAGGCTGGTCGCGAGGTCCTTCATCACGCCGGTGGTCAGGCCGCTGTCGGTGGTGATGGCCTTGGTCCCGGCGTCGAGCAGGGCCAGCAGCTTGGCCGGGTCGGTGAGCGTCTCGCCGCTCATCGCCTTCTTCACCATCGAGGCGATGAACATCTGCTGCCGCTGGATGCGCCCGATGTCGGAGCCGTCGCCGAGGGAGTAGCGGGCGCGCACGTAGCCGAGCGCCTGCTCGCCGTTGAGCGTCTGCCGCCCGGCCGGCAGGTGGAGCAGCGCCTTCTTGTCGTTGACCGGCTCGGGCAGGCAGACCTCGACGCCGCCGACCGCGTTCACGATGCCCTTGAAGCCGGTGAAGTCGACCTTCACGAAGTGGTCGATGCGGATGTGGGTGAGCGACTCGATCGTCTTCCAGGTGCAGGCGATGCCACCCGAGTTGAACGACTCGTTGATCATGCCGACGTGGGCCTGCTGGCCGGGCAGGCCGCGCGTGGCGCGGCAGGCGGGCAACTGGACGACCGAGTCGCGCGGGAAGCTGATCACCATCGCGTTGTCGCGCCTGGACGACACGTGCATCAGCATGATCGTGTCGGTGCGCTCGCCCGCGACCCTGCCGTACTTGGCGTTCTTGCCGTCACGCTGGTCGGAGCCGACGACCAGGATGTTCATCGCCGTGCCGGCCACCTTGGGCGGACGGGTGGCGCCGAGGTCGTCGGCGGTGACGTCCTGCTGCTTGAGGTTTCCCGTCAGCCGCGCGTAGACGCCGACGGCAGCGCCGGCGATCAGGAGGACGACGGTCACCGTGACCGCGATCACCCAGCGCAGCCACGGGCGGCGCCGCCGTGGCGGCGTGTCCGGCCCGGACGGAGGCGCGTCGACAAGCCCGCTGCTCACGTCACTCCCCACAGAGACGGGGCCGAGGGCCGCCGCCCCTGGCCAAGAGCCACGCCGTACTGATCTCGGCCGTTGAACGTGCCTGAGTGTACTCAGTCGGGCGTGCCCGCGTGGCCTCAGTCGGGCAGGTTGACCCGCAGGGACACCGTGCCGCGCAGGTCGAGCCAGGCCGCGCCGGGGCCGCGGACCACCCTCAGCACGACCTCCTCGCAGCCGGGGCAGCGGGCCACGAAGCCGGGCTCCGGGCCGTAGACGAGCAGCGAGGCGACGGGGCCCGCCAGGCCGCAGTGGGCGCAGCGGCCCGTCGCGGAGGTCACGTCCACGGCGAAGATCTCGCCCAGCGGGCCCGCGAGCGCGTTGCCGTCCAGGTGTTCTGCGGTCATCGTCAGCCTCCGGTGGGACCGAAACGTTCGGTTCTGATGCGTTCGGGGGCGTGCCCGAGCGCCAGCAGCAGGTCGGCCGCCGCCTCCACGAAGCCCGTCGGCCCGCACACGTAGCAGTCGGCCTCGAACGAGGCCGGCCAGCCGCCCTCGGCCAGGTCCTCCAGCATGAGGCGGCGGGCCGGGCGGGACACCCCCTCCGGCGCCGAACGGGTGTAGAGGTAGGTGACGTCGAGCCCGGGGTCGGGGCGGCGCAGCTCCTCGGCGTAGTAGCGGCGGCCGGGGTCGCGCAGCGAGTACAGCAGCCGGAACGGCACCCGGCCGCCCGCCAGCCGCCGGGCTCGGATCATCGCCATCAGCGGCACGATGCCGGAACCGCCGCCGACCAGCAGCACCGGCGCCGTGTTCTCCGGCCGCCAGACGAACCAGCCGCCGACGGGTCCGCGCAGCTCCAGCCGGTCGCCGGGCTCCATCACCTCGGTCAGGTAGGGGGAGACCTCGCCGTCGGGCACGCTCTCCACGGTCAGCTCGACCAGGTCGCCGTCCGCCGGATTGGCCACCGAGTAGCTGCGCTGCGCCGTGTAGCCGTCGTCGGCGGTCAGCCGTACGTCCACGTGCTGGCCCGCCAGGTGCCCCGGCCAGCCGGGCACCCGGAAGCGCAGCGTGCGCGCGCTCGCGGTCTCGGCGACGACGGAGATCAGCTCGGCCGGCCGCCAGACCAGGCGGCGCACCCTAGTCGCCCTCGTAACGCTGCTCGCGCCACGGGTCGCCGTAGTTGTTGTAGCCGGCCGTCTCCCAGAAGCCCGGATAGTCCTCGTTCAGCAGGCGGATGCCGCGGACCCACTTGGCCGACTTCCAGAAGTACAGGTGCGGCACGATCAGCCGGGCGGGGCCGCCGTGGCGGGGCTCCAGCTCCTCGCCGTCGAAGCGGTGCACGATCCACGCCTGGCCGTCGAGCAGGTCCTCCAGCGGCAGGTTCGTGGTGTAGCCGCCGTAGGAGTAGATCAACGCGTACTCGGCGGCGCTCTCCACGTCCTCCATGAGCACGTCCAGGGAGACGCCCTCCCAGGTGGTGTCGAGCTTCGTCCATTTGGTGACGCAGTGGATGTCGGCCGTGGGCGTCTGCTGCGGCAGCGCCAGGAACTCCTCCCACGACCACCGGTGGGTCTCGCCCGCCTCGGTGTCGATGGCGAACTCCCACCGGTCGAGCGGCACCCGGGGCGTCGGCCCCGCCGACAGCACGGGGAAGTCGTCCACCAGGTATTGGCCGGGTGGCAGCCGGTCGCCCGCGTCTCTGCGCCTGCCCTGAAAACCGCGCGAAATGATGCCCACGTCGCCTCCTGAGCCCATTCCACCACGAGGGGTGCGAAAGGGGGCTCAGCGACCCGCCCGGGGAACGACCAGTCCCGACTCGTACGCGAAGACCACGAGCTGGGCCCGGTCACGGGCGTGCAGCTTCGTCATGGCCCTGCTGACGTGGGTCTTGGCGGTGGTCGGGCTGATCACCATGTGCGCCGCGATCTCGTCGTTGGACAGGCCGCGGGCCACCAGGGCGGTCACCTCGCGCTCACGGTTGGTCAGCACGTCCAGGCCCCGGTGGTCCGGCTCGGGGCGGCGGGCGACGAACTCGCCGATCAGGCGGCGGGTGATCGAGGGCGACAGCAGGGCGTCGCCCCTGGCCGCCACCCTGACGCCCTGCAGCAGGTCCACCGGCTCGGTGTCCTTGACCAGGAAGCCGCCCGCGCCCGCCCTGAGCGCGTCGAAGACGTACTCGTCGAGGCCGTAGTTGGTCAGGATCACCACGTGCACACCGCTCAGCCGCTCGTCGCCGGCGATGCGCCGGGTCGCCTCGATGCCGTCCATCACCGGCATCTGCACGTCGACGAGCGCCACGTCGGGCAGGTGCGCGAGGGCGAGCGCGACGGCCTGCTCGCCGTTCGCGGCCTCGGCCACCACCTCGATGTCGTCCTCGGCCTCCAACAGGGCGCGGAAACCGCCCCGGATGAGCGCCTGATCGTCCGCGAGGAGCACCCGGATCACGACGGGTCCCCCAGAGGCAGCTCCGCCCGTACGGTGAAGCCGCCCTCGGCGCGGGGCTCGGCCCGCAGCCGGCCGCCGAGCGCCGTGACGCGCTCGCGCATGCCGACCAGGCCCACGCCCGGCACGGGCGGCGCGTCGCTCCTGGCCGCGCCGTCGTCCTCCACCTGCACGACCAGCTCCGTCCCTCCGTAGTCGATGCGCACCGAGGCGGCGGCGCCGCCCGCGTGCCTGGAGACGTTGGTGAGCGCCTCCTGGACGATCCGGTACGCGGCCCGGTCGACCTCCACGGGCAGCCGTCTGCGCTCGCCCGAGACGGTCACCGTCGCGGGCAGGCCGGTCGAGCGGGCCCGGTCCACCAGGTCGTCGAGCCGGTCGAGCCCGCTCGGCTCAGGTCTGACCGGCTCCGCCCGCTCACGTGGGCCCCCGTTTAGATGCTCGTCCAGGCGCTCGTGCAGGTGCTCGTGCGGGCCCCCGTCTGGGCTGTCGTGCGGGTCCCGCTCCCGTGCGTCGTCGTCGCGCAGGACCTCCAGGGTGGCGCGCAGTTCGCGCATGGCGTCGCCGCTGGCCTCCTGGATGGCGAGCAGCGCCGCGGGCACCTCGTCGCCGCGCTTGCGCGCCAGGTGCACCGCCACCCCGGCCTGCACCTTGATCACGGAGATGCTGTGGGTGAGCGTGTCGTGCAGCTCCCTGGCGATGCGCAGCCGCTCCTCGCCCGCGCGCCGCCGCGCCACCTCCTCGCGGGTCCGCTCGGCCTCGGCGGCGCGCTGCTCGGCCTGCTCCAGGTACGCCTGCCGGTGCCTGGTCACCGTGCCCCCCACCCCGGCGGCCAGGAACCAGCCCAGCAGCAGCACCGTCCCCTGGACGAGCGTCTGGGGGTCCTGCCCGGACGCCGCGCCGGCCAGGTTGGCCGCCAGCGTGACGCCCAGGAAGAGCGTGCCGGCCAGCGCGGGCAGCACCCGGTGCCCCGCGCGTACCGCGCCGAAGACCGCCACCATCACCGGGAAGGCGGCGGGCGGGCCCGGCTGCGCGTGCGCCGCGTAGACGAGCATGCCGAGCGTGCTGACCAGCAGCGGAACCAGGGGCGCCCGCCGCCAGGCGACGAGGGCGGCCGAGGCGGCCAGCACGGCGACGAGGTCGAGGGCGCCCGCGTCGGGGTTGGCCAGCACGGTGACCGACTGCAGGACGGCCACCACGACGGCCAGCGCGCCGTCCACGGCGACCGGCCGCCACGCGTGCACAGAGCTCATCCCTGCAGATTAGAACGAGTTCCGGGCGGGCTCATCGGCGCGGGGAAGTGATTCCGCACTACTACCGGCGAAGTACGCGTTCCGGTTCCCGGCCGCCGGCGGTAGCCACGGAAGTCTCCCCACGGCCGATGACCGGCGGCGGGTCCGCGCAGGACGATTCGGCCATGGACACGATCCGGTGCGGGAGCCGATGATGGCCGGCTCCTTCCGTTACGTCACCCCCATACCGGCCAGGCTCGCCACCGGCCGGACGGCGCAGGTGTACGCCCAGCTCGCCGAGGACTTCGGCATGGCGCGCATGGCGGTGTTCCTGACCCTGTCGCCTGCCGAGGAGGTGCTGGCCGCGACCTGGGTCACGCTGCGCGAGTCGCTGCTGGCCGGGGCGGCGCCCAGGACCGGCAAGGAGGTCGTGGCACTGGGGGTCTCGCTGGCCAACCAGTGCACGTTCTGCGTGGCCGCGCACACGACGCTGCTGCACGCCACCGGTGACCACCGGCTGGGCGAGAGCATCGCCCGTGGCGAGGTGCCCGCGGATCCCGGGCACGCCGCGCTGCTGGCCTGGGCCAGGTCGCCCGGGGCGGCGCGGCCGTACCCTGACGCGCTCGCGCCCGAGTACGTCGGGACCGCGCTGAGCTTCCACTTCATCAACCGGATCGCCTCCGCGCTGCTCACCGAGAACCTCATGCCGGGCAACCTGCAGAGGTTCCGCCTGGTCAGGAGTGTGGGTGGGCGGGCGATGGCGGGCCCGGTGCGCAGGTCGGCGGCTCCCGGGGCGGGGCTGCCGCTGATCGCCGGGCTGCCCGCCCGTGCTGAGCCCGGCTGGGCGGACGGGGCTCCGGCCGGGACCGCGTACGCCACGCTCAAGGCCGTCGCGGAAGCCGGTGGCGACCTGCTCAGCGGTCCGGCGCGGGCGGCCGTGACCCGCGCGGTCGCGGGCTGGGACGGCGCGCATCCGCCGATGGGCACCGCCTGGCTGGACGAGCCGCTGGCCGGCCTGCCCGCCGGTGACCGCGCGGGGGCGCGGCTGGTCCTGCTCACCGCGTTGGCGCCGTACCGGGTGACGGACGCCGACGTGGCCGCCTGGCGCGGCGGCGCCCGTACGGACGAGGACCTGGTACGGCTGTGCGCTTTCGGGGCGATCCTGGCCGCCGCGCACGTGGAGGTCCGCATCACAGCAGCCGGACGTCCTGGTGCCGGGCACGCCGGTGGCGGCAAGGCCGGCGGCGGGGGAGCTGGTGAAGGGGCCGTTCGGAGCGGGGCGGGCGGCGTACAGGCCGAAACCATTCAAGGAGAGCGATCATGACCGCGCACCACACCCTCGCCACCCCGCCCGCCACCGCCCCCTGGCCGATGCAGGCGCTCAAGGCAGTGGTCGTCCTGCACGTCGTCGCGCTGCTGTTCCAGGCGGTGACGGCGGGCATGCTGCTCTCCTCGCCCGGCGGACGGGCGCTGCACGAGAACTCGGGCATCGCCCTGGGCGTCATCGGGCTCGCTCACCTGGTCGCCGCGATCCTGGTCTGGCGGCCCGGCGGCGGGTCCGCCAGGTTCGTCGGGCCGGCCGCGGCGCTGCTGGTGCTCACGGTCGCGGCGGCGCTCCTGGGGCTGGCGCACATGACGGTCCTTCACCTGCCGATCGGGGTGGCATTGTTCGGCGGCGGTGTCGCCCAGCTCATCCGGGTGATGGCCCGCGAATGAACGGCGGGACGGTCAGGCGGGCAGGCGGTCGGAGCGGGGCCAGACGTAGTCCAGGTCGTCGGGGTCGTCGTCGCCGAAGACCGGCCGGTAGAAGCCGGGGTCCTTGCGCAGGAGCGCCGAGCGGTGGCTGAGGTGCAGCTTCTCATCGCCGAGCCAGGGCGGCAGCTCCCCGGCCGCCGCCAGCTCGGCCTGCGCGCGGACCACGGGCGTGCCGCGCAGCAGGGCGATCTCGGTGGTCATGGTGTCCGCGCAGGTGTCGGCGCGGCCGAGTGAGCACCAGTGGCGGCACATCTCCAGCCCGTAGCGTACGAGCGCCTCCTCGTAACCGGCCCACATCTTCACGACGGGGTGGTGCCGCCAGCCGTACCCGGGGACGGTGAGGGCGCGCAGGACCTGCAACGTCTCGACGCGCTGTTTGCCCAGCCGCAGCGGGTCGAGCACCGCAGCCGAAGCCGCGAAATCCGGATATGGCAGGAAAGTCTGCATCGTTACCCCCCGCTGACGTGCTCTTTCCCGCGGATCGTATAGACCGCCGCCCGGGCAGCGCGCACAATCGGCCCATGGGGAACGGGTATGTCGGCGCGCGGACGCCACGCAGGGAAGACGCCAGACTGCTGACGGGAAAGAGCAGATACGTCGCCTCCGTACGCCTGCCGGGCATGGCGTACGCGCACGTCGTGCGCAGCCCCGTCGCGCACGGCCGGCTGCTCGGCTGCGACGTCAAGGCGGCGCGGGCCGTCGAGGGCGTGCTCGACGTCATACTCCCCGCCGACGCCGCCGATCTCCGCCTGCCCTGCGTGACCGTCATGCCAGGCCAGCCGATGACGTCCTACCCCGTGCTGGACGACGCCGTCAGATACGTGGGCCAGCCGCTCGCCATCGTCGTCGCCGAGACCCCGGAGGCCGCCAGGGACGCCGGCGACCTCCTCGACCTGGACCTCGACGAGCTGCCCGCCGTGGTCGGCGCCGAGCGGGCGCTGGCCGCCGACGCGCCGCCGCTCCATCCCGAGCTCGGCGGCAACGTGCTCTTCGACTTCACCATGGGCGACGACGACTGCGCCGACGCTGTCGAGGGGGCCGAGCACGTCGTCGAGATGACCTTCAGGATGGGCCGGGTCTCGCCGTACCCGCTGGAGCCGCGCGGCGTGGTGGCCTCTTACGCCGACGACGAGCTGACCGTCCACCTGTCCTCCCAGGCGCCGCACCACGCCCGCGAACACCTGGCCGACGCGCTCGGGCTGTCCCACGACCGGGTCCGCGTCATCAGCCGCGACACCGGCGGCGGGTTCGGCGGCAAGGAGCACGTCTACCCGGACGAGACGCTCGCCTGCCTGGCCGCGATGCGGCTGGGCCGGCCGGTGAGCTGGTCGGAGTCGCCGGGCGACCGGCTGTTCGCCACGCTGCCCGCCCGGCAGGGCGTGCACAGGGGACGGCTCGCGCTCGACGGCGACGGGCGCTTCGTGGCCATGGACGTGGACGTGCTCGGCGACCTTGGCGCCCATCCGTCGAACGTGGGCGGCTCGACGTTCGCGGTCACCGCCACGCTGCTGCCCGGGCCGTACCGGTTCGACCGCTTCGCCGTACGGGTGCGCGGCGTCGTCACCACGACCACGCCGACCGGCTCCTACCGCGGTTTCGGCCAGCCGGAAGCCGCTCTGGCCAGGGAGCGGCTGATCGACGAGGCGGCCCGCAGGCTCGGCCTGGACCCGGTCGAGCTGCGGCTGCGCAACATGCTGCGGCCGGAGGAGCTGCCGTACACGACGCGCGTCTTCCAGACGTACGACTCCGGCGACTACCCGCGCGCCCTGCGCACGCTGCGCGACCTGGTCCGGCCGGTCGAGAAAGACGACGGGCGCCGGCGCGGCGTGGGCTTCTCCTGCCATGTGGAGAGCACCGGCATGGGGCCGTCGATGGACATGAAGGCCATCAACGCGGCGGCGGGCGGCTACGAGACGGCGATCCTCCGGATGGAGCAGGACGGGTCCGTGGTGGTGTCGTCCGGGGTGGTCTCCATGGGGCAGGGGATCGAGACGGCGCTGGCCCAGATCGCGGCCGACCGGGTGGGGGTGCCCATCGAGCGGGTGCGGGTGGTGCTGGGGGACACGGCGACGACGCCGTACTCGTCGATCGGGGCGATCGCCAGCCGCTCGCTGGCGGTCGGCGGCGGCGCGCTCGTGCGGGCCGCCGCGCGGCTGCGGGCCAGGCTGCTGGCCCTGGCCGCGCACCGGCTTGAGGCCGACGCCGGCGACCTGGAGATCGCCGACGGGGCGGTACGGGTGCAGGGCGATCCGCGGGCGTCGCTGACGCTGCGCGAGCTGGCCACCTCGGCCTGGCGCGGCTGGGACCTGCCCGAGGGGTTCGCGCCCGGCCTTGAGGAACGGGTCAGCTACGACCCGGAGGGCTACGCGTTCGCGTACGGGGCCCACGCGGCGGCCGTGGCCGTCGATCCCGAGACCGGCGCGGTCGAGGTGGAGCGCTACTGGGTGGTCAACGACGCCGGCGTGCTGGTCAACCCCGCCGTGGTGGAGGGGCAGCTCACGGGCGGCGTGGCCCAGGGCATCGGCCAGGCGCTGACCGAGGAGATCGGCTACACCGACGACGGGCAGCCGATCGCCGAATACCTGCCGCCGACCACGCGGGAGGTGCCCGGCATCGAGGTCGTGCTGCTGGAGACGCCGTCGCCGCTCACCCCTGGCGGGATGAAGGGCGTCGGGGAGGCCGGCACGATCGGGCCGCCGGCCGCCATCGCCAACGCGGTGGCCGCCGCGCTCCCGGAGATCGCCGACCGGGTCACCGACGTCCCTCTGACGCCGGCCGTCGTGTGGTCCCTGCTGCGGAACTGACGCCGGCGGACTGCGGCACCCCCGCCGCGGGGCTCGTGCCGTGCGGCTCTCCGTCCGCGAGGCTCGTGTCGCGCGGCGACCTCGCTGCAGGGTTCGTGTCGTGCGGGGTCATGCCGGGCCGCCGGGGCCGATGAGATCTTCGATGGCCATGCCCGACTCCGACAGCGCCTGCTCCAGGGCCTTGCGGCCGGCGGGCACGGGCTCGGCGGGGCGGTGGCGTTCGCGTTTGCCGTCGATCTTGGACTTGTGCTCGTCAGGACTGCTCATGCGGGAGTCAGTACCCGGCACGGCGCCGCCGTTTCGAGCGACCGGCAAAACAATGGCGATTTCTCGCCGAAGAATCGACCCAAAACGCCTTCCCGTACGTACATGTTTCGACGGCGATGTACGACAACCCCCGGGCAGGTCCTCTTGTTAAGCGAAACGCGCATCCGTTGCCCATCGGCACAGGAGACAGATGCCATGACCAGGCTGCGATCGACTCGGCGGAGCCGGATGCAGTACGCGTGGCCGCTGCACGACGACGTCAGGACAGTGGGGCGGGCACGAGCTGTCATTCGCACGGAATTGTCACAACTCTCCCTTTCTTCCGAGGTCATGGACGACGCCGTTCTCATGGTGAGCGAATTGATCACTAATGCCCTCATGTACGGCGCCGAACCGTACGAACTCGGGCTGCACGTGGACGCCAGAGAGATCATGTGCGTGGTCGTGGACAGCAGCCCGCTGCTGCCCGCCCAGGCCCCCCACGACCTCGCGGCCGAGCACGGACGCGGCCTGCGCATCATCGCCAGGCTCTCCGACGGCTTCTACGGCTGCCACCCCCAGCGTTACGTCACCCGCCCCGACCTCGTCGGCAAGGCCACCTGGTTCGCGCTCCCGCGCCAGGGCACGGCGGGCAACGTCGTGCCGATCAGAGCCGGGGTCTGAGGACCGCGCAGGCCCGGCTCAAGCGCGGCGCGTGGCCGCTCCCGTGATGGTGACCAGGACCAGCAGGCCCGCCAGCACACCCGTGAGCGCGCTGACCCGGTAGACGTCGTTGAGCATGGCGTACGCCGGTCCGCCGCCCTGGTACACGATGCCGAGCACCGCGATGCCGAGCGCGTACCCGAGCTGCCTGACCGTGTTCACCGTGCCGGCCGCCATGCCGGCGCGTCCGGCCGGGGCGTGGGCCATGGCGGCGGAGCTGAGCGCGGGCACGGCCAGCCCGACGCCGACGCCGACGACGATCAGGCCGGGCGCCAGCGCCGGCCAGTCCGACTCCGCGCCGAGCAGGCCCTGGAGGAACGAACCCGCGCCGATCAGCAGCAGCCCGCCGCCGAGCGCGGCGCGCGGCGTCAGCGTCGGCAGCAGCCGGGAGGCGGCCACGGAGGTCACCAGCGAGGAGAGGGCCATCGGCGACAGCGCCAGCCCCGCCGTCACGGGGCCGAGCCGCAGGTCCTGCTGCAGCCAGAGCGAGGTGAAGGCCAGGCAGGCGAACGCGGCCGGCATGAGCAGCCCGGCGCCCGCCATGATCCCGCTGAACGACCGGTCGGCGAACAGGCGCAGGTCCAGCATGGGGTTCGCGCCGCGCGTCTCGGCGACGAGGAAGGCCGCGAGCGCCACCGCCGCCGCGCCGAGCGGCACCAGCGTCCGCGCCGCCGTCCAGCCGTGCTCGCCGCCCTCGATCAGCCCGTACGTGAGCCCGCCGGCCGCCAGCGTGAACGTGGCCATGCCGATCCAGTCGAGCCTGGCCCCGCCGGGCAGGCGCGACTCCTCCACGCCGCGCACGGTCAGCCAGCCGGCGATCAGCGTGATGGGCAGGTTCACCAGGAAGATGGCCCGCCAGTGCAGGTGCTCGGTGAGCAGGCCGCCGAGCACGGGCGCGACGGCCGCGGCGGCCCCGTTCACGCCGCCCCACACGCCGAACGCGATGCCGCGCCGCCGGCCGTGGTAGGTGGCGCTGATGAGGGCGAGGGTGGTGGCCATCATGGCCGCGGCCGCCGCCCCCTGCACCACGCGGGCCGCCAGCAGCACGCCGCCGGAGGGGGCCAGCCCGCAGGCCAGCGAGGCCAGCGCGAACACGGCCAGCGCCGCCAGGTACACCTTGCGCCGCCCCGTGTGGTCGGCGAACGATCCTGCGGCCAGTAGCAGGGCGGCCAGCGCCAGCGCGTAGCCGTCGAGCAGCCATTGCCCGCCGGTGAAGGACATGCCGAGATCGGCGGTGATGTCGGGGAGGGCGACCATGACGATGGTGACGTCCACGAGGAGCATGAAGGCTCCCAGGCAGGCGGCCACCAGAGGCGACCACGAGGTGGTCGCGGTCTCGGGGATCCGGGTTTGGGTCATGGCGACCACAGTGCGGCCCGGATGCGGGTTCCCACCAGCAACAGCGGCTGTTCTGCAGGTTTTCCGTGTGAGCTAGCCTGTGGTGGTGGAAATCGTTGAGCTGGACGAGGTGGACCGGGGCCTGATGCACGCGCTCCAGGTCGACGGGCGGGCCTCGTTCAACCGCATCGCCGAGGTGCTCGGGGTGTCCGACCAGCGGGTGGCGCGCCGCTACCGCCGGTTGCGCTCCAGCGGCATGTTGCGGGTGGTCGGCGTCGTGGACGGGCGGCGGCTCGGCTACGAGTCGTGGGCGATCAGGCTGCGCTGCACCCCCGACGCGGCGGTGTCGATCGCCGAGGCGCTCGCGCGGCGCTCCGACACGTTCTGGGTACACCTGCTGTCCGGCGGCACGGAGATCTCCAGCGGCACGCTGCACCGCACCGCCAAGGAGCGCGAGTCGCTGCTGCTCGACAAGCTCGCGCGGACCAACCGGGTGCTGTCGGTGTCGGCGCACCGGACCCTGCACACGTTCGTGGGCGGGCGGATCGGCTGGTCGGGGCTGGCCGTGCTCTCGCCCGACCAGGTGGCGCACCTGGCGGCGGAGCGCGTCCGCGGGCCGCGCGGCGACGGCGAACGGCTCACGCTCGGGCCCGGCGACCAGGCGATGGTGGACGCGCTGTCGCGCGACGGGCGTACCGGCTACGCGGACCTGGCGGCGGTGACGGGCTGGTCGGAGTCGACGGTCAAGCGCCGGATGGAACAGCTCTGCGCGGCGGGCGCCCTCTTCTTCGACATGGACGTGCTGCCCACGCTGCTCGGCTATCAGGTGGAGGCCCAGCTGTGGATGTCGGTGCCGCCGGCCGAGCTCGACGCGACGGGGCGGGCGCTGGCGGAGCATCCCGAGGTGGCGTTCGCGGGCGCGACGACGGGGCCGACCAACCTGACGGCCAGCATCGTCTGCCGTGACGACGCCGCGCTCTACCGCTACCTGACCGACAGTGTGGGCGCGCTGCCCGCCATCCGGCACATCGAGACGGGGCCGATCATCAGGACCATGAAACGGGCGGGGGCGGTCCTGCCGGTGTAAAGGGGGCGGGCACCACCATGAGCTGGGCGGAGCGCGGGATGAGGCTCGGACGCCGCGATCCCTAGCGTTTCGTGCCATGAAGACCTCCATGAAGACCCGGCTGCTCGCCCTCGCCTGCGCCGGGCTCGTCCTGGCCACCGCGACCGCTCCGGCCGCGCTGGCCGCGACCGGGACGTCCTCCGCCTCGCGATCGGGGACGTCCGACCTGACCCGATCCGAGATGTCCTCCACCACATCGTCCAGGAGCGTGACCGTCGATGGCAGAGGCTCGGTGGTCTCCGCCGAGTTGCTGGCGCGGCTGTCGGCCGAGCAGGTCGAGGCCACGCTCACCGAGGGCGGCTTCCCCGTGCCGCCCCGGCCGCAGGGCGCCGACCTGTACGCGGTCGTCTACCGCACCGTCGCCGTGGACGGCACGCCCACCACGTCGCACCGATCGCGGGGCCGTTCCACGTGTGCAGGGCCGAGATGCCCGCGCTGCTCAAGGGCCGGCTCGACCCCCACAGCGCCACGTTCTACCTGGCGTACTGGACGGTCTCGATGAACCGGCTGCACCACCTGTATGACTCCCCGTCCGAGGTGTTTTAGGACCCGGCCGTGGAGCGGCTCTTCGACGGGCACCACAGCTTCGAGGAGATCGCGGCCGGGCTGCCCGCCTCGCCCCGCGACCTGGTCACCGCCGCCTACCTCAAGCGCATGGCCGAGCCGTCGGGCTCGCTGCTGCACGCGATGCTGGTCAACGACGTCACCTGCGCCGGCTGGCGGCCCGGCGTGCCCGTCCGGCTCTACGCCGGGCGCGGCGACAAGGACGTGGCCGTCGCCAACTCCCGCCTCTGCCTGAAGGAGCTGAAGGCGAGCGGGGTCAAGGCGACGTTCACCGACGTCGGGAACGTGGACCACATGACCTCTCCGTTCCGCGCCCTGCCGCGCATCCTCGACTGGTTCACCGGCCTGCGCGGCGCGTGATAATCGAGGCGTGCCGCTGCCATCCAGGCGATCGTTCCTCCGGCTCGGCGGCGTGGGCGCGGCGGGGACGCTGGGGGCGCTGACGCCCGCACGGGCCGCGCACACGCCGGACGACACGTTCACGCTGCTGCGCCACCGCTGGCGGGAGGTGGCGACGGGGCCGCCGGGCGATCCGAGGGCGCGGCCGTACCGTGAGCTGGCGCGGGCCGCCGCCCGTTACCGCGACACGATGGCGCCGGGGCCGTCCTGGCTCTGGCCGGACGAGCGGTTCCCCTCGTTCACGGCCACGCCGCGGCGGCTGCGGGTCATGGCGCTGGCGTACGCGCTGGACGAGCGTCCTGAGCTGGCGAGGGCGGTCGCCGAGGGCATGAGTCACTATGTCCGGCATGTCTACGCGGCCGGCGCCGAGCCCGCAGGCAACTGGTGGCACTGGCAGATCGGCGTGCCGAAGGCATTGCTCGACGCGGCCGTGTTGACGGGGCAGGCGAGTGCTGAGCTGAGGGACGCGGTCGACCACTTCGTGCCACTGAGCCGGCTCGCCTCCTACGGCGGCACCAGCACCGCCGCCAACCGGGTGGACCTGTGCCTGGTGACGCTGCTGCGGGCCATGCTCGACGACGACCACGAGCGGGCGCGGGCGGCCGTCGCCGCGCTGGCGCCGGTGTTCCGGCTGGTCTCCGACGGCGACGGGTTCTACCGCGACGGGTCGTACATCCAGCACTCCTACGTGCCCTACCAGGGCACCTACGGGGTGACGCTGCTGTCGGGGCTGGCCACGCTGTACGCGGTGCTGCGCGGATCACCCTGGGAGCTCACCGACACGAACGTGTTCGACACGGTCGAGCGGTCATTCGCCCCCTTCGTCCGCGACGGCGCCTGCATGGACCTCGTCCGCGGCCGGTCGGTCGGCAGGAGGGCGTTCGGCGACCACGAGAGCGGGCGGGCCATCGCGGCCGCGGTGCTGCTGCTGGGGGAGAGCGCGCCGACCGAGGTGCGGGCGCGCTGGCAGGCGATGGTGAAGGGCTGGGCGGTACGCGGCACGTACCGGCCGGTGTTGCGGCACGCCGACCCCGCGCTGCACGCCCGCCTGACGGTGATCATGGACGACGACGCCGTGCCCGCGGCGCCCGAGCCGCTCGGGCACCGGCTGCTGCCCATGAGCGCCAGGGCCGTGCACCGGGCGCCGGGCTGGTGCGCGGCGCTCAGCATGGCCTCGCACCGGATCGGCCACTACGAGCACGGCAACGGCGAGAACCTGCGCGGCTGGCACACCGGCTCGGGGATGCTCTACTGGTGGGCCGAGGGCTCGGGCGATCAATACTCCGACGCGTTCTGGCCGACCGTGGACCCCTACCGGCTGCCGGGCACGACCGTCTCCACCCGGCGGCTGCCCGACGGGGCCGGGGCGGGATGGGGCGACACCCGTACGCCGTGGCGGTGGGTGGGCGGGGCGAGCGACGGCACGTACGCGGCCGTCGGCCAGCACCTCAGCGGGCTGGAGAGCACGATGGAGGCGTTCAAGTCGTGGTTCTTCCTCGACGACGCCGTCGTCTGCCTGGGCGCGGGCATCACGGCCGGCGACGGCGTGGCCGTCGAGACGATCGTGGACAACCGCAGGACGAGTGCCGCGCTCACCACGGGGGAGGGATGGGCGCACGTCGAGGGGCACGGCGGTTACCTCGTGCCGGGCCCGCAGGTCCTGCGCACGCTGCGGGATCGCCGCGCGGGCGGCGGGGTGAGCAGGGACTACACGACGCTCTGGCTGGATCACGGCGTCGATCCGCGCGACGCCGGTTACGCCTACACGCTGCTGCCCGGCGCGACGCCGTGGGAGACCCGGTTACGCGCCGCGGATCCCGGACGGGTGCGCGTGCCGGCCAACACCGCCCGGGTGCAGGCCGTGCAGGTGCCCGCGCTGGGGCTGACGGCGGCCTGCTTCTGGAACGCGGGCACCGCCGGCGGCCTGACCGTCTCGGCCCCGTGCGCGGTGCTGGTGCGCGAGCGGCCCGGCGGGAGCGCCACCGTGACCGTCGCCGATCCCCGCCGCGACCTGGGCGAACTGTCCGTCACGCTGCCCCGGCCTGTCGCCGGCGTGCTGGAAGGGGACGCGGTCGCGGCCCGGGGCGGGCTCAGGTTCGGGCGCCTGGCCGACCGGGAGGGCGCCTCTGTGACGGTTCGCGTGCGCCTCGCATGAGGAACAGGTCCCGGCCCGTCCTCGCGCCCGGCCCACCCCGTGCCCGGCCCACCCCGTGCCCGGCCCGCCCCCGTGCCCGGCCCGCCCCCGTGCCCGGCCCGCCCCCGTGCCCGGCTCGGCTCGGTGGGCGGCCGGTCCTTTCGGGTCCGATGGGGGATGGCATCGCGGGTGGCCGGTGTTGCGATGAGCGGGTAGATGCCGGATGAGCGGCCACGTGTGGAGGACCGATGAGTGAGATCAGGCGGGCACTGGTGCTGGGCGGCGGGGGACTCGCCGGGATCGCGTGGGAGACCGGCGTGCTGGCCGGGCTCGCGGACGGCGGGGCAGACGTCACGGGCGCCGACCGGATCATCGGCACCTCGGCCGGCTCCACGGTGGCCGCCCAGGTCACCAGCGGCCTGACGCTGACCGAGCTGCTCGCCCGCCAGACCGACCCCGGCCTGCAGAACGCCGAGCTCCAGTCCGGCGTGCCGATGGAGGAGCTGTGGGCCATGTTCGAGCGCATCTCCGAGAGCTCGCTCGACGCCGGGGAGCAGCGGCGTGCGATCGGCGCGATGGCGCTGGCCGCCGCCACGGTCCCCGAGGCCGCGCGGCGTGAGGTGATCGAGGCGCGGTTGCCCGTGCACAAGTGGCCCGAGCGGGACCTGGTGATCGTGGCCGTGGACGCCGCCACCGGAGAGCCGCGGCTGTTCGACCCGGGCTCCGGGGTCGAGCTGGTGGACGCGGTGGCGGCCAGCTGCGCCGTTCCCGGTGTGTGGCCGTGCGTCACCATCGACGGGGCCCGGTACATGGACGGCGGCATACGCACGATGGTCAACGCCGACCTGGCGGCCGGGTTCGATCGCGTCGTGGTGCTCGCTCCCATGCCCGAGCCGGAGGAGCCGTCGTGGGGGCGGCTCCCGGGCACGGTCGAGGTGATCGAGCCGGACGAGGCCGCGCTGGCCGCGTTCGGCGCCGACGCGCTGGACCCGTCGTCCCGCACGCCGAGCGCCGAAGCCGGCTACGCCCAGGGCCGCGCCGCCGCGACTCGCGTCGCGGAGATCTGGCGCTGACCCCAGGCGCGCACCCCAGACGCTGACCCCAGACGCTGTCACGCTTCCAGGGCGAAGAGGTGCCACGTCTCGCCCGGGGCCAGCCCCGCCAGCTCGCGCCCGCACTCGCGCAGCGCCTGCGGGCCCGAGGTGATGTGCTGGGTGCCCGCGTGGACGTCCCTGAACAGCCGCTGGATCAGCCCGTCGCGCAGCGCCGAGGTGCCGCCCGAGGCGTAGACGAAGTCGGCCACCTCGGCCAGCGTCCAGGTGAGGTGGTTGAGCGCGAGCCGCACCATCGTCTCCTGCCGCACGTCGAGCCGCCCGCCCGCGGCCAGCGTGCGCTCGGCGTCGTCCCACGTCTCGTGCACCAGCGCCTTCGCCGCCCGGAACCCCGCCTCCGCGCGGGCGAAGTCGGTGTGGAAGGCGTCACTGCTCGCGATCTGGCCCGGCCGCCCCGCGCGGGTCCCCACGTGCCTGGCGAGCTCGTCGAGCAGCCTCCGTCCGACGCCGAGCGCCCAGGAGGAGTGGCAGATCAGCGCCTGGTCGAGCAGCCCCAGCCGGTAGATCGCGCCGCCGCGCAGGGGCTCGTTCAGGTCGAAGACGTGGCTGCGCGACTCCGGTACGAAGACGCCGTCGATGGCGTAGTCGATGCTGCCCGTCGCGCGCAGGCCGAGGACGTCCCAGTTGCCTAGCTGCTTGACCTCGTCGATGGGGGTGATGAAGATCCGTCCCTCGTCGGTGCCCTCGATGATGCCCAGGCTGTGGGAGTACTGGGCGTGCAGCATGCCGGAGGCGAAGCCCCACTGCCCGCTGAGACGGAACCCTCCGTCTTCCCGGACGGCGACGCCCGGCCGGGTGCCCTGGCCCGCGATGAGCGGCATCCGCGGGCCCGCGTACATCCGTTCGACGGCGTCGTCGCCCAGGTACGCGCCGCCCGTGCCGTTCGCCAGGCTGGCCGCCATGACCACCCAGCCGGTCGAGGGGTCGGCGTAGGAGAGCTCCGCGAGCACGTCCAGCAGTTCCCTGGGCGAGAGCTCGGCGCCGCCCAGCGGGGCCGGCACCCACATGCCGAACATCCCGGCCTCGTGCAGGGCGTCCACGACGGGGTCGGTGAGCCTGCCCTGGGCCTCTGCCTGCCCGGCCTCCCGGTCGATCAGCGCGCGCAGGTCGCGGGCCCGCTCCAGCAGCGCGGTACCGGCGGTGTTCAGTTGTGGTGTGTCACTCATTTCCGGTACTCCTGTTCGCGATCGTCGGTGCTTTTACCTCTTCCGTCAGATCACGTAAACGCCGGGTTGTCCAGTGCTGGGCGGGGGTTCGATGCGGACCCGGTGCCCCCAGGGGCGGGTCAGGGACGTTCTCAGGGACCTCCCCGACGCCCGCGCCGCCCGCGTGCCGCAGAATCGGGGGACATGAGGATGAAGCGTGTGGCCACGATCGCGGGTCTGCTGGGCGTGGCGGTGGCGCTGACGGGGTGCGGGATCGGCGGTCCGGCGGAGCAGGACACCGTCGCGTACGACGTCGCCGACAAGGTGGCGGCCCTCCAGGTGGAGACCGACTCCGGCTCGATCGAGGTGGTGGAGTCGCAGCGGCAGGGCATCCACGTGACCGAGGTGCTGAGCTGGCGCAAGAACAAGCCGGAGACCAGCCACCAGGTGCGGGGTGACACGCTCGCCCTGAGCTTCGACTGCCCCTCCACCTGGGGATGGGGGGCCGCGGGCACGTCCTGCGACGTGAGCTACAAGGTCGAGGTGCCCAAGGGGCTGCGGGTCAAGGTCACCTCCGACTCCGGCGCCCTGACGCTGACCGGCCTGTCCGGCGAGCTGGACGCGCGATCCGACTCTGGGGCGATCGAGGCCGAAGGGCTGTCCGGCAGGCAGGTCGCCGCGAAGACCGATTCCGGTCAGGTCGGGCTCACGTTCACCGGGGCGCCCGACAAGGTCACCACCACCACCGACTCGGGCCGGATCTCGGTCCACGTGCCGGAGGGGCCGTACAAGGTGGTCGCCACGACCGACTCGGGCGGCAAGAACATCAAGGCCTCCGTCGACGACTCGGCGCCCCGCCTGATCGAGCTGACCAGCGACTCGGGTGACCTGGAAGTCGTCTCTCCCTGACCGTCCGGACGAGCGCGGCGGGTGCGGGACCGATCTCGGTCCCGCACCCGCTCGCGTTCAGCTCTGATGCGCCGGCTCCGCGGGCGGGCGGTAGCCGAGGCGGCCTCGGGTCGCGGCGAGCACCAGGATCGCCGCCGCGGTGCCGGCCAGCAGGGTGACGCGGGACGCCTGCTCGGCCGTGGCGAGCGTCGGGAACACCTCCGAGTAGGCGATCGACATGAAGTTGTTGACGCTGACGTGCAGCAGCATGATCAGGGGCAGGCTCTGGCCGGTTCGGTTGAACACCCAGGTGACGACCACGCTGAAGACGCAGGCGAAGGCGACGAACTCGGCGACCCGCAGCCAGGTGACGTCCGGCCACCCGCCCCACTCGCTCAGGAACAGCGGCAGGTGCCACACACCCCACAGCGGGCCGAGGATGACGGTGGCGCCCAGCGGGCCGAACTTGCGCTGCATGCGGGCCAGGGCGAAGTCACGCCAGCCCGGCTCCTCCGCCAGACCCGTGGTGACCATCTGGAGCAGCAGACCCGGCACGTACGCCACCAGCACGGCGACGGACGGCATGCTGATCTTCTCGTCGGAGAGCGCGAGACCGGTGACGACGATGGCGGCGGGGACACCGAGCGCGGTCACCAGGTACCAGACCCAGCTGACCCGCCACTTGGTCATCCGCCCGATCCATCGGCGCACGCCCTCCTTGCCCTCCGCGACCCTGGTCACCAGGTAGGCGGAGAAGATGGGGCCGAGGTAGGCGCCGGGGAGCACGCCGAGCAGTTGCGAGGTGCCGAGGAACTCGGGGAAGCCGAAGTTCAGGACGCCGAGGCCGTTCGTGGACAGGACGTACGGCACCCAGGCGACCCAGCTCAGCAGGTTGGCCAGGACGAAGAAGCTGACCAGCGGACGCCGGCGGATGAAACCCCCGAGACCGGCCTGTCCCGGATGCTGCTCGGCCACCGGCCGGCTGTCGACTGTCATTTCTCTCTCTCCTTGGGGAGCGCTTGACTGACAGTGATCAGCACATCAGCGGAGGGCCCTTCGAGTCGTTCCCGCGTACGGGCCAATGGGGGTATAGCCAGGGGTACCGTCCGGCGCCTCTGCGACGGCCAGGAATGCCTTCTGGGCAGGTCAACACTCGGAAAGACGGCACCGTTCGTCAGGGTGTGCGGGCGGATGTCTCCATAACGTCGGTGACATGAAGATCGACGTGGTGCTGCCCTGCCTCAACGAGGCGGCCGCCCTGCCGTGGGTGCTCGGGCGGATGCCGGACGGCTTCCATCCGATCGTCGTGGACAACGGCTCGACCGACGGCTCCGCGCGGATCGCGGCCGAGCTCGGCGCGACGGTGGTGCGCGAGCCCCGGCCCGGGTTCGGCGCCGCCTGCCACGCGGGCCTCGCGGCCGCGGTGTCGGACGTCGTGTGCTTCATGGACGCCGACGCGTCGCTCGATCCCGAGCAGTTGTCCAGGGTGTGCGATCCCGTGGTGGCGGGGGAGGCCGATCTGATCCTGGGCCGGCGGGTCCTGAAGCCGGGGGCGTCGTGGCCGGTGCACGCGCGGCTCGGCAACGCCGTACTGGCCAGGGGGCTGCACCGCCGTACCGGGGTCCGGCTGCGCGACCTGGGGCCGATGCGGGCCTGCGAACGCCTGCCACTGCTCGCGCTCGGGCTGGTGGACCGGCGCTTCGGCTACCCGCTGGAGATGGTGCTGCGGGCGGGCGCGGCGGGCTGGCGCATCGGCGAGACCGACGTCGACTACCTGCCCCGCCAGGGCAGATCCAAGGTCACCGGTACGGTACGCGGCACGCTGCGGGCGGTCGGCGACATGCGCCGCGTCATGCTCCGCCAGAACGGGACCGCGTGAACGCGGCGTACGGCCGGGCGAACGGCGCCGGCGCGACGCACGGTGGCGCGATGGGCGGCGGCGCGTGAACGCGGATCGCGAAGACGGTGTTCTTCGCGGGCAGATCATCGTGATCGCCAAGGAGCCCGTGCCGGGGCGGGTGAAGACGCGGCTCGTGCCGCCGCTCACCCCCGAAGAGGCCGCCGGGCTGGCCCGCGCCGCGCTGGAGGACACGCTGCGTACCGTCGCCCGGGTGCCGGCCGCCGGCCGGGTGCTCGCGCTCGACGGCGCCCCCGGCCCCTGGCTTCCTCCAGGCTTCACCGTGCTGCCGCAGCGGGGCGGTGGTCTGGACGAACGGCTGGCCGCGGCCTTCGAGGACACTCACCGGCTGCGGCCGGCACCCACGGTGCTCATCGGCATGGACACCCCGCAGGTCACCGCCTCCCTTGTGGCCGACGCCCTGGGGTTGCTCGGCGGCCACGACGCGGTGTTCGGCCCCGCGACCGACGGCGGTTTCTGGCTGCTCGGGCTCCGCGACCCCGACCCGGCACTGCTGGTGGGAGTGCCGATGTCGACGCCGTCCACCGGAGAGATCCTGTTGCGCGGACTGAAGGAGGCCGGGATGAGCGTGGCCACGCTGCCCTCCCTGACCGACGTGGACACCATGGCGGACGCGGTCGAGGTGGCGGCGCTCGTCCCCGGGTCCCGCTACGCCGCCGCGCTGGCCGGGCTGGGGGTGCCGCGATGAGGGTGCTGGTGACGGGTGCGGCCGGGTTCATCGGAAGTCACGTGGTCGAGGCGCTGGAGGCGCGGGGCCACGAGGTGACCGCCTTCGACCTGCGGTGCGGCGACGACGTACGCGACGCAGCCGCGCTCGCCCGGCCGCTGGCGGACGCCGACGCGGTCGTGCACCAGGCGGCCAAGGTCGGGCTCGGCGTCGACGTGGCCGATCTGCCCGACTACGCCGCGGCCAACGTGTACGGCACGGCGGTGCTGCTGGCCGCGATGGCCCGCCACGGGGTGGGGCGGCTCGTGCTGGCCTCCTCCATGGTGGTCTACGGCGAAGGCGCCTACGACTGCGCCGGGCACGGCCGGGTCCGCCCCGGCCCCCGTACCGCCGAGGACCTGTCGAAGGGCTCCTTCGAGCCGCGCTGTCCCCGCTGCGGCGCGGACGTGCTCCCGGCCGCCATCGACGAGGACGCGCGGACGGACCCGCGCAACGCCTACGCCACCACCAAGCTCGCGCAGGAGCATCTGGCCGCCAACTGGGCGCGTGAGACCGGCGGCACCGCCGTCGCCCTGCGCTACCACAACGTGTACGGGCCCAGGATGCCGCGGGACACCCCGTACTCGGGCGTGGCGGCGATCTTCCGGTCGGCGCTGGAGGCGGGGCGGGCGCCGCGCGTGTTCGAGGACGGGGGCCAGCGACGCGACTTCGTCCACGTCCGTGACGTCGCCGACGCGAACGTGGCCGCCCTGGCCGGTGGCGCGCCGGGAACGCTGGCCGCCTACAACATCGCCAGCGGGCACCCGCACACCGTGGGCGAGCTGGCCGCGGCCCTGTCGGCGCAGCACGGGGGCCCGGATCCGGTCGTCACCGGGGAGTACCGGCTGGGCGACGTCCGCCACATCGTGGCCGCGCCGGACCGGGCGGGGGCTGAGCTCGGCTTCCACGCACGCATCGGCTTCACCGAGGGAATGAAGGAGTTCGCCACCGCCCCCTTGGCCTGACGGGCCGCGCCACCGGAGAGGGGTTTCCACGAGACGCGGTGAGAGAAGATGACGCTCGACGGCGCGGCCCGCCGCCGGGTCGCCGGGACGGTCGTGCTGCTGTTCGCCCTGGTCGGCGCGCTCGTGCTGACGATGAGCGCCGGTCACCCCGCTGAGCGCGCGAGCCTGATCCGCTGGTACGCGGTGTCCTGGGTGCTGTTCGCGGCGGCGGTGTGGACGCTGCGCAGGGTGCCGGCCCGTCAGGCGGCGTTCCTGGTGATCGCCGGAGCGGCTGCGGTGACCGCCACGGGCCTGCTCGCGCCGCCGACGACCAGCACCGATTCCTACCGGTACGTCTGGGACGGCCGGGTGCAGGCGGCGGGTGTCTCCCCTTACGCCCACGCGCCCGCCGATCCCGCGCTCATCCCGCTGCGGGAGCGCTGGCTCTTCCCCGAGGGCGTGGACTGCGACTTTCCCTACCGCTACGCCGTCCACTCGGGGCCGGCCGCCCGCACGTGCACGCTGATCAACCGGCCCGACGTGCACACGATCTACCCGCCGCTGGCCGAGCTGTACTTCCTGGTCGTGTATCGGCTCTCGCCGGAAGGCGCACGGTACGAACCATTCCAGATCGGCGGGGCGCTGCTGGCGTTCGGGACGTCGCTGGTCCTGCTGGCGGCGGTCAAGCGAAGGGCCGCGTGCTGGGCGTGGTGTCCCGCCGTTCCGCTGGAGGCGGTGAACAACGCCCACGTCGACATCCTCGGCGTCCTGCTCACCGTCGCCGCCATGACCGTGCTGAGCCGGCACAGGATCTGGGGCGGCCTGCTGCTCGGTGGGGCGATCACGGTCAAGTTCCTGCCCGCGCTGGCCCTGCCAGGAGCGCTCTCCGCGCGGCGGCGGGTGCTCGGGGCACCGGCGGTCGTCGGGCCCGCCGTCCTCGTCGTGGCGCTCGCCTATCTGCCGTACGTGCTCGCGTCCCGCGCCTCGGTCCTCGGCTACCTCTTCGGCTACCTGGACGAGGAGGGGTACGACGACACGGACACCGGCGGCGGCGCCAGGTACGCGCTGCTGCGGCTGGTCCTGCCCGGCGCGGCGGCGCTGCCCGCGGCCCTCGTCCTGCTCGCGGTGGCTGCCGTGCTCGTGCTGCGCCGGGGTGACCCCGACCGGCCGTGGCACGGGGCCCTGGTGGTGACCGGGGTCGCGTTCCTGCTGTTCACGCCCGGCTACTCCTGGTACGGCCTGCTGATCGTCGCGCTCGCCGCCTTCGACGGGCGGTGGGAGTGGCTCGGCATCCCGCTGGCGGGCGCCGCCGCGTACCTGGGTGTCCACGAGCACGTCGGCACGGTCGCCTACGCGGTCGCCGCCCTGGCGGTGGTCACGGGCTCCGTCGTACGGGCGAGGCGGGTTTGGCCCGCGCTCTCGCTGCCGGAACGGTCATGACAGGACGGCGAACCAGCGCCTGGCCGCGTTCCAGCGTTCGGTGGTGGGGAACCCGCAGCGGGCGGCGAGCGGGCCGATGTCGTCGGCGGAGACCGTCGCCCAGGCGAACCAGTCGCCGGTACGGCCGTCGTGACGCAGCCGTACCCGGTCCACCGTGCTCTTCGAGCCGGGCGGGCGTACCTCGGCGATGACCGTTCCGCCCGGTCTGAGCAGTTGCCGCAGGCGCGTGAGCAGCGCCACCGGATCGCCGCCGATGCCGATGTTGCCGTCCGTCAGGAGGGCCTCCGCCCACCGTCCCGTGCCGGGAAGGGGGTCGAAGACGCAGCGCAGCAGGGCCGGGCCGCCCGCGCGGCGGGTCAGTTCGACGGCGAGGGGCGTGACGTCGATGCCGAGGGCGGGGACGCCCCTGCGGGTGAGCGCCACGGTCAGCCTGCCGGGGCCCGAGCCGACGTCCAGCGTGGGGCCGCCGCACCGGGCCAGGACGTCCTCGTCGCCCTCGATCGGGCGCAGCCAGCGCTCGGCGGCCAGTGGCCGGACGCGGCCGTCGGCGTACTCGACCTCCACGTGCCCGCCGCGCAGGCCGTGCTCGTAGACCGCGCTGCAGGACCGCCAGTCCGACAGCGTCGCGGGATCGCCGATCGCGCCGCCGCTCAACGATCCGGCCGTCCCGCGGCCCAGCGTCGTACCGCGTAGAGCAGGGCCGAGACGACGAAGAGCGCCACGGTGATCCACAACCACCGCGCCAGGTAGGGGGAGGTGCTCAGCCCGACCGCGCCCACGTAGTTGCGCTCGGCGCCGCGCAGGACGAGCGGGAACCACACCAGCAGCAACAGGCAGGACAGCGCGGCCGGCACCCGCACGTGGTTGATCAACGGGGGCCGCCCGTCCGGCCGCGCCCGGAGTTTGGAAGGGGATCGGAGCACGGCGTCGGCCGCCGAGTACAGCGGCCACAGCACCAGATCGTGGAAGACGGCGGCGCCGACGAACCACACGGCGAACCCCAGCCAGATGCCGGCCCCCACCACCCGGGTGACGGCGTAACCGGCGACCACGAAGCAGGCCACCAGCCCCAGCAGATGCCAGGGCCCGGCCCCGTAGACCCTCGCCCACGCGCCCGCCCCTTGGCCCGCCGCTCGGTCCGCCGCTCGGTCCGCCCGCCGGCGAGCCCGCCGGCGTGTCCAGCGGCCCGTCCGCCGACCGGCGTCGCGGTTCACCGGGGCTCCCGGCGGAACTCCAGCTCCCGCACCCACTTGGTGTTGTGCACGCCCGGGGCGTTCGGCACGATGATCCGCGAGGGGAACCCGTGGTCGAGGGACAAATCGGCGCCGTTCACCCGCAGTGCCAGCAGCGAACGAGGGTCGGACACCTGGCCGGCGCTGAGCGAGGCCTGGCCGAAGTAGCCCACGCGCTGCACCGACCTGGCCGTGACCTCCGCCGCCCCGGGCGGGATGCCGGCCAGCCGGGCCAGGTCCGCCAGCCGTACGCCGGTCCAGACCTGCTCGGTCGACCAGCCCTCCACGCAGGCGATCGGCAGCGCGTACGTGTGCAGCGGCAGCGCCAGCAGATCCGCCCTGGTCAGCAGCGCCCGCCCGGCGCCTACGAGCATCAGCCGCCACGCGTCACCGGTGTCCGCCTCGGTGACGCCGAGGCTCGCCGCCGTCTTGTTGACCTGGAAGTCGTTGGGCCCCGTCCCGTACTCGCGCCCGTGCGGCGCCAGCAACGCCGTGCGCCGCAGCGGCCCGTCGAGCGTCTGCCCCGCCGACAGGCCGAACATCAGCGCCGAGCCGCCGCCGACGAACGCCAGCAGGCCGCGCCGCGACATGGTGGGCGGCGCCGGGTCCACCGGCACCAGGCCGTCGGGGTCGGGCGGCTCGGGCCGCGTGCCGGCCAGGCCCGTACGCAGTTCGCGGCGCAGGTCCCTGGACCGCACCGCGCGGATCGCGGCCGGCAGCCGTACGCCCACGTGCACGGCCAGCGCCGCCAGGAAGATCCATGCCCCGTACAGGTGCGCCGGGTAGAAGGAGAAGGGGAAGACGTAGAAGAGCTGGATGTTGAGAATGCCGGTGGCGAACTGGAACCCGGCGCCGCCCACCAGGAGCAGCAGGCTGACGCGCTCGACGGCCTGGGCGAGCGAGCGCGTCGGCGGCCAGTCGAACAGCTTGGGGATCACCGACCACAGCTTGGCCAGCAGCACCGGCACCAGCGTCAGCCCCAGGATGACGTGGGCGCCCTGGGTGACCCGGTACAGCCAGGCCGGGCTTGTCGGCCAGTCGAACAGGTAGAAGCCCAGCAGGCCCTTGCCCGGGGTCGTGTCGTTGCCGGGCAGCCGGGGGTCGTACGCGGCGTACGACAGCAGACCGGTGAGCGCGACGACGGTCAAACCGGCGAGCAGGACCAGGCCGAGCACCGACGTGAGCCAGGGACCGCGCAGCGGGCTGCGCCAGAAGCCCGGACGAAAGGGTCCGGGAGGGTTGCGCCAGAATCCTGGACGAAACGGTCCGGGTGGCCCGCCTCCCGCCCGGCTCCGCGCGGCGGACGCGTGCCGCTCATGAGCGCGCCCGGATGGCGTATCCGGCACAGATCCCCCCGAAGCCGTTGTCGAATGCTGGATGTCTTTACCGCAAACGGCGCGCTCAAAGTAGGGCGAGGGTAAGCATTCCGCCACGCTCTGGCGTACGGCCCTTCACAGCGTGGGGAGCGAGGTACGGCGCCTTTGTCCCCCGTGCGAGCTATCCCCGAATGTCCACCGTGCGGGGACGACCCGTGGTGCCCCGGTTCCCTAGCGTTGTCGACGTGACGACAGCGGTTCGAGCCGCTTCCCGCCACCGCCGGTGCGAATCCGCCCGGCGCCGATGAGCTACCTGGGAGAACGCCATGCTCCGCACGTTCAAGGCATCAGCTGCGGCCGTACTGTGCTGCACCGTCGTCGGCGTGGGGATCGCTGGCGCACCGGCTGCCTCGGCTGACGAGTGGGACCCCTTCGCGAAGACCAACGCCGAGAGCTGGGACCCCTTCGCCGGGCGCAAGGCCGACCCGTTCGTCGGCACCAAGAAGATCAAGGTCGAGGGCAAGCAGGTGAACGTGTCCTGCTCGGGCCGCCAGGGGCGGGGCAAGCCGGTCGTGGTGCTGCTGCACGGCGCGGGTGACGGGGTGGAGAAGCTGGCCGCGCTGCAGAAGACGCTGAGCAGCAGGAACCGGGTGTGCTCCTACGACCGGCTCGGCGCCGGGGCGAGCGACCAGCCCGACGGCCCGCAGAGCTTCACGAGCACCGGGAAGATCCTGTCCGGGGTGCTCGACCGGATCGCCGGTGACGCGCCGGTCGTGCTGGCGGGGCACTCGCTGGGCGGGCTGATCGCCGCCAGGTACGCCCCCGAGCACCGCGACCGGGTCAAGGGCCTGGTGCTGATGGACGCGACCCCGGCCACCATGATCGCCGACCTCAAGAAGGCCATCCCGGCCTCCGCCACGGGCCCGGCCGCCGAACTGCGCGCCCAGAACCTCGCCATCTTCTCGGGGCAGAACCCGGAGAAGCTGGTCATCCCCGACGGCAGGGTCCGTTCGGCCGGCCGGATCCCGGTCGAGGTGCTCAAGCACGGCAAGCAGTACCTCGCCGCCATTCCCACGTACGGGCCGAAGCTGGAGCGGGCCTGGTCCGCGGGCCAGCGCGCCTGGCTCAAGCTGTCCACCCGCAGCAGGCTGACCACGGCCGAGAACAGCGAGCACTACATCTACGTCGACCAGCCCGAGGTCGCCGTCAAGGCCATCCAGCGCGTCGCCGCCCAGGCCACCCGCCACCGCTGACCGGCCACGGGCCGCATCCCCAGACCCGCCGCCGCAGGGCCGCCCCCTGCGGCGGCTTTCGCCGTCACCTGTGGTGACGACGACGGCGATCACGTACGGCGTCACGTACTCCCAGAAACCGGCAGGAACAGGCCGGCGAGGTCGTCGAAGGCGATCAGGAGGACGGCGCCGACCAGCCCGGCCGGCACCGCCAGAGCGAGACCGGCCCCGGTCACGGTCCCGCCGGTGAACGCCAGCGCCACCGCACCCACCCCGACCACGAGCAGCAGCAGCCCGTTCCGAACCAGATGCACCGGGCCGAGCGGCGTCACCGACGCGCCGAAGCACCGGCACGGCTCGCGCCGCCCCCCGCGCAGGGAGAAGGCGATCCACGCGGAGAACGCGACCAGCAGCCCCCCGCCGGCGGCCAGCCCCGCCCACGGAAGCACGACCAGGCCGGCCGCGGCGACGACCTCCACGACCGCCGTCGCCAGCGCGGCGGGGAACCGGATCGGGCCGGGCAGCGCCCCCAGCGTGGCGGCGAAGGACCGCAGCGCGGCACGGCTGCGCAGCTTCGTGTACGCGGAGACGACGAAGACCGTGGCGAGCAGGGCCTGACTCGCCACCAGCACGTGAACCATGACCTCAGATGCTCGCCCGGCCCGCTAGCGCGCCACTAGCGCGGCCCGGGTCATACGTTGGGCGTTCCAACCCTGAGTCCCTCGGCGGAGTTGTTCACGTACATGGACCGATACGAGGGGTTCCATGAGTTCGTGCACGCCCGGCAGCAGTCGCTGATGCGGACCGCGTACCTGCTCACCGGAGACCCCCACCTCGCCGAGGACCTGTTGCAGACGGTCTTCACCCGGGTCGCCTCCCACTGGGCGAAACTCGCCAAGGGCGGCAACCCCGAGGCCTACGCCCGCAAGGCCCTGGTGAACCAGACGATCTCGTGGCGCAGACGCAAGCGGGCCGAGTTGCCGGGAGCCGAACTCCCCGAGTCGGCCACGCCGGGACAGCCGCACGACGAGGCGACCGTACGCCGGCTGGCCCTCCGCGACGCGCTGGCCAAGCTCACGCCGAAGCAGCGCGCGGTGATCGTGCTGCGCTTCTACGAGGACCGCTCGGAGCGGGAGACCGCCCGGCTCATGGGCGTCTCGATCGGCACCGTCAAGAGCCAGACCAACTACGCGCTGGCCAAGCTGCGCGGGCTCACCCCCGAGGAGGTGTACCGATGAACGACATGTTGCGCGAGGACCTGCACGCGCTGGCCGAGCAGGCACCCACCGTCGATCTGGCGGCGCGGGCGGTGCGGGGCGCGCGCAGGAGGCGCACGACCCGGCTGGCCGTGCTGACCGGCGCCGTGCTGACCTGCCTGGCCGTGGTGGGAGGCGGAGTCGTGTCGGCGTGGCTTCGTCCGGCGCCCCCGATCGTGATGGCGCCGCCGGAGACGAAGGTGCTGCCGCTGCCCGCCGACGGGGTCGAGCCGGTGCAGTACGCCTACCGGGCGGCATGCTCCAGCGACCCCTGTGGGAAGACCCCCTGGCGGATCGTGACGAACCAGGGCGACACCTACCGGCTCGGGGACGACCTGGCCGGGCCGTTGCAGGTCACGGCGGACGGTCGCAGGATCGCGTACTACAGCACGAAGCACGGCAGGATCGTCGTGCGCGACCTGGCGAGCGGCAAGACGTGGCGGTCGCCGTTGAAGCAGCCCGAGGAGGACTTCGAGGTCGAGTACGCGCTGCGCCTGTCGCCCGACGGGCTGCGGTTCATCGTGTCAGGATGGGGCGGCCGGCGAGCGCCGAACAAGCTGGTGGACGTGCGGCGCGGCACGGTGACCGACCTAGCCCGCGGATGGTGGCCGGTGAGCGTGGCGGACGGTTCCGGCCCCGTGGTGCTGGCCAAGCCGTACGACGACACCAGCCAGGTGTGGGTGCTCGGCCACGACCCGATCACCATCCCCGACTTCACCTACCACTACAGCGCCCTGGCGCCCGACGGACGCACCCTGGCCAGGGTGGGGCAGACCTACGACCGGGACCGGCGGCCGATGGTGCGGCCGGACGGATCCATCGTGACCATCGACGCCACGCGGGGCGGAGAGGAGCGCCGTATCCCGGTCTCCGGGCTGCCGGAAGGGCAGTATCCCGCGCGGCTGGGCGGCTGGCTGAGCGCCACGGAGGTGACCCTGATGGCCGTCGCCGAGCCCGCGAACGTCACCCCGGGCGGAGCCAGGCGCCCGAGCCGGGGTGCCGCGGTGGTCTACGCGGTGGACGTGCGGACGGGCGCGAGCCGGGGTCTGTTCGCGCTGCCCCAGGACGTCGCCTTCGTGGTGCCGGGGCTGGTGTAGCCACCCCCCGCCAGTGGACTGACAGGCCTGCGATCCCCCGTACGAGCTACCGTACGAAGCCCGTCACAGGGGGATGGCAGGTCAAACCCCGATCTCTAGTGTTTTTCTCACCGCGGAAAACGCCGCGGAGACCTGACCGAGAGGAACACGATCGTGGCGTCCACGGAGCACCAGGAGATCCATCCGCAGGCCGGCCTGTCCACGACCCGGCGCCGGCTGCGTACCTTCCGCCTTCCCGTCCTGCTGGTCGCGCTGTTCGCCGTGATGACGGTGATCGCCGGGATCAACCAGCTCGTCGCGCCCGTCCCGGTGCTGGCCCTGCCGGTGGGCGTCGGCCTGGCCGTCGCGGCGGTCGTCGCCTACCGCCGCCTCTCCGGCGCCGTCGAGCTCCGCCAGGACATCCCCGAACTGGACAAGGCGGACCGGCGGGCTCGGCTGCGGCAGGGGACGCTGCTCGGGTTCGGGCTGTTCACCGGGCTGATGGCGCTGATCGCGGTGTTCGGCGGCTGGCAGGCCGTCTCCTGGGGCTCCTTCGGCGGCCTCCTCGGCGCCGTGGGCATGATGGCGAGCGTCGCCGTCGCCGAGGAACTGCTGTTCCGCGGGGTCCTGTTCCGGATCATGGAGGAACGGCTCGGCACCGTGATCTCGCTGGTCGTGTCCATGCTGCTGTTCGGCGCGACCCACCTGGTGAACGTCAACGCCACGCTGTGGGGTGTGCTGTCCATCGCCCTGACCGGCGGAGCCATGACGACCGCCGCGTACGTCGCCACCCGCTCGCTGTGGCTGCCCATCAGCCTGCACTTCGCCTGGAACTTCACCCATGTCGGGATCTTCGGGGTCACGCTCTCCGGTTCGGACGCCCCGGTCCACGGCCTGCTGAACGTCACGCTGACCGGCCCGTCCGCGCTGACCGGCGGTATCTTCGGCCCCGAGGCCAGCCTGCTCGCCCTGGTGGTCTGCCTGGTCCCCACGATCGTGCTGTTGCGGCGGGCCAAGCGCACCGGCCAGATCCGGCCCCGCCGCCGTACCAGCTCCTCGTGAAGCGCGGCCGATGCCGTTCGTGAGACACCGTTGGCGAAGCAGATCAAGAAGCAGCGGCCCCGTGATCACATTCGTGATCACGGGGCCGCTGGTGTTCAAGGAGCTGACTTTCGTAGGGGGTGCCGGGTGACGATCGGCAGATGAGTCACCCGGCTCGCCCCTGACAGGCTCACCGCCGTGACCACTCACTTTCCCGGACGGTGGATCGGTGGTGCGACGCTCGTCCTGGGCCCGGTCGTCCTGTGCGCCGGGTACCTGCTGCGCCACCTGAGCACGATCACCGCTCTCACCCCTCAGCAGCAGGCCTGGGCCGAGGCGCGGCCGTTCGCCGCCTACGGTCAGCTCCTCGCCTACGCCTCGGATCCCGCCCTGCTCACTCTCGCCTACGCGATCTTCGCACTGGGGGCGCTGGCGCTCTTCCCCGCTTTCGTCGCCCTGGCTCAGCGGGTCGGCGGCGGCCTCGCCTTCTGGGGCGCCACGCTGCTGGTCGCCGGACTCTTCGCCCGCCTGTACTTCGCCGGTGCCGACCAGACCGCCTTCCAGCTCACCGAGGTCCTCGGGCCGGGCCAGGCGACGAACGCGATCATGCGGGAATACGTCGACATCTCCTACGGACCGTGGCGAGTGCCCGTCTGGGCCTCGGCCGGCCAGTACGCGGGCTCGCTCCTCCTGGCCGTCGCCGCCTGGCGCTCAGGCGTCTTCGGCACCGCCCGCGCCGTGATGGTGCTGCTGGCAGGAGGCACGTGGATGGGCGTGCTGAAGGGCGCCTCCATCCCCGACGTGCTGGTCACCGGCCTGCTCTGCGTGGCCTTGGTCCCGCTGGGCGTGCGGATGCTGCAGGACCGGCTGACGATTCCTGCCGGACGTCCGAAGGTGCTGAGCTGGTGAAAGGCGTCCAGGGGACGTCAGCCGGGCGCGACGGCGCGCCGTACGGACTCCCTGAGCAGGTCACGGCGGCGCTCGTGCACCTCGGCGGGCTCATCGTCGGACGCGGCGTAGACGTTGCTCACCGGCGACCAGGCCATGGACATCGCGATGACCAGCGCCATCAGATCGAACGGATCCCCCTGACGCACCCGCCCCGCCGCCTGGGCCTCGGCGATGGCCCGCAGCTTGTGGTCGTCGAGGCGGTCGTGCTCCGCCACGAGGAGGCCGGTCGGCCGGCGCTCCAGCCGGGCCCAGGTGGCCAGCCGGATGAGATCGGGGCGGCGGAGGTATTCGTCGTAGAGGCGCACGGCCCAGTCGGCGAGGTCGGCGGCGTCGATGGGGACGACGTTGACGATCCGCTCCAGCGAAGCGAAGAAGATCGCGTCGAAGAGCCGTTCCTTGTTGCCGAAGTAGCCGTAGAGCTGGGCCTTGTTGGTGCGCGCCGCGGCCACGATCCGCTCGATGCGGGCCCCGGCGATGCCGTACCGGGCGAACTCCTGGGTGGCCACGTCGAGGATGCGCTGGTACGTCGCGGCGCCGCGTGTGGTCAGGGGCTGGTCCGCCATGGTCGTTCACGCTACCAGACAGAACAGTTGGTTTGCTTTCGGCGGCCGAGCGTGCCTACGATCGAATAAACCGAACAGTCTGTTTAGGGAGAACCGTTGTGCGTACGACGACCGGATGGCAGCTGAACGGCCCGGCGACGCTGCGGCGCACCGAGCTGAAACGGCGCGACCTGCGCCCCGACGACCTCGCGGTCCGGATCGACTACTGCGGCGTCTGCCACAGCGACCTGCACGCGATCCGCCACCACGACGGCTCCGCCGGCGAGCCCCTGGTGCCGGGCCACGAGTTCACCGGCGTGGTGACCGAGACCGGGCCCGCCGTCACCCGTTTCGCCCCCGGCGACCCCGTCGCGGTCGGCAACATCGTCGATTCGTGCGGCGAGTGCGCCATGTGCCGGGCGGGCCAGGAGAACTTCTGCCGCGCCTTCCCGACCCTCACCTACGGCGGCACCGACCGGCAGGACAGATCCACCACGCTGGGCGGCTTCTCCCGCGAGTACGTCGTCCGCGAAGGCTTCGCGTACCCGCTTCCGCCCGGCCTCGACCCGGCCGTCGCGGCTCCGCTCCTCTGCGCCGGCGTCACCGTCTGGGAGCCCCTGCGCGCCCTGGGCGTGGGCCCCGGCAGCCGGGTCGCCGTGGCGGGGCTGGGCGGCCTCGGGCATCTCGCGGTCAGGATGGCCGTGGCACTCGGCGCCACGACCTCGGTCATCAGCCGCTCGGCCGGCAAGGCCGGCGACGCCCGCAGGCTCGGCGCTCAGGGGTTCGTCGTGTCCACCGATCCCGATCAACTGGCCGCCGCGCGCGACACGTTCGACGTCGTCATCGACACCGTCTCCGCTCCGCACGACCTCGGCCCGTACCTGCGGTTGGTCGCCATGGACGGCACGCTCAGCCACCTCGGCCACCTCGGGCCGGTCACCGTGGACACCATGGACCTGCTCGTCGGGCGCAAGAAGCTCAGCTCCGCCGGCAGCGGCGGCCGTCCCGCGACCGCCGCCATGCTGGAGTTCTGCGCCGAGCACGGCATCACGGCCGAGATCGAGCTGCTGCCCTCGGCGCGGGTGAACGAGGCGCTCGACCGGCTCGGCCGCAACGACGTCCGCTACCGCTTCGTCCTCGACCTGTCCGACTTGGACTGAGGGGACGGTTCGCCTGGCCCCGACCTGTCCGACCTTGGATGATCATCGTCCGGTCCGGTCACGAGGACGACGCGGCGAGGTCGAGGGCGATGTCGGCGATCAGGTCCTCCTGACCTCCGACCATGCCGCGCCGGCCCGCCTCGACGAGGATCGAGCGGGTGTCCAGGCCGTAACGCGCCGCCGCTGCCTCGGCGTGGCGCAGGAAGCTCGAATAGACGCCGGCATAACCGAGGGTCAGCGTCTCGCGGTCGACGCGCACCTCGCGGTCCTGCAGCGGCCTGACGAGGTCGTCGGCGGCGTCCATCAGCGGGAACAGGTCGCAGCCGTGATCGAGACCGAGCAGGTCGGCCACCGCGACGAACGCCTCGATGGGGCAGTTGCCGGCCCCGGCGCCCTGCCCGGCCAGGGAGGCGTCCACGCGGCAGGCGCCGTTCTCCACCGCGACCACGCTGTTGGCCACGCCCAGCCCCAGGTTGTGGTGGGCGTGGATGCCGATCTGGGTCTCCGGCCGAAGAACGTCCCGGTACGCGCGGACCCGGTCCCGTACGCCGTCCATGGTGAGCCGCCCGCCCGAGTCGGTCACGTAGACGCAGTGCGCGCCGTAGGACTCCATGAGCCTGGCCTGCGCGGCGAGCTGGGCCGGCTCGGCCATGTGGGACATCATCAGGAAGCCGGCCACGTCCATGCCCAGCTCGCGGGCGGCAGCGATGTGCTGCGCGGAGATGTCGGCCTCGGTGCAGTGCGTGGCGATCCGGACCGAGCGGATGCCGAGCCGGTGCGCCTGGCGCAGGTCGTGCAGGGTGCCGATGCCGGGCAGGAGCAGGGTGGTCGGCACGGCCCGCCGGGTGACGTCGCAGACCGCCTCGATCCACTCCCAGTCGGTGTGCGCGCCGACCCCGTAGTTGATGCTCGAACCGGACAGTCCATCGCCGTGCGCGATCTCGATGGCGGCCACGCCCGCCGCGTCCAGCGCGGCGGCGATCGAGCGCGCCTGCTCGACGGTGTAGCGGTGCCGGATGGCGTGCATGCCGTCCCGCAGGGTCACGTCCTGGACGTAAAGGCTCGTGATCGGCTGGCCGGTTGAAGGCCGGCTCGTTGTCCGGCTCGTCGGCTGGTCCGTCATGAGCTGCTCTCCTTGCGGTGGGCGGCGATCCGCTCGGCGGCCCGCAGGGCGGCCGAGGTCATGATGTCGAGGTTGCCCGCGTAGGCGGGCAGATAGTGCGCGGCGCCCTCGACCTCCAGGAACACCGACACCTTGATCCCGCCGCCGGGCGCGGCGGGCGGGATCAGCCGGTGCAGCGGGTCGTCGGCGGCGACGGTCTCGAACTGCACCTTCTGCTTGAGCCGGTAGCCGGGCACGTACGCCTGCACCCGCCCGACCATCGCCTCGACCGATGCGGTGATCGCTTCGGTGTCGGCGTCGGAGACGAGGCAGTGGACGGTGTCACGCATGATCAGCGGTGGCTCGGCCGGGTTGAGCACGATGATGGCCTTGCCCCGCGCCGCGCCCCCGACCCGCTCGATCGCCGACGCGGTGGTCTCGGTGAACTCGTCGATGTTGGCCCGCGTGCCCGGTCCCGCAGAACGGGAGGAGATCGAGGCGACGATCTCGCCGTAGTGCACCGGGGTGACCGCACCGACCGCCGCCACGATCGGGATCGTCGCCTGGCCGCCGCAGGTGACCATGTTGACGTTCGGGGCGTCGAGGTGCTCGTCCAGGTTGACCGGCGGCACGACGTAGGGCCCGAGCGCCGCCGGGGTGAGGTCGATGACGGTGCGGCCCAGGGGGCGCAGGATCTCGTCGTGGCGCCGGTGCGCGCCGGCCGAGGTCGCGTCGAAGACGTACTCGACCTCGGCGAACTCGTCCAGCCGGACGAGTCCGTCCACACCCTCGTGGGTCGTGGCGACCTTGAGGCGGCGCGCCCTGGCCAGCCCGTCGGACTGGGGGTCGATGCCGGCCATGGCGGCCAGGCCGAGCCGGTCCGACAGCCGCAGCACCTTGATCATGAGGTCGGTGCCGATGTTGCCCGAGCCGATGATCGCCACCTTGGCGAGCGCGCTCACGCCGCTTCCCCGAAGCCGACGGTGACGGAGCCCAGGCCGGAGATCCGCGCGGTGAAGACGTCGCCGGGCACGGCGGGGACCATGGGGCCCAGGGCCCCGGTGAGGACGACGTCGCCGGCGCGCAGGGGTTCGCCGCGGCGGGCCAGCGTCGAGGCCAGCCAGGCCGCGGCGTTGAGCGGGTCGCCCAGGCAGTCGCGGCCGGTGCCCTCCGAGACCAGCTCATCGCCCCGGTACATCCGCATCGAGACGTCCGCCGGTTCGACCTCCTCGATGGACAGGTGATCGTCGCCGAGAACGAACAGCCCGGAGGAGGCGTTGTCGGCCACCGTGTCGACGATCGTGATGTCCCAGCCGGCGATCCGGCTGTCCACGATCTCCAGCGCGGGCCGGACCGAGGCCGTCGCCGCGCGTACGTCGGCCGGCGTGCAGCCGGGACCGGTCAGGTCGGCGCCGAGGACCAGCGCGATCTCCGCCTCGATCTTGGGCTGGAGCAGCCGCCCGGCCGGTACGGAGCCGCCGTCGGCCAGCGCCATGGAGGCGAACAGCGCCCCGAAGTCGGGCTGGTCCACCCCGAGCTGGCGCTGCACGGCCGGCGAGGTCAGGCCGATCTTGCGCCCGGTGAGGCGATGGCCGGCCGCGATCAGGCGCTCGTTGTTGCGCCGCTGGACGTCGTAGGCGGCGTCGATGTCGCCGTCGGCGAACAGGTCGCGGATCGGCGGGCACGGCGTGCCGGTGGCGGTCGCGGTGGCGAGCAGGTCCGCGGCCTTCTGGACGGTGGCGCTCATCGTGGCTCCCGGTGCGAGCGGGTCGAGGGCATCGGCGGACCTCCGAAGGGATGGCTGTGAACGTCCCAGGTATAGGCGGCGGAGCGGGCGTGTGCCAAAGTTCGTTCCGTGCACCGGAACAGCCCACCTGTGAACATGCTGGACAAGGCCATGTCCATCCTGGACGTCTACCGCCCTGACGGTGGCTCGTTCCGTCTGACGGAACTCGCGGCCAGAGCGGGGCTGGCCAAGACCACGGCTTTCCGCCTGATCGGCGACCTCGTCCGGCTCGGCCTGCTGGAGCGCGACGGGGAGCGCTACCGGCTCGGCGGCACGCTGTTCGAGCTGGGCTCGCTCGTCCCGCGCCGGCACGACCTGCGCGAGAGCGCGCTGCCGTTCCTCCAGGACCTGTTCGAGAGCACCCGCCAGACCGTGCACTTCGGGATCCGCGACGATCGTGACGTCGTCTACCTCGAACGCATCCACGGTCATGACGCCGTCCCCCTGCCGTCCCGGATCGGCGGCCGGCTGCCGCTCACGTGCACCGCGATCGGCAAGGCGCTGCTCGCGTTCTCCGGGCCCGAGCTGGCGGACGCGATCCTGGCCGCGCCGCTGCCGCGGCTGACCCCGTACTCGGTCACCGATCCGTTCCGGCTGCGTACGGCGCTGGAGCAGACCCAGGTGTCGGGGCTCGCGTATGAGGAGCAGGAGGCGGCGCTCGGGATCAGCTGCATCGCCGCCCCGGTGTTCGCCGGTGCGGGCGAGCCCGTCGCGGCGCTGTCGGTGGCGGTGCCGCGCGAGCACTTCCGGCCGGCCCACCTCGCTCCGGCGGTGCGCACGGCCGCGCTCGGGCTCTCCCGCACACTGCGCCGGAGTTGATTTCAAAAAGGTAGAACGTTCGGTCTTGACGTTCGAGTCGTAGGCCGTCATGATGCGTTGAGGGAGAACGTTCGGTCTTCTAAGGAAGGAACCGCGACCATGAGCCAACCCCTTTACACCGGCATCGCCACCTCTACCGGGGACGGCAGGGCGGGAGGAAACGCGCGGACCGACGACGGCCTGCTCGACGTCACCCTGGCCATCCCGAAGGAGATGGGTGGCCCCGGCGGCGCGACCAACCCGGAGCAGCTGTTCGCGGCCGGCTGGGCCTCCTGCTTCCACTCGGCGCTCAAGGCCGTGGCCGCGCAGCGGAAGACGCCGATCACCGACTCGGCGGTCATCGCCGAGGTGCAGGTGCTCCCGACTCCGGAGGGCGGGTTCACGCTCAGCGCCGCTCTGCACATCGAGCTGTCCGGCGTGGACCAGGCGACGGCGGACGCGCTCGTCGACGGCGCCCACGCGATGTGCCCCTACTCCAACGCGACGCGCGGCAACATCCCGGTCACCCTGGACGCGACCGTCGCCTGAACCCCGGTGGCCGGGCCGTTGCGGACCCCTTCGGCCCGGCCACCGGCTCCACCCCGCGCTCTGTGATCATCGTTTGGGTGCCGCCGTCCGAGCGGATCTATCATGGCCGCATGGTCAGGGAATCCGGCTCCGCGCCGGCCGCTGCCGGTCTGAGCAGCCGCGAGGTCATCTTGAACGCGGCGCGCACCCTCATCGGCGAAAAGGGCTACGACGGCATGGCCATCTCCGACCTGTGCGCACAGTCGGGGCTGCCGCCCAGCTCGATCTACTACCACTTCGGCAACAAGCTCGGCGTCCTCGCGGCGCTCCTTGAGCGCACCTTCGACGAGCTGCACGCGCTGTTTCCCAATCCGTCCTCGTTCGACGACCTCGCGCCGCTGGAGCGGCTCGAAGCGTGGTTCTCAGCCGCGTGCCGCTCGCTCGACCGGCGGCCCGACTACCTCCGGCTGCTCGTCGCGATCAGCGTCGGGCCGCAGAAGGACGCCGAGGTGGTGCGCAAGACCGTGCGCCGCATCCGCGACTACGCCCACGCGTCCTGGGTCGACGCGCTCACGCCCATCTTCGCGCCCGAGGGCGGCGAGGCCGCCGAGGCCCTCGTCCAGCGGCTGGCCATCCTCGGCCGCGCCCTGACCGACGGTCTGTCGGTGACCAACAGCTTCGACGAGATGTCCTACAGCTCGCAGGTCACGCCGTTCGTCGCCCTGGTCCGCGGCCTCGCGGAGCACCGCGACGGCGCGCAGCGGCTCTTCGACGACAGCGAGGCCTGACCTCAGGAAATCCGCACCGAAGTCACTCTTGATAACACTGCCGAAATTTGTATAGTGAACGCTACATACACCAGCTGAGAGGCGGCGGAGTGACGAACACGTTGGATGTCGGTGACCTGCGCCTGGCCTACACCGAGGCCGGCGCCGGCGCCCCGGTCGTGTGGCTGCACGGCTCAGGACCGGGCGCCACCGGTCTGAGCAACTTCGGCGGCAACCTGCCCGCCTTCGACGACTACCGCAACATCGTGATCGACCTGCCGGGATGGGGAGACACCCCGCGACCCGAGCTGGACGAGCCGCTGATCTTCCACGCCGCAGAACGGGTGTGCCGGGCGATGACGGCGCTGGGGATCGAGCGGGCCCACCTGGTCGGCAACTCCTACGGCGGCGCCGTGGCGATGCGGATCGCGATGCTCCACCCGGAGCGCGTGGACCGGCTCGTTCTCATGGCGCCGGGCGGAGTCCTCCCGGCGGACGCGCCGCCCTGGCCCGTCGGCCTGGACCGCCTCTTCGCCTACATGGCCGCCGCCAAGCCGTCGCGCGAGGCCATGGCCGAGTTCGTCCGGCTCATGGTCTACGACGAGAGCCTCGCGACCGAGGAACTCATCGACGAGCGCTACGAGGCGAGCCTGCGCGCCCACCCCGAGCTGCCGATTCCCCCGAACTTCGGCGACCTGACCCACGACCTGGGCCTCATCGCCGCCCCCACGCTGCTCGTGTGGGGCAGGGAGGACCAGACCGTCCCCCTGACCTGGGCGCCCAAGATCCTCGACGGGATCCCGGACGCGGAACTGCGCGTGCTGCCGCACTGCCGGCACTGGGTCCAGTACGAGCGCGCGCCCGAGTTCAACCACATCGTCCGCGAGTTTCTGCAGGGCGGAGCAGCCGCCGCATCGGAGGGATGACACACCGTGGGTATCAGGAAGCTGGGCTACGTCGGCCTCAACGTCACCGACGTCGAGGCGTGGACCGACCTGCTCGGCCGTACTCTGGGGATCGGCGTCACCCTCGCCAAGTCCGGCACCGACGAGGTCGCCCTGGCCGAGCTCGACGAGTTCAAATACCGCGTGGCCCTCTATCCGTCCACCGAGGACAGCCCGCGCGAGCTGGGCTGGATCGTCGACACGCCGGGCGAGCTCGACCGGCTCACCCGGCGGCTCACGGACGCAGGCTTCACCGTCGCGGAGGGCACCGCGGAGGAGAGGGAGCTGCGCGGCGCCACCCACCTGCGCTGGTTCACCGACCCGGTCGGCTACCGCGTGGAACTCGCGGTCGGTGAGGCCAAGGTACGCATCGCCGCCGCCCGCCCGCCCGGCGGTCCCGGCACGACCGGTCTAGGGCACTTCGTCCTGGCCAGCCCCAAGCTCCAGGAGCTGCGCGAGCTGTACGAGTCGGTGCTGGAGTTCAAGCTGACCGACTACCGCGCCCCCGGCCTGTTCTTCTTCCGCTGCAACCGCACCCACCACAGCATCGCCCTGGCCAGTGCGGAGAATGCGTCCATCCATCACCTGGAGTTCGAGCACGGCTCGATCGACGACGTCGGCCGGGCCTACGACCGGGCCAAGGAGAACGACGTACCGATCTCCATCAGCCTCGGCCGGCACATGAACGACAAGGCGATCTCCTTCTACGTACGCAACCCCAGCGGCTTCCACCTGGAGATCGGCTGCGCGGGCATCGAGGTGGGCGAGGACTGGGTCCCGCACGACTTCGGCCGCCCTGACGTCTGGGGACACCACCACGCCAACGCCAACCCCTTCGCCGCACCGAAGTCGTGACCCGGCCGGCCCCGCTCACCGAGCGAGCCGTCCACACCGCTGACCGCGACGCGGCCTGACGCTCATCCCCGCCGGTGGGCACGGGCGCCCCTGACGTCCTCGGCACCGCCGGCGCACCCCCACTGTTGTAGAGCGAACGCTACATACACAGCCTGCGGCGCCCTCATGGGCGCCGGTCCAGGCTTCCTCGGGGGCTTTTCGACCATCGCGCAACCAAGCGAGGTTTCCCTTGAACGTTCTCGAGCAGGTCAAGAACTCACCGATGAGTCCCGCCCAGATCAGGGCGGTCGCGCTGTGCCTCGTGATCAACCTGGTGGACGGGTTCGATCTCCTGGTGACCTCCTACGTCGGGCCGACGATCACCCGCGAGTGGGGCCTGTCCGCCTCCGGCGTGGGCGTCCTGCTGAGCGGCGGACTGGCCGGCATGGCCATCGGCGCGCTCTTCCTGGCGCCGCTCGCCGACCGCATCGGCCGCCGCCGGCTCACCCTCATCTGTCTCGCCCTGGCCTCGGTGGGCATGCTCGCCGCGGCCCTCACGCAGGACTTCAACCAGCTTCTCGCCAGCCGCCTGGTGACCGGCGCGGCGGTCGGGGCGATGGCCGCCAGCCTGCCGGTGCTCACCTCCGAATTCGCCAGCAACCGGCGCAGAGGGCTGGTCGTCGCGCTGATCACCACCGGGTACGGCATCGGCTCGGTCATCGCCGGCATCGCGGCCAGCCTGCTGATCGGCTCGTACGGCTGGCGCTCGGTCTTCGTCTTCGGCAGCGTCGTCACCGCCGTCCTCTTCCTGGTCGGCCTGCGTTACCTGCCCGAGTCGATGGACTACCTCGTCGCCCGCCGCCCCGCCAACGCGCTGGAGCGCTTCAACCGGCTCATGGTGTCGATGGGACGCGCCCCCGTCGAGACCCTGCCGGCCCCATCGGGGTCGGGGGCGGGCAAGGTGGCGCTGGAGTCGTTGTTCCGCGGCAGTAACGCGGTCAGGACCGTGCTGGTCTGGGTGGCGTTCACCATCGCGCAGCTGGTCTTCTACTTCGGCAGCTCGTGGACGCCCAGCCTGTTGCTGAAGGCGGGCATGTCCAACCAGCAGGGCATCAGCGGCGGCGTGCTGTTCAGCCTCGGCGGCGTCACGGGCGCGATCCTGCTGGGCGTGCTGGCCTCCCGGTTCGAACCGCGCCGGCTGACGGCGGCGTACTTCGTGGCCGGCGCGCTCATGCTCATCCTCTTCTCGTTCTCGCTCGGCACGCTGGCCACCGCGCTGGTCGTGGCGGTGCTGGTCGGGCTGTTCCTGAACGGCTCGGTGTCCGGGATCAACGTCATCGTGCCGAGCCTCTACCCGGCCGAGTCCCGGGCGACGGCGCTCGGCCTGGCCGTCGCGGTGAGCCGGCTCGGCGCCGTGCTGGCGCCGCTGATCGCCGGATTCCTGCTGGAGGCCGGCTGGACCCCGGGATCGATGTTCCAGGTCTTCGCGATCCCGGGCCTGATCGGGGCCGCCGCCGTGTTCCTGCTCACCCGGTTCCGGCGTACGACCGAGGACGCTTCGCCCGAGCCCAGGGCGGCGGTGGCCGAAGCATGATGACGGAGCAGGCGGGCGCGCGACCCGTTCTCGTGCTGCTGCACGGCGGCGGGCCGGGGGTGGACGCCGCGAGCAACTGGACGGGGGTGCGGACCAGGCTCGCGGCCCGGTTCCACTGCCTCGCGCCCGACCTGCTCGGCTTCGGCACGCGGATCAGCGGCGACGGGACGGCCGGCCTCCGGGGGCCGCGGGCGTGGGCGCGGTCCCGCGCCTGGCAGGTCCTCACCCTGCTCGACCAGCACGGCCTTGACCGCGTGCACGTCGTCGGCAACTCGGCCGCCGGCGGCGCCGCGGCACTCGCTCTCCTCGCCGCGGCGCCCGACCGGGTCGGGCGCGCGGTGCTCATGGGCGGCGCGGGCACGGGGCCTTTGCCGCGTACCGTCCCCTTCTACGACGAGCCGACGAAGGCGTCCATGCGCGCCACCCTCGCCCGCCTGGTCGCCGACGAGAGCGTGCACCGCGACCTCCTCGACGACCTGGCCGGCCTACGGCTGGAGCAGGCCCTGCGCCCCGGCGCCGAAGCGGCCTTCCGATCGATGTTCGCCGAGGTCGCGGGCGGGCCGCCGCCCGTCGATCCCGGTACTATCGCCACCCCGGTCCTCGCCCTGCACGGGGAGCGGGACCGGGTCCAACCGGTGGAGGTCTCCGAGCGGCTCGCCGCAGCCCTGCCCCACGGCCGCCTTGAGGTGGTGGCGGGGGCGGGGCACTGGATCCACGTCGACCGGCCGGATGAGTTCTGCACCCTGGTAGGGGAGTTCCTGAGCGCATGACACCGCAACCCACCACCCCCGATGAGCCGGCCGTCCTCGTCGTCGGCGCCGGCCCCACCGGTCTGACCCTCGCGATCGACCTCGCCAGGCGTGGCGTGCCGTGCCACGTCGTGGAGGCCACGGAGGAGCGGAGCGTCAACCCCCGGTGCAACACCACCTCCGCCCGCTCGATGGAGATCTTCCGGCGGCTCGGGCTGGCCGACGACATCCGCCGGGCCGGCCTGCCGGAGGACTACCCGACCTCGATCCAGTACCGGACGAGCCTGCGCGGCGAGCAGATCTTCCGCATCGACCTGCCGTCGGCCGGCGACGTGCTGGCCGGCGCCGGCCGGGACGACTGGCCCACGCCGGAGCCGCAGCACCGCATCTCGCAGCTGTTCCTCGAACCCATCCTGGAACGGCACGCAAGCCGGCACCCGCTGATCACCCTCGACCGGGGCACCCGGCTGGTGGAGCTGCGGCAGGACGACGACCACGTCGAGGCGGTGGTGGAGTCCGGCGGCACCCGCCGCACCCTCCGCCACGCGTACGTGATCGGCTGCGACGGGGCCCACAGCGCCGTCCGGCGCGCGCTCGGCATCCGGTACGAGGGCATCGACGCCATCCAGCGGTTCGTCTCCACCTTCGTCCGCTCACCCGAACTGGGCCGGCTGGCGGCCAAGGACCGGGCGTGGACGTACTGGACCTACGGCCGCCGGCCCGCCGCGCTGATCGCCATCGACGGCGGCGAGCACTGGCTCAACCACGCCGCCTTCCCGCCCGATCACGACACCGAGGCCGAGGACTCCCAGCGGTTGCTGGAGGAGGCCGCAGGCGGCCCGGTCGAGCACGAGGTGCTCGGCGTCGTGCGCTGGACCGGACGCAAGCTGGTCGCCCAGCGCTACCAGGACGGCCGGGTGTTCCTGGCCGGGGACGCCGCCCACATCTGGATCCCCGTCGGCGGGTTCGGCATGAACGCCGGCATCCAGGACGCGGCCACCCTGGGCTGGATGCTCGCCGCCGTGCATCACGGGTGGGCGCCGCCCGGGCTGCTGAGCGCGTACGAGTTGGAGCGCAAGCCCGTGGGGGAGCAGTTCGCCGGCGCCGTGGGGGCGGCGGCGCGCAAGTCGTTCGCGGACGTCTCGCCGGACATCCACCTGCCGGGCCCCGAAGGTGAGAAGGCCCGCGCCGAGCTGGCCGAGCGGCTCGCGGTCACCGAGCCGCACCGGTACTCACCCGACGGCTTCAGCTTCGGCTACCACTACGCCGGCTCCCCCCTCGTGGCCGGCGGGGAGGAGCAGGCGGCCATCACCATGGGCGACTACCAGGAACGGGCCAGGCCCGGGTTCCGGCTGCCGCACGTCTGGCTCGCCGACGGCCGCTCGGCGCTCGACGTGCTCGGGCCCGGCTTCACCCTGCTGCGCACCGACCCCGGCATCGACGTCACCCCCTGGACCGAGGCCGCTGGGGACCTCGGGATCCCCCTCACCGTGGCCGACCTGCCCGGCGACCACCGCGAGCGCTATCCCACCGCGCTGCTGCTCGTACGCCCTGACCAGCACGTCGCCTGGATGGGCGGCGCGGACGCCCGCCCCCGCGAGCTCCTGCACACGGTCACCGGGCGCGTCATCGCCCACCAGCGGTAAAGATCACCAGGAGAAACGCACATGCCATACGCACTGGGCATCGACGTGGGCGGCACGTTCACCGACGCCGTCGCCTCCGACGGGGCCGGCCGCATCGTGTCGGCCAAGACGCCGACGACCCCGCCGAACCGCGAGGTCGGCGTCATGCGCGCGATCGAGGACCTCGCCGGCGAGCTGGGCATCGGCGTCGGCGAGCTGCTGGCGCAGACCGACTACATCGCCCACGGCACCACGGCGTCGATCAACGCCCTGGTCCAGGGGCAGGTGGCCGACGTCGGGCTCATCGCCACCAAGGGGCACAGGGACGCGATCTACATCATGAACGCCGAGGGCCGCACGCTCGGCCGCTCGGCCCACGAGATCCAGGACACGCTGCGGCAGCGCAAGCCCGCACCGCTGATCCCGAAGTACCGGGCGCTCGAAGTGACCGAGCGGATCGACTACGCGGGAACGGTCCTGGTGCCGCTGGACGAGGACGAGGTCCGCCAGGTCACCCGCACCCTGGTGGCGCAGGGGGTCGAGGCCATCGCCGTCTGCCTGCTGTGGTCGTTCAAGAACGGGGCCCACGAGCAGCGGGTCCGCGAGCTGATCCACGAGATCGCCCCCGACATGTACGTCACGCTCTCCTCCGAGGTCAGCCCGCGCATCCGCGAGTTCGCCAGGACCTCGACGACGATCATGAACGCCCAGGTGGGGCCGCGGCTGCGCACGTACCTGCTGCCGCTGCAGAAGCAGCTGGAGGAGCGCGGGCTCAAGGGGCCGCTGCTGGTCATGCAGAGCGAGGGCGGCACCATCACCGCCGACCGGGCTCCCGAGCACGCCATCACCACGGTCGGCTCCGTCCTGTCCGGCGGCGTCGTCGGCGGCATGCGCCTGGCCGAGCAGCTCGGGCACCGCAACGTCATCACCACCGACGTCGGCGGCACGACGTTCCTGGCCGGGCTGATCGTGGACGGGGAGCCGGTCATGGCGCCCGGCTCGATCGTGAACCAGTTCCCGATCAACGCGGCGACGATCCGGGTGCACACCATCGGCTCGGGCGGCGGCGCGCTCGCGTCCGTGGACGAGGGCGGCAACCTGCGGCTCGGCCCGCAGAGCGCGGAGGCCGTCCCCGGCCCTGCCTGCTACGGCAACGGCGGCACCCGGCCCACGAACACCGACGCCAACCTGGTGCTCGGCATCCTGAGCGAGCGCGGGCTGCTCGGCGGGCGCAAGCCGCTGCGGCTGGACCTGGCGCGCGAGGCGATCCGCGAGCACGTGGCCGAGCCGCTCGGCCTCACCGTCGAGGAGGCGGCCATCGCCATCCACGAGGTGCAGAACGCGCAGGCCGGAGACCTGCTGCGCCGGGCCGTCGTGCAGGCCGGACACGACCCCCGCGACTTCGTCGTCTACGCCTTCGGCGGAGCGGGACCGGCCCACTGCGCCGGCTACTGCCAGGACCTGGGCGTCAGCGAGGTCGTCGTGCCGCTCGGCCCGGTCGCCTCCGCCTTCTCCGCGTACGGGCTGGCCGCCTCGGACGTCGTGCTGAGCGCCGAGCTGTCCGACCCGTCGTCGTTCCCCGTGCATCACGCGGTGCTGGAGTCGCACTTCGCCCGGCTGGAGGCCGACCTGCAGCGCGGCCTCGACCAGCAGAAGGTGAAATTTCATGACGTGACGCTGCAGCGCGAGGTCGATCTGCGTTACTCGATGCAGGTCACCGAACTCGCCACGGCCGTCCCCGACGCGTTATTCACCGAGCGCACCGGCGAGGAGATCCTCGAACGCTTCGAGAGGCAGTACGAGCGCATCAACGGCAGCGGCGCCGGTTACCGCGAGGCCGGCGTGCAGGCGATCACCTACCGCGTTCGCGCCAAGGCCGGGCTCGGCTTCCCCGTCGGGCTGCCGGAGATCCCCGCGGCCGACGGCCCCGACCCCTCCGCCGCGCTCGTCGAGGAACGTTCCGTCTGCCTCGATTCGCAGCTCGGCTACGTGCCCACCCCCGTCTACGACTACGCCCGGCTGCGCGCGGGCCACGAGCTCGTCGGCCCGGCCGTCGTCGACGTGCCGACCACCGTGGTCGTCGTCCCCGCCGGCGTCACCGGCCGCGTCGACCGCCTCGGCAACCTCGTGCTGAGCTACCAGTGAGGACACGTTCCATGGCATCAAGGATCCCCGGGGCGGACGAGTTCACCAGCAGGCCCCTTCCCCGAGCCGAGCTGCTGCGGCAGATCTCGCCGGCGCTGTCGCTGCACCAGGTGGACGATGATGGGGAGGTCGACGCCCTCACCTACGAGGTCGTCCGGCACCGGCTCTGGGCCATCACCCAGGAGATGGGCGAGACCCTGCGGCGGATGTCGGGCTCGCACGTCGTCACCGAGTCCAACGACTTCAACTTCTCCATCTGCGACGAGCTCGGCGAGCAGGTGCAGGTGGGCACGTACAACATCGGCCTGATTGGCTCGATGGACCTGGCCATCGTCTGGACGCTGCGCAACCGCAGCGACAATCCCGGCATCGCCGAGGGCGACATGTTCCTCTGCAACGACCCGTGGATCGGCGGCGGGCTGCACCAGAACGACGCCGCGATCCTGGCGCCGATCTTCCACGAGGGCAAGCTGTTCGGCTGGACCACCGCCATCGCGCACCAGGTGGACCTGGGCGGGCCCCGGCCCGGCTCGTTCAGCCCGTCCGCGCAGGACGTGTTCGGCGAGGCCGTGCCGACGCCGCCGCTGAAGGTCGTGCGCGGCGGGGTGCTGCAACGGGACGTCGCCGACGCCTGGGTCCGGCGCTCGCGGCTGCCGCACCTGGTGGGTCTCGACCTCCGGGCCAAGATCGCCGCCAACAAGAACGCGGCCGAGCAGATCCTGCGGCTCATCGCCAAGTACGGCGCCGACACCGTCAAGATCGTCATGCGCCGGATGATGGACGACGCCGAACGCCGGCTGCGGGCCAAGCTGGAAACCCTGCCCGACGGCACCTGGACCGCGGTCGGCTACCAGGAACAGTCGCAGACCGGCGACCGCGGCCTGCACGCGATCAAGGTCGCGATGACCAAGGAAGCCGATCGGCTCGTCTTCGACTTCCGCGGCACCGCCGGGCAGACCGGCATCATCAACTGCCCGTACCCGGGATTACGAGCCGGGATCGTCTTCACCATGCTGCCCCTGCTGGCCGGGGACATCCCGTGGGCGGCCGGTGGGCTGATGCGCTGCTTCGAGATCATCACCGACGAGGACACCATCACCAACGCGTCCTTCCCCGCCGCGGTCGGGAAGGGGCCGTTCGGGCCGGCGTGGGGAGCGGGCAACCTGGTCGCCGAGGTGCTGGCCAGGATGCTGGACGCCGAACCCGACCATCGCGGCGACGTACAGTCGATCTGCAACGGCACCACGGACCTGTGCGTCGTCTCCGGCGTGGACGAACGCGGCGGCGGCGCCAAGGGCTTCGTCTCGCCCGTCTTCGACGTCATGGCCGGCGGCTACGGAGCCCAGGTGCACTACGACGGCGTCGACACCGGCGGCAGGCTCATCATCCCCTCCGCCCGGGCCCCTGACGTCGAGATGACCGAGTACCTCTACCCCCTCGTCGCCCTGTGGCGCCGCGAGCAGACCGACTCCGGCGGGCCGGGCCGGCAGCGGGGCGGGATGAGCGGCTCGGTCTGTTACGTCCAGCATCCTGCCCAGACGGGGACGATGTCGCTGGTCGTCTCCGGCACCGGCAAGGTCGCGAACCAGAACGTCGGCCTGGCCGGCGGCTACCCGGGCAACTCCCAGCTCGACCTGGTCGTACGCGGCATCGACACGCCCCAGCTCGCCCGGACGGCCACCATCCCCGCCGGCCTGGACGAGCTCGGCGGCGAGACCGAGGTGCTGCCCTGCGAAGGGGAGTCGACCCTCGGCGTCGGAGACGCCCTCTACCTGCACTGGCAGGCGGGCGGCGGCTACGGCGACCCGCTGCTGCGGCCGGCCGGGCAGGTGGGGGAGGACGTGCGCCAGGCCCGCGTCTCAGTGCGGGCGGCTCGGGACGTCTACGGGGTCGTGCTCGACGAGGACGGCGAGGTGGACCCGGCCGCGACCGACGAGACCCGCGAGAAGCTGCGGCACCGCCGCGCGTCCGACGCCGGCCTGTCCGGCACGCGGCTCACCCCGATCGGCGCGCCCGACCTGACCACGGCCCGCCGACTCGACGACAACCTCGCCGTCGTGGAGTCCCCGTCCCCGTCACCGTCGTCGTCGTCACCGGACGGCGGAACCGTGGTCTGCGTGCACTGCGGCACCTGGATCGGGCCGTTGGCGGGCGGCGCGTTCGTCACGGGCCTGGCCCGCCGCGACTCGCCGCCGGCGGAGGCGGGTCCGCACATCTGGCCCGACCCGGGGGAGTACGTGGACGCGGAGATCGTCTTCCGGCAGTTGTTCTGCCCCGGCTGCCTGACGGCGGTGCACTCGCGCGTCGTCCCGGTCGATCATCCTCTGCCCGCCGACGAGTATCGGAGCTGGACGTGAGCCCGGCTGCGTATGGTTCGCCGGCCCGCCACCACTGATCAGGTCTGAGCGGCCCAGCTGTTCGCGCATCACCATGCCGCGGCTCGGGCCGCTCAGCCCGGTTGCTCACTCCGCCGTCGCAGCCAGACCACCCTTCCTCCTGCCGCTGCCCGTCCGGACGTGGCCTCAAGCCCCTCGCGCTCACTCTCCCGCGGCACCCAGTCCACATAGGGAAAGAACACCGCCCGCCAGCACAGCTTGATGAGCAGGATCTCGCCATAGACCGGAATGAGACCCAGCAACGAATCGCGCAGCCGGTAGGACGTGAACCGGGACAACAACCCGATCCCCACGACCATGAACAGTCGCATGCCCGCCAACTGCACCGTGTCGGCAAGATACGGGACCTCTCCCGGGGGCGTCCGCGCATACAGGAAGTCCACATATTCACGTTCGAGTATTCCGGCGAGCGAGTATCCGCCTACGAAGACGACCGCAACCAGCAGCACCGCTCCAGGCCGGCGCATCGTGTGCCTTCTCCGCAGCGCCTGTCCGCCATTCCCCACAACCGTTTCCTCCGCTCACGACGACAACGCGGGCAAAGCCATTGGGCGGGTGGAGCGCATAAGCCCGAGTGATCGTCCCATACGGGGGCCGCGGGGTCACCTATCGCGGTCGGTCCAACACGTCCAGATCTCCCTCCATGGTGACGACCACGATCCACGATCGGTCCTCGGCGAGGAAATAGTGGTGCTCCGGTATTTCGAGCAGCGCGGCCACGACCGCGAGGGCGTTCTCATCGGTGAAGCGCACGCCATAAGGCGAGAGCGAGTCGCCGACGTGTTCGACCACGGAGCCGGGGCCCAAGCGCCGCCGCACCTCTTCCGCCGCCTTGGCGGCCGGCCGCTGGTCGTCGGCGATTCTCCAGTGCGCATGCTTGCCTTCGACGCGCTCCCAGGCAATCTTGGTCCCGTCGGCCGGAAAGTGACGGCTGATCCATCCGAAAACGGCTGACTCGTCGCGACGCTCCAGTTCGTCGAGCGGCGGCACGGCATAAACGGCCTCCCAGTAATCGTCGCTCAGCGGGATCGCACCTCGACTTCCATGGGCGAGGTGCTCGACCGGTCATAAACCCAGACCTCCACCGTCCGCCCGGCATGTGCCTTGCTGACGCCCGCGACACAGTAGGAACAATCGCCGGTAGGCGCGTCCCGCACCTCCCACTCGTCCTCGCGGAACGGCTCCAGCAACTGGTACCCCGACACGGCGCGACCTGCTTCGAAGAGAAGGTAAGCATCGCTGGAGCCCGCATCGCAGCCATTGTTCTCGGTCATGGTCCGGGCCACTTCGGGCGGCAGCAATCCTTCCACAGCGCTTCTGAGTTTCGCGGTTTCTTTCGCTGCCGTGTCCATACATACAGCCGTTGAAACGCCGCCGCCGCTCAGGCCGCACCCGGCGGACGCGATCGCGACGCCCAGCAGAACAGCGAGGAGCATTCGCGGCCGTGCGTGCATGCATTTCCTCCTGAAGCGCGACTCGTACGCCGCGAGATTCCCCGGGATCTTCCGCGAATGTACATGTACGGCACCGCCTGAAACAGCGCTCTTCGAAACAGCAGGTCGTCAGGCCCTTCGGAACTGCAGGTGTCAGCGCCCGCGCCGCAGGGCCCGACCGGAGAGCTGCCCGGTGGGTACGCCGTCCGCGAGCGCGGGACGCCCGTTGACCACCACGTGCCGGACCCCGGTCGCGTACCGGTGCGGTTCCTCGTACGTCGCGTGATCGCCCACCGTCTCCGGGTCGAACACCACGATGTCGGCGTACTTGCCCGGGGCGAGCAGGCCGCGATCCCGCAGGCCGAGGTTGCCCGCCGGCAGGCTGGTCATCCGGCGCACCGCCTCGCCGAGGGTGAGCAGGGACTGCTCGCGTACGTACCGGCCGAGAATGCGGGCGAACGTCCCGTACGCCCGAGGATGGGTGGGCACGTCGGCGTACGGCGCCTCGGTGGCGAAGGTCGGCGCGTCGGAACCGACGGAGACCCATTGGTTGCGCAGCGCGGTGCGCAGCGTCTCCTCGCTCATCATGAAGTACATGGCGTGCAGCGTCGGCTCCAGCTCGACCAGCCGCAGCAGCATCTCCACCGGGTCCGTGCCGTGCTGGTCGGCCGCCTGCCGCAGACTGAGCCCGCGATACTCGACCGCCGGCCCGTTCGGGTCGGGGAGCAGCATGACGCCGTCCGCGCCGCCCGCAGCCAGGTAGAGGTTCTCCCAGCGCTCTGACGGGGTCGTCACGGCTGCGCGGATGCGGGCTCGTTCGGCCGGATCGGCCAGTCGGGACGCGAGAGCTTCGTGGCCGCCTTCGTGGAAGTCCGGCGGGATCGAGGAGCCGAGCTGGGTCTGCCCGGCGAGATAGGGATAGACGTCGGCGGTCACCGGCTGCCCCGCCGCCCGGGCGGCCTCGACGCGCTCGACGGCCCGCGCCATCTTCGGCCAGTTGTGCTGCCCTGCGGCCTTGAGGTGATAGATCTCCGCGTGCACCCCGGCCCGGCGGCCGATCGTGATCAGCTCGTCCACGGCGTCCAGGAAGTGATCGCCCTCGCTGCGCAGATGAGAGACGTACGTGCCGCCGTACCGGGCGACGACCTCGCAGAGCGCGACCAGCTCGTCCGTGGAGGCGAAGCAGCCCGGCGGGTAGATGAGCGCCGACCCGATCCCGAGGGCACCGTCGGCCAGCTCCTCGTCCAGCACGCCGCGGACGCGGGAGAGCTCGGCCGCGGTCATCGGCCGGTCGTCCGAACCCGCCCCGATCATGCGCAGGTTGTGCGCGCCGACGAAGCTCACCACGTTCTGCGCGACCCCCTTGCCTTCGAGATGGGCGAGGAACTCCGACAGCCGGTCCCACACCAGCGGCGGATCGTCCGGCGCGTTGCCCGATTCGAGCTCCGCCCGCACCTCAGGGGTGTGGGGCCCGATCGAGGTGCCCTCGCCGAAGACCTGCGTGGTGACGCCCTGGTAGAGGTCGGACAGGCCGCGGCCGTCCTTCTCCAGGGTGAAGTACGCGTGACTGAGCACGTTCACGAAGCCAGGCGCGACCACCAGCCCGGTCGCGTCGAGCACCGGCACGCCGTCGAGTTCGCCCACGCCGGGGCGCACGGCGGTGATCCGGTCACCCTCGACCAGAACGTCGGCCACCCGGCCGGGGCCGCCACTGCCGTCGTGAACCGTGCCACCGCTGATCACCAAGGTCGTCGTCATACCAGCATCCTGCGACGACGACACCGTCCAGCAGTTCATCGGATCCGCTGAACCCGGCACCGACCTTTGGTGGCCACCGACAAAGCACCCGGCCCGGCATTCGGCTGGACGAAGCCGCTATATCGGTCCTCCACCCCGAATATTCCTTTTACCGGCGACCGGGGGAGCAGCCATATTGAGAAAGGCCACGGGCGTGGGGAGGTCAGGCGATGGCTCAGCTCCGCAGATGTTTCTTGGCAGCCCTGCCCCTCTTGATCCAGACAGGCTGCACGGTCGACGGCGACGAAGGTCAAGGATCCCAAACGGGGGAAGCGTACGTACGCGGCCGCACTGTCGTACGAACTGGGTGCGGGCCGGCGTTTCACCTCCGCGTTCGCCCCCTGGATCGACGGCGGCAGCTGGATCAACGAGATCGGCCCCGGCCTCGAAGGCTCGATCGCCGCGAACGCGGCGGCGACGTTCGTGTACGAGCGGCCGAACGCGAGCTCGGCCCGCGAGGTCCTCAGCCATGTTGTGCCTCCGGACGGCTGGAACCGCGCGGCGATCGGCCTGAGCGCCAGAGCGGCCGGGTCGGCGTCCCTGGGCGCGGGGCCGATGGCGGGCGTGGAGGTGGACGGCGAGGCCGAGACCGCCGCCGAAGTGGTCCTCTACCCGGACAAGGGCTTCGCGGTGACGCGGGCCTGGCGGGGCGAGGCCGGGGCGGGATCGTCGGGAAACGGGCCGACGCTGCTCGGCCTGCGCGCGGGCTGGAACGGCAGCCTGGCCGTCTCCTACAGCCTCTTCTTCGACCGCGATCGGCGCGCCCGCCAGCTCACCGTGACGACCGAGACCGTCACGGGCAGCACCATGCAGCGCACCACCCGGCTGCTCAGCACTCGGCGCCGTCGACGAGCTGCCCGCCGCTGCCGTCGAACGGGTCGGCGAGGTCGCGGGCGATCTCCGGGTCGCTCCAGACCAGAGCGGTGGACCTCCACGAACGGCGGGTGCGGGCATAGGGCAGGAACTCCCCGGTGTCCGCTCTGGCCCGTAGGTGGGCGAGGAGCTCGCGGACACACTGCAGCCGCTCGTGCTCAGGAAGCCAGGTGAGCCACGGAAGGTCCTCGGCCAGGGCTTCTTCGGCCGGGACTCGGTTGGAGCGGGCCACGATGGTCATCGCTCGTATGGCGATTCGACGCCATCAGTCGAGGTAGGCGGCGGGCATCGGGTCGTCGGTGGCGAGGGGTGGGCCGAGGATGGTCTGGCCGTGGGTTCTGGCTGCGGCGGCCAGGTCGGCGGGGGTGATCGTCCAGCCCTCCGGCTTGGGCTGGGAGAGGGCGCGGCCGGCGGTGCGGAAGAAGCCTTCCATGCCTGCGGGCGTGCTGACGGCCAGCATGTCCGCCGTCGGTGAGGTGATCCGGTACGTGTGCGGGACCCGGCGCGGCAGGAAGGCGACGCCGCCTTCGGAGAGTTCGTAACGCTGGTCGCCGGCCCAGACGATGCCGCTGCCGGACAGGAGCACGATGATCTCGTCCTCGTCGGCGTGAACGTGGACCGGTGCGGCGGAGCCCTCGGGGGCCGCCGAGCGGAACATCGTCAGCCGGCCCTCCGTGTGCCGGGCGTCCAGCAGGATCTGCATGATGCCGCCGCCGAGCCATTCCAACTGCTCGTGGTCGGCGGCCTGGGCCAGGTAGGGGAGGGTCACGAGGGGTCCTTTCTTCAGAACAGGTACGAATCGATCGCCACGGTAAGGGGCCCGACCTTGGTTTCGGCATCCCAGATTTCTGGGATCTCGCTCAAGGCACGGTCGGTAGGCTGTCAGCACATGGGGCTTTCTGTCGCACAGCGTGAAGCCGTACGCGACATTGTGACGATCTGTTCCCTCGACCTGGATTCGCGGACGTTGCGAGCCAGGATCGCCGAGCGGCTGCGTCGCGTGATTCCCCAGGACGCGTTCTGCTTCGGCACGATCGACCCGTGGACGCTGCTGATCACCGACGAGGTCTCCGACGGCATCCCCTCGGCCGCCGCCGCCATCGCGGCGCCCAACGAATACCTGGTCGCGGACGTGGACAAGTTCGCGGACCTGGCCCGGTCCGGCCGTACCGTGGCGATCCTCAGCCAGAGCACCGGTGGGGATCCTGAGGTCAGCCACCGGTACCGGTCGGTGTTGCCCGTCATCGGCGCGCGGCATGAGCTGCGGGCCGTCTTCGTGGCCGACGGCAGGTGCTGGGGCGGGGTGGCCCTGTTCCGGAACGGTGGACGGCCCGATTTCACGCACGGTGACGCTGAGCTGGTGCGGGCCGTCTCCGCTTCCGTCGCGGTGGCGCTGCGGCGGGCCGCGTGCCGGCCTGGTGCTGGGGTGGGGGTGAGCGCCGATTCGGGCGGTCCTGGGGTGCTGATCGTGGATCGGGGTGGAGTGGTGCTGGCGGCGAACGAGGCCGGGCGGGGAAAGCTGGACGAACTGTCGCCGTACCGGATGGCTGTGCACGAGGTGGCGGCGGCCGCTCGTGCCGGTCACGGCGCCGAAGCCCATGCGCGGGTACGGTCGCGTACCGGGCGGTGGTTGTCGCTTTGGGGGTCTCCGTTGGAGGGTGGCCGCGAAGGGGACGTCTCGGTAGTCATCCAGGCGGCTCCGACCTCGGAGATCTCGCAAATGCTGATGCTCGCGTACGCCCTCAGCCCGCGCGAGCGGGAGGTGCTGCAGCGGGTGATCGCGGGGGTGCCGTCCGCCGGGATCGCCGCCGAGCTGCACATCTCCGCCAGTACTGTGCAGGACCACCTCAAGTCGCTCTTCGCCAAGGTTGGTGTACGCAGTCGGGGCCGGCTCGTGTCGCACATCCTCGGCGAGCACTATCTGCCTCACGCCGCCCTCTGAGGGGCATCTCGGATGGCTGGCCCAGCACCCGCACTGGTGAAGATCGTGCCGATTCCGCCGCCGCGTGTCAGTCCCGGGGTACGCCGCCCGCGTCCACCACGTCGCGTAGCTGGGCGCGGGTGGTGACGCCCAGTTTGGGGAACACGCGGTAAAGGTGCGAGCCGACAGTCCGCGGCGAGAGGTAGAGCCGCTCCCCGATCTCGCGATTGGTCAGCCCGCGGGCGGCGAGCCGGACGATCTGCCGCTGCTGCGGGGAGAGCTCGGCCAGGCCCAGCGCGTCCGGCACGGTGACGTCCGTACCGGCGGCCCGCAGTTCGGCCCGTGCGCGTTCGGCCCACGGGCGCGCGTCCAGCCGGGCGAAGACCTCGTGTGCGGCGGCGAGGTGCGGTCGCGCCTCGGCGATGCGGCGCCGCCGCCGCAGCCATTCGGCGTACTCCAACCGCGTCTGGGCCTGCTCGAAGGGCCGGTGTTCCAGCGCCGGCTCCGCCAGCGCGGCCAGGAAAGCCCGTTCGGCCTGCTCCGGGCCGGCCAGCAGCGCACGGCTGCGTTCGACGAGGGCACGCAGGCGGTCGGATCCGCCCTCGGTCAGGGCGCGGGCCGAACGTTCGACGATCTCGGCCGCCTCGGCGGAACGGCCGGTGCGGGCCGCCGCCGCGGCGAGCTCCGGCAGCGCCGGGTACGAGGCGTGGTAGTGGACGGGATCTCCGTCGCGGTCGAAGAGCGTCCGGTACTGCTCGTACGCGCTCTCGTAGTCACCCTCGGCCGCGGCGGCGGCAGCAGTGGCGCGGCGGGCGTGCACGGCCACCGATCGGCTCTCCAGCGGATCGACCAGGTGCAACGCCCGCTCGGCGAGGGCGCGGGCCTCGCCCGTGTCGCCCTGGGCGGCCAGCACCATGGCGTCGGTGGCGAGCACGCATGCCGCCGCGTGGTCGAGCTTCCCGGCGGCCAGCGCGCCGATGTCGGCGCACACCTCGCGCGCCTGCGCCCAGCGGCCGTACTCGAAGTAGGCGAGCGCCGCCACGCCGCCCATCCCGTCGGGGATCGGTCCCCTGACCCGCCATGACCGCATCGCCTCGTCGAACGTCCGTACGGCCAGCGCGGTCTCGTCCATGATCCAGGCGGCGACGGCGAGCGCGGTCAGTCGTTCCGGACGGCCCCTGGCCGTGGTGATCATGCCCGGCAGCCGGGGGACGAGCCGGCGCCCGGCGCCGAACGGGTCCGCCACCATCCGTACCCAGTCACGCAGCGGCCCGTCGGGCAGGCGCGGCAGGATCCGGTCGATCTCGCGCCGCTGCGATTCGTCGCCGGAGTAGAAGCGCAGCACGGCTGCGGCGGCCAGCGCGTCCAGCGCGGTCGCCGGGTGCGTGGCCGCCGGATCGTCGGCGATCCCGATCAGCTCGGCGAAGACGGCGTTGTGCTGCCGGCTCAGCGCCGTCAGCCGTCCGACGCGCAGGGTCGCGGCAGCCAGTACGGCGGGGTCGTCGGTACGGGCGCGCACGCGTTCGGCCAGCTCCTCCACCCAGGCCAGGCGGCCGGTGAGCACGGCCAGGCCGGCCGCCTCGACCAGCAGCCGCGTGCCGTCGCCGGGCACGGGGCTCAGCTCCGCGGCGCGGGCCAGCGCCTTCGCCGCCGCCGCGTAGCCGCCCCTGCGACGGGCCCGGTCCGCCGTACGCTCCAGGGCGGCCGACACCTCCGCGTCCGGGTACGGCGTGGCCGCCGCGAGATGCCAGGCGCGGCGGTCCGGTTCGTCGCCGAGGACGTCGGCGAGCGCGCGATGGGCCTGCGAGCGGGCGTCGAAGGGTGCGGACTGGTAGAGCGCGGAACGGATCAGCGGATGGCGGAACCGCACCCGCCGGCCGGCCTGGGTGATCAGCCCCGCCTGTTCGAGGGTGATCCACGTCTTGTCGCCGGTGTCGGGCAGCAGCGCGAGGACGGCGTCGGGGGGATCCTCCACGTCGGCGGCCGCGAGCAGCAGCAGCGTACGGCGGCAGGCTTCGGGCAGTTCCGCCACCTGGGCGGCGTAGCCGGCCGCCAGCCGCTCGCCGACCGGCAACGGGCCAGGATCGAGGTCGCCGGGGTCGCGGGAACGGGCGGCCTTCGCCAGCTCCAGCAGCGCCAGCGGGTTGCCGGCGGCCTCGGCGAGCACCCGTTCGCGGACCCCGGCCGGCAGTTCCGGCGCGCGCAGGCCGAGCAGTCGGCGGGACGTCGCGTCGTCGAGCGGCGCCAGCGTGATCGCCGGGAACGCGTGCTCGAACCCGGAGAGCGGCTCGTCGTCGCGTACGGCGACGAGCAGGGTGACCGGGTCGTCGTCCAGCCGCCAGGCCACGAAGGACAGCACGCCGGCGGAGGCGGCGTCGATCCAGTGGGCGTCGTCGATCACGAGCAGCACGGGCGTCTGGTCGGCCAGCCGGGACAGCAGGGTCAGGACCGCGAGTCCTGTCAGCAGGGGCTCGGGTTCGTTCGGTACGTCGTGTACGTCGTGTACGTCGTGTACGTCGTGTACGTCGGGAGCGTCGGGCGCGTCGTGTAGGTCGGGAGCATCGTGTACGTCGCGAGCGTCGCGTACGTCAGGATCGTCGGGTGCGCCGGGAGCTTCCTCGAAACCGAACGCCCCCAGCAGAGCCCGGCGCTGCCGCTCGGGCAGCGCGTCCGCCTGGTCCAGTACGGGCCGCAGAAGCTGGTGGAGCCCCGCGAAGGCGAGATCCCGCTCCGACTCGCGGCCGGTCGCGCGCAGCACACGGTGACCCGCATGAGCGGCGCGGCGGGCGGCGTCCTCCAGCAGGGTGCTCTTGCCCGCCCCCGGCTCACCGGCGACGATCAGAACACCGCCACGCGGCACGTCGGCTTCGCGCAGGTCGCCGTCGTGCGGCATACCGGCCCCGACCCGGATGAGCCGGGCGAGCCGTTCGACCTCGGCGTCCCGCCCGACGATCGACGGCTCCGCCCCGAGGCCCGATGGCTCAGGCCCGAGGCTCGACGGCTCCCGTTCGACACTCATCGGCTCCCGTGCGACGATCGCCGGCTCATCCGCGGCGGGGAGACCCGCCGCACGTCCGTGCGCACGTTCACCCCTCATCACCCACCTCCTCGTCCGAGCCCGCCCCCACCACCGACCCGCCGCCACCATGCCGCGAGCGAGTGCCGGCAGCGACGGGGCGGCCACATCCAGCGCGCTCGGTCACATCGGGTGCAGTCATCTGACGGATACCGATGATCCGCCGCCGCCACGCACGATGGTCGGGCGGAGGCGTTCCCCGGCACCCCACCCATCCAACGGAGGATTCCCCATGGTCAGAGAAACGGTCGACCAGATCACCCTGGGCGAGGTGACGATCACCCGCGTCTGGGAGCACCACGGCCCGGTCGGGATGACGCCCGAGCAGTTCTTCCCCGAGACCTCGCCGCGGACCTGGGAGGACAACTCCTCCTGGCTGGCGCCGCAGTTCCTCGACCCGGAAACGGGCATCGTCAACAGCGCGATCCAGACCTGGCTCCTGCGCAGCGAAGGCAGGACCATTCTCGTCGACACCGGCGTCGGCAACCACAGATACCGACCCTACGCGCCGGTCTGGAGCTACCTCGACACCGGCTACCTGGGCAACCTGGCCCGCGCCGGCGTCCGGCCCGAGGACGTCGATCTCGTCGTCAACACCCACCTGCACATCGATCACGTCGGCTGGAACACGTTTCAGGACGACCGCGCCTGGGTGCCCACCTTCCCCAACGCCACGTACCTGATGCCGAAGCCCGACTTCGACTTCTGGAACCCGGCCAACGACCACAAGTCGGTCTTCGGGCGGGGCAATCAGAACGTGTTCGAGGACAGCGTCCTGCCCGTCCACGAGGCGGGTCTGACCCTGCTGTGGGATGACTCGTACCAGATCGACGCGAACCTGCGCCTGGACCTCGCGCCCGGGCACACGCCGGGATCGTCCGTGCTCACCCTGCTGTCGGGCGCGGACCGGGCGGTGTTCGTCGGCGACATGATGCACAGCCCCGTGCAGTTCATTGAGCCGGACGTCAACAGCTGCTTCTGCGAAGACCCCGCGGCCGCCCGCGCCTCCCGCGCCAAGGTCTTCGGCTGGGCCGCCGACAACAACGCCCTGGTCATCCCCGCGCACCTGGGCGGGCACGGCGCCGCCGAGGTGATCAGGGAGGGCAGCGGGTTCGCCGTCAAGGGCTGGGCCCCGTTCTCACCGTACTTCGAGGAAATCTGATGAAGCAGCACGTGGACGTCGTCACCGCGCAGGGCACCGTCCGGGGACGGCGCGGCGACGACTCCGTCGTCTTCCTGAACATCTCGTACGCCGCGCCCCCGGTGGGCGCCGGCCGCTTCCAGGCGCCGCGCCCGCACGCCCCATGGACGGGCATAAGGGACGCCACCGAGCCGGGATCGAACGCGCCGCAGTCCGAACGCAAACTCGGTCGCCTAGATATGTCCCCATATTTCGGACCCGGCTGGATCACCGGCGACGACTACCTGACCCTCAACGTGTGGACACCCGAGACCGCCGCCGCCGACGCGCGCCTGCCCGTGCTGGTCTTCGTGCACGGAGGCGGCTTCGTGGCCGGATCCACCCGGTCGCCCCTGTACGACGGCGCCGCCTTCGCCCGAGACGGAGTCGTCCTCGTCACCCTCAACTACCGGCTCGGCATCCCGGGCTTTCTCCACCTGCCCGGCGCACCCGACAATCGGGGCCTGCTCGACGTCATCGCCGCCCTGCGCTGGGTACGCGAGAACATCGCGGCGTTCGGCGGCGACCCTGGGACCGTCACGCTGTCCGGCCAGTCCGCCGGCGCCACGATCGTGGGCGCGGTGCTGGCGACGCCCGAGGCGGAGGGCCTGTTCCGCCGCGCGATCGTCCAGAGTGGCAGCGGCCTCGGAGCCTTCACCACCGAGCAGGCCGCCCGTGTGACCCGCGCCGCCGCCGCGGCACTGGGCGTCGAGCCCCGCGCCGAGTCCTTCGCCGACGTCCCCGACCGGCGCCTCGTCGAGGTCATTCCCGAACTGTCGGGCATCGACCTGCGCACCGCCACCCACTACGACCCGCTCATCGGGCTCAGCCCGTTCAGCGTCGTGCTCGACCAGCAGCCCGCCGAGGCTGTCGCCGCCGGCCGCGGAGCCGCCGTGGACCTGCTGGCGGGCACCACCACCGAGGAGGGCAACCTCTACCTGGCGCCGTTCGGGACCCTGTCCTCCTCGACCGACGCCGACGTCACGGCCGCCGCGACCCGCTCCCACCCCGAGCCCGGCCACCTCGTCGAGACCTACCGCAAGGCGCGGCCACTCGCGTCCAGCGGCGAGCTGCGCTCGGCGATCATGGGCGACGCCCTCTTCCGCGTGGGCAACCGGCGACTGGCCGACGCGCACGCCGCGCATCGCTCATCCGCCACCTACGTCTACAACTTCGCCTGGCGCTCGCCGGCACTGGGAGGCGAACTCGGCGCGGCCCACACCGTGGAGCTGCCGTTCGTCTTCGACGCCACCGCCCTGCCCGGACTGCGCGGGCCCGACGCCCTGCTCGGCCCGGACGAGCCACCCGCCGACCTCGCCGCCCGTACGCACGCGTCCTGGATCGCCTTCGCCGGAACCGGCGACCCCGGCTGGAACCGCTACGACGTGACCCACCGCACCACGAAGATCATCGACAGGGAAGAGACCGTGGCGAACGACCCACGCGGCGCGGAACTGCGGGCATGGCCATGACCCCCTCGTCCGAGGTCATCACCCTGGCTCTGGCTCTGGCTCTGGCCCGCAGTGGTGCGACGGACGGTTGTTCGGGAAGTACTGTGGCTCCTCTGGCTCACCGTCGTTGCTGAGCCAGTCGCTCGACTATCGGGATTGTCGGCTCCTCAGCGGTGGGGCAACTGCGGGTATACCACGAGGAAGAAGACAGCGAGCGCCACAATGGCGAGGATGACTTGTGTCCCGAAGCTCAAGTCGTCCTCGTCGCTGTTACGGCGGGCACGCCAATCTTCGCGATTGCGTCTACGTGCCGACTCTTCGTTGGAGCGACGGACCATTTCGCATTGCTGGTCTATCCGCCGTGAGCTCTCCCGCTGGTAGTCATCGAAAGGCATTTGTTCGGTCCTCCTGGGTTGCATCGTTGGCAGCCAGCTGAAACGGAAGGCCGTCACTGCAGGTAGCGATAGGTCCGCGGTCACCGAGGTGTAGTCCGTCGACTCGACGACGTCACCCTTCGAGACCTTCTCCCACGTCGTTGCCGTCAACGACCGGCCGCTCCAACGTTTAAGACGTGCTCTAGTCGCGGCCGTAGATCCGGAGACGGAAGCGCCACTGTCCGGAGTTGTCGGACAGATCGGGGTCGTTTACGCCGAACAGCAGCCGGACGGGCTGGGCATCAGCCCACAGCATGCATCCTCCGAGGGCCGTCGCCTGCACGGGATCTCCCACCCAGCCGGCTGGATTGTTGTTGAAGCGCAGGATGGGCGACAACTCGAACAGGTCCTGGTATGGCCAGCCGGAGGTGACAGCCGGCCTGTTGGTGCCGTTGGGACCGTGGTCGGCGAAGAAGTAGTCCATGCGGGCTCTGCTGGCGTAATCGGGTTCGAGGCGCAGGACGTCCCCTTGCCGCAGGACGTTGCCCGGTGTGGCTCCCGAGGGGAAACTGCCGAAACTGCCGTTCCCGGCGACTCCCATGGAGGTGTCGGCCCGGTCGCGTGGTCCGGTCGCCGGCAGGTTCCGGCTGCACCGGTCCATGGGGCCGGTGGCCGGGGCGGACGCCTTCCAGATCAGTACGCGGAAGGTCCAGGCGCCGTCGTTGTCGCCCGGCCCGGGGTCGTTCACGCCGAACGAGAATCTGGCTGGGGCGTTGTCACGGAAGACTGTGCACCTGTTGAACGCAGTTGCCTGCCGCGCGTCGCTCGTCCAGCCTGCGGGGTTGTTGTTGAAGCGCAGCACCGCGGAGTACTGGGCCAGCCCGGGGAAGGGCCATCCCTGCGGCGCGACCTGCCCGTTGCCGGCGGGGCCGACGCTACCGCCCTCCCAGTCATCGGGATCCACTCGCGAGTTCATGTCCGGGATGATCTGGAACACGTCGCCCGGCTCGATGATGTTGTTCGGGTTGCGGCCGACGGGAACGCCGCCGCCGCCGTTGCCCCAGACGAGCAGGTGCGGGATGTCGTGGTTCGCGACCTGGCCCTCAGCGCAACGGCGCATCGCGTCGAGGGTGCCGGCGTGGGCGGGCGCCTCCGTCACCGCCGTCAGCGTGGTGGCGACGAGCAGTGCGGCCCCCGCCAGACGTGATCCGAGACGGGCAGTTCTTCGCTTCATGCGGGCTCCTCTCGTGCATGTCACCCACACTGTCCCGCCGGTCGGCCGTGCCGATGAATACGAAGAAGTGCGTACTTCCCATTTGCTGTGTCAGCTGGTAGCCGTTCATGCACAATGCGCTCATGGCGTCTTTGTTCAAGGCGGATGCGAGACGTATCCACGACCTGGCAATGGACATCCTCACGACGAGAGCGCCCGTACGCGTATGGCCTCTGCTGATGGAGCGGCTGACAAAGGATCTGCCGGGAGATCTGGCGGTGCTCATCGACCTGGACTGGGCGGCGGGCACCGGGCACGCGCTGACCGGATCGCCCGACTGGCTGCACCAAGCACCGCTGGACGCCCTGATCCGCTCCCACATGCGTGCGCACCCGCTGCTCCGCCACTACGCACGGACGGGTGACCGGACGCCTCTGACCATGGACGACGTCGCCGGCGGCGACTGGTGGGGGAGCGAAGCCTACCGCGCCGGCAGAGAAGCGATCGGCATCGATCGCCAGATCGCCCTGCCCTTGAATTCCCTGCCCGGTCAGATCCGCGGCGTCATCATGAGCCGCGACGGCACTGGCTACAGCGGCCGGGATCTCGAGTACGCCGGTCTCGCGCGCTCACTCCTTGACACGGTTGAAGCGCACGAGAAGGTGGTCTTCAGCCTGCCCGCGCTTGCTGACCCGGCCGAGTTCAGGATCACCCTGCGCGAGATGGCGGTCCTGAAGCTCCTGAGCGAAGGGCTGACCGCCTACGCCATCGGCCGCCGCCTCAACATCAAGGAGGCGACGGTGAACAAGCACAAGGAGAACCTCTACCGCAAGCTCGGCGTGCACGACCGGGTGATGGCACTGCGGAGGGCCCGGTCTCTCGATCTTCTCCCAGCCGACCGCGCCGACCCGTCGGACGCCTGAACTATCCCGTTCCGTACCGACGAGCCCAGGCCCTCCGGACGCAGCCAGGTGTCGAGCTCCAGGTCAGCCCTCGCCGAACACCGCCCGGCCGAGGGGCGGGACGGCTCCGCAGGTGCGGAAGAACCATCGGATGGCCGTCCGTCGCAGCGGGTTGCGGTCGATCGCGGCGTCGGTGTTGCGCACGACCTCGCGCACGGTGTCGAAACCGTGGTGCAGCATGTCCGTCTCGTAGTCGTGCAACGCCCGCGACAACGGCTGCTCGCCACGATCGGCGGCGATGAGGGCGGTGCGGAGCCGGTGGGCGTCACGCAGGGCGGTGTTGCCGCCGAGCCCACCGACCGGCGGCATCTGGTGGACGGCGTCCCCGAGCCCGGTGACGTTGCCCGTCTCCGCCGGCCGGAGCGGCTGGGCGGCTCTGAACTCGGTCTGGTAGAGGGTGTCCGGGGTCGAGTCGGCGAGCAGCCGGCGCAGGTCGGGGTGCCATCCGGTGGTCCGCCGGGCCAGCATCTCCCGTACCGCGACCGGATCGACCTGGTCCTTCGCCGTGAAGCCCGGCAGCGCGTCGCGGTGGGCGATGAAGGCCCACAGGATGTAGTCGTCGTCGTGGGAGTCCTCCAGCAGGCGCTCCGGCTCCAGCCCGAGCGCGCGTAGGCGGTCGCCGAGCCTGGCGTTGATCGCCGCCGGGTTCTCGCGCCTGCGGAAGACCGCGGTGAACAGGAAGTCCTGGCGGGGCCAGAACGCGTTCATGCCGGCGAGCAACGGCTCCGGCAGCCAGCGGCGGTTCTCCTCGGTGAGGAAGAGCTTGCCGGCCACGGCCGTCGCCGGCAGCGTGGTGCGGCCGGCCTCGGGGCGGAGCTGTCCCCACACGCGGGAGCCGGCGCCGTCGGCCGCGACGAGCACGTCCGCGGTCGCGGTGGTCCCGTCGGCGAACGCCGCTGTCACCGTCCCGTCGTCCGCCCGGACGAAACCGGTGCACTCCTTGCCGAAGCGGACGACGTCGTCCAGGCCGGCCAGCAGGATCTTGCGCAGGGTGACGCGGCTGACGGCATGCCGGCCGGCCGTGGGGTCCAGCGGATCCGGCTTCCTGCCGTCGTCCCGGCCGATGCGTACGAGCGGCCGCATGCGTTCATCGCGGAAGCTGATCCCGGGGCCGGGGTCGCCCGAGGTGGCCACCAGCACCTCCCACAGGGCGGGCGGCAGGCAGGCGCGCAAGGCGGTGCTTCCGGTGGGTTCGATGTTCAGCCGGAAGCCCTGGAGCCGTGAGTCGGCCGATCGGTCGCGTTCGTACACGGTGACGGGGATGCCGGCTCGCCGTAGTCCTTGAGCGAGGCAGAGCCCGCCGATCCCGCCGCCGATCACGGCGACGTGCTTGAGCCGAGCGGACATGCAAACTCTCCTTCCGATGTTCCGATGTTCCGATGTTCCGATGTTCCGATGTTCCGATGGGGACGCACCCGCGCTGGTGGAGGCGGATTCGGGCTTATAGGGCGGATCCGGGCGGTCACTCCTGGGGCGTGAGTTCGGCGAGCAAGCGCTCGTGCCAGGCCAGCTCCGTCTCCAGCCGCATCAGCGTGTAGTCGAAGGCGACGGCCTCCAGCCTGCTCAGATGCGGCTCGGCCTCGCCGCGCAGATTGCGCCAGAAGCCGAGCTGTGTGGCGAAGGAGTCGCGCCGCCGCTCAACGGCCGTGCGCAGCTCGTCCTGGCCGATCTCGCCGCTGTGCAGGAGCACCAACTGGATCGCGTCCGGCCGGAGCCTGGTGTCGGCGAGGACCGACCTGATCAGCGAGACGAGCTCGGTACGGCCCTTGCCGGTGATGCCGTACACCGTGCGGGCGGGCAGGTTGCCCTCCTGCTCCGTGCGAACCACCTCGACGACGCCCTCGTCCGCCATCCGGCGCAGCGCCCCGTACAACGATCCGGGTTTGACGTCCGCCCACAGCTCGACCCGATCCATCTGGGCGGCGGCCCGGATCTTGTGCCCGTGCATGGGACCGCCGTCCGCCAGGGCGCCGAGGATGAAGAGACGAGTTGCTCGCATATGACTACTCAAACACGAGTACTCGCGCCGCGCAAGGCTTCGCCGCGCATTGAGTACGGGAGGCCCGGGTGCCGCGCTCAACAAGAAAGAGCCCGCCCCTCAGGACGAACTCTTCATGGGTGATCCGGTGCCCGAGACGACGGCCCGGGAAGATCTTGGATCAAGTCAAACGTGGAACCTTATCAAGCACTTTCATGTTGTGGGTACTTTGCGGCATAAGTCATCTTAGGATCGGCCATTGTGACGTCCAATGGACTGCATCCCCCTCTCGCCCTGGAAACGTCCGATCCCGTGCAGATCGGTCCGTACCGGATCGCCAGCAGGCTGGGGCAGGGCGGCATGGGCACGGTCTACCTCGCCGAGGGGCCGGCGGGGCCGGTGGCGATCAAGGTGATCAACCGCCTGCTCGCCGTCGACCCCGAGTTCCGCGCGCGGTTCCGGCGCGAGGTGTCGGCGGCGCGCCGGGTGCGGCGGTTCTGCACCGCGCCCGTGCTCGACGCGCAGTTAGACGCCGAGCCGCTCTGGGTCGTCACCGAATACGTCGCCGGGCCCGATCTGGGTCGTGTGCTGCGCGAGAACGGGCCGCTGGAGGGCTCGAACGTGGAGGCGCTCGCGGTGGGCGTGGCGACCGCGCTCACCGCCATTCACGACGCCGGGTTGGTGCACCGCGACCTCAAGCCCGCGAACGTGCTGCTGTCGCCGCTCGGCCCGCGCGTGATCGACTTCGGCATCGCCCGCGCCCTGGACGCCGGTGACCGGCAGACCGCCACCGACATGGTCGTCGGCACCCCCGACTACATGGCGCCGGAGCAGGTCCAAGGGGAACAGGTGGGCCCGCCGGGGGACATCTTCGCCTGGGGCTGCGTGGTCGTCGCGGCCACCGTGGGCGCCTCCCCGTTCGCCTCCTCGAACCTGCCGCACGCGATGTACCGGGTCGTCCATGACGAACCCGATCTGCGGCGCCTCGACCCCGGCCTGCGGCCGATCGTCGCGGCGGCGCTGAGCAAGGATCCTGCGCGCCGTCCCACCGCGCAGGAGCTGCTGGGCGCGCTGGTGCAGCGGCCGGATGTCGACTCCGCCCAGGTCGCCAGCAGCGTACGGCTCGACCTGAGCCCGCTGCGTAAGAAGGAGGGCCGGGAGAGCCGGAGCCGAGGCCGGTCGGCGCGGCACCGTTTACCGGAGGAGACCAGACGGCGCAGGCTGCGGGACGTGCTGATCGGAGCGGGGGCGGCCCTGGTCGTGAGCGCGCTGGTCGCCGCGGCCGTGATGGTGTGGGTGGTGAACTCGGCGCCGGAGACGCCTCCCCGCGGCGAGATGGTGTACCGCGAGACGTTCGCCACCGACACTTCGGGCTGGAACAACGAGGGCACCGGGGTGGACACCGGTCAGGGCTACACGGGCGACGGCCGCTACACGATCAGGCTGAAGCGCGGCGCAGGGCACCGCTGGAGCCCGGCGCCGGCGAAGAAGGGACTCCCCGACCACGCGCTGGCGTCGGTGAAGATGAACTTCTCGGACGCCGGCGCGGAGACCTGGAACGGGGTCTACTGCGAGTACTCCAAGGACGACCAGGTCGCCAACGACATCCTGTACGTCATGGAGATCCGCGGCGACGGGCACGGGAAGATCGCCAAGGTCGTCGGCGGCGTCCCGCGGAACATGACCGGCGACATCCCGTTGCCGGAGGGCGTCGCCAGGGGGAACGCGCTGCTCCGCGCCGAGTGCGTACGCGGTGACGGGCGGGTCGATCTGGCGTTGTGGGCCGACGACCAGCTCGTCATCCGGCTGGCCGACACCGAGGCGAGCAAGGCCGTCGGCCCGCCCCGCTTCGGGCTCTTCGTCGAGAGCGTCGCCGAGACCCGCACCTATTTCGACGACTTCGTCGTCGCCCGGCTCCCCTGACATCCAGGCGGCCGGCCGGTGAGCCGGGCCTGGCGCAGAACTCACGTCATCGCAGGCCACTCAGCCTGCCGCGCCTGCTCGGCAAGACATTTCGTCGATCTCTTCAGAAGTGGGAAGCGCTTCGAGTATATCCTTCGTCAAAGGCAGGCGTTCGCTGAAGCGTTCCCGCCAGTCCTGGCTGCTGACGTATTTTTGCAAGGCGACTCGGAGGCGTTCGCAAGTATCATTATTACCCTTGGCTATCGCGAATCCCGTGGATTCGAGATGGCCGAACCTGATACCCGGGACAAGTTTAGTTCGGTCTTGCATCGCCAACTGCATGCCGGCGAGTGTCAACCGGTCTCCGACGATCGCGTCCACCTTGCCCGACCATAGGCTGGCGAGACAGTCATCAAGACTCGCTGCCACGGAGATCTGTGCCCTTCTTTCGGCCTTCATCATAGAGTCGACCGTTGTCGATCCGGCTATCGCGCATACACGCTTCCAGGAGAGGTCGCCAATTTTTTCGATGCCTTTATTGCCGCGAGGTACTAATACGCCCAGTCGCGAGGATGCGAGCGGACCGACGAAATCGACTTCTCTTTCTCTGGACGGGGTGATGCCCAGCGTGCCGGCGATGTTGACGTCTTTCCTCGCCACCGTTCTTATCGCGTCTTCTCGCGCAACCTCCCTGAAGGTTATTTCTCCCTTGAAGCCGGCAAGTCGAAGCAATTCTGTGATGACGTCGTGGTTGTAGCTGGACTCTGGTCCGTTGGTGCGATTGCCTTCGTCTCGCCAGACTCCCACCACCACGCGCGGGGCATCGAGGAATGGTTCCGGCACCAGGGGTGCGTAGGTGCTGCCCTGGAGCAAGGCGAGCGGCAACATCGCGAGCAGGGCACGGCCGGTCTTCGCCGCGGCGCTCGGCGGCTTCCTGCCGGAGCGGGAAGTGGCCGGACGGGAAGCAGGTGGAGGTTTGATCGGCCCCCGCGTCACGGCGAGATTTCCGGCGCTGCCGACGGAGCGGCGTTGCGGACGGGGGAAGCCGCGGCCGACCAGTTCCCGGTCGATGTGGCGGTGAATCTCATCCAAGGTGAGCGGGCCGGGTTCGCGTAGCGCGTTCAGCAACGCTCCGGTGAATGCGGTGTTCCGGGCACCGAGTGGAGCGTGCGAGAGGGAATTGGCAGGCGTGGACGTCAGGGTATAGGTGCCCGTCAGATCGAGCTGCCCCAGGGCGAGGCTCCGCCGGTTGCTCATGACGGTGACGGCCTGGCCGGAGAAACAGCAGTCCAGGAGAAGCACGCGGGCTTTGGCGCGAGCGCTGCCGACCATGCGTTTGACCAGGTCCACGTGAATGGCGGAAAAGCCGACGTGTTCGGCGTTGGTGCCGGTCAAAGCAAAATGCAGTGCTCCGGTGTCGTCGAGAACCCCGTGCCCGCAGTAATAGACCAGCAGCAGATCCTCCGCCTCGCGGACGGCGGCGGTCAGGGCCACGCCGACAGCGGCCTGATCCGCCGGATCGGCCAATGTCTGACAATGATCGGCTTCGAGGAGGCCATGGACGGGATGCGTCAGCACCTGACGCAGGTCTTCGAGATTCGTGCGCACGGCGGGGATGTCAGGCAACTCCGGGTCGTGGAAGGTACCCGCCCCGATGAGCACCGCCCGGCTGCCCCTGCCATCCGGAAACGGCTTACGACTCACCATGCCGCTCGACAGCCGCCGGGAACTGCTCCGCCACCTCCCGCAGCACCGCCGCCGGGTCCGCGGCACGACGGACATCCACCTCGACCCGCCGCCCGTCGGCAGCGGTGACGGTGATCTTGACATCGGCGCCGCGGGAGGTGAGCCAGGTGCACACCGACTGGATCAGCACCACCACCGCGCCACCGGAGCCCACCGCCACCGTCAGCAACTCCACCGCCGAGCCCATCTCTCCCGGCTCCGGCGCCCGCCGTTGAGGCCGTACCCGTCCGCGCAGTTCGTCCTCGGAACCGAGCCAGTTGAACAACCCCAGCGCGTGGGTCTCGGCCTCCGCACCCTCGACAACCACCTGCAGGTCCACAGCATCGGACATCTCAAGCACGAGGTAACGTCCTTTGAATTACGGCTTTTGGTATCCATCATGCTAGCGGCCTGGATGTGCGCAGCCTTATCCTGCCGCTCCTAAAACGGCCCGCGCCTCAAGTCGACTGCGCCGAATCGGCAGCTCCCCGCCCTCTCAACGAACACTCAACAGATTCACAACACCGCCCCGCGCACGATATGGATAGCCAGTCGGGCAACAGGACAAAGGAGGCACCATGCGATTCGCGGCCAAGGCAGTAGGAATGCTGGTCACAACCGGCGCGATCTGGGTCTTCGGCCGGGTGAAGGGGACGAGGACGTACGGATGGATGTCGGTCGACAACTTCCGCACCATCCGTCACACGAACTATGAGAAGTGCCGGGCGAACGCCGACCGCGATCACTTGTAGAAGCACTCCTCGTGCGAAGTGGCGTTGAATCGGACAGGCGACAGACGGGAGCGGGCGGCGGATCGCAGGCCCGCGCTAGGGACGCATCAGAAGAAGAGGGCAGTCCTCGCATCCACGCGTCGCCGGAACGTCCGCCACATCCACACCTGCGCGCCCGCCAGCAGGGGCAGCAGGATCAGCGCGAACCCGCCGAGCACCCGCAGAGTCTCCGCTCCCGCCGCGGCCTGGATGAGCTCCGGTCCGAGCCGCACGCCGACGAGCACGGTGACGCTGGTGATCGCAGCCGACGTCAGCGCCACCGCACGGCCGAAGGATTCCGCGCGGACAGCCGTCCGAGCTGTCCACAAGGCCGCAGCGCCGGCTCCGCCGACCGCGACAGGGGCGGCGAGCGGGAGGCTCTCGCCGGGGAGGCCGCTGATCAGGAATCCGGTGAGCGGGACGAGCGCCAGGAGGAGCGCCGCCGGCCCCAGTAAGCCGGACGCCAGGGTCTTCGCGGCCTCGGCGAGCTCGGCCGGTGATCTCAGGGCCGCGAACACGGCACCATGCGCGGCGAGCAGCACGACCGCCACCACGGCCCACACCAGCACAAAAGGCCCCATCCCGTGCAGCGCCGCACCCACGGCCGCTCCCCAGAAGGCGGCGAAGGCGAGGCTGGCCACGTTCAGGACGCGATCCCAGCCGACCCGCCAGCGCGCGGACGGAAGCCTGCTGCGGAACCAGACCGACGCGTCCCGCACCGCCCAGATCAGCAGGCCCGCCACCACCACCGGATAAAGCCACTCCGCCAGCCGGGCTTCGGCACGGGGGAACGCCCCGGCCAGCACGCCGCCGGCCACGACCAGCCAGACCTCGTTGCCGAGGAAGAAGGGGCCGATCGTGGTGAGCAGGGTGCGCCGCTGCTCGCCCGTCCTCCCCACGCGGTGCAGCAGCATGCCCACGCCGATGGCGAACCCGTCCGTCACCGCGTACAGGTTCAGGAACAGCATCAGCAGGACGGTCCAGAGAAGGTCCATGGGTTTCCTCGCCATCAGTAGCGGAGCGGCAGGACCTCGTCCCCGACGGCCGCCGCCCCGAAGGTCGCGGCGCTCACTCCGCGCCGGGCGAACTTCGCGAGCAACCAGTAGTCCATGACGGCCAGCGAGACGAGCACCGTGACGAAGCCGGCCGACGACACGGCCACCGCGACGGGTTCGAGGTCGGACACCGCCTGGTCGGTTCTCAGCACACCCCACACCACCCAGGGCTGGCGGCCCACCTCACGCACCAGCCAGCCCATCGACACCGCCAGGAAAGGCAGCGGCAGCATCCCGATCAGCACGTAGAGCGGGAAGCGCATCCGGAGGATCCGGCCGCCGATGGTGAGGAGGAGGAAGAGGAACGTCCCCCACGACACGACATAGGCGACGTCCTTCATGATCTCGAACGGGACGATGATCCAGGACGGCGGCGCGAGCCCCGCTCCGTCGAGCGTCCCCGACATGGCGGCCAGCTTCACCGGCTGGTACCGCTCGACGACGTTCTCCTGGACGAAGCCCCAGTGGATGGCGGAGAACCCGCCGAGCGGAGCGGCGAGCAGCCCCCAGCGCAGCGACCGCCGGAAGACATCGGCGTCGGCGGTACGCCGGAGCAGCTGCCAGGAGCTGATCCCCGCGACGAACAGGGCACCCGTCAGCAGCGCGGCGGAGATCAGATGCAGGAAGGCGTCGGTCAGGGCGGGGTTGGTCAGCAGCGCGCCGAAATCCGTCAGGCGCGCCTGCCCTTCCCGCAGCTCGTAGCCGACCGGGTGCTGCAGGAACGAGTTCGCCACCATGATCCAGAAGGCGGTGACGTAGCTTGCCGCGGCGACCAGCCAGATGAGGCACAGGTGCACCGGAGCGGGCAGCCGGTTCCAGCCGAAGATCCACATGCCGAGGAACGTCGCCTCGGCCACGAAGCCGATCAACGTCTCCAGCGCCAGCGGGACGCCGAAGACATCGCCGGTGAGCCTGGCCAGCCCGCTCCAGTTCAGCCCGATCTGGAACTCCATCACCAGGCCCGTGATGATGCCGACCGCGTAGTTGATCACGTACAGCGTGCCCCAGAAGCGCGTCATCCGGGAGTAGACGTCCTTGCCGGTGATCACGTGCATCGTCTGCATGGTCGCCACGAACACCACGAGACCCAGAGAAAGGGCCACGAACAGGAAGTGGATCGACGCCGTGGCGGCGAACTGCAGTCGAGACAACAGCAACAGGTCCATCATCACCCCGTGGCTCTCCGTCCTGACGACGGTGCCAGCGGGGACTCGTATCGCGTTGGTGTCCCGCTGGTGCCGCCGGGCGTTTCGTCCTGCGGGGTTTGAGCGGGTACGCGACGTCCTTCCAGACGTTGCTCGAAGGTCTCCAACGTTCCTCGAAGGCGACGCGACCGGCCGTGGCGAGGATGGAGCCCTCCTCACCGGTAGGAGTGCCGCATGAGCACGTACGCGTTCCCCTTCACGTCCGAGCTTCCGGGTGAGCCGGCTCCGGAGTTCGACCTGCTCAGGGCCAGGCAGCCGGTCACTCGGGTACGCCTGCCCACGGGTGACGAGGCCTGGCTGGTGACCGGGTACGAGGCCAACAGGATCGTCCTGAGCGACGCGCGTTTCAGCCGGGCGTTGACCACCAGGCCCGACGCGCCGAGGCTGCAGCCGATCCCGTCGGATCCGTCGTCGCTGGTCAGCATGGATCCCCCCGATCACACCAGGTTGCGCAGGCTGGTGAACCCCGCCTTCGGCAACCGCCGCGTGGCGGCCCTCCAGCCAGTGATCGAGCGCAAGGTGGAGGACCTGGTCGACGCCATGGTCGAGGAGGGGCCGCCCGCCGATCTGGTGTCGCGGCTGGCCGGCCCCCTGCCCATCGCCGTGATCTGCGAGCTCCTGGGCGTTCCCGCCCAGGACAGGAGCAGGATCTCCGGCTGGGTCGGCATCATGCTCAGCCTGACCCGGTTCCCACCGCCTCAGGTGGCCGCCGCCAGGGCGGAGTTGAAGGACTATCTGGCCTCGCTGGTGGCCGCCAAGCGCGACGAGCCGGCCGACGACCTGCTCAGCGAGCTGATCGCGGCCCGCGATTCCGGAGGCAGGCTCAGCGAGGAGGAGCTGGTGATGATGGGCACGACCGTGCTCGCCGGCGGATTCCTCAGCACGGCCAGCGAGATCGCCCTGTCGTTCCTGTGCCTGTTCCGCCATCCCGACCAGCTCGACCTGCTCGTCAAGTGCCCGGAGCTGCTGGACTCCGCGGTCGACGAGCTCCTGCGCTACAACGCCCTGACCACGGGGGGTGGGCTGCTGCGGATCGCCACCGAGGATGTCGAGCTCGGCGGCGTGCGGATCCGGGCGGGAGAGGCCGTGCTGCCCGCCATCTCGGCGGCCAACCGTGATCCCGGCGTGTTCCCGGACGCCCACAGGTTCGACGTGACGCGCGCGGAGAATCCGCACCTGACGTTCGGCCTGGGCTTCCACTACTGTCTCGGCGCGCGGCTGGCGCGGAGCGAACTGGAGCTCGCCCTGGCCGTGACGCTGCGCAAGCTCCCCCGGCTCGGCCCCGCCATGCCCGTGGAGCGGCTGCCCGTACAGGACGGGCAGCTCATCCGCGGCCTGGCGGAGCTGCCCGTCACCTGGTGACGGCGGCGAGGGCGTCGGCGAGACTCCGCTCCAGCTCTTCGAGCCGGTGCCAGGGGATCTCGCCCATCGTGCAGATGCGGAAGTACTCGCCGGACAGGTGGCCTTGACCGGCGTACACCACGTAGCCCCGTCTCTTGAGCTCGTCGTGCAGAGCCCGGTAAAGCACTCCGCGGGGCAGCCGCAGCATCGTCACGGAGTTGGACCTGAACGGCTCACCGACCAGGATCGGCAGGCCGAGCCGATCGAACTGGCCGCGGACCAGCGCCGCGCGCTCCCGGTACAGCCGCGTGCGGGCCGCGAAGCCGCCGGCCTCCTCGTACTCGGCGATCGCCGCGTCCAGGGCGTAGCACGCCTGCACCGCGGGGGTGAAGGCGACCTCGCCACGACGCTGGCTCGCCAGGTGCGTGGCGGCGTCGAGGTACAGGGACCTGGACGGCACCTCACCGACGCGTTCCACGGCTCTGGCACCGAGCAGGACGAACGACACCCCGGGCACGCCGTGCAGGCCCTTGTTGGCGGTGCCGCAGATCACGTCGGCGGACACCCGCGCCAGGTCAGGCTCCTCGATGGCGGTGCCGCTGATGGCGTCGACCACGAAGAGCGCCTGTCCGGCGGACGCCGTCGCGGCGCCGATCTCCTCGATCGGGTTGATCAGACCGGTCGTGGTCTCATGGTGCACGCACGCCACGGCGTCGATGTCGTCGTGCTCGGCCAGGGCCGCCCGCACCGCCCCGGGATCCACCGGTCTCGTCCACGCGTTCCTGACCTCGTGGCAGGTGATTCCGTGGACCCGGGCGATCTGCGCCAGCCGCTCGCCGTAGACGCCGTTGTTGACGACGAGCGCCGCGCGGCCCCGGCGGACCGAGCCGATGAGCGCCATCTCCATGGCCGCGGTGCCCGAGCCCGTCACGAGCACCGTCTCGTGCGTGCCGCCGAGGTGCAGGCAGCGGGGCAGCGTCACCCGGATCCGCTCCAGCAGTTCGGCGAACTCCGGCTCACGATGGCACAGATCGCCCCGCAGCAGGGCGTCGCGCACCCGCTTGGAGGTGCCTGCGGGGCCCGGGGTCAGCAGGGTGAGCGCGCCGTCGATCACTCCGCGGCCCCCTTGCCCCGCAGGTGGGTGACCAGGCGCATGGTCGTCATCGTCGAGCCGGCCCGGAACCGGTCCAGCACGCGCCGGTTGTCCACGTGCTCGGCGCTGTGCTCGAACCGCCGGAAAGCGGCCTCGTCCCGCCAGTCGGTGACCACGTAGTACACCGGCTCCGCCTCGTCGCCTCTGAGCAGCCACTGATCGAGGTTGGCGGAGCTCGCCGAGACCCTTGCGGCGATGTCTTCCCAGGCCCGCTCGAACCCGGCCTCCGTGCCCTCCTTGACGGCGAACCGGAGGATCACCCGGAACATGCCGCCTGCCCTCCGCAGCCGCAGGCTCCGCCACCGGGCGCGGACCAGGTGTAGAACGGCTCCGCCATGGCGTCCTTCGGCTCCTTCCAGTTCGGGTCGAAAGGACTGATGTACTTGGTGAGGGCCTGGTTGATGTCGCGGTAGAGGGAATGGCCGCGGGCACTGTACAGCGAGGCGGTGATGTCCTGATCGGCCTCCACCAGATGCATGTACAGGCCGTGGAAACGGAAGAGCGTGCGCCGGGAGACGCCGATCATGTGCGGGAGCTCACTGGCGTCCGAGGCGGCGAAGGCGGCGGCCACCTCGTCCGCCTGTTCCGGGTTCATCCGCGCGACGATCAGGGTTCGGTGAGCCATCACCCGCTCCTTAGGAAGCCGTACCGGAGCTGTGATGATGTCAAGCCGCCTTCAAGCCGGACTCGAAGGCGTATGGAGTGGCCTGGTTTACGCTCAAGGCGTGGTGATGCTGCGCAGGGAGTTCCTGGCGGAGACGGTGCTCGTCATCGGCATGGCCGTCATGACCATCCTCGGCTCCGTCATCGCCGGCCTCAACCAGGACGGCAGGACCGTGGACTGGACGGCCTGCGCGCTGCTGGCGGGGGCGTGCCTGATCCTGCCCCTGAGGCGGCGCCGGCCGGTGGTCACCCTGCTGGTCACCCTCTCGGCGCTGGTGCTCTACCACGCTCTGGCCTTCCCGTACGGGTCGGCCGTGGTCCCGGCCCTGATCGCCACCTACAGCGTGATCGCGGAGCCCGGAAGCCGGCTGCGGCCCGTCGGCCTGGTCGCCGCGGCGTTCCTGGTCCTCTACCCCGCCATGGGGTTGCCGCTGGGCGTCTACGATTCGGACTACGCGGCCGGCACCCTGCTCGTCTGGGCCGTCGTCGTCGGCGGGGTGGTGGTGCTCGCCGAGCTGACCAGGATGCGCAGGGAGCAACTGGTCATGGTGGAGAACCAGATGAAGGAGGCCGAGCGGCTCCGGGAGGAGGAGGCGCGCAGGCGTACGGACGAGGAGCGGATGCGCATCGCGCGCGAGATCCACGACATCGCCTCCCACACGATCTCGGTCATCGTGATTCAGTCGAGCGTCGCCAAGGAGGCCCTGCGAGACTGCGCCGCGTGCCCGGATGCGGCGCGCACGGCCCTGGACGTCATCCGGGTCGCGAGCAAGGAGGCCATGAACGAGATGCAGGCGGCGATCGGAGTGCTGCGCGCGGGCGCCTGCGAGTCGGAGCCGATGCCCGGCCTGGCCCAGGTCGAACGCCTGATCACGTCGGCCGCCGAAGCCGGGCTGGAGGTGCGGCGGACTGTGCGGGGCACGGCCAGGCCGCTGCCGCCGATGGTGGATCTGACGGCCTACCGGATCATCCAGGAGTCGCTCACCAACACCCTGCGCCACGCGGCGGCCAGGACGGCGGAGGTCGATCTCGCCTATGACGAACGGGGACTGGCGGTACGGGTGAGCGACGACGGCAGGGGACCGACGGGCGGTACGGGTTACGGCCTGGTCAGCATGAAAGAGCGCGCGAGCACCGTGGACGGCTGGGCCGAGGCCGGCCCCCGCGAGGGAGGAGGCTTCGAGGTGCGTGCCTGGTTACCCGCCCCGCAGGAGGATTCGGGCTGGCGGGGGTCCTCGTGATCCGGATCGTGCTGGCCGACGACCAGCCCCTGGTCAGGGCGGGGCTGCGGGCCTTGCTGGAGAACTCGTCCGACATGGAGGTCGTGGCGGCGGCCGCCGACGGCGAAGAGGCCGTCAGCGTGGTCAGATCCAGCCTGCCCGACGTGGTGCTGATGGACATCCGGATGCCGGGAACGGACGGTTTGGAGGCGACCCGCAGGATCCGGGCGGACCCGGAGTTGGCCGCCACCCGCGTGCTCATCCTCACCACGTTCGAGTTCGACCAGTACGTGTTCGAAGCCCTGCGGGCCGGCGCCAGCGGCTTCCTGGTCAAGAACATCGAGCCGGACCGCCTGCGCCAAGCGGTGCGTGCGACCGTGCGCGGAGAGAGCCTGCTCGCCCCGAACGTCACCCGGCGCCTCATCGAGCAGTTCGTCCGGCCGGCCGGCGACGGCGCGGAGGGGCTGTCGGCGCTGACCGATCGCGAGCGCGACGTCCTCGCCCTGGTGGCCGAGGGACTGTCCAACGCCGAGATCGCCGCCCGGCTCTTCCTCAGCCCGGCGACGGTCAAGACCCATCTGCACCGCATCATGACCAAGCTGGACGCGCGCGATCGCGCCCAGCTGGTGATCCAGGCGTACGAGGTGGGGCTGGTCCGGCCACGCTGGCTGTGACCCCGTACACCCCTGGGTGTACGCCGCCTGCTCCCTTGCCGGATCGAGAACCCGCTCACGGGTGGACGCCCCCGCGCGACCTCCGGACCTAGCGTCGGAAGCTCTCCCTTTTCCCGCACGGAGTGAGTGATGCGACAGCTGTCGGCGTTCGTGCTGCGGCACAAGATCTGGGTCATCCTGTTCTGGACCGTCACGGCGGTGTTCGGCGGCTGGGCCGCTTCGATCGTCCCCGACAGGCTGGCCAACGACTACTCCTTCCCCGACGAACCGGCGTTCAAGGCCAACACCGCGATCCAGGAGCTCTACGGCAACGGCGGGGCGACCGAACCCCTGGTGGCGGTGATCCACTTGCCGGCCGGCCAGAGGGGTGGCTCACCGGCTGTCAAGGAGGGTATGGAGCGGGCGAGCGCGGCCCTCTTCCAGCAGGCGCGAGTACGGCTGCTGCCCCGGCCCGATGACGGCGGCCTGCCGTACGCGCTGGCCCTGCTTCCCGAGGAGAGGTGGGGGGAGCCCATCGAGTACGCCCCCATCGTCGCCGAAGCGCTGCGAGCTTCCCTGCCCGCGGGCAGCGAGGTCGCGATGACGGGCATCAAGGAGCTCGAAGACCAGGTCGAGGGAGTCACCACCGACAGCGTGGTCATCGAGACGCTCATCGCCGGGGCCGGCGCGCTGATCGTGCTGCTCTGGGTGTTCGGCTCGGCGCTTGCAGTCCTTCCTCTCGTCGTCGCGACAGTGTCGATCATGGTCTCCTTCCTCCTCACCCTGGGCCTGACCGAGATCACCGACGTGAACGCCACCATCCAGTACCTGATCGCGCTGATCGGGCTGGGGGTGGCGGTGGACTACTCCCTGCTGCTGGTCAACCGGTGGCGGGAGGAACGGCGCACCGAGGGAATGTCCGCTGAGGAGGCCATCCACCGGGCCATGGAATCCGCGGGACGGGCCGTGGTCTTCAGCGGCCTCACCGTCGCGGGCGGCCTGGGCACCCTGATCGTGCTCCCCGTGCCGTTCATCCGCAGCATCGGGCTCGGCAGCATGTTGATCCCCCTGGTCAGCACCCTGGTGACGCTGTCGTTGGTGCCGGTGCTGCTCGCCTCGATCGGGAAGGTGCTGGAATGGCCACGCCGGGGTCGCGGCGTGCCGTCGGGCGCGGTGTGGCGGCGGTGGGCGGGGTTCGTCGTCCGCAGGCCCCTGATATCCCTGCTCGTGGGACTGGCCGTGCTCTCCCCGCTGCTGGTCGCCGCCACCACGATGCGGCTGGGCGATCCGGTGTCCACGGCGCTGCAGAGCGAGGGCAGCGCCGGCACGGCGCTGACCGAACTCGAACGCGGCGGCGTGCCGCGCGGCGTGCTCACGCCCATCGAGGTCCTGGCACCGTCCGGTGTCGCACCGGAGACGGTGGCCCAGCGGCTGGCGGCCGTGGAGGGCGTGCACGCGGCCGTCGCTCCGGACTCACCCGCCTGGCGGCAGCGCGGCACGGCGATGGTCAGTGTGCTGCCGGCAGCCGAGACCAGCACTCCCGCAGGACAGGACACGGTGGAGCGCGTCACGGCGTTCGCCCGGAACTTCCCCGGCGTCCAGATAGGCGGGCGTGGCGCGCTGACGATCGACTCCGCCTCCGCGCTCTACCGCGACTTCCCGTACATGCTCGCCGCCATCCTGGTGTTCACCTTCATCGTGCTGTCCCGCGCCTTCCGCTCCGTCATCCTGGCCGGCCAGGCGATCATCCTCGGCATGATCTCCATCGCCGCCTCCTACGGCATTCTCGCCCTGGTCTGGCAGGAGGGGCACGGCTCCGGACTCCTCTGGGGAGTCGAGGCGACCGGCGCCATCGCGCTGTGGGTGCCGCTGGTGGTCTTCGCCTTCCTGTTCGGCCTGTCCATGGACTACGAGGTGTTCCTGCTGGCCAGGATGCGGGAGGAGTACGACGCCACGGGCTCGACCCGCACCGCTGTCCTCACCGGCCTCGGCCAGGTGGGGCGCCTGGTGACGAGCGCGGCGCTGATCCTGTTCCTGGCCTTCGTCCTGCTTTCCACGATCCCGGTGGTGGATCTCAAGATCGCGGCTACCGGGCTGGGCGCGGGCATCCTGCTCGACGCGACCGTGCTGCGCGCCATCCTCGTGCCCGCCCTGGTGGCGTTGACGGGCGCGGCCACGTGGTGGTTGCCCCGGTGGATGGCCACGGCGCTCCGCGTACGAGAGACGGTCCCCCCGGTCAAGGAGGACGCCCGCGTGGACGGCTGAATGATCGTCGCTCACACCTTCGCCCGCGCGGACGACCGCACCATGAGGATCCCCATGACGAGCATCCAGATCATCAGGACGCCGCTCGGGCCGACGAATCCGGCCAGGTGCGGGATGACGTCCAGGCCCAGGTAGTACGTGATTCCGGCCACCGTGACGAGCAGCCCCACCAGGAAGGCGGCCCAGCCGAGCCAGCGTGGGAAGGCCCGGCCCAGGGCCACCGCCAGGCCCATCACCAGGAAGGGGACGCCCACCAGCCAGATGATGGCGGCGACGAAGGTGGCCTGGAGCGCTCGGTACACCGCCGACGCGATCAGGAAGGCCTCCTGCTTCCCGGCGCCGGAGGCATCGGCCCACGCGTCGGAGACCACTTTGAGTACGTACCCGTCCAAGGCGGTGTCGAGGACGTAGATGACGAAGCCGACCAGAACCGCACCCGTGGCGATCCGCGCGAGGACTCCGCTCCATCCTTCGGTGAGCGCGGCGGCGAGGCCGGCGAAGGCGATCGGCCAGAGGGCCACGGCGAGGATGGCCAGCAGATGGATGGCATGCCACTCGGGGTGCGCGGCGACGTGCGGAACCGCGTTCGCCGCGCCGCTCGGCAGGTCTCGGTGTAACGCGCCGGCGGCCAGGTAGCCGACCGCGCCGAGGACGGCGCACACGCCACCCAGCCTGACAGAAATCGCGCTCATGGCGGCCATGGAGTTCATCCTCTGTTGCGGACTGTTGACGTTTCTGCCGGGAACGCTAGGAAACCCGGCCGACCGGGTCAACGATCATTCGGCTTGCGACCGGTCACCAGCGACTCGAATTCGCCCAGCGGCCGGGCGGCGGTGTCGACGAACCCCGCGGCCGTGAGCCACGATCGGCACTGCTCCGTCGTGTAGCCACCGCCGCCGGGCGTGATCAGCATCATGTTGAGGCTGACGAGCAGGCTGGAGGCCTTGCCCCGGCGGTCGGGATCGATCATGTGGTTGGTCACCAGGACGGTGCCGCCGGGACGCAACGCGTCGAAGGCCTGCCGCAGGAGCACGGCCCGCTGCTCGTCGTCCCAGTCGTGCAGAATCGCGCTGAACAGGATGGCGTCGGCCCGCGGCAGCGGGTCGGTGAAGAAGTCGCCCGCGTGGAAGGACACCTTCTCCCGCATCCCGAGCCTGGCCAGCTGCTCCTCGAAGGCGGGCTCGGCGTGAGGCAGGTCGAAGACCGTGGCCCGGACGTGCGGATTCTCCCGTACGACATGCGCCGCCGCGGTGCCGCTGCCGCCGCCCGCGTCCACGAAGTCGACGATCCCGCTCCAGTCGAACTCGCGCGCCAGCTCGGGGTTCTTCATCGCGCCCAGGTAGTCGAACCAGGACATGAGCGAGCGCCACACCTCCTGACCGCGGTGGGCCGAGGCGAACATGTCGCTGCCGCCCCTGACCAGCACCTGCGACTCTCCGGTCTTCAACGCCCCCGGGAGCCCCTCCCAGCGCCGTCTCGCGCCCTGGAAGAAGCGGACGATGCTGGTCGGCGCGTCGCACCGGAAGTATTCCTCGGCCAGCGGGGAGTTGGCGTACCTGTCGCCCTCACGCCGCAGCAGCCCCACGGCCACCAGCGCGTCCAGGAAGTCGGGCAGCAGCCTGGGGTGCAGCTCCAGCCGCGCCCTGATCTCCTCCACCGTGGCGGTGCGGCCGGCCAGCAGGTCGAACAGCCGCAACTCCATCGCGGTGAGCAGGGACATGTACCCGAAGAAGGAGATGCCCAGTTTCCAGATGGCAGAGCGGTCCAGGGTGTCGTCGAACGCCATGGTCACTACCTCACTTGTCCTTGTGTCCCACGATGAGGGACTCGCCCTGGGCCAGTGGCCGGATCTCGACGCGGGCGAAACCCGCCTGAAGCAGCCAGGAGCGGCAGTCCTCCATCAGCGGCACCCGCCCGTCCTTGGACACGAGCATGATGTTCAGGCTGACCATGAAGCTGGCCACGTTCGAGGACCGGGCGTCGTCGAGCATGTGGTTGGCCGCCAGGACGACGCCGCCGGGACGGAGCGCCTCGTACGCGGAGCGCAGCATGGCCAGCCGCTGCTCCTCGCTCCAGTCGATGAGCATCCCGCCGAACAGGACGGCGTCGGCCCGCGGCAGCGGGTCGGCGAAGAGGTCGCCCGTCTGGAAGGACACCTTCCCCTGCGTGCCGAGCCTGGCCATCTGCTCCTCGAAGGCGGGCTTGGCGTTGGGCAGGTCGAAGACCGCGGCGCGGACGTGCGGGTTGTCCCGTACCACGTGCGCCGCGGCGGTGCCGTTGCCGCCGCCGGCGTCCACGAAGTCGACGACTCCGCTCCAGTCCACCTGGCGTGCCAGGGCGACATTGCGCGCGGAGGCCAGGTAGTCGGCCCAGGCGAAGAACTTGCGCCAGTCGTCCTTGCCCTGGCGCAGGTTGTCCATGGTCGCGCCGGCCGGCTTCATCGTGACGAGCGGCTCTCCGGAGCGCAGCGCCTGCAGGAGGTTCTGCCAGCGGAACTGCGCGCCCTTGACGTACCTGATCACGTTCGTGGGGGACTGCTCGCGCAGGTAGTGATCGCTCAGCCGGGTGTTGCCGTAGTCGCCCGTCTCGCGCGTGAGCAGGCCGACGGCCACCAGCGAGTCGAGGAAATCGGCTGTCAGCCTGGGGTGCAGGCCCAGCTCCGCCCTGATCTCCGCCTCGCTCAGGGTGCGGTCGGCCAGCAGGTCGAACAGCCGCAACTCCACGGCCGCGAGCGCGGTGGTGTAGGCGAAGTACTGGTGGCTGAGGCCGAGGATCGGCCCGGCATCGATCGAATCGTCGAAACTCATGATGGGTGTCTCCTTCATGCGGATCGCTGGTAGGAGCGGAAGGCGTTCACAGCGATCAGGATGGATACGGTGCAGGCGGCGGTCAGCAGGCCGAGCCCGAGCCAGACGGCCGGCCAGTCCGGATGGGCGCTCAGTGCCGTCCTGCTTGCGTCCACGGCCCAGCTCACCGGGTTCAGCGTGGTCGGCAACCACGAGGCCATGAGACCTTCCGGCATGAAAGCCGTGGACAGGAAGGCGAAGGGGAAGATCAGCAACTGGATGACGGTGATCTGCACTTCCCGGCTGCGGACCCGAAGCGCGAGCGTGTTGGAAAGGGCCGCGACCGTGAGCGCCAGCAGCATGACCGCGGCCGTCATCACCGCCAGGCCGGCCGGCCCTCCCGGATAGCGGACCCCCAGCAGCAGGGCCGCGGCCAGGAGGACGAGGGTCTGCACGACGGCGATCAGCGCCTGGGGGATCAGGTTGCCCGTGATGATCGCGACGCGCCTGACCGGCGACATCAGCAGCCGGTCCAGCACACCGCGTTCGAGGTCCATGAGCATGGTCAGGCCGGCCCACGCGCTGCCGAACATGGCGCCCACGGCCGCCATCCCCGGCGTGAGGAACTGGGGGTAGCTCGCCGCAGGGAATCCCGGCAACCGGGCCACTCCACTGAGCAGGCCGCTGAGGAAGACCATCCAGATGAGCGGCTGGGCGAGGGTGGCGGCCAGATACCAGGAGCGGCCGGCGAACACGCGCAGCTGGCGCGTCGAGAGCAGGAGGGAGTGCTCCGCCACCGCCCTCATCGCCGGCCCCCGGCGTGCCGGAAGTAGATGTCGTTCAGCGACGGGCGGCTCACCGACACCGGCCCCGTGACCGAGTGAGCCGTCAGCACCTCCAGGACCGAGCCGAGCGCCCGCGCGTCGCCCTGAACGTCGACCCGCAACTCCGTCCCGGCCCAGGCCACGTTCCTGACCTGCGCGACCCGCCGCATCGCGGCCTTGACCCGCCTTGCCGTGGCGGAGTCGGTCAGCCGCACCGAGACCACGTCGCCCCTGAGCTCCTCCTTCAGATCCCGCGGTGATCCCTGGACGACCACGGCGCCCTTGTTGAGGATCACCACCCATGAGGCGAGCCGGTCCGCCTCGTCGAGCTGGTGCGTGGTGAGCAGGACGCTCATCCGCCGGTCCCGGCACAGCTCGGTGACCAGCGACCACAGCCCTTCGGCCGCCACGGGGTCCACCGCGGCGGTCGGCTCGTCCAGCACCAGGACGGCCGGCTCGTGGACGAGCCCCATGGCGAGTTCGAGCCTGCGCCGCATGCCGCCCGAATAGGTACGCACCAGGCGTCCGGCGGCGCTGCCCAGATCCATCCACTCCAGCAGCTCGTGCAGCCGGCCGCGCAACCTGTCGCCACGCAGGCCGTAGATCCTGGCCTGGAGCCGGAGGTTGTCGTATCCCGTGGCCGAGGGGTCGGAGGAGTAAGCCTGGCTGACCACCCCGATCCTGCGCCGCACCTCGGCGGGCCGCGCGCGGACGTCGACGCCGTCCACGCCGATGCTTCCCGCCTCGAACCCCGTCAGCGTGGCCATCGCCTTGATCAGCGTGGACTTTCCCGCCCCGTTGGGGCCGAGGACGGCCGTGATCTCCCCGCGGGCGGCGCTGAAGGAGATCCCGTCCAGCGCCCGCACCCCGCGCGGGTAGGTCTTGACCAGGGACCGCACCTCGATCGCCGTCGGGCGAGCGGGATGAGCGGCGGGAGCGGCCCTGGCCGGCTCGATGGTTCCCGGTTCCGCCGCCATCAGACGAGCCGCACTCGGTAACCGCTCAGCCAGGCGTCGAGCTGCAGGACCATGTGGATGTCGGTGCGGTCGCGCCACGCGCGCTCGGGCCGCGGCGGCGAATCGAGCAGTTCCCGGGCCGCGGGGACGTCGATGAGGTCCAGTGCGGGGCTGCCGCCGTCCTCGATCAGCGCGGCCAGCCTTTCCCGCATGGCCGCGCCGCCGTGCGGGCCGGCCCCGATGGGGAAGGGGCTCGGCGTCCTGTTCAGGATCGCCTCGGGCAGGTCGTCGCGCAGGGCCGCGGAGGCCACGTTCAGCGGCCCGCCGTCCTCACCCTTCATGTCGTACGGGATGTTGAAGCAGTATTGGATCATCTCGGGCGTGCAGTACGGCCAGCGGGCCGACAGGCCGGCCGTCTGGGTGAGCCCGGTGTCGAAGACCGTGACGTACTCGTGCCAGCCGTACAGGCTGAGATACCGCAGCTCGCGCGCCTTCCTGGCGGACTCGCTCTCCCCCTTGAGCACGGGCACGGCCGCGACGGTCTCCCGGTACCTCCTGGCGCAGTATCCGGGCAGGTCGAGCCGTTCCAGCAGGCCGGGCGCGAGCAGGCCGGTGCCGATGCCGCTCCGGTGGGTGCGGCGCTGGGTGAAGGAGATCCAGGGGAAGGTGGCGCCGCCGGTGCTCTGTTCGTCGCTCATGCCCAAGGCGCCGCCGAACATCAGCCCCGCCTGCTGTCCGCTCAGCACGACCGGCACGCTGGAGCTCACCGTCCGGCACAGGAAGCGCAGGGCGATGGCGAAGTCGCTGGTCGGTGTCGGGCGGTCCTGCTGCGCGGCGACCATCGTCCGCTGGAGCACCGGGTCTTCCAGCTCGGCCCGGTCGACCACGATCTCCGTGTGGTCGGTGCCGAACTCGCGGGCGACCATGGCCGCGTGAGGCGCGTCCCGCGACACCTGGAGCAGCCCGGGACCCGTCTGCGTGCCGGCGAAGTCCAGGGTGAAGGTGCGCAGGGCGGGCCCGCCTCTCTCACGCATCACCCGGGCCGCCAGCGCCACCAGCGCGCTGGAGTCCACACCGCCCGACAGCAGCACGCCGACGGGGACGTCCACGTCCAGCCGCGCGTGCACTGCCGCCTCCAGCAGCTCGCGCCAGGTCGCGGCGGTACGGGCCGCGGAGTCGGGATGCGGCGCGGCCTCAAGGGTCCAGTACCGCTGTTCCTTGACCCCTCCGGCGGTGATCCTGACCAGGTGTCCCTGGTTGAGCCGCCGCATGTCCTTGTAGACCGACCTGCCGGGGACGACGGTGAAGGACAGCGCGTCCCGCAGCCCGTCCTCCTCCACCACGGCGTCGATCTCCGGATGGGCCAGGAGCGCCTTGGGCTCCGAGCCGAACAGGACCCCGGTGGGGGTGGTCTGGTAGTAGATGGATCTCAGCCCCAGCCGGTCTCCCACCAGCACCAGTTCCTCGCCGCGCACGTCCCAGATCGCGATCGCGAACACGCCGTCCAGCCTGCTCACGCACTCGATCCCCCACTCCAGGTACGCCCTGGCCACCACCTCGGCCTCGCCCGAGGTGCGGAAGTCGTGCCCGTGACCTTTCAGCGCGGCCCGCAACTCGCGGTGGTTGTGGATGTCGCCGTCGAGGGCGACCACGACCAGCGGGTGCCCGTCCTCCTCGACGACGAGGGGCTGAGCGCTGCCCGCCACGTCGACGAGAGCGAGCCGGTGGTGCCCGATGACGGCGCGGGGGGAACTCCAGATCCCGTATCCGCCGGGCCCTCGCCAGGCGACCTGGCCGGCCATGGTGGCGACGATGTCACGGGCGGGTGTGAGGTCACGCTGGTAGTCGATCCATCCGGCCATCCCGCCCATGTGAAAGTCCTTTCTTCTCGCCGAAGCTGAGGCAGAGCATGCATGGGCGCTCTAGAGAGACGGTCGAGGAACGCTCGGCTCGGATCTCGACCGAGACTCGAATCGCGCGAATGACAATGACCCGGCCAGTCATCGCCCTCGCGAGGAGGAACCGTGTCGTCACCCCATTCCGACCGCCGTGCCGTCCAAGGTCAGGGAGCCCGGCTCCGCGATCTCATGCGAAATTCGGCGGTGTTCCCGCTCCTCGGCGTGCACGACGGGCTGTCCGCGCGCATCGGGAGCGACTGCGGGTTTCCCGCTCTGTGGGCTTCCGGGCTGGGCATGTCCACCGCCCTCGGCGTGCGCGACTGCGAGGAGGCGTCGTGGACGGAGCTGATCCAGGTCGTCGAGCACATCACCGCGGTGACGGACGCGCCCGTGCTGGTGGACGGCGACACGGGCCACGGCAACTTCAACACCGCGCGGCGGTTCGCCTGCCGGGCCGAGCGGGCGCGCGCGGCCGGCATCTGCTTGGAGGACAAGGCCTCGCCCAAGATGAACTCCTTCGTCGGCGACGCCCACGCCCTCGCCCCCATCGCCGAGATGTGCGGGAAGATCGCCGCCTGCCGGGACGCCGTGACCGATCCCGACTTCGTCATCATGGCCAGGGTGGAGGCCCTGATCGCGGGGGCCGGCATGGACGCCGCCCTGGAGCGGGCCACCGCCTACAAGGCCGCGGGCGCGGACGCCATCTTCATCCATTCGAGGCAGCCGACGGTCGCGGAGATCGCGAAGTTCTGCGCCCTCTGGGATGACCGGCTGCCCCTGATCGTGGCGCCCACGACCTACCACAGCACACCCATGAGCCAGTTCCAGAGCCTGGGCATCAGCGGGGTGATCTGGGCCAACCAGGCGTTGCGCGCGGCCACGGCCGCCATGCGGCGCGCCTGCCTGGTCCTGCGCGAGAACGGGCCCACGGGGCTGGACGACTCGATCAGCACGCTCAAGGAGATCTTCACGCTGCTGGAGTACGAGGAGCTCGAACGCGAGGAGCAGCACTACGCGGAGCTGCTCACCAAGCTCAACGGCTACGCCGAGTTGGGGGCGTGAGGCGGTGCTCGACCCCACCGCGTTCCTCTCCGCTCTGAGGCGACGAGGGGTGACGGCGTTCACCGGCGTTCCCTGCTCCCATGTGGCGTCGCTGATCAACGCGGTGGCGGGCTTCCCCGAGGTCGCCTACGTCCGGGCCACCCAGGAGGGCGAGGCGCTGGCCATCGCGGCGGGACAGTGGCTGGCCGGCTCGACCGCGTGCGTGTTCAGCCAGAACTCCGGGCTGGGCAACATGGTGAACCCGCTGACGTCACTGACCCATCCCCATCGCATCCCGGTGCCGCTGATCGTGACCTGGCGGGGCGAGCCGCGGCAGCCCGACGAGCCGCAGCACGCACTCATGGGCGAGATCACCCGTGACCTGCTCGACCTGCTGCGGATCGGCTGGCAGGTGCTGCCCGCGGAGCCGGACCGGGTCGCCGCCACCCTGGACGAGGGATGGAGGCAGATGGAGGAGCGCTCCGTGCCGTACGCGTGGGTGGTGCGGCGTGGGACGTTCCTCTCCACGACGCTGCACGAGCCCTCGCCCGCCAGGACCCAGACCGAGTGCGTACGGTGGCCCGCGGTCGCCCAGGGGAAGGGGCCCACCAGGACCGCCGCCCTGAACCGGATCCTGGAAGTGGTGCCCGACGACGCCGCGATCATCTCCACGACGGGCATGACCAGCCGTGAGCTCTTCACCCTCGCGGACCGCCCCCAGCACTTCTATCTGGTGGGCGCGATGGGGTCGGCGGCGGCGGTGGGGCTCGGTGCGGCGCTGAGCACCTCCAGGTCCGTGGTGGTGATCGACGGCGACGCCGCCGCCCTGATGCGGCTCGGCACGCTCACGGCCGTCGGCGCGTGCCAGCCACGGAACCTGGTGCACGTCGTGCTGGACAACGGCGTCCATGACTCGACGGGCGGCCAGCGCACGCTGGCGCACCAGGCGGACCTGCCCGCGATCGCCATGGCCAGCGGCTACCAGTACGTCCACGGCTGCCGCAGCCTCGACGAGCTGGGCCAGGCCCTGCGGGCCGCCGTGCTCGGATCGGGACCGGCCTTCATCCATCTGTCGATCAGGCCGGGATCCCCGGCCTCGCTGGGGCGGCCCACCGTGCATCCCGCCGACGTCGCCCGGCGCTTCAGGGATTTCCTCAGCCCCGCTCCGGCGAGGCCTTCCACCAAGAATTGAATGACGCTCTAATCGCTGCGCTCACCATCTCGTCATCACTCACAGGCACATTCAAGAGGAGCACGCGATGGTGGCCGATCAACGCAAGCTGTCTGTGTATCTCCTGCAACAAGGCGTCTGGGACATGCCGCTGGAGTCGATGCCACTCGCCTCGGGTTACCTCAAGGCCATGGTGTCGTCCGATGACCATCTGCGCTCGCGGGTGGACGCGACGATCCACAATTTCCGCGGTGGCGTGACGCTCATGAAGATGGCCGTCGAGGTTTTCCACGACGGCGCGCCGGACGTCATCTGTTTCTCGGTGCTCGGCTGGAACTACCAGAAATTCGGCGCGCTCGCCGAGACCTTCAAGCAGATGAACCCCGACGGCTGGGTGATCTTCGGTGGCACCCATGTGGCCAACCAGGCCGAGCGGACTTTCCGCATGTTTCCCGACGTGGACGTCATCGTCAACGGTGAGGGGGAGGAGGTGTTCGTCGAGCTGCTCAAGGCCCGGCTGGCCGGCGTCCCGGCGACCGACCTCGGCGGCATCGGCGGCATCTCGTTCGTGAACGCCGAGGGGGAAGTGGTCACCACGCCGCCCAGAGAGCGGATCAACGACCTCGACGTCATCCCGTCCCCCTTCCTGACCGGCGCCATCGAGCTCACCGACGCCGCCGGCCGCTTCAGGTACGACGTCGCGCTCATGGAGACCAACCGCGGCTGCCCGTACAAGTGCTCCTTCTGCTACTGGGGCGGCGCGGTGGGCCAGCGGGTACGGGCGTTCTCCCGCGAGCGGCTCCGCGCGGAGCTGGAGCTGTTCGCCGGCCACGGAGTGCACACGGTCGTGCTGTGCGACGCCAACTTCGGGATGCTGCCGATCGACGCGGAGTTCGTGACGGACCTGCTGGCGGTCAGGGACCGCTACGGCTACCCGCGAGCCCTGGAGACCTCGTGGGCCAAGAACAAGTCGAAGGTCTTCTACGACATCGTGCGCACCATGAAGCGCGAAGGACTGCGCAGTTCTTTCACCCTCGCCCTCCAGACGCTCACCGACGACGCGCTCCAGCTGATGAACCGGCGCAACATGAAGGTCAACGACTGGGAGGACCTCGCGGAATGGCTGGACCGGGAGGGACTCGACGCCTACGCCGAGCTGATCTGGGGTGCGCCGGGTGAGACGCTGGGCACCTTCTTCGAAGGCTACGACCGGCTCTCGCGGCACGTCTCACGTATCGCGGTCTATCCGCTCCATCTGCTGCCCAACACCGAATACGCGGAGAAGAAGGCCGAGCACGGGATCATCTCGGTCCGCGGTGACCATGACGATTTCGAGTACATTCTCGCCCACAACACCGTCTCCTTCTCCGACAACGAGCTGATGAAGCGCTTCCTGTTCTGGAGCCGCGTCGTCGCGGAGAACGCGGTCCTGCGGCACACCTGGGTCGGCCTGCGCGAGATCGGCGGGGTCTCCCAGTCGCGGGTGCTGCGCACGCTGGACGCGTGGGTGTCGAGGACCGACGATCCGGCCGCGCTCCCGCTCCAGACGGCGGTCACCGCCGCCACGGAGGCCAACAGCGACGTCGCCTACGGCGACGCGGTCAAGTATCTGTTCGGCGACCCAGAGGCGCGGCGGCTCCTGCGTCGATGGTGGGACGAGGCGGTCACGCCGCTGCTGGAACCGGAGTCACGGCCCGTTCTGGAAGTGATCTTCGACTACGACCTGCTGACTCAGCCCTTCTACCACCACCCCAAGGCCGGCACTCCCGCCGAGGTTCTCCCGACCCGCTCGGTCCGGGGGGAGACCTATTTCGTCCGTGAGGGCCTCGTGCTGAGCTATGACGCGCCAGGCATCATCCGTGAGCTGCGGGCCGGAGGGAAGCCCCGCATCGAGCCCGTGCGCACCGCGGTGACCCTGTACTACCGTGCGGGCGCGGAGAACTTCATCGGCTCCACGAACCACGAGGAGGTCGTGCACTTCGTCGGCATGCCCGAGGAAGAGGCCCTGGCCGCCGCGGCCGCCGGGGCGGCCGACCCGCTCGCCGTCCCGGCGGCCGGCCCCGTGGCCGGCCCCGTGGCCGGCGCGGTGGCCGCCCTGCTGACCGACAAGGGAGGCTGCGCGTAACCGGGTCACGCGTTCAGCGACAGCACCCGCTCCACGGCCCGGTCCAGCGGCTCCTCCAGATCACTCCGCCAGGCCACGAAGCCGTCGGGGCGCACCAGCACCGCTCCGTCGCCGCCCAGGCCGTAGGCCTTCTCCCAGCGGTCTTCCACATCGAGGAGTTCCCCGGCGAGCACGTGGACGTCGAGGCGGACCGACAGGCGTCGCGCGGTCCTGCGCGCCGGCTCCCGCCAGCGGTCGCCCTGCGGCCCGGCGAGCAGGACCAGGTCGCGACGGAACAGATCGATCACCGACATGGGCTCACCCCGCCGCTCGAGAACGAGATGCGGGGCACGCGCGCCGGGACAGGCGGCCGGGCGGTGCGGGTCCTCCGGATCCGCGCCGTACCGGTAGCCGAAGGTCATGGTCAGCTCGTCCAGGCCGTCGAGCGGCGCCGCGCCCGCGGTCACTCCACGTCCCGCGGCGATGCGGCGATGGCTGTAGGCCACGGTCAGGTCTCCGACCGCCCGGCGTTCGGCGTCGTACGTGTCGAGCAGGCCGGCTCCGGCCTCGCCGCGGAGCACATGGGCGAGCTTCCACGTCAGGTTGTGCGCGTCCTGCATGCCCAGGCTGGCGCCGAAGCCCCCGACCGGGGGCAGGACGTGCGCCGAGTCCCCGGCCAGGAAGACCCGGCCCGCCCGGTACCGCGTGGCCGACCAGGCCGCCAGTTCCCATGGCATGGCGGCGATGATCTGGGCGTCGAAGGCCGGGTCGCCCACCGCCCCGCGGATCAGGGACAGGCACCGTTCGCCGGTGAAGCTCCTGTCCTCCGGCCGGCACCGCACGATGAGGGTGCCGACGCTCAGGGTGTCGTCGTGCGCGAGAATCCCCTGCACCTCGGGGTTGACGATCTGGCAGACGGCGAAGCGGCGGCCGCGCAACGGGCCGCTGAGGTCACCGCGGAACAGAATGCTCATCTGGTTCGCCAGCACGCCGGGGCCGGTGCGGGCGATGCCGAGCTGCTCGCGGACCCCGCCCTGGGCTCCGTCCGCGGCGATGGCGTACCGGGCGCGTACCGTGCGATCCGGCAGCCGGGCGAGGACTCCCTCGTCGTCCTGCTCCAGCCCGGCCAGCTCGGTGCCGAACGACAGCCGGGCGCCCAGTTCCCGCGCTCGCGCGTACAACAGCGGCTCGACCCGGTCCTGGCTGGTCAGACACCACCGCGACGGGCTGATGTCGCGCAGGTCGGCGCGGAGCGGCAGCGTGACGCTCTCGAATTCCGGCCCCGTCAGCGACTCCACCCGCGCTCTGGTGACGAAGTCGGCGAACCCGCTGGTGCCGGCGAGCAGCTCCTCCTCCAGGCCGAGCGCCCTGAGCAGTTCCACGCCCCTGGGGTTGAGACCCCGGGCCCGCGGATGAACGGAGAGCCCTTCGTGCTTCTCCACGAGGAGAGTGGCCACGCCCTGGGCCGAGAGGAAGGCGGCGGCGGAGAGCCCGGTGAGTCCACCCCCCACGATCAGCACCTCGGTCGTCTCGTGCCTCATCGTTCCTCCTCGGAGTCCTGACGTCGCGTTGCGGAGGTCTGCGAGTGAAGCACCGGCGGCTCGCGATCCGCTTGGAGACGGTTCGAGCCTGTCTCACGAACCATTCCCTAACGGCCTTCGAAGCGCCTCGTCCACATTGAGGGGATATCTGCGCGCTCATAGGGAGTCTCATGCCGACCATGGACACTGTGATCGACTTCAGTGACGCCGTCGTCAACACCAAGCGCGGCGGCGAGATCCGCATCCTGCTCAGCCCGAAGAGCGGCGGCTCCTCCACGGGCCTGATGGGTGTGGTCACGCTGGCGCCTGGAGAGTTCGTCTCCGAGCACTACCACCCCTATTCGGAAGAGCACCTTTACGTGATGGCCGGGCGGCCGGTGCTGCGGATCGAGGGGAGCCCCGTTCCGCTCGCGCCGCGCCAGGCGATCCTCGTCCCCAAGGGCGTCCGCCACCGGCTGGAGAACCCCTCGGACGACCCGGTCGAGGTCCTCTTCCACCTGTGCCCGCTGGCTCCCAGACCGGAGCTCGGGCACGTCGACACCGAGGAACCGCCGGGCGGCCGACCCGACGGGGAGCCGGCTCGATGAGTTCCCGGCGGGCCGTCATCACCGGCATCGGTGTCATGGCACCGGGCGGTACGGGCCGGGAGGCGTTCTGGGATCTGGTGACGTCCGGCAAAACGGCGACGCGCACCATCTCGCTGTTCGATCCCACCGGCTTCCGGTCCAGGGTCGCCGCCGAGTGCGACTTCGACGCGGCGGCGCTGGGGCTCACCCCGCGGGAGATCCGCCGCATGGACCGCGCGGCCCAGCTGGCCGTGCTGAGCGCACGGGAGGCGATGTCCGACTCGGGGCTGGAGCCGGAACGGCTGAATCCGCACCGGGTCGGCGTGGCGCTCGGCAGCGCCGTGGGCTGCACGATGCGGCTGGAGCAGGAGTACGTCGTGCTGAGCGACCACGGCAGGCACTGGGACGTCGACCACTCCTACGCCGTGCCGCACCTGTACGACTACATGGTGCCCAGCACGCTGGCCCGCGAAGTGGCCTGGACCTGCGGCGCCGAGGGCCCGGTGGCCCTGATCTCGACGGGCTGCACCTCCGGCATGGACGCGGTGGGCCACGGCGCCCGCATCATCGAGGAGGGGGCCGCCGACGTGGTGGTCGCGGGGGCGACCGACGCCCCCATCTCCCCGATCAGCGTCGCGTGCTTCGACGCGATCAAGGCCACCTCGCCCAACAACGACGATCCCGAGCACGCCTCCCGGCCCTTCGACCTGCACCGTGACGGGTTCGTGCTGGGTGAGGGGGCGGCCGCGTTCGTCCTGGAGCCGGAGGAGGAGGCGAGGCGGCGCGGCGCATCCGTCTATGCCACCATCACCGGCTACGCCACCCGCAGCAACGCCTTTCACATGACCGGGCTCAAACCAGACGGGCGCGAGATGGCCGAGGCGATCGCGCGCGCGATGCATGAGGCCCGGGCGTCCGCCGAGGACGTTCACTACATCAACGCCCACGGCTCGGGGACCAAACAGAACGACAGGCACGAGACCGCCGCCTTCAAGCGGAGTCTCGGCGACCGGGCGCGCGAGATCCCGGTCAGCTCGATCAAGTCGATGGTGGGACACTCGCTCGGCTCGATCGGCGCCATCGAGCTGGCGGCCTGCGCCCTGGTGATCAACCGTGGCGTGGTCCCGCCCACGGCGAACCTGCACACCCCCGACCCCGAATGCGATCTGGACTACGTTCCGCTCACGGCACGGGAGTGCCGGGTGGCTGGCGTGCTGAGCGTGGCGAGCGGTTTCGGCGGTTTCCAGAGCGCGATGATCCTCCAGCGGCTGGGGGCGGTCCGGGGATGAGAGCTCGATCCGTGGTGACGGGCATCGGCGTCGTCGCCCCCAACGGCGCCGGCCTCGATGACTACTGGGCGGCCACGCTGAGCGGCAAGAGCGGCATCGCCCCCATGACCCGGCTCGCCGCCTCGTCCTACCCCTTCCGCCTGGCGGGGGAGGTGCCGGCGTTCGCCGCCGAGGATCACGTGCCGGGGCGCGTCGCGGTCCAGACCGACCGCTGGACGCACCTCGGCCTGGCCGCGTCGGCCATGGCTCTGGCCGACGCCGAGGCCGATCCGGCCGCCTTCCCCGAATACGACATGGCCGTGGTCACGGCCAGTTCCTCCGGCGGCACGGAGTTCGGCCAGCGGGAGATCCAGAAGCTGTGGAGCAAGGGACCGCGGTCCGTGGGGGCCTACCAGTCGATCGCCTGGTTCTACGCCGCATCCACCGGACAGACCTCCATCAGGTACGGGATGCGCGGCCCTTGCCGCGTGCTGGCCACCGAGCAGACCGGGGGGATCGAGGCGCTGGCCGAGGCCAGGCGGATCCTGCGCGGCGGCGCCCGCCTGGTGCTGGCCGGCGGCACGGATGCCTCGTTGTGTCCGTACGGGGTCGTCGCCCAGTTCGCCAACGGGCAGATCAGCCGCTCGACCGCCCCGGAACAGGCCTACCTGCCCTTCGACCTGCGCGCCTGCGGCTACGTGCCCGGCGAGGGCGGCGCCATGATGGTGCTGGAGGAGCTCGACGAGGCGCGGCGGCGCGGCGCCGCCGACATGTACGGCGAGATCGTCGGTTACGGCGCCACCTTCGACCCCCCTCCCGATGCGCGGCGGCCTCCCAACCTGCGCCGCGCCATCCAGCTCGCCTTCGACGACGCCGGACTGACCCCCGGGGACATCGACGTCGTGTTCGCCGACGCCCACGGGACGCCGTCAGCCGACCGGCTGGAGGCGGAGACCCTGGTCTCGCTGTTCGGCGCGCGGAGCGTCCCGGTGACCGCGCCCAAGACCATGACGGGCCGGTTGTACGCCGGCGGCGCCGCGCTGGACGTCGCCACCGCGCTGCTGTCGCTGCGCGACCAGATCATCCCGCCCACGGTGGGAGTCCACCGCCCCGCCTTCGCGTCCGCCCTCGATCTGGTCGTCGATCAGGCCCGCCCCGCCAGCCTCCGCACCGCGCTCGTCGTGGCGCGCGGCCACGGTGGATTCAACGCCGCGTTGATCGTTCGACTGATCCTCGACTGAACATCGTTCGGTAACCGACCCGCTTTTACCAGGATCACCAATGGTCGTTTCACCGTAACCGGAAACGACACGTCACCAGGGGAGAACGCACCGTGAGAGAGTTCACGCTCGATGATCTCAAGCGAATCCTCCGAGCGAGCGGAGGGGAGACCGACATCACCTCGCTGGACGGCGACATCGGCGACATCGCCTTCGGCGATCTCGGCTACGACTCCCTGGCCGTCCTCGAACTGGCCAGCCGCGTCGAGGACGAGTACGCCGTGGTCGTGCCCGACACCGCCGTCCAGGAACTGCCCACGCCCGCGGACGTGGTCGACTTCGTGAACGCGCGGCTGCGTGAGGCGGTCGGCCGATGAGCGTGCACACCGACAACGCCGTCGTCATCGACGCTCCGATGGACCTGGTCTGGCGCATGACCAACGATGTCCCCACCTGGCCGGAGCTGTTCAGCGAATACGCGGCGGCCGAGATCCTGGAGACGCGTGGCGCGACGATCCGCTTCCGGCTCACCATGCACCCCGACGAGAACGGCAATCAGTGGACCTGGGTGTCCGAGCGTACGCCTGATCCCGAGTCGCGCACCGTCACCGCGCACCGGGTGGAGAAGGGCGTGTTCGAGTTCATGAACATCCGCTGGGAGTATCGCGAGGTGCCCGGCGGCGTGGAGATGCGCTGGCTGCAGGAGTTCGCGATGAGGTCCGACGCTCCCGTCGACGACGCGACGATGGAGGATCGGATCAACCGCAACTCCGTCGTACAGATGGCCCGGATCAAGAAGCAGGTCGAGGCCGCGGCCGTCCCGTTGAGCGATCGGTGACCGAGGAGACGGACATGCAGGCATTTCTTCCGATCCTCATCGCAGTCGCGCTCCTGGCCAGCGGCATCGCCGCGGGCGTCCTGCTCTGGTCGGTCATGGGCGGGGTCCCGCTGCTGCTCAGCCTGCCCGCGGAGCGGTACGTCGAGATTCACCAGTTCTGGGGTAACCGCTTCGACGGGCTCCAGCCGCTGCTCGTCAGCGTGACCGTGGTCCTGGGCGTGCTCCTGGCGATCTTCGCGCCGGCGCAACCGGCGGGTGCGCTCTTCGCCGTGTCGGCCGTCGCCGCGCTCGCCGTGATCATCATCTCCCGCTTCAGGAACGTCCCGCTGAAGCGCAAGGTGATGCGCCTGGACGCGCACAACCTGCCCGCCGACTGGGAGCGGCTGGACCCACGGCGCGCGTGGGCCGCCTGGAACCTGGCCCGAACCGTCTGCGGAATCCTGGCGTTCGCGGTCAACGTGGCCGCCGTCTCCCTGCTCATCTGACGTGCGGCAGAAAGAGGTGACACCGGCGCATGAGCTTCGCGAAGACCTCGGTCCGCCACCTGATCCGTCGCATCGGCGCCTCCCTGCTGCGCGGGTTCCAGGAGTTCGGCGCCACGTGGCACCAATGGGACTACGGCATCTTCGGCCCCATGATCCCGTTCCCGCCTGAGACGGAAGAGAGGACGGATCGGTGACGGAATCCCCGGTATGGATCGTCTGTCAGCAGTGCGGCATCCGCCTCTACCGGAAGAGGTTCGAGCAGGAGCTCCACGTGTGCCGCGAGTGCGGCCACCACGCCAGGCTCGACGCGTTCCAGCGGATCGGGCAACTCCTCGACCAGGGCTCGGCCGGCGAGATGGACTTCGGGATCCCGGCCGGGGATCCGCTCGGTTTCACTGACCGGCTGGCCTACCCCGACCGGCTGGCGGCGGCGCGGGCGGCCACGGGCCTGCGCGATGCCGCGGTCAGCGTGCGGGGCACGATCGAGGGCCGGCGGGTGATCCTCCTGGTGATGGACTTCGCGTTCCTCGGCGGCAGCCTGGGCACCAGCGTGGGTGATCTGGTGGTCGGCGCGGCGGACGCCGCTCGGCACGAGCGGATCCCGCTGATCGTGGTGACCGCGTCCGGCGGTGCCCGCATGCAGGAGGGTGCCCTGGCGCTCATGCAGATGGCCAGGACGAGCCAGGCGCTGGCCGCGCTCAACGACGCGGGCGTCCTGACGATCACCGTCGTCACCGACCCCACGTTCGGCGGCGTGGCCGCCTCCTTCGCCACACAGACGGACGTGATCATCGCCGAGCCGGGCGCCCGCATGGGGTTCGCCGGGAAGCGGGTCATCGAGCAGACGATCGGAAAACGGCTGCCCGCCGACTTCCAGACCGCGTCCTCCCTGATGGAGCACGGTCTCATCGACGACGTCGTACCCCGCGTCAGGTTGCGCACGGTCCTGTCCAGGCTGCTCTCCCTCACGGATCCGCCGTCCGGCGGCGACGACCTCCCGCCGGCGACGCCGCCCGGCCCGCTCGGGGAGCCGGAGGCGGCGGACCCCTGGCAGCGGGTGCGCAGGGCGCGCGAGCTGGAGCGGCCCACCACGCTGGACTACATCCACCACATGTACGACGGGTTCAAGGAACTGCACGGGGACCGGGTCTCCGGAGACTGCCCCGCCATGATCGCCGGATTCGGCCACCTGGCCGGACGACCGGTCGCCATCATCGGCCAGCAGAAGGGCCATGACGCGGCGGAGCTGGCGCGGCGGAACTTCGGGATGGCCTCACCGGCCGGCTACCGCAAGGCCGCCAGGTTGATGACGCTGGCGGAGAAGCTCCGCCTGCCGATCATCACGCTCATCGACACACCCGGCGCCTATCCAGGCATGGAGGCCGAGGCGCACGGGCAGATGAACGCCATCGCGGCCAGCCTCCGGCTCATGTCAGGACTGCGCGTTCCGCTGATCGCGGTGCTCACCGGCGAGGGTGGGAGCGGCGGAGCGCTGGCTCTCGCGCTCGCCGACCGCGTCCTGGCCCTGGAGCACGCGGTCTACTCGGTCATCTCACCCGAGGGATGCGCGAGCATCCTCTGGCGGTCGCGGGACGCCGCCCCGACGGCCGCCCGGGCGCTGAAGGTGACCCCGCCGGATCTCCTGCGCCTGGGGATCGTGGACGACATGGTGCCCGAGCCGCCGGGGGGAGCTCAGCGCGACCACGCGCGGGCCGCGGAGATCCTGCGGGCGCACCTCACCGCGGCTCTCGACGAGCTCACCCCCTGGGACGCCGACGCACTCGTACGCAGGCGTCATGCCCGTTTCGCCCGCTTCGGAGCGCAGTCGGTCAAGAAGGAGGTCAGCCTGTGAACGACGCCGAGAACCTGGCCCATCAGCTGGTGACGTTGCTGCGGCAGTTGCCGGAGACGCCCACGCGAATCCGCGTACGACAGGGCTCCAACAGCCTTGAGGTGGAGTGGCCGGACACCGCCACCGGACCCACCCGCCCGGCTCCGGCCGCCGAGCCGCTCGATGCGCCGGACGACGCGCCGGACGACGAGGCCGAGCGGACGGAGTACGTGCGCGCGCCGATGATCGGCACCTTCTACCGCGCTGCCAAGCCAGGCGCGCCGCCCTTCGTCGAGGAGGGCGCCGAGGTCGTCGCGGGCCAGCAGGTGGGGGTCATCGAGTCCATGAAACTCATGACACCGATCGAGACCAAGTGTGCGGGAATCGTCCGGCGGATTCTCGTGCCGGACGCGACGTCCGTGGAGTACGACCACCCACTGATCGAGATCGCGATGGCAGGGTGAGATGTTCAACAGCGTACTGATAGCCAACCGCGGCGAGATCGCGCTGAGGATCGCGCGGACCTGCCGGGAGATGGGCTTACGGACGATCGCGGTCTACTCCACCCCCGATCGCGACTCTCCCGTCGTGCGCTTCGCGGACGAGGCCGTGCACATCGGCCCCGCCGCCATCAGGCACAGCTACCTCAACATCCCCGCGATCATCGAGGCGGGGAAGGCCACGGGGGCCGAGGCGATCCATCCGGGGTACGGTTTCCTGTCCGAGGACCCGGACTTCGCGGAGATCTGCGAGATGGAGGGGCTGACCTTCATCGGTCCTCCGGCCGGCCTCATCGCTCAGTTCGGTGACAAGGCCGAGGCGCGCAAGCTGATGGCCGAGGCCGGCCTGCCGGTGGTGCCGGGGAGCGAGCGCGCCCTGGAGAGCACCGAGGCGCGCGAGCTGGCCGACGCCATCGGCTTTCCCGTCATCCTCAAGGCCTGCGCGGGCGGAGGCGGGCGCGGGCTGAACGTCGTCCGCAGCCTCAGGGACTTCCCGCAGGCCTACCGCAACGCCCGCGCCACGGCCAACGCGGCCTTCAACGACGGCCGCGTCTACCTGGAGCGCTTCGTCGAGAACGCGCGGCACATCGAGATCCAGGTGCTGTGCGACAACCACGGCAACGTGCTGCATCTCGGCGAGCGCGACTGCTCGGTGCAGCGGCGGCACCAGAAGCTGGTCGAAGAGACCCCGGCGCCCGGCCTGGCTCCGGACCTGGCGGAAAGGATGGCGCTGGGGGCGATGGAGGCGGCCAGGCGGCTGGGTTACCGAGGACTCGGCACCTTCGAGTTCCTCGTCGACGAGTTCGGGCGCTTCTTCTTCATGGAGATCAACTGCCGGATCCAGGTGGAGCACCCGGTCACCGAGATGGTGACGGGGCTCGACCTGGTACGCGAGCAGATCAGAGTCGCGGGAGGACTGCCGGCCTCGGTGTCCCAGAGCGACATATCGCTGCGTGGCGTGGCCATCGAGTGCAGGCTCAACGCCGAGGATCCGGAGAAGGGGTTCGCGCCGACGCCGGGCACCCTCACCGAGTTCGTGCCGCCCGCCGGGCCGTTCATCAGGACGGACAGCCATGCCGGCACCGGATACACGATTCCCGCGGAGTACGACTCGCTCATGGCGAAGATCGTGTCATGGGGGCCCGACCGCCAGCAGGCGCTCAACCGCATGATCCGCGCCCTCGGCGAGCTCCGGGTCTCGGGACCTGGAATCCGAACAACACTCGCATTCATCGAGGAGGTGATTACACATCCGGCTTATCAGGACGGAAAACACACCACCGCGCTCGTCCAGAAGCTGATCTCCGAGAGAAAGGAGCGGTAGGAGGCGGAAAGAAGGATGGAGTGTTTCGGTATAGAGCTGGTATATGAAAAGTATACGGCGAGTATACGGCGGGGCGCTCCGCCTGGCGGGCTTAAAGCGTTCCAGGTCGTTGTCACGCCGCTTCGAGCTGGGAAAACAGGGAATTGTCTCGTTGTCATGGCCGTGCCCGACTGCCTTAATGAAGGCAGCTGGGAGGGCAATCCCGCGGATATTCCGCCGCACACAACCGCCGATGGGCGATGTGCGGTGCAGAGTCCTTGCCTACCCAGATCAATTGTCCTAGCATGAATGAAAACTTAACAAAGATCAAATATCTGCGCCAACGGGGGAGCCCACCGTCGCAAGGTGACGTGTCATGAATGCTCCGCCGCTGAAAGTCATGCCGGCACCGGCCTCCGCGCCCATCTTGGAGCACTGAAATGACTCGATTGCGAGTACTCGGCACCTTAGAGCTGGAAATCCAAGATAAAATCTACTCGCCACGCCCGCCCAAGCAGCGTCAGGTCCTGGGATTGCTCTCGGTCTGCGCCAACCGGATCGTGTCGCTGGAGTCGATCATCGAGGAACTCTGGGGCGACACACCGCCCCGCAGCGCCACGACCACGGCTCAGACGTACGTCTACCAGATCCGCAAAAACCTCAGCCGGCTGTGTGACGGCCCGGAAAGCGAGTTGCTCGAAACCGCCTCCCCTGGCTACATCCTCCATCTCGCCCCTGAACAACTCGACGTGGCGGTGTTCCGCGAGCATCTGGCCAACGCGCGGGCGCATTTCAAGAAGGACAACCGCGTGGAGGCCTCCCGCCTGTTATGGCGGGCGTTGCGGCTGTGGCGCGGCGGCGCTTTGGAGGACATCCCGCTGGGCCCCCTGCTCAGAGCGCATGTCGCGCATTTGGAGGAACAGCGCCTCCAGGCCCTGGAGATGCGGATACAGATGGATCTGCTGATGGACCGCCATCGCGACATGGTGGGCGAGCTGAAGCAGCTCATCGCCGAATATCCGCTCAACGAATGGTTCTACGCGCAGCTCATGAGAACGCTGCAACGGTCAGGACGCCGCGGCGAAGCCCTCCAGGTCTACCAGGTGCTCAGGCGGACCCTCCAGGAAGAGCTGGGGATCGAGCCTTCTCTCGATCTCCAGCAGCTCCAGCGGGCCGTACTGAAAAGCGGTGAAGGGGGGCAGCAGCACCTGCGCGTCCCGTCAGTGGAAGCCGGCTGAGCCGTTCCTGGTCGTGCGGAAGAACATCATGGCGCCGCTGTGCCTGATCCGCAGCTCGCCGAACCCGGCGGCACTCAGCCAGCCGCGCACCTCCGCGCCCGTCCCGACCCGCCCGAATATGCCGAGCTCGCGATTCTTGGCGATCACGGCGTCCTGGCGGCGGCCCGCACCCAGAACGATGGCTGTGCCGATCAGCTCCCCGCCGGTCCGAAGCACCCGCGCCATCTCGGCGACAGCGGACCCGGGATCGGGGAAGCAGTGCAGCCCGTTGTAGCTGACGCACAGATCGAAGCTCTCGTCCGGGTACGGCAGGTCCGTCACGTCGGCCTGCGCGAACTCGATGTGGGTCAGCCCACGGCGAACCGCCTCCGCCCTGGCCCTGTCCAGCATCACGGAGGACAGATCGGCGGCCACGTAACGCGGACCGGAGGCCGCTCGCAGGCCGCGAAACGCCACGCCGCCCCCGCACGGCACGTCGAGCACCGATCTGCTCGCCGCCAGTCTTCCCAGCTCGTCCAGCTCCGCGTACCACGGCCTCAGCCTGGCGCCCCAGAGCAGCCAGGCCATGACGCGTGCCAGGCGCTGGCGTTCGACGACGCGGTCGTAGAGCGACACGTTCGTCGAGTTCTTCCAGTGATCGGTTCTCATCGGCTCTCCGGTGATCTCAGGAAGGGCGCCGCCGCTTCTCAGGTGGTCGCGCCTCAAGCGAACACCTCTGCGGTCAAGGCGCCTTAGGAGGTCGTTCGAGTGGCCACCGGGTCCCGTACGCCGAGAACGGCCCTCGAATGTCAGTGCTATTCGCTAAGCTCTGCAGCGGCAAGGCTGTAGCGCAGAGGTCGTCGCGCCTTACAGCAGGTTGGAGGACGTCGGTTCGAATCCGACCAGCCTTGCCCCAACTCTTGAGGTCATCGGTGGGGGTGCGGGTGTCGGTCGTCGATCCTGACGTGGCCGGGGCTCCGCCGCCCGGGTCGGAGACCGGCCAGACTGAGATCGAGACCTGTCTGCGGGTGATGGCCCAGGCGCGCGCGGCCGATCCGGCCGACCCTCGATGGGCGGCCGTGCACGAGGCGGCGGCGCACCTGTACCGGGCGGGGAAGAAGTCGCGCAAGGCGTCGCGGCACGCCGAGCGCAGGCGGCGCGACCACGAGGTCACGGCGGCCACGGTGCGCTATCGAGAGCAGGATCCGTCCCCCGCGCTCGTCCCGCCGGCGATCTCAGCCGGTCCTCGGGATCAAGCAGGTCCCCGGGCTCAGGCTGGTCCCAGCGATCAGGCCGGTGTCGCGGAGCCGGATTCGTCCGGTGATCGGGCCGCGCCGCCTCGTCGCTCGCTGGTGGGTACGCGGCGCTGCTACGTCTGCAAGTCCGCCTACCGGCAACTGCATCCCGAATACCACCTGCTCTGCCCGGCCTGCGCCGACGAGAGCATGGCCCGCCGGCACGCCCGCTGCGACCTGCGTGGCCGCCGGGCGATCGTGACCGGGGGACGGGTGAAGATCGGTTTCCAGCTCGCGCTGAAGCTGCTGCGCGACGGCGCGGACGTCCTGGTCACCACCCGTTTCCCGAGGGATGCCGCGCGCCGGTTCGCGGCCGTGCCCGACGCCGGAGCCTGGCTGGACCGGTTACACGTGCACGGTGTCGACCTGCTCGACCTGACGGCCGTCGCGGGGCTGCTGGAGTCCGTGCAGCGGCGTTTCAGCCATCTCGACATCCTGGTCAACAACGCGGCCCAGACGATCCGCCGGCCCGCCGCCTACCATCGCGAGGTTCGCACCGCGGAGAGCGTGCCGCTGAGGGGCCTGGCAGCGCGGATCGACGTGCCGGAGCGGCTGGAGGTCGCGCCGGTTCCTTCGCACCCCGCCGTCAGGCAGCGGGACGCCCTGGAGGAGTGGTTCCCCGCCGGCCAGACGGACGAGACCGGTCAGCCGCTCGACCTGCGCGACCGCAACAGCTGGAGCCTGCGGCTGCACGAGGTGGACCCGGCCGAGTGGCTGGAGGTGCAGTTGGTGAACTCCTTCGCGCCGTTCCTGCTGACGTCCAGGCTGCGCGCTCTGCTGGAGGCGTCGCCGTGGCCGGACCGGTACGTGGTGCAGGTGTCGGCGATGGAGGGCAGCTTCTCCCGGGAGCAGAAGACCGTCCGCCATCCGCACACCAACATGGCCAAGGCCGCACTCAACATGCTGACCCGCACCGCCGCCGCGGACTACGCGGCCTCGGGCATCTACATGAACAGCGTCGACACGGGCTGGGTCACCGACGAACGCCCCCATCCGGACAAGATCGCGCAGCGGGAGGCGGGGTTCCGCCCGCCGCTGGACGTCATCGACGGCGCCGCCCGGGTCTACGACCCGATCGTGCGCGGGGTGGGCGGGGATCGGGTGTCCGGCCTGTTCCTGAAGGACTACCGACCGGTGGAGTGGTGAAGATGGAGCCGACGCCCGTACGCCGCCCTGCGATCGAGCACTTCGACGTGCCGACGCCCGTACGCTGCCCCGCGATCGAGCACCCCGACGTGCCGCCGGCCGATCCGGCGGACCTGGGTCCGCTGGTCGCGCGGCTGGCCGCACCGGCCAGAGTAGCGGCCGACGAGACCTTCCCGCTGGGCACCGTACGGCCCGACGGCCGGGTCGACCTGTGCAAGCAGGGCCTCGGACCGGCGGGCGCGGCGCGGCTGCTCCCGGCCGCGGTGGCCTCGCCGCACGCCGTTCATCTGCTGCTGGGCACCAACGCCATCGGCGACGACGGAGCCAGGACCATCGCCGACGCGCTGGTTCCCGGGCACGGCCTGGAGACGCTCTACCTCGGCTGCAACCGCATCGAGTCGGCGGGCGCGCGGGCGCTCGCCGATCGGCTGGCCACCGACACCACCGTGCGCGCCCTGTGGCTCAAGCGGAACCCGGTGGGCGACGGCGGAGTCCTCGCCCTGGCCGCGATGCTGCGTCGCAACACCACGATCCGCACGCTCGACCTGGTCAACACCGGCCTCTCGCGGGAGGGGCTGCGGGCGCTGCTGGGCGTGCTCACCGAGCGGCCGACCCCGGTCGAGCGGCTGTTCCTGGGCGGGAACGGGCTGGGCCCCGAGTCCGGCGACCTGCTGGCCGCGCTGATCAGGGACGCCGGCGTACGCGAGCTCTACCTTCCGGCGAACCATCTCGGCGACGCCGGCGCGGCCACGCTCGCGGCGGCGGCCGACCCCGACCGGCCGGTACGCCTGGGCCTCGGCGGCAACGGCATCGGGCCGGAGGGCGCGCGTGCGCTGGCCGGCGCGCTCGGCGGCATCGAGGCGCTCGACCTGGGACGTCCGCCGTCGGAGCGGACCCTCGGCGCGCCCGCGAACGTCACCGGAGACACGGGCGCGGCCGCGCTGGCCGCGGCTCTGCCCGGCAGCCCGCTGCGGCGGCTGGAGCTGCGCCGCACCGGGGTCACCGGCCGGGGCGCCAAGGCCCTGCTGGCCGCCGTTCCCGAGGACACGCGGCTGGAGTACGTCGGGTTCGGCCCCGGCGTGCCCCGTCAGGTGAAGCGTGCGCTGGCGCCACGGCTGCGTCCCGCCGCCCGGACCCATCCGGACCTGCACGCGATCGGAAGCCTCTACCGATGAGTGCGGCGCCCCCGCCGGCGCGTACGCCGTCCCGTTCGTACCCGCCGCACGAGGCGTCCCGGTTACGGCGGATCCGGCGGTACGCGGTGCCCTCGTGGATGATCGAGGAGGCGACCGAACGACGGCTCGCCGGCGACTGGCGTGGCGCCTGCGCAGCGGCCAACGTCGACGTCGCCTTCGACCTGGCCGGCATCGCGAACGAGCACGGCGAGGCCGTCGCCATCGCGCTGGAAGACGACCTGTGCAACTTCGCCCCGGACCTGCTGCGCTGGCACCTGCCCCGCCTGGACCGCGGCCGTACGACGATCGTGCCCGACCAGGTGATGATCCTGGGGCGGCCGGGTGACGCCCCGAACGCCCCGTACCTCCACCTCCTGACGCCCCGCTGGATGGCCCACGGCCCGCAGCGGCTGCGGCTGCACGTCGGGCCGGTGCGCCGGCAGAACGCCTGTCTGGAGACCGACTGGGCGTACAGCGCGTTCTGGCGCGATGTCGTCCAGGACTGGAGCTCATCGCGTCACCTGTGGGATGCCCGCCAGGCCGGCGACCTGCGGGAGCGCTGCGGCGGCGGCAAGGATCGAGCCCCGTTCCTCCACGGTGACGGCACGCCGCGCGGCGCGGAGGAGCTGCCCAAGTCCGACCCGGGCCACGCCGATCCGGCCTCGCGCACCGAGTGGGTCACGCTGTCGCACGAACGCGGCGAGGTCGAAGCGGCGTTCGCCGCCGCCGGCATCGAGCTGGACGCGGAGCCGCTCGAGGTCGAGCCCTATTTCTCGGTGCAGCTCGTCGACCCGCTCGACGTTCTCGCGCGGATGCCCCTCGCCCTGACCCGGATGGAGGCGGAGATCCGCCGCCTCGCGGCCTCGGCGGGAACCCGCCGTTTCTGGCTTCCCTACCGGCAGTACGCGGCGCTCCTCTTCGAGACGTCGGATGCGGGGCTGCGCGTCCGGATCGTCCCCTTCGAGCTGGGCACGGAGCCTGCGGACGCGGTGCTCCCAGAAGCGTGCTGGCGCCGCCTGCCCGACCTCGACCTGCTGCGGGACGGGCATCCGCCGGAGCTGCTCCATCCGCTCGTACGCGAAGCCCTGTTCCCCGGCCGCGCCGCCGTTCCCGCCGAGCCGTCCGGCCGGGAACTCCCGCGGCCGGTCAGGATCCGCTGCCGCGACGAGTGGCACGAGGTCTCCTTCCACGACGGCGCCCTGCGCATCCCGCACAGCGCGGAGGAGCAGCAGCGGGAGGACGCCATGCGGGCGTTCGGCGGCGCGGTCGCCGGCTGCTTCGCCGCCCGGCACACGTGGACCTCCGGAACAGGACGGCTGCCCAAGGCCCTGCGCGACCAGCGGGGGGACCTTTTCGCGCGGGTCCAGCACGGCGACCTCCCTGGCGTACTCCGGCTGCTGGACGCCGGCGTGGATCCACGCGTCCGCGACGGCCGCGGGCGCACCCTGCTCCACCTGCTGCACCTGCTCGACCCCGGCCCCGATCCGAGGGTGCCCGGCCGTGGCAGGCGCGAGCAGGCCCACCTGCTGCGGCACCTCGACCATGACGGTCTGCTCGGGCGGCTCCTGGCGGCGGGCCTGGACATCGACGCCAGGGATGGCGACCGGCGCACGCCGCTGTTCTCCGCGATCTGCGGGGACGGTTCGGTGGCGCTCGTTCAGGCGCTGCTCACCGCGGGAGCGCGGATCGACCTGACCGGCGAGATCCACGGGCAGCCCGTCTCGCTCCACCGCCTGATCGCCTGGCTCGATCGCGATGACCTGGACTTCATCACGGATCGCATCGAACGCGAGCATCCGGAACTCACCGAGGAAGAATGAACGCCGTCAACTCGCCGATCCCCGCCACCGATACGCCGATGCCGGTCCCCGCCACCGATACGCCGATGCCGCGCCGCACGCCGATTCCCGCCACGGATGCGCCGCCGCCGCGCCGTACGCCGTCGTACCCACCGCACGAGGCGTCGAGCCGGCGCCGGATCCTGCGCTACGCCGTCCCCCGGTGGATGATCGAACGGGCCACTGAGCGACGGCTCACCGGCGACTGGCGCGGCGCCTGCGCGGCGGCGAACGTCGACGTCGCGTTCGACCTGGCCGACATCGCGAACGAGCACGGCGGCGCCGTCGCGGCCGCGGTCGAGGACGACCTCCTCCATTTCGCACCGGACCTGCTGCGCTGGCATCTGCCGCGGGTACTGGGGGGAGGATGGACCACGATCCGCAACTTTCAGCGGGTGACCTTGAGCGCGGCCGGAGAAGAGTATTGTCTGCGCGTCACCACACCGGCGACGTGGGAGCGGCCGCAGCGGCTGCGCCTGAGCTTCGAGCGGATCGCCGGCTCGGGCGGCTACTGGGCCGGCACGCACAACTGGGCCACGCTGCGCCACCTGTGGGATGTGCGGCACACCGGCGAGCTGCTGGAACGCCATGGTGGCGGAGACCGGCCGCCGTTCTTCGACGCGGACGGGACCCTGCGGCCCGCCGGGAAACTGCCCACGGCCGACCCCGGTCCCGCCGACCCGTCGGCCCACACCGAATGGGTGACCCTGCTGCATGAGCGAGGGGAGGTCGAGGCGGCGTTCGCGGCGGTGGGGATCGAGGTGGATCCGTCACCGCTCCAGTCCGGCTACGCCGGCTTGATCGATCCCTTACGCGTCCTGGAGAAGCTTCCGGTGGCGCCGGCCAGGCTGGAGCCGGAGCTCCGGCGGCTCATCCGCGCGGGCCTCGGGCACCGCTTCTTCATCCAGCAGCCCCTCCCCGGCTCCCTGCTCCTCGAAGGCGACGAGCGAGCCGGCGGACTGCGCATCCGGCTCGTCGGCGGAAAGAAGGCCAGCGGCGCCGCGATGTTGCCCGAAGCGTGCTGGCGGCGGCTGCCGGACCTCGACGTGCTCCGGCAGGGCGACGTGGATCCGGACTGGCTGCATCCGCTGGTCAGGGAGGCGCTGTTCCCGCTGCGCGCGGAGCCCGCCGGTCCGGTCGGGCCGCCGGATCCGCGGCTCCCGTCCCCGTTCCGGGTGCGCTGCCGCGGCGAGTGGCACGAGCTGTCCTTCCAGGACGGCGCACTGCGGATGCCGCACAGCGCGGAGGAGCAGCGGCGTGAGCAGGCGCTACTGGCCTTCGGCGGCAGGATCGCCGGCTGCTTCGCGGTGCAGCGGGCGATGCGCTCCGAGGGTGGCCGGCTGCCGAAGGCCCTGCGGGAGCTGCGGCGGGAGCTGTTCCTGCGGGTCCAGCACGGTGACACGCCGGGCGTGCTCAAGCTGCTCGACGCCGGGGTGGACCCGCGGCTGCGTGACGGCCGGGACCGCACGCTCCTGCATGCGCTGATCCACCTGGACCATGAGGTGCTGCTGCCGCGCCTGCTGGCGGCCGGGCTCGACCTCGAGGCCGTGGACTACAAGGAGCGTACGGCGCTGTACGTGGCGGTCGCGGACGACGGCTCCCCAGCCCTGGTACGGGCGCTGCTGGCCGCCGGAGCGAACCCCCGCGTCACCGACGAGCGGGACGTGTCGATCTCCGAGCTCATCGACGACATCGAGCGCACCGACCTGGACTTCGTCCTGACCCTGCTGGAGCAGGACGAGCCCGCCGGATGACCTGGAAGGACGAGGCACAGTGAACGTCACCGACGAGGACGTCGCACCGGATCCGCTGGCCGCGGCCGACGACCTGGTCCGCCGGCTCGCGTCCGGACGTACGGAGCCGGCCGCGAACCCGCAGCTTGAGGCGCTGTCGCTCGCGGTGTCGGCGAACCTGCCCGTGCTGCTCTGGGGCGAGCCGGGCATCGGCAAGTCCGCCGGCCTCCAGCAGCTGGCCGCCGGGCTCCGCGTCCCGCTGGAGACGGTGATCGCGAGCGTGCACGAGCCCTCCGACTTCGCCGGCCTGCCGATCATCGGCGACGATCCGGCCACCACCGGGGTGCCGATGGCCCCACCGGACTGGGCGGTGCGGCTGGCCGAGGCCGGGCGCGGCGTCGTGTTCTTCGACGAGCTGTCCTCGGCTCCCCCTGCCGTCCAGGCGGCGCTGCTGCGGGTCGTCCTCGAACGCCGGGTCGGCAGCCTGCCGCTCCCTGAGTCCGTCCGCGTGGTGGCCGCCGCCAACCCGCCGTCCAGCGCCGCGGACGGCTGGCACCTCAGCCCGCCGCTGGCGAACCGGTTCGTCCACCTGCAGTGGACGCACGATCCGCGGACGGTCGCCCGGGGCATGGCCGGAACCTGGCCGGCCGTGCCCCTGCCGCGCATCGACCCGGCCCGGGTGCCCAGCGCGGTCGCCCGCGCCCGAGGGGTGATCTCCGGGTTCCTCACCGCCCGGCCCGGCCTGGCCCACCACCTGCCTGCCGACGCGGAGAGCAGGGGGCGTGCCTGGCCGTCGCCGCGTACTTGGGAGATGGCGCTGCGCCTGCTGGCGGTCGGGTACGCCGCCGGCGCCGACCAGAAGGCGCTCGCGACCGCGGTGATCGGCGCGGTGGGCGACGGCGCGGGGCTTGAGCTGCTGAACTACCTCGAACAGCTCGACCTGCCCGACCCGGACCGCGTGCTGGCCAACCCGGACGCCTTCGCGCTGCCGGCCAGGGGCGACCGGCAGCTCGCCTTCCTGACGGCGGTCGTCTCGGCGGTGCAGAGCGACCTCACGCGGCGGCGCTGGGAGGCCGGCTGGACGGTGCTGGCCAAGGCCGTGGACGCCGGCGTACCCGACGTCGCGGCCAGGGCCGCCGCGGATCTCGCGGCGCTGCGCGACACCGACTGGCCGGTGCCGAGCGGCATCGACGCGTTCATCGACCTGCTCCAGCTGTCCGGCGCGCTGCCCGGCGCCTCCTGACCATGGCCGCGTTCGACCAGGTCAAGCTGCTCGCCGCGCGGTACCGTGCCGCGAGCGAGCGGCCCTACCTCGCCTCCGCGCTCTACTCGCTGACGGTCGTGCCGAGCGACGGCGTGCCGACGATGGCCGTCGACCGGCACTGGCGGTGCTACGTGTCACCGGCGTTCGTCGCGGCGACGTCCGTTCCCGAGCTCGCGGGCGTGTGGATCCACGAGCTGGCTCACGTGCTGCGCGACCACCACGGCCGGGCGGACCGGCTGCCGGCCGCCGACCAGCGCGACCGGTTGCGGGTGAACGTCGCCCAGGACTGCGAGATCAACGACGACCTGCTCGCCGACGGGCTGACACTGCCGCAAGGCCGGATGGAACCCGGCCTTTTCGGACTGGCGACCGGACGGCTGTTCGAGGAGTATCTCCCGCAGTTGCCACCGTCCGTCGTCTGCTCCGACTGCGGCTCCGGCGCCCACGGCGCAGCGGGGGAGTGGGAGATCACCGGCGACCGGGGCGGCGTCAGCCCGGTCGAGGCCGATGCTCTGCGCCGGCACACCGCCGAGGCGATGCGCGCCCATCAGCGCAACCGCGGCAGCCTCCCGGCCGGCTGGCGGCTCTGGGCGGACCAGGTCCTGGAACCGGTGGTCGACTGGCGGCGGGTGCTCGCGGGCGCCGTAAGGGAGGCGGTCGCCTGGGCCGCTGGGGCGATCGACTACACCTATCACCGGCCGTCCCGCCGCACCGCCGCGCTGCGCGGCGTCGTGCTGCCGAGCCTGCGCCGCCCGCTGCCGGTCGTCGCGATCGTCATCGACACCTCGGGGTCCATGGGCGAGGACGACCTGGCGGCGGCCCTCGCCGAGGTCACCGGCGTGCTGCGGGAGGTCGGCGTCGGCGGCAACCGGGTCACGGTGCTCGCCTGCGACGCCGACGTGCACACCGCGGCCCGGGTGACGTCCGCGCAGCAGGTGACCCTGGCCGGCGGAGGCGGCACCGACATGCGGGTCGGCATCGAGGCGGCCCTGGCCCTGCCGGAGCGGCCCGGCGTCGTGATCGTGCTGACCGATGGCTTCACCCCGTGGCCCGAGGCGCCGTCGTCGGCCAGGCTCGTCGCCGCGCTCATCGGCGCGGATCCGCCGGCGCCGCCCGCCTGGGTCGAGGCCGTCCGCGTTCCGCGCATCGCCGACGCCTGATCCGCCCAGCTCAAAGCGATCTCAAGGCGACCTCGTGCTCATCCGTTCGGCGAGCCAGGCGGGCAGCGCCGGCGGCCGGGACCAGGCGGATCGCCAGGCGGTGCGGTCGGGGTCGGCCAGGACGGCGCAGGCCAGCCAGTGTTCCCCCGCCTCATGGCGGGAGACGAGCGTGGGCAGGGCGGTGCGCGGGGTGATCAGGTTGGTGTTGGGCTCGGTGAGGATCACGCGCCCGTCGCGCGTACCGGACATATCGAGCAGGCCGCTCCCGCCGGAAGGGCCGCACGCCCAGGTGCCGCCCACCATCTCCAGCGTGTCGAGCGGGCCGGAGCGGCCGACGGCGAAGCCGCCCTCCGCCGCCGTCAGCGGGCGCTCGCAGCGTACGCGGTGGACGCGCAGGTGCCACGGCGGGCCGGGCACCAGCCAGGTCTCCACTTCGACGCCGGGCATGGGCCACCAGACCGAGCGCAGCGCCTCACCTTCCGCCGCCGCCTCTTCCGAACGCGCGCGTACGTGGTAGTGCACGCCGTCTTCCGACAGGGCCAGCATGTTGTCGGCCGCCGCCTGCGCGAGGCCGCGGCTCCCGGCGGGAACGCTGAAGCCGAACGCGGAGGAATAGGCGAACTTGGTGTACTTCTCCGCCACGTGCCGCGGCTCCCAGTCCGCCCACTGGCCGCCGTCGGAAAGGGCGGTCACCTGGCGGCCCTCCTCGTCCCTGACCAGGAGCAGGCCGGCTTCCGGCACCGCGTGCACCCGTGGCAGATCGGGCAGGGGTGACTCCTCCGCGAGCCAGAAGGGGTGGGTCTCCGGCAGCGCGAGCGGCAGGAAGAACTTCAACGCCCAGTACGGCGAGCCCGGCGAGTTGTAGCCCTCCGCCATGATCAGGTTGGCGTAGCCGTACCCGATGGAGAGCGTCGCATCGGGCTGGAAGATCGGCAGGCGGCTCCACCAGCGCAGCTGCCGCAGCGCGAGTCCTTTGAGCACGCCCCAGGGCAGCGCCTCCACGTCGGCGAAGGCGAGTGCGCCCCAGAAGGCGCCCTGGGCGAAGCGGTAGGTGAGGCTGCGCCCGTACGGCACGGCCGCGCCGTCGGCGGTGAACCAGTGCGCGAAGTCCCGCGCGAACAACGCGGCCCGTTCACGGAATCGTTCCGCCCGCTCCGAGGAGTCGGCGAGCGCGGCGTAGATCAGGCCGTAGAAGTGCATGGCGAACGGTACGTAGTAGTCGCGCTGCCTGGTCGGCCCGTCGGAGTACCAGCCGTGGTCCCCGAGGGAGAAACTCTCCAAGCGGTCCAGCGCCTCCCGCGTCGCGCCGGGGTCGTGGTCCGCGCCGACCCTGGCCAGGCCGAGGTTCACCAGCACGCGGAAGAACAGCCAGTTGTTGTCCGGGGTCTGCCGCCGGTTGATCTGGGAGAGCCAGCGCGCCAGGTGGTCGCGCGCCTGCGGCGTGAGCGGCTCCCACACCCGCTCGGGGACCAGGGCCAGGGCGAAGCCGATGGCGGCCATCTCCACCAGGCGCTGGTCGCGGTCTGCGGGGTCGCCCCAGAACTCCGGTCCGCCGGGATCGGCGCCGCTCGCCAGCCCTCGGACGTAGGCGTCCCAGCCGTCGAACTCGCCTCCTCCGGCGGCCAGCGGGGCGAGCCCCCAGAGCGGGCGGGCGAATCCCTCCAGCTCCGCGGCGGTGTCGTCGAAGGCGGCTCCCGAGCTGCCGAGCCGTACCCGCGCGCCGCCGGGGCTGAATCGCGGGGCGAGCGGCGCGCACAGGGAACGTACCGCCTCTTGCAGGTCCGCACGGGTACGCAGGGGGTTGCCGGCGAGGGGATTCGTCATCGGGCTCGCTTTCCGTGTCACGCCAGGCGGCTGATCGTGTCGGCACGTACAGGATGCGCGAACGGCAGGCCCCGTACGTACCGATCCAGCTCGTCGAGGACGGAGTGGGTCAGCCGGCGCAGCTCGCCGCCGACCGAGCCCGCGATGTGCGGGGTGAGCAGGACGTTCGGCAGGTCGTAGAGCGGAGAGTTCGCCGGGAGTACCTCGGGCTCCGTGACGTCGAGCACGGCGTCGATGCGGCCGGAGACCAGCTCCTTGGTGAGCGCGTCCATGTCCACCAGCGAGCCGCGCGCGGTGTTGATGAGCGTGGCGCCGTCGGAGAGCAGCCCCAGGCGCCGCCCGTCCAGCAGGTGCCGGGTCTCCGGCAGCGCCGGGGCGTGCACGGAGACCACGTCGGATGCGGCCAGCAGCTCGTCCAGGCTGGCCGGCCGCGCGCCGAGCGCGGCCGCTCCTTCCTCGGCGAGGTACGGGTCGTAGATCAGCAGGTCGAGGTCGAAGGGGCGGAGCAGGTCGAGCACCCGGCGGCCGATGTGCGAGGCCCCGATGATTCCGACCGTTCTGCGGTAGTTGCCGAGCGAGGGGAAGTGCGCGGCCCAGTCGAGGGAACGGCGCTCCCTGCGGTAGAGGTCCCTCAGACCGAGCACCCGCTTGCCCGCGAACAGGATCGCGGCGACGGTGTACTCGGCCACCGGGAGCGCGTTGGCGGCGGCCCCCGAGGAGACGGCGATGCCGCGTTCCCAGCAGGCGTCCGTGATCAGGCCCTTGACCGTGCCCGCCACATGGACGACCGCGCGCAGCCCGGGTGCGCGGCGCAGCACGGAGTCGTCGATGACCGGGCAGCCCCAGCAGGTGATGAGCAGCTCGGCCGAGGCCAGGTCCGGCACGCTGGCGAAGTCGCTGACGACCAGGCCGGGATCGACGTCGACCAGCCGGGTGAGCCGGTCGAGCTCGTCCGGCCCGAACAGCGCGTCCTTGAACCGCGGGGCCATGGCGAGCAACGCGCGGGGACGGCTCACTTGACGGCTCCGGCCGTCATGCCGGCTTTCCAGTACCGCTGCAGCGTCACGAAGACGATGACCAGCGGCACGACCGCGACCAGTGAGCCGGTGATGGCGAGCAGGTAGTCCTCCGGATGACCTTGGTTCAGCGACGTGGTCTGCCAGGTGTACAGGCCCAGATTGAGCGGATAGAGGTGCTGGTCGGTCAGCATCACGAGCGGCAGGAAGAAGCTGTTCCAGATGCCGGTGAACTGGAACAGGAAGATGGTGACGAAGGCCGTGCGGAGCATCGGGAAGCCGACGCTGAGGAAGGTGCGCAGGTCACCGGCACCGTCGACGCGGGTCGCCTCGATCACCTCCGCCGGCACGTACGCGGCGCTGAACACCCGCGCGAGATAGACCCCGAACGGGAAGACCAGGCTCGGCAGGAAGACGCCCCAGAAGGTGTTGACGATGCCGACCTTCGAGGCCAGCAGGTAGATCGGCAGGGCCGTCGCGCTGGCCGGCACGAGCACGCCGAGCAGGATCAACCCGAAGATCTTCTCCTTGAACGGGAAGGAGAGCTTGTCGAAGGCGTATCCCGCCGCGACGCACAGCGTGGTGGCGATGAGGGCGCCGCCCACGGCGTACAGCGCGGTGTTGCCGAGCCAGCGCAGATAGATGCCGTCCTGCGCGGTGAACAGGTGCGCCAGGTTCTCGCCGAGGGCGAAGGTGCGCCCGAAGACGAAGCCGCCGGTGCCGAACAGGTCGCGCATGTTCTTCGTGGCCGCCATGAGCAGCCACAGGACCGGCATCACCGTGTAGAGCACGGCGATGATCAGCACGCCGTTGACGACCGCGTGGGAGAGCAGGCGCGGCGCCGGGCGGCCGGGCCGCCTCCCGTGCCGCCGGGAGGCGGGGACCGGAGGTGCGGGCGTGGCGGTGAGCGTCATGGCTGCCTCCTCCGTGCGGAGAACCGGGTCACGATGAACGACAGGATCCCGCCGAGCAGGGCGACCAGGATCGAGGCGGCCGCGGCCAGACCGTAGTCGTGGTTCTCGAAGGCGGCGCGCATCGCGTACATGTTCGGGCTCCACGCGCTGCCGATCTCGGTCGACGCCTGGTAGATCACCTTCGGCTCGGTGAAGAGCTGCAGCGCGCCGATGACGGTGAAGAGCAGGTTGAGCGCGATGGCCGGGCGGATGAGCGGGATCTTGATCCGCAGGGCGATGCGCAGCCCGCTCGCCCCGTCGACCTTCCCGGCCTCCAGGACGTCCCTCGGGACCGCCTGGAGGGCGGCGTACAGGATGACCATGTTGTAGCCGATCCACTCCCAGGTGGAGATGTTGACCACCGAGAACATGACGTGATCGGCGGACAGGAAGCTCCACTTCACCCCGGCCGACTCAAGGGCGTCGATCACGGGGCTGAGGCCGGGCGTGTAGAGGTACACCCAGATGATCGCGGCGATGAGGCCCGGTACGGCGTGCGGCAGGAACAGGCCGAGCTGGAAGAAGCGCCTGGCCCGCGCCATGGCCGAGTCGAGCAGCAGGGCGAGCAGGAGCGCGCCCCCGATCATCACCGGGATGTAGAGCACCACGTAGGTCGCGATCACCACGAAACTGTCGCGGAACGCCGCGTCGCCGAGCGCCCTGGTGTAGTTGCCGAGGCCGACGAAGAGGGTCTCGACCCCGCCGAACCCGAGTCCGGAACTGCGTTCGGTGAACAGGCTCAGCCAGGCCGCGTACACGAGCGGCGCGACGGAGAAGGTGAGGAAGAGCAGCAGGAACGGGCCGACGAGCAGGGCGGCGGTGCGCCCCTGCCGCTGGGCCTGACGGGTCACCACGTCATCTCCTTACTGGACGACACTCAGGCCGCGGCCCTTGAAGTCCGCCACGGTGGCCTGCTGGGCGCTCGTGAGCACGTCGGCCAGCGTCATCTCACCGCCGGCGACCTTGCCGAGCGAGTCGGAGATCGCCGTCCCCGTCACACCGGCGCTCGGCCCCCACATCCAGCCGGACGGGACCGACTCGTACGACTTCGAGGCGAGGGCGAAGATGTCCTGGCCGTCGTAGAAGTCGGTCTTGAAGGCGCTGGTGGTCGAGAGCAGGGCAGGAGCTGCCGGGAGCATGCTGCTGGTGCCGCTGGAGAGCCAGGCCTTCATGCCCTCGGGATCCGTGGTGATCCACTTGATGAACTCAAGGGCCTGCTCGGGGTGCTTGGCGCCCTTGGGGACGGTGAAGGCCGAGCCGCCGAACATGGCGGAGGCCGGCTGTCCGTCCCAGCTCGGCACCGTCGCGACGGCCCACTTGCCCTTCTGGTCGGGAACGGTGGACTGCAGGGCGCCCGCGCACCAGTTCGCGCAGATGTAGGAGACGACCTCGCCCTTCTGCACCGCCTGGAAGAAGGCGTCGTCGCTGGTGGAGTTGTAGCTGCCGACCAGCCCCTTCGACACCAGTTCTGTCCAGTACGCGGCCATCTTCTTGGAGGGCTCGTCGTCGATGGAGACCTTCCACGACTGGCCCTCGGTGCCGTACCAGTGTCCGCCCGCCTGCCAGGCGAGCGCGGCCAGCAGATTGGCGTCGGCGGTCGCGAAGATCCCGCCGCGGGCCTTGGGGTCGGCCTTCTTCACCTTCTCCAGCAGCTTCGTGTACTCGTCCCAGGTCTTCGCCGGTTCGAGGTCGTGCTTGGCGTAGAAGTCCTTGCGGTAGAAGAGCACCAGCGGGGCCACGTCACGGGGGACGCCCCAGGTCTTGCCGCCGAGGGTCACCAGTTGCTGGACCTGCGGCGGGAAGTTCCCGGTGACCACCTGGCCCGCCGTCTCGGTGAGATCCTCAAGCCCGCCCTGGCTGACCACGTCTGGCAGCTGGTTGTACTCGACGACGGCCACGTCCGGGACGTTTCCGGCCTTCACCGAGCTGGCGAGCTTGGTGTAGTAGTCGGTGCCGCTCGGCACGTTCTCCCACTTGACCTGGAAGTCCTTGTGGGTCTTGTTGAAGGCGGCGGTGACGACGTCGGAGGCCTTGACGAAGGAGCGGAACGTGATGACGTCCGCCCCCGATTTCGTGCCGGAGGCACCCGGGTCCGCACCCCCGCAGGCCGTCAGTGCCGACACCGACACGACGGCGCCCGAGAGAAGGGCCATGATCCGCAGGCCTCTTGGCTTCATAACGCACCGTTCCAGGGAGGGGGATGAAGGCTGGTGCAATCATTTGATTTCGAACGAAGCCTGTCAACGGACTGCGGCGCCTGTGTCGGTCACAATCCCGTCACATGCCGGAAATGCGAAAGAAAACGAAAGGAGGTTGGGTGGGTGTCGCGCCTTCAGATGGTGTGCCGTGCCTTCGGGCGGTGCCGCGCCTTCAGGCGGGCGTACCGCCGCACGAGGCCCGGATCCGCAGCTCCGGCCGCAGCAGCAGGCTGCGCAGCGGCCGGTCCGGATCGTTCAGCCGGTCGACGAGCATCCGCACCGCCGCGGCCCCCACCTCCTCCTTGGGCGGCGACACGGCGGTCAGCGGGATGTCGGCGAGCGAGGCGACCTCGTCGTCGTACGTCACGATCGCCATGTCCTCCGGGATCGAGACCCCACGCCCGCGCAACTGCCTGACCAGGGAGAGCGCGTCCACGTCGTTGTGCACGAGGGCCGCGCGGACGCCCTCCTCCAGGAACTCGCCGACGTGCTCGCCCATCTCCGTCGGCGCGCCCACGGCCGCCCGCGGGAACATGCGCACGACCCCGGCCGGCAGACCGAGGGCGCGCTGGGCCAGCTCGTGCCCTTCGCGGATCCACGGGGTGGTCCTGCTCTCGCAGGCGAGCAGGGCCACCCGCTCGTGCCCCAGCCGGGCGAGATGGCAGGTGGCCAGATAGGCGCCGTACGCGTGATCGGTGGCCACCTGCTCCACCGCCGGCATCGACCAGGCGGCCTTCCGCTCGACCAGCACCACCGGCACGTCGAGCTCGTTGACCCACTGCTGCGTGGCGGGGGAGAGCGTGGGATTCTCGCTCGGCGTCAGCAGCAGCCCGTCCACACCGGACGACAGTAGCTGCGCCACCTGGCGGCGGTCCTCGTCCAGGTCGTAGCGGGAGACCGCGAGGGTGACCCGCGCGCCGAGCTCGCGCGCGGCCGCCTGCGCGCCTCTGATCACGGCCGGGAAGTAGTACGCGTTCTGCGGCACGAGCATCCCGAGCACGTACGGCTCACTCCTGGTCCGCGCCTTGTCAGGCTCCGCGCGCTCCCTGCCCTGCCCTCCGGGTACCGCCGCCTCGGGCGGCGCCTCCCGAGGCGGCGCGTCCGGCATGGACACGGCGCCGCCGTGCACCCGGACCAACAGCCTGCGCCCGGCCAGCTCGCGCACGTCGTGCCGGATGGTGACGGCCGAGACGCCGAGGCCGGCCGCCAGCTCGGCGACCTTGACCGAGCCCTTGCGGCTCAGCTCCTGCAAGATCGCCTCGTGTCGCTCCTCGGCCAGCACGGGGGGCTCCTTCCGGTTCTGCGCGTCTTCCTCCGGCATCGTACCGCGAACGTTTGCTTTCGAAAGCGAACGCTTCCGTTTCCTGGCGCCAGGCGACCTTCACGTCCAGACCCTCACGTCCAGACCCTCACGTCCGCGGCCGAACAGCCATTGGTTGGGGCCCACTCCCCGCTGATTTGTTCCATTCAGCTTTAAGCTATGACGGAAATCCCTGAACCTACGGCGGCCGTGGACGACGATTATTGGCCGACAGGACGGAATGGGCAAAGGGTCGGCGCGTGGTGCGGTTTCAGATTCTCGGGCGGGTCGAGCTCAACGCGGGCGGTCAGATGCTCGATCTCGGGCGCCGCCAGCGCGAGCTGCTCGCAGTCCTGCTGCTGCGCGCGAACGAGACGGTAACCCTGGACCACCTGGTCGAGTTCAGTTTCTCCGGTCGGGTCCCGCCCTCGGCGCGGCGCCAGGTCCAGAACACAGCGGGACGGCTGCGCAAAGCCCTGACCGCGGCCGGCTGCCCCGACGTGATCACGACCATGGCCGGTGGCTATGCATTGAACGCCGGGCCCGAGACGCTCGACCTGCTGGAATGGGCCGAGCACCTCCAGGCGGGCCGCCAGGCGGCGGCGCAGGGCAGGGAGCGGGAGGCCGCCGCGTCGCAGACCGACAAGGAGGGCCAGGCGGAAGCACACCACACACTCGCCTGGATCTACCGGCAGCGCGGCGACTTCGACGAGGCCATCCGCCACATGCGGCTCGCCCTCGACCTGTACCGCGCCGCGGACGTGCCGCACGGGCAGGCCGACATATTCAACGGGCTCGGATTCCTCTACGTCGAGCTCGGCGAATGTCACCAGGCCCTGCGCTGTTGCGGGCAGGCGCTCGCGCTGTTCCAGCAGGTCGAGAACCTCCAGGGGCAGGGGCAGGCCTGGGCCGGCCTCGGCTACGCCCACCACCACCTCGGCCGCCACGACGACGCCATCACGCGTTACCACCAGGCCCTCGAACTCCTCCGCGTCGGGCGGGATCGCGCGACAGAGGCCGAAACGCTGGTGCACCTCGGCGACGCGTACGCCGCCCTGCGCAGTGACCAGTCCGCGCGACAGGCGTGGCAGGACGCCCTGACCGTCCTCGACGAACTCGGCAGCCCCGACGCCGAACACGTCCGAGCGAAACTCCACGGCAGCCGTCAGTAGGCGAGAGCCACCGAGCAACGGCCTACTGGACCCCTTCCCGCAGCTCACCAGCCGGGAACGAGACTGTTGACAGCGGTCTGAGAAGAAGGTCGCGGCACCCGTCACAAGTCTGGAGGCTGTCCGGTCTTAGTCGGCGTGCGAGCCGGATCGGCTCGTACGCGCCGGTGAGGCGATTGATGCCCGTCCCGGCGGACGACTAAGAGCGAAGGAAGCACATGAGCACCACATTGCAGGGAAAGGCCGTCCTCGTCACCGGAGCGTCGTCGGGCATCGGCGAGGCCACCGCGCTGGCTCTCTCAGCGCAAGGAGCTCGTGTCGCGGTCGGGGCTCGGCGCGCCGACCGGTTGAAGTCCCTGGTGGCCAAGGCGCCCGGCGAGGTGCTGGCCCTCGAACTGGACGTGACCGACCAGGAGTCGGTACGAGCGGCGGTCGCCGAGACCGTCGAACGCTTCGGAGCCCTCGACGTCCTGGTGAACAACGCCGGGGTGATGCTCGCCGGCCCGATCGTGGGAGCGGACACCACGGAATGGACGCGCATGGTCGAGACCAACCTGCTCGGGTCGATGTACGCGGTCCACGCGGCGTTGCCGCACCTGCTGGAGCGCAAGGGCACCATTGTGCAGATCTCCTCGACCTCGGGCCGGATCGCGTCCGCGTACAACGGTGTCTACGCCGCGACGAAGTTCGGCGTCACCGCCTTCTCCGAGGCGCTGCGGCAGGAGGTCACCGCCCTGGGCGTGCGGGTCGTGGTCGTCGAGCCCGGCTTCGTCGCCACCGAACTGGCCGGCCACATCACCGACCCCGCGATGCGGGCCGCCGCGCAGAACATGGCCGCGACCATGCATACCCTGCGGCCCGAGGACATCGCCGACGCTGTCGTGTACGCGGTCACCCAGCCGCAGCACGTCGCGGTCAACGAAATCCTCATCCGTCCGACCGACCAGACGCAGTAGGCGGACGCCGGCGCTGCGCAAGGGCGACCTTCGCAGCGCCGGAGGCGGCCGGCCCTCGCGTGGCGCCTAGAGGCGCCGATCACAGCTGCGTCGTCGCGTTGTTCGTGTCAGCCTGCACGTGAGTGATCAACGCGAGGGCGTCCGCCCCGGCGGAGCCCTGAGGCGCGGTGTGGACGACAAGCACCTGCTCCGGGCTCGCTCCGGAGCGCAGAGACTGCTGCAGGACCGTGAACGTCCCCAGCTCAGGGTGGCGCAGCTCGACGTCCATCGCGGCGCAGGGCTCGATCCGATGGTCCTGCCAGAGCGCGGCGAACTCCGTGCTCCGGATGGTGAGCGATCCGACCAGGCGCGCCAGGCTCTCGTCCTCCGGATGCCGAGCGCAGGAGATGCGCAGATTGCCGACGACCGCCTGTGCCTTGCGCCGCCAGTTCACGTAGAGGCCGCGTACCGCGTCGTCCAGGAACACCATCGCCGCCATGTTCGGCGGCGCCGGCCGACGTCCGGCCGTTCCTGATGCTGGACCGCGAAGAACGGTCGACCAGGCTCACGCCGAGAAGCTGGGCATCGCGTTCATCCCGTGGTTCCCGCTCGCCGGGACCGATCTGCCCGACCCGGTGGGCGCGGTTGCGCAGGTCGCCGCCCGCCGCCAGGCCTCGATCAGCCAACTGGCTCTGGCGTGGCTCCTGCGCAGGTCGCCGGTGATGCTGCCGATCCCCGGCACCTCCTCGATCGCCCACCTGGAGGAGAACCTCGCGGCCGCGGCGATCGACCTCACCGACGAGGAGTTCCAGATCCTCGAGCAGGCCGCATGACCACGCTCAAACGCGCGCTCATCGTGCCGGCTGCCGACCTGAGCCGGCCACGCCCGATGCGGCTCCGTGTGGGCGGCGAGGACAACGACCCGGGATGGCGCAACGTCGCCCCGTCGCCGATCAACTGTGCCGGGTCGGCCGATAGGTCAGCACCTGCGTACGGCCGTCGAAGGTCCGGGCGTTGAACAGCTCAAGGTCGAAGTCGTCCACACCGTCGAAGATCCGGTCCACGCCGGTCGTCCCGGAGATCACCGGGAAGACCGTCACCTCGATGGTGTCGATCAGACCGGCGTTCAGCAGCGCCCGGTTGAGCGTCAGGCTGCCGTGGGAGCGCAGCGGCACATTGGATTCGGCCTTCAGACGCGTGACCACCTCGACAGGATCGCCGGACTCGATGGTCGTGCCCGCCCACGCGAGCGGCTCGGTCAGCCGGCTGGAGAGCACCGTGACCGGGGAGTCGAACATACGCGTGATCCACCCGTCGAACAGGCTGCGGTCGAAGCCCGCGTCAAGGAACGGCGCGTTCGACAAGTAGGTGTTGGCCCCGAGCACCATGCGCAGGGGGTCGCGGTAGGCAGCGGCGCGATAGGCGAGGAATTCGGGGCCCTGCTTACCCCAGTAGCCGCCCCAGTCGCCGTTGTGGTTGGCGAAGCCGTCAAGCGTGGAGAAGATGTCGAAGGTGTAGGTGGCGGTCACGGTGTCTCCTTGCGGGAAGCTGGTCGCCCGCGCCTTGCGGCGGCCTTACCCCTGCTACGAACATCACCGCCCCGATCCGACACGCCTCCCGGATTTCTCGCACAACTTTCCAGGCTCATCCGAGGCGGAAGTGATCCATAGCAGAACGAAAGCCGCCTTATCTACGCTCATCCCAGCCCCTCAACCGCAAGGCGATTCGCCCCGGTACGGAGACGAGGTAACGGCTGGATGTAATTCTGGCCGCCCTGATAGTGGAGGGCGAACATCTGGTCACCCAGGAGCGCTTGGCCGACGTCTTGTGGAGCGAAAATCCACCGTCCAGCTCTGTCAAGAACATCCAGACCCACGTCTGCCATCTGCGGACGCTGCTCGGCCGAGAGAGGATCGAGCGCCGACCCACCGGCTACGCGTTGAAGATCGCGCCGGACGAGCGAGACGTGGACGTCTTCGAGCAACAGCTGAGGCAGGGACGGCTGCTGGTCACCCAAGGTCGTTTCAAGGATGCCTGCGCCACGCTGCGCCACGGCCTGGCGCAGTGGCGGGGACCGCTCCTGGCGGATCTCCCCAACCGCGAGGCCTGGCGTGGGCAGGCGAACCGGCTGGAAAGCCAGAAGGTGCTCATGATCGAGAGCCTCATGGAGGCCGAGCTGGGACTCGGCCACTACGAGACGGTGGTGGAGGAACTCTCGCTGCATCTTGAGATGCACCCGCTGCACGAACGGTTCTGGGCGCAGCGGATGCTGGCGTTGTCCCGATCGGGCAATCGATCATTCGCTGTGATGACGTATCAACAGGCGAGACAGGCCATGAACCAGGAACTCGGCCTGGAGCCGGGACCGGAGCTCCGCCACCTGCACCAGAAGATCGTCCAAGGCTAGAGCCCGCCCGCCCCTCCGAACGCTGGCACACGCCTCCTCAGACGGCGCACCTACGAAACCATCGCCTCCACATACCCGGCGCTGGCGGACGAGTGCCGGCGCCAACTCAACTGGCAAGAAGGCGGTTGAGGCCACCACGCCCAACGTGAGGACATCATCGGTTATGGCCGTCCGGGCGTTTCGGCGCGTGCGTCCTAAGCTCTGCGGATGCTGCGATTACTGGTGACACTGCTGGCGGTGACCGCACTCGCCAGAGGCGACCACCTCCTTCTCCAAAGCCTCACGTTCCACGACGACGCCACCCGCGCCGTCTGGACCTGGCGGCTCAGCGGTGCGGCCGAGATCTGGGACGACGGCTTCGTCCCCACGGGCGATCCGACCCAGATGCAGCAGAACGTGAAGAAGCAGATTCTGCGTGATGAGGAGTACGGCTTCGCCGTGGCCGGCCCCCTGCCCGCCACCCCGAAGGAGGCGCGGATCCGCTGGGACGACGGCTCCACCATGCAGGTCCCCCTGATCAGTGCACGCCAGGCGCTGGTTGCGCTGTCCCCGTACGAATCCGAGGCTTCAGCGCAGGACGAGCAGGCGTACAAGATGACCTCTGCCGTCTTCACGACCATGCGTCTGCGGACCGTGCGCGGCATCGCCACCGTACCGGCGTGGCGGCTGCACTTCTCGAATCTGCCCGGCCCCATCGATCACCTCGCGGTCGACCGAGCAACGCTCGGCACCGTCGAGGACGCCGTCGGCGACGACCGGCCCCACGACATCACCGGCTTCCAAATAATCGACGAACAGACACTGCGGGTGAACTATGACTACGGCATCTGCCTCGGCCGGAGAACACCGACGGTCCGCCTGCGGTCGGACGAGCGATCCGATGTCGTGGTCCTAGGAATAGAGGTTCACCAGCAGGCGTCCAAGGGCCTATGCGCCGGTGTCGGAAAGTCTGGCGAGGGCGTCATGCGTCTCGGAGAGCCGCTGGGCGATCGAGTGGTGCTGGACGCGAAAAGCCGGCTGCCCCTCTGCCTCCATTCGTCAGCCCCCTGCCACGCCGGGCATCCAACAGGCGCATCTTGACATCGGCCGCCGTCGCCCGTCGCGGTCCACCTTCCCGACCCGCCGCCCGATCGCGAGACACCTTCGTCGAACTTCAGCCCGCTCATCTGCGGAGCGCCATGCTCGACGGCCGGCCTCTCGACCCGGCCTCACTCGACGGCAACCGCCTGCCGCTGCAGAATCTGGCAGCGGGCGAGCATGAACTGCGCGTCGACGCCGCCATGCGCTACTCCCGCACCAGCGAGGGCATGCACCGCTTCACCGACCCGCCGATGGCGAGACCTACGTCTACACCCAGCTGTTCATGAACGACGTGCAGTGAGTCTTCCCCGCCTTCGACCAGCCCGATCTGAAAGCCGTCTTCGACGTCAGCGTCACCGCCTCCATGGGCTGGACCGTACTGTCCAACGGCGTCACCGAGCAGGTGGGAGACGGCCGCTGGCAGGCCGCCCCCACTCCATTGCTGTCCACCTGCCTGATAGCCGTCGCCGCCGGCCCGTGGCACGCTGTGCGCACCGAGCATCGTGGCGTCCCCTTCGGCTGGTACTGCCGCCGCTCGATGGCGCCGTACCTCGACGCCGACGAACTCTTCGAGATCACCAGGCAGTGCTTCGACCGCTACCACGAGAAATTCGACGAACCCTATCCCTTCGACTCCTACGATCAGGCTTTCGTGCCGGAGTTCAACACCCTGGCGATGGAGAACCCTGGTCTGGTCACCTTCGCCGAAGAGCGTCTTTTCCGCTCCGCCGTCACCGACACCGCGGCCGCGCTGCTCAACTTCGACGGCATCTCCTACGCCAGGGGCGCCTCAGCGCTGCGTCAGCTGGTGGCCTGGCTGGGCGAGAAGGACTTCCTGGCCGGCATCAACACCCACTTCGCCCGCCACAAGTACGCAAACGCCACCCTTGCCGACTTCATCGACTCCCTCGCCACCTCCACCCAGCGCGACGTCCATGCCTGGGCCGACAGCTGGTTGCGCACCACCGGCGTCGACACCCTCACCCCAGCCGTCACGCCCGGCGACAACGGCACCTACGCCCTCACTGTCGGCCACGCCGGCGACCGCCCGCACCGCGTCGCCGTGGGCCTGTACGACCGGGATCTCGGTGACGACGAGGGCCGCCTCGCTCTGCGGGAACGCCTTGACATCGACGTCCCGCAGACCGGCGCGCAGCCCATCGGCGAGCGCCCGGCCCTGCTGTTGCTCAACGAAGGCGACCTGACCTACGCCAAGGTCCGTTTCGATCCCGGATCCCTCGACACTGTCCACAAGAGCCTCGCCGGCCTGCCCGACCCGCTCACCCGCGCGGTCGTATGGAACGCCTTGCGCGACGGCGAACTGGCCGCTGCCGCCTACCTGGAGACCGCCCTGGCCCACCTTCCGCACGAGACCGACCCGGCCATCGTCCAGGGCGTCCTCGCCTTCGCATCGGCTCACATCGCCGACCGCTACCTCCCTGCCGACGAGCGGCCCGCCGCGCTGAACACGCTCTCCGCCTTGTGCAGCGACCTCATCCACCGCACTGGCGGCGACAACCCCGGCCTGCGCCTGATCGCTGTACGGCATTTCATCGACGTCGCCGCCCACTCCGGCACGATCGCCGGCTGGCTCACCGACGGGACCGTTCCCGGCGGCCCCGAACTGCGCTGGCGCATCCTGGCCCGCCTCGCCGTGCTCGGCGCCGCCGACGAAGCGGCCATCGCCGCCGAACTGCGGCGCGACCCGAGCGCCACCGGCCAGGAGGGTGCCGCTCGCTGTCGGGCCGCTCTGCTGGACGAGGAGGCCAAGGCGAAGGCCTGGGAGGCCATGTTCGCCACGGACGCCGGCAACGATCTGTCCAACTACCTCTTCACCGCCACCGCCCAGGGCTTCTGGCAGCCCGAGCAACTCGACCTGCTGCTCACGTACGTCCCCCGCTACTACCCCGACGCCATCGCCCTCGCCGCCCGCCGCGGCCCCGCCATCGCCAAAGCAGCGGCCAAGCACGCCTTCCCCATCCACGCCATCAACGCCGAAACCCTCCGCCTCGGCCAGGAGTGCCTCAGCAACGGCGCGCCCACCCCCATGCTCCGCCGCGGCCTGGCCGACCAACTCGACGACCTGGCCAGGGCGCTGCGGGTACGGGAGCGATGATGCCTGCTCCGCAGCGACGCCTCCGGCCCTCGGCCGGCGGACGGCACCCGCGCCCTGTCACCACCAACCCGGCCGGCTCCGGTCGCATGGCGTGCCCATCAGTCATCGCCCCCGATCACGGCGGTGACGCGGATCTCTACGCGCATCTTCGGGGCGCCGAGGGCCAGGACGCCGATCTCGGTCCAGATGGGTGCGCGGTCGCCCATGCGCTTGCGGAACTGCTCGACCATGACCCGGTTGTGGACCTCGCCGATGAAGTCGACGGAGCTGGGGACGTGGTACGAGTTCACGGCGATGACGTCGCGCCAGGTGGCGCCGGCCGTGGCGAGGGTCCGCTCGACGTTCTCGAAGGCCTGAACGATCTCGTCTTCGAGGGACTCGGGGAAGTTCCAGTCATCGTCCCACCCTCCCTGACCTGAGGTCTCGACGCGGTCGCCGATACGAACCGCCTGGTGGTAATGCATGTCGGCCAGCTGCGTCTCGCCGTACCCGGGTGTGGCGAAGAACTCCGGCTTGCTCATGGCGATCCCCTCGAGTTGACTTCATGTTTGAAGTGAACGTATCAGGCTCTCACTTCACGCGTAAAGTCATGAGTGCTCGGTAGGGTGACCTCATGGCCGTCACCGCGACCCCGGAACCCGGCGGGAACCCCCCTGACGAGACGCTGTGGCTGACCGCGGACGAGAAAGAGGCCTGGACCGGGCTGGTCTCCCTGGTGCTGCTGCTGCCGGGCCGCCTGGAGGCGCCGCTGCAACAGGAGGCGGGTCTGACCCTCTTCGAGTACCTGACCCTCAGCCACATCTCGGAGGCCCCCGGGCGCCGCCTGCGGATGAGCGAGCTGGCCTACCTGGCCAACGGCTCCCTCTCCCGCCTGTCCAACGTCGTCAAGCGGTTCGAGCAGCGGGGCTGGGTGGAGCGTTCGCCCGACCCCGACAACGGCCGCTACACCATCGCCGCCCTCACCGACCTCGGCTTCGAGGTGGTCGTCGCCGCCGCGCCCACACACGTACGCTCGGTGCGGCAGTCCGTGCTCGACCTGCTCACCGCCGCCGACCAGAAGGCACTGGCACACATCGCCGCCAAACTGCGGACACGGCCCGTCGACCTGGCCTAGACAGCCCGGGGACGGCAAGCCGAGATCATCGCACACCGCCTGCACGGCGCACCCCGGGCGGCCCGGCAAGGTGGAATATCAGCTGGGTGCTTGAATCCCGGTCGCCGGCCTCCCCTGGCTGGCCGCCCACGACGCCAACAGGGCGAGACCCTCCGCGGTCGCCGTGCCGGCGGGCGCGGTGTAGACGTTCAGGAGCAGGCCGGGTTCTGCAAGCATCTCCATCGACTCGACGTCCAGGTCGAGCCGGCCCACTACCGGATGGTGCACACGCTTGCGGCCTGACCGGTGGAGCCGGACGTCATGAGACGCCCACCGCCGCCGGAACAGTTCACCGGGGGTAGACAATTCACCGACCAGGGCGATCAGCTCCTGGTCGTGCGGATTGCGGCCGGCTTCCATGCGTAGCTTCGCGGCCACGTCGGAGGCGATTCGGTCATAATCGACGAAGAATGTTCTCGCTGCTTCGGGATCTAGTGCCGCGTCAGGCCACGTTTGCCCTCTTCACGATGCGGCGTAGGCGAGGATCATCGGTGTTGCGGTTTCGCCAGGCGATGTAGCGGCGGATCATGCTGCCCTGCTCTCGGTGGCCGGCGTGGTCGGTGCCGTTGAGGGTGAACTCGCGCAATGCGGTGAACTGCGCCTCGATGCGGTTCAACCACGAGGAATTGGTGGGCGTGTAGGCGATCTCGACGTTGTTCGCCTCTGCCCACTCACCGACCCGCTGGTCTTTCTTGGTCGTCAGATGCGGGCTGAAGTTGTCACAGATGATCGCGATGCGCACCTCCAGCGGGTAGAAGCTGCGCAGGTAGCAGCAGAACTCCAGGAACCCCTGCAGGTGCCGCACCACCGTGGTGATCGCCTCGCCCGCGAACACTTTTCCGGCGGACGGCGAAGGAGATGTGACAGAAGGGCAGGATCGATCGGATCCTCTCTGCCGCCGGCCCTGAGGCCCGCCACATCCACAAAAGCGCGCACCAGCGCGACGACGGCTACAAGGCCCCACCTGGCCATCGAGCCGGAGATCGGCCTGTTCACCGAGGTCGCGCTGCGGATCGGCGCCGGCATCGACCACCACGAAGCCGCCGTGGCCCCCGACCTGCTCGCTGATGCGGACGGCCCGCTGCAGATCCTGGCCGATGCCGCCTACGCCGCCGCTGAACTGCGCGTTGACCTGACCGCAGGCGGGACACCGGCTGCTGATCAAGCCGCCCGCGCTCAAGCCGGCCGTGCCTGGCGGGTTCGCCCTGGACGACTTCGCCATCGACACCAGGGCCGGCACGGTCGCCCGCCCGCCGGCCACACCGTCCCCTCGCCGCACCAGGAGGCCGCTACCAGCAACGCCGTGCCACCTTCACCGGCCTGTGCGCCACCTGCCGCCTGCATGATCGGTGCGCCACCGCCGGGACCGGCCGCATCGTGACCATCCGCCCGATTGCCAAAAGCTGCAGGTCACCAAGTGAGTCGAGCATTCGAGCCTCACAGCGTGGCGTGCGGTCCCGCCCGGCGGTGAAGATCCCACAGACCATGATGTTGCGGATACCGATGGCAAGTTCTGCACCTTGCCGATCATTTCGCCGGGTCAGTCGATCGGTTCGGGGTCGAGAATGGCGCTTGCCCCGCGAAGGAGTTCGGCACGCAGGTCGTCCACCGGCACGTCTGCGAACTGACTGACGGGGTCGGTGGCTGCTGCGAATGCCTGGGCTGCACGGACGCGTCGACGCCAGTCAGGATTGGGTCCGGCGAGCAGGTCGATGGCCCGATTCACGATGGCAACCATGCGTGACATGACTTCGGTCGTCTCTTCGCCGTAGACCGAGGCGTCGCGCAGGAGCATGGCCATGATCTCGCGGTGAGCAAGCATGACGTCCAAGCAACCGCCCAACACGTGCTGCCTGATCTCGACCTGGGTGAGGCGAGCGGCCGCGTCGTCGACCGTAGCCTCTAGCTGGGCGATCGGCGGGCCGACCAAGTTGGCCAAAATTTCGCTTTTGCTGCGGAAATGATGATAGAGCGTGGGCTTGGTGATGCCGACTCGTTCTGCGATGTCGCGCATGGAGGCCGCGCGGTAGGTTTGCGCGGTGAACAGCTCCCGTGCTGTCTCGATGATGCGGCTGCGGGTGTCGCCCGGCTCGTGACGAGACAACGGTTATCCTCCACATTCGGCGTTCGGTTCATCGCAGCCTATCAGCCTACCTACCAATCGGTCGGTTGGCAGTCGAGCACGACGCAGCGGCCCATACGACCGGCGCTATGGCAGAGCACCACCCCGGCAAGCGGCATCTTCGCCGTACGGGCAGCGAAGTCGACGGCTGAGATTCGCGCTCAGATCGGCAGTCCCACCTGACCGACCGATCAGGGCGATCAGGTTCGTCATGGACCGATCACATCCCGCACTCCGCGAGGACGTGCGTGCTACACCTCGCCGGTGCTCACGGAAGCGCTCGACACAACGGGCGGCCGGAGCCCGACTTCGCGATGGACTTCCCATCGGGCTTGGCCCTCGGCCTGACATGCTGGGCACGAGCGCCATCGGAGTGATCGCCCGCCAGGGCGGTACACCACAGTCCGGCCGTCGCTGATAGAACGCAGAGCGCCGCCGACGGGTGATTATGCGAGCGCCTCGTACACCGTCACCGCCAGTCGCCTGGCGTTGGCGTCCGCGCCTTCGATGTAGCCGGACATGCGGTTAGGCACGTACGCGAAGGCCAAGTGGTTCGCGGGATCAGCAAAGGCGAGGGCACCGCTGGTGCCGCCGTGCCCGAACTGGGTACGGGTCTCGCCCGGCCACAGTGGCCCGCCGGGCAGCATGAACCCCAGGCCGAACCGGGTGTTCATGAGCAGGACCTGATCGTGGCCGTGGGACTCTTCCCGCACGGTGGCGTCCAGCAGATCGGGGTTGATCAACCGGTGCCCGGCCACCTCGCCGATCAGTGACGCGTACAGCCAGGCGAGGCCGGAGGCGCTGGCCACACCGCTCATCGACGGCTCGCCGACGGCCAGGAAGGCAGGATCGTTGAACTGATCCACCTTCGACATGGACAGCGCGTTGAGCGACCTGGCCAGTAGCGTCTTGGAGGAGAAGACCGCCTTGCTGAACTCGGCGAACTCGGGCTCCTTGGGCCGGGCCCGCATCAGCTCCATGATCGGGAAGATCAGCGGCGCCAACCGTACGGCCTCGCCTTCGTCGAGCCCGATGAACACATCCTCGCCGATCCGGTCAGAAAGGACCTTGCCGATGCCGGACCCGGTGACCCGGCGGGCGACCTCGTCGAGGATCCAGGCGCCGGTGCTCGGGTGGTAGCCGTGTGCCGTGCCGGGTTGCCAGGCGGGGACCTGTGCCGCGAGTGCCTCGGCCGGGCTGTCGCCGGCGATCAGGTTGCGCGAGGAGACCGGCTTGTCGAGCGCCGGAACTCCGGCGCGGTGCGTCAGCACCCACCGCACGGTGATGCCCTGCTTGCCGTCGGCGGCGAAGTCCGGCCAGTACTCCGCCACGGGTGTGTCCAGGTGGAGGACGCCGTCTTGGACGAGTGACAGCACCGCGACCGTCAGCAGCCCCTTGGTGGCGCCGGTGATCGGGGCGATCGTGTCGGCGGCCCACGGCCGGCGCGTCTTGACATCGGCGGTGCCCGCCCAGATGTCGATCACGGGGATACCCCGGTGGTAGACGCAGAGCGCCGCCCCCCGGTCGGTGCCCTTTCCGACGATCTGCTCGAACACCTCGGCGACGGCGGAGAAACGCGGTTCCAGCACCGTCAGAGCCTCCCTTCGTACAGCGCGGCGATCAGGCCACGAACCCGGAAGTCGCCACCTTCGAGAAGCTCGGAACCACGGTTGGGAACGTAGGCGAAGGCCAGGCCGCGCTCGGGGTCTGCGAAGGCGAAGGAGCCGCTGGCGCCGCTGTGCCCGAACAAGCCCGGGATCTCCTCCGGTACCGGCCACATCGGGCCGCCGGGCAGCGCGAAGCCCAGCCCCCACGAGGTCCGCACCTGCAGAATCTCGTCGACGCCATCGCCATAGGAGTGCCGTACCTGCTCCATGAGCTGAGGGCCGAGCAGCCGGACGCCGTCCACCTCGCCGATCAGTGCGGCGTAGTAACGGGCCAGCGATGGCGCGGAGGCGACTCCGTCCATGGACGGGCTCTCCACCTGGTAAGTGCTCGGGTCGTTGGTGGCGTCCCAGCCGATGGCGACGCTGCCGAACATCGACCGGTAGGTCAGCGAGGTCGGATCGTTCAACGCCTGGACCATGTCCTGCAGCTCCGGCACCTCCATTCCCAGCATGAGCTGTTCGCTGTCGGGAACCACCATGGTGGCCATCCGGGACAACTCGGCGTCGGGCACGCGAATGTAGCAGTCGAGAGCGAGCGGAGCAGCGATCTCGCGGGCGAAGAACTCGCCCAGGCTCATGCCGGACACCCGCCGGACGATCTCACCGGTCAGGTGGCCGAACGTGACGCCGTGATAGCCGTGCGATGTGCCGGGCGGCCATTCGGGCGCCGCGGCGGCCAGGGTGTCGGTGATCGGTGTCCAGTCGCGCAGGTCCTCCCAGGTGACCGGTCTGGCCTCCATCGACGGCAGCCCGGCGCGGTGGCTGAGCAGCACGCGTACGGTGATCTCGCCCTTGCCGTTCTGGGCGAACTCCGGCCAGTAGCGCGCCACCGGCGCATCCAGCTCCACCCGTCCGCGTTCGACCAGCAGCAGCAACGCCCCGGCCGCGAAGGTCTTGGTGGTCGAGGCCAGGACCGCGATCGTGTCGTGCTCCCACGGACGGCGCGTGTCAGGGTCGGCCTCGCCACCCCACACGTCCACCACCGGCTGTCCGTTCTGGTAGACGGTCAGCCCTGCGCCGACCTCCGCGCCTTGGGTGAAGTTGCGCTGGAAGGCGTCCCTCACCGACTCGAAGCCTTTGGCGACGGTTCCCTGGATATCAGTGTCTTTCACCATGCTCCTCTCGACCGACCGGTCGGTCGGCTTCGAGAGAGTAGACTACCTACCGGTCGGTCGGGGCACAACCGGAGTCGATCGGAAATACGGCGAGCGCCCCCACCAGCGCGAGAAGTGCCACGGCGGCACCGATGACGAACGCCAGCCGGAAACCCTCCTCGGTGGGAACACCGGTCACCGGGTCCAGACGAGGCTTTCGCCTCGGCGTTCGGCGGGGATGAGGAGCGCGGTCAGTGCCCGTGTCCGGTCGGCTGATGAGTCCCGTGCTGGTGGGGCGGACGCGAACGTGCGGCGCTGGCGGCTGCTCTCGGCGTCGACGGCTTGCCGTTTGGGCCGTTCGTCACGGCACTGCGTCGGCTGGTGCGCGAGCTCGACGCGCCACCGGTGATCGCGCTGCTGCCCTGCGGTGGCCGGCGCGGTCTGGCGCGAACTCTTGGAAAGGATCAGGCGGACAGGCGGCGGGCAATGGCCGGGACCACGATCGCGGCGGCGACCACGTGCGTCATCATCAGCAGCACCCTTGTGCCCGGGGCCGCATCCACAAGCACATCCGGCACCAGCGACAACACGGTGAGCACCATGGTGGTTCGGACGAATATCGTGCGCGGACGGCCAACCGAGCGAGCCAGCACCAGCGCCAGCACTAACCCCACCGCGGAGAAGATGACGGTCAGCACGGCGAACCCGGGCACCGGTATCGGCGCGCCGCCGACAACCAGGCTGATCCCGACGAACTCACCGCTGCGATGGCCGCGGTCGCCGCGCTGGCGACCACCGCGGCGATCAAGCCACCGATGACCATTGGCTGCGCGGAAGGCCTAAGAGCTGGTTCTTAGATCTGCTGACCAATCGTGGTTAGGTTGTCACGATTGGTGTATGGGTCGAGGTGACTTAACGAACGCCGAGTGGGAGCGGCTCAGGCCGCTGCTGCCCGAGGGGGGTCGTCGGGGCGGGCGGTGGAATGACCACCGCACGACGATCGATGGCGTGTTGTACCGGGCCCGCACCGGGCTGCCCTGGCGTGACCTGCCCGAACGGTTCGGCTCCTGGATCACGGTGTACAAGCGGCACCGACGATGGTCGGCAGATGGCACCTGGCAGATGCTGCTGACCGCGATCCAGGCCGAGCAGGACGCCGAGGGGCGGGTGGACTGGGACATCTCTGTCGACTCCACTACGGTCCGGGCGCACCAGCACTCCGCCGGCGCGCCACGTACACCGCCGCCGTCGTCTTCGCCGTCGCCCGCACCGGGAGGCGAAAAGGGGGACGTCGCCGGGACGAACCGGGGTGATCCGGTGCTGAACACTCTGGCCGCCCGGCTGGCGGAGGTGGTCAGGCTGGGGAGTGCTCAAGCCGTTCCCGGGGCGGATTCACCACCAAGATCCACCCGTCGGCGGATGGCCACTGCCGGGTGCTGTCGCTGGTCCTGACACCGGGTCAGTACGGCGACAGCCCCCCGTTCCGGCGGGTGCTGGGCAACATCCGCATACCCCGGCTCGGACCGGGACGCCCGCGCACCCGGCCCGACAGCCTGGCCGCGGACAAGGCCTACTCCTCCTGCGCCAACCGCGCCCACCTGCGCCGCCGCAAGATCCGCCACACTATCCCCGAACCACGCGATCAACGCGCCAACCGCCGTCGGCGCGGCTCGGCCGGGGGACGGCCCACCGGCTTCGACGCCGAACGCTACAAAGCGCGCAACGTCGTCGAACGGGCGATCAACCGGCTGAAGAACGTTCGCCGGTCGGTGGGCGTCGTGCGGGTCAAGGGGGAGGGGGCCATCGTGAAGGAGGGCGACACCAAGACCGCCAAGCCCCGCGTGGTCGATCTCGACACGGCCACCGTGGCGTTACTCAAGGCGTACAAGCGCGAGCGGGGCGGGATGGCTCTACTGCTCGCCCGGGACGATGCGCTCGTCTTCGGGGACCAGGAGGGCGACCACCGGCACCCCGAGCGGTTCTCGCGCGGTTTCCAGGACCAGCTTGGGCGCTGCGCGAGGGCGTTCGAGAAGGCCGGGCGCGAGGCGCTGCCGCGCATCCGCGTTCACGACCTCCGCCACACCCACGCCACGATCCTCATCGCGGGCGGCAAGCCACTGAAGATGGTCGCCGAGCGCCTCGGCCACGCCGACCCCGCGATCACTCTGCGGGTCTACGCTCATGTCATGCCCGGCAATCAGCGAGAGGCCGCCGACTGGTTCGCGGCCCTGGTCGAGAGCGCGTAACCCTTGTGCTCAGGCCCACAAGTATCAGCGGAGTATCACGGCTCGTTCTGGAGGCGGAAATGAAAAAGCCCCGAGCCTGTGACCTGCACATTCTCAGGGCTTTCATGGTGTCCGAGGGGGGACACAGCCGATACGTACATGCCGTTCAGCGCCTCTACCACGCTTGTTCTCCCTGGTCGGGAGGGCTGAACAGTCGTGGAGCCGACTATGGGGGCCGTGCGTCGCATCCGGCGTACGACGATCACGGGGGTTCTCCTTCTCGCGGGCGTCGCGGCGGTCGTGTCGTTCCGGCACATGCATGAGCTGTGTCTCCGGCACGGTGAGGATCAGTTGGCGGCGGTGCTCATCCCGCTCGCGGTGGACGGAGCGATCGTGGTCGCTTCGATGTCCATCCTCCTGGCCAATAGGTACGGGTCGCGTGGCGGTGCCCTGGCGTGGATCATGTTGATGATCGGCAGTCTGGCCAGCCTTGGGGCGAACATCGCCATAGCCGAACCGAGCCTGATCTCCACCGACGAGAAAACCTCGATCCAGGCACGCTGCCGCTGCAATCCCACCCTGCCGCCCGGCCCCGCCCGGGCGATGCGCGTCAACCACGACTACGACTACGACCGCGGCGGCGCGCTGGCCTACCTGGCCGCCTCAACACGCTGCAGATGCTCGTGACTATAGGCTCGGCTACCGGCTGGAACGCCCGAACCGTGATCTACTCAGCGGCTCCGATCACGGAATGTGTGCCTGACCCAGTATTCACGCGTCGTCGACATGAAGCGTCAGGTCGTTCCGCAACCGGATACAAAGGTCATCTACCCGCTGAGCCTCATCGACCAGCGATCCGAGACTCGCTTTGAGCGACATGTTGGCCCTGAAGCCCGCCCACGTCCACCAGCGAAGGGCGGCGCCATCTCGAACGATCACCGTTCCCCCTGGATGCACGGTGGCGATGGAGTCCTCACGAACCGTGGAAAGCGCAGTCGTCGCACGCTGCGTGAGCCGTACTGGTGGGTCCGCCCCAAGAAGCACATCGCGCATGGCTCTGGCGAGTTCGAAAGAGGTGCCATCGATCGCGGATGAGCCCCGGCGAGCTTTGCCGCCGAATCTCTCGAAGGGCTCGACGAAGCTACGAATTCAACCTGTGTAGCAATCTCTAGTTAGCCGAGAACGCCAGATCTGACCGCATGTGCAATATGTTGCCACGCCGCGGAGATGGACCCATGGGAACCCAATAAGCATCTCCACACTAAGTGATTGAACGGTATATAGCTCTGCTTGGGCATGTCGGGCGCAGCGTTGCCTGATCGCCGAAGTAGTGTTGTGGCGACCCCATCGAAGGAAGGAATCAACCGCTCATGCGTTTCGCTTCCCGTATGCTCGCACTGGCTGCTGCGACTGCCGCTCTGGCCGTTCCTCTGCTGACCGCAGGACCCGCCTCCGCCAGTCGCACCATTGCTGTCAGCCCCTGTGATCCGCCCATGAATGCTCTCGCATACCAGCTGATCACCATCGAACTGCCATTGCTTGCACCCGAGAACATGGGATCCGTTGGTCCCGGCGGCGTTCAGAATATCTGCTAGAAATTCGAAAACCGATCACAGTTTCAACCGGCCCTGCCGGCCCATCCCGTCGCACCAGCGAAGTGGGGGCTGGCAGGGCCGGTTGACGTTTTCCTGAGTTATCATACGAGTGCAGCTGATCAGCAGGCTTTCGTGTTGCTTGGATGGAGTGAGGCGGATGCCTGATCAGCCGGCGGCCGCCTCATTCTCACCTGTCATGGTCAGGCAGTGACCAGAACGGAACTACCCAGCGGGATTCGCGACAATACGCGCAGAGCAGTGGCGGGAATTCGCACACAACCGTGGCTGACCGCTTGGCCGAACACACTCGCGTCCGGCCATCCGTGCAAGGCGATCGTGCTGGGCCCGCCGTCGAAACTGTCAAGTGTGGTCGAGTGCATGCCCAGCGGCAGGATCAGTGGGGTGTAGGTCGGATTGGGAGGGGACAGGACGGCCATCAGGAACGTCCGTCCCGTCGGTGTGGGTGTGGTCGTCGCGCCCACGGCCACCGTCCATGAACGCAGTCGATGTCCGGCCTTGAACAGGGTGAGTCTGCGAGAGGACAGCTCGATCTCTACTCGGTACGGGCTGTAGGCATTCTGCAGCCCTCCGCCGTCGCTGTAGATCCATCCTGTCGACTTGTTCGGCCGGCTGGGCAGCAGAACGCGAATCCAACCCGGCTGAGTCTGTACCACCGGAACCCATGTCGCGCTTCCCATCTCGGTGGTCGGCAATACACCCACAGGGGGCCCGCCTGGATGGGCATAAACGATCTGTGGTCGCGTGGGGTGTGTCACGACCCCATCTCCCATACCGCGAGAGTCGGTGTCCTTCGGCGCTCCGCGCAATTTGGTGAAGGTGGTTGCCCGCGGCAGTCGCGCCATTTGTTCCGCGGACACGGATACCGGCCTGACCGTGTGCGTGGCCGCGACCGGCGCCACCGTACGTGTTGGCCTGTCCGGGGCTGTGCCGCAAGAAGCGGCCAGAGGCATAACCGTCAGTGCGCTGTACGCAATAATCTTCGTCGACCAGCCTGCCCCGCAGCCGGGCATGGCCAGCTTGAAACAATCACGCAAGAAGAACTCTCCAGAATTCGACGACGGAGCCCGGAGGAAAGATGAACGCTGCAGCTAGTACTTGTGGATGCAGTGGTGAACAACCACTCCAGGCTTGCAGAGCGTTCCAGATATAGCATCGTCGAAGGCAGTCGATCGCCTTTCCTCCGGCTCTATGAGTGCAAAGACTTGCCCGGCTGCAAGCTGGCAATGCATATATGCGACTCCATTACGCGTTGCCGCACATCGTCCTATATGAGCCCTTTTCGACCGAAGCGCCTCATGTCCAGTATGAGATGTACGCCTGTCGCGGTTCTGGCAGCACCGCTGCTCCATGAATGCGGTCGAAGCAGATATCTGTAGCGCAGTGACCGGCCTGAGTCGCCACGGATCGTCGAGTTTGTCGCCGGTAGTGCACATGAAAGTGACAAACCGGACTAAGTGCGCCGTAGCCGTCCTTTGTGTGCGAGGTATAAGCGGCAGTCAAAATGGAACCGAGTTTATGTGCCTTTTAAGTGTCGGTGCTCACTATTGCTGACGTTTGCAAGTAGCGTGCCAAGTCGCAGGGGTAGTGCTCTCGGGCGCCAACCGTTCCATGTTGGCAAGCCCGGTGGGGTGGTATCTCAGCGCAGGTGTATGGCTCGCCTTCTGTAGACACGAAACCGGGCGTATCCGATGCCCTTCTGCAAGGAGAACGACTCGCTAAATGAACGGAACCTTCAGACAGACCTTGCTCGGGCTGCCCGGATTTTCCCGACTGGCCGCGGCTTCGGTACTCATCGCCATCGTAGGCGCTCTCGCTCTCATACAATCGCGTGAGAGCGTTGCTCAAGTGGCCCCCGTTGACCTGGGAACGGCCGCCAGCTTCTCAGTTCTGGCCGGGTCCGCCGTCACCAACACCGGTCCCAGCGTGATCGCGGACGATCTTGGTGTGAGCCCAGGTACCGCGATCACCGGGTTCCCGCCTGGCATTGTCGGGGGGGTGCAGCACAGTGCTGACGCGGTAGCACTTCAGGCGCAATCCGACTTGACCGTCGCGTACAACGATGCTGCGGGCCGGACTCCGGCAACCAGCGTTTCAGGCGATCTCGTCGGCCAGACACTCCCACATGGCATCTACGCCTCGACTTCTTCACTCGGTCTGACGGGCACGCTCACTCTCGACGGCGAGGGTGATCCCAATGCCGTCTTCATTTTCCAGATCGCCTCTACCCTGATCACCGGATCAGGCAGCAGCATCAATTTGATCAACGGCGCTCAAGCATGCAATGTCTTCTGGCAGGTGGGCAGTTCGGCGACACTGGGAACGAACTCCACCTTCGTCGGCAACATTCTTGCCCTGACCTCGATCTCCGCGACCACGGGCGCCACTGTCAACGGTCGGCTCCTGGCCCGTAACGGTCAGGTCAGCCTCGACACCAACATCGTTGACATCGATGAGTGCACAACAACGACTCCCACCCCGACGGTGACTCCGACGGTGACTCCGACGGTGACTCCGACGGTGACTCCGACGGTGACTCCGACGGTGACTCCGACGGTGACTCCGACGGTGACTCCGACGGTGACTCCG
>NZ_JBEZGB010000002.1:909830-1011002 GCF_040649755.1 Nonomuraea sp. NPDC048882
CTCCGACGGTCACTCCGACGGTCACTCCGACGGTCACTCCGACGGTCACTCCGACGGTCACTCCGACGGTCACCAAGAAGCCGAAGCCGATCAAGCCGATGAAGCCATGCTTCTATGATCACGGACACCACGAGCCCTGCCAGAAGGCGCCATGCTACCCGGAGTCCTCTGTCGACCACGGGCACGGTGAGGCCTGCGGCAAGGACATGTGCTACTCCGAGACCTCCATCCACCATGGGTACCGCGAGACCTGCGGCAAGGGCATGTGCTACTCCGAGACCTCGATCCACCATGGGTACCGTGAGGGCTGCGACAGGGAGGCCGTCATCCATGAGCCCTGCAACGAGAAGCCCTGCTTCGAGGACGTCAAATACCGTTCGGCCGGCGCTCAGAGGCTTGCCCTGGCCCCGGCTCCTAAACTGGTCAGGAAGAACCTGCGGGTGACCGGCTGACGATTCCGTCCCGCTGACCATCTGGCGACTCATGAGGCGGCCGACCTTCAGATCTTGAATCAGAGGTCGGCCGCCTCGTCATCTGGCCTGGTGCCCGAAACCGCGCCTACGCCGACCGTCACCCGCGCATCGGGTAAGACCGGTTGCTCGTGAGGATGCAAGACCGTGTCTTTGGCATTCTCTTGGGCGGCAATCCGTCATGGTCTTGGAATGTGAGCATCAGAGTCCTAGAGCGCCCTAAGGTCCACGTGCCTTCTGAGGACGACCATCGCGTGGCCGCACGGGTCGAGACAGGCCTGATCATCGCAGGGTTCGCCGGGATGCTCTTCCTGCTGCCCCGGCTGGACTGGGGTGACGGCTCGGTCCGCTACTTCCAACTGACGGCCCTGCTCACGCAGGGGACCGTACCGGACGGGAAGTACTCGATGGTCGGGCCGCTGCTCTCCGCACCGCTCTGGCTGATCGGGAACCTGTTCGGCTCGCCGGCGTGGTGGACGCTGCGCTACAACCCTCTCCTGCTCATGGGGGGAGTGGCGTTCGTCTGGTTCGCTCTGCGGAACCAGCTGCCCCGGCCGCTCCTGCGGCGGTTCATCCTGTTGCTGGTCTTCGCGTCGATGTTCGCCCACCATCAGTTGGGGTACAACGGTGAGCTGTTCACCGCGATGCTCGTTCTGACCGGGACGGTCGCACTGGTCGTAGGCAGGGCTTTGCCCGGATGGCTCACGGTCGTCATCGGGGTCGCCAGCACGCCCGCTGCCCTGCCCGCGATGGCGTTGATGACCGTTAGATGGGTCTGGGACGTCCGGCGACTGCGCTGGCTGCTGGCGGTGTGTGCGGCGGTCGGGCTGGTGATGATAGAGGCGTGGTTGCGCCGCGGCAGTCCGTTCACGACCGGCTATGAGGCAGAGGACCGCGGGAACCGCACGATCATGCCGTACTCGGGTCTGCCGGGCTTCAGCTATCCGATCTTCTTCGGGTTGCTGTCGCTGGTCTTCTCCTTCGGCAAAGGCCTGCTGTTCTTCGCTCCCGGGTTGTTCCTGCCCGTACGGCAGCGGCTGAGCCATCTACCCGCCGGACGGCAGCTCTACGATCTGTGGCTGGCATTTGTGCTCGGTCTGCTGTTGCTGTATGCGATGTACTGGTCATGGAGCGGTTCATCGTTCTGGGGGCCGCGATATCTGCTGTTCGCGGCGGTGCCTGCGGCGTTCGCTCTGGCCGTACGGTGTTACCGGCCGGGTGGGTCGGTCGTGGCCGACCTCGTCACAGTCTTGGCGCTCGGGCTGTCGATCTGGGCTGGGCTCAACGGCGCGGTATTCGGAGATGTCGACGTTCCCCAAGTGTGCTGGCCTGATGGAGCCGGCCAGTATGAGGCTCCGATCTGCTTCTACACGCCGGAGTTCAGCGCGCTGTGGTATCCGTTCGTGGCGGGCGCCAAGCTCCTGACCACGGGCCAGTGGATCTACCTCGCCTACGGCCTCGCAGTGGGCGCCTATCTGCTGATCGGGCCACTGCTGCGGCTCGCCGGACATCTCCGTAACCGGGCCGTCACGGCGGCAGCCCGAATAGGGGCCGTTCAATGGTAGGGGCCACCGCCGATGCTGAACCGAGGCCATCACTTCGCCAAGGAGGGAGTCGGCGCGTTGCACCGCGTCGCGCGGGCGTCGGCGCCGACGTGTGTGTGTCAGAGGGTACGGGCCCGAGCGGCGGGCGTGCCCGCGAATTCGTCGAGTCGCTCATCGCTACGTTCGGGGTCGTTGCGAATGTCCATGTCGAGTCACCTCTGCAGGGAGTCGTCGGCAAGTGCCGGTCGCTCGTGGGGAACCTCGGCCGGTTGAGGGTGGTGCTCGCCATCGTCGTCGAGGAGTTCCTCAAACAGGATGCGGTAGTGCACCATGGCCTGCCGGAGGTCCTCGGGGGAGGCTTCGCCCGGAGCGACGCGCCTGCTGATGTCGTGAGCCTGGCGGTAGTGCCGCAGGGTACGGCTGTGCACCGCCGACGGATTCGCCAGCTGCTGCTTGAAGCCTTCGGTGGGATATCCGCGCTCGGCCATGGCGGCTGTCATCAGTTCGTCGGCCTCGGTGACGGCGGGACCGGGGGCGTCCACGAACCGCTCCTGGAGCTTGGTCCATTGACCGGCGTAGGCCTGCCGGGAGGCGGGTGTGAGCGGGGTGACGTCGAGCGTGGCGAAGCGCTTCTCCTGGGCGCGTAGCTCCCGCTCGGCCTCTCCGCGACTGTCCGGTTCGTTCAGGGTGTGTTCGTATTCGGAGCCGAAGCGCCGGCGAAGGCCCTGCCGCCTCTGGCGCAGCAGGGCGTAGCCGGTGGCCAGCCCCAGGACCACTGCCACTGCGACGACCACACAGACCATGGTCATGATGGACATGCCTGCCTCCTGCAGATGTCATGCCTTCGTGCGGGCCGGATAGGACGGTGCGAAGGCAGAAGTTGGGACGTGGGCCGACGGCGCATCGCTGATCCCGACTGGTCCACTGCGGATCTTCAAGAGGAGAGTACGCAGTACACACAGCGACGCAGGAGGAGGTCGGCGTCCCGAGGGGCTCTCGACGGTGCCCCCGTAGATGGGGGAGCGAACCCGGCCGAGCGGCACAGAGCGATGACGAACTGGTTGAGCTCCGGCGTCTGTGATCATTCGCCGAGGAAAATCAGCGTTTGAAGGCGTCCTTAACCTTCCCGCCCGCCTGCCTCAGATTGCCTATGACCCGATCGTTTCTGCCCGCGGCCTGCTGGCGCTGGTTACCGGTGGCGCGGCCCAAACGCTGCCTGACCCAGCCTTTGACGGCCTGCGCCTTGTCCCTGATCTTCCTGCCGAGACTCATCGTGATTCCCTTCACCACCTGCTCGACCATCGCCCAGGGCTGGACAACGATCCGTCTGCCCGTCGGCCTGACCTCTGTGCAGGAGGATATTCACCGCGCTCAAGCGGCTTGGACTCCCAGCTTCCTCCCTGGCGCCATGACGGCGAAACGAGCAATGACGTGGCCGGTTATCACTGGAATCGATGAGCGTACGCAGGGTCAGCGCCACGAGGAACGCGGGCTGACAGGGTCCGTCGGCTCGCGGGGCGGTAGCCGGCACAAGGTGCGCCGACTGATCCCCTTCAACCCCGTCATCAGCCGTGATCGCCATGTCGGGCGGGCTCTGAAGGCCCCGATGGCCGGGTCTCACCAGCCGGACATGTCCTGTCCGCCGACCTGGAGTTTTAGATGGCCGCATACAACCTCAATCACCTGCCCGTGGGTCAGCTCCGCGATATCCCGCACCGGGCAGGCCGCACCCACCAGCTTCGGATCCGCAACCGCGAGCAGAACCCGGCCACCACCGGTGATGACGCCGTACAGGTCGGGACAGCGTGCCGGGGGCGGCGCCGGTGACGCCGAACTGTTCGGGGGCCGGCGAACCACTTGGTGCCGTCCGGGGACACCGTGGAGACGCTCCTGATCCGTTTGATCTGTGCGCGTCGCGGCGACACCCACCCGCGAGGGTGGGCATCGCCGTCGGCGGCTACTTCAGCACTGGGTAGGAGCGCACCAGTGCGGTACGGCCCCACATTCTCCCGATGCCGAGGGTGTCGCCGGCATCTGCCAGGGCCAGGCCGACCAGGACGAGGGCGTAGATGAGGTGTTCGTCCATGAACGGGTTGTTGGCCAGCGGCAGTTCGGCGGCCCACATGAAGACCAGCAGCACGGCGCCGGTGGCCGCGGCGATCCGCAGGCCCGCGCCCAGGAGCAGAGCGACTCCGATGCCGAGCAGGCCGAGCATGAACAGCCAGTCGATCCAGGGCTGTCCGGCCAGACTGGAGAAGAAGGCGCCGAGCGCGTTCTCGCCGGTCCCCTTGAGGAAGCCGGTGGTCGGGCTCCCGCCGGAGATCCAGGCTTTGCCGGCCGGTGTGGCCAGTCCCCAGCCGAAGGTCTTGTCGAGGAAGGCCCACAGGAAGATCCAGCCGATGCTGATCCGTGCGGCGGCCCAGACGTAGTCGGCGGGCCGGTGCGCCGTCCCTGCGTGCGGGGCGTTCATGACGGGGGCGGGCTGCTGCCCTTTGGTGGTGGCCATGATCAGTTCCTTTCGTGCTGTTCGTAGGGGTTTCCCGCATCTCCAGCAGACTGCTTTCGCCGCCCAGGCATCTGGGCCGGAGGGCCGGTGTCGATGGGCTCCTGCCGCTGGATTTCGCGGAGAAGCGCATCTCCCGCGCCGGGCCTGGGACTGCCCCGCAAGGCGCGCAGCGAGCGTTCGCGCACCGCCTCGCCGGTGGACCCATGAGTGAGCTGGGCAAGGCGTGGGGTCAGCCGGGCCGCGCCGATGCCTGGAGGTGAAGACCGGGCGTTTGGTGCCAGCCGGTGAGCTTGAGCAGGCGTCGCATCTGTGGGGGCACCGAGCGCAGGGTCAGTACCTGGTCACGGCCGCCGTCGTGGAGTGCGGCGGCGGCGCTGACGAGGGCGCGCAGGCAGCCGGTGTCGATGAACGCCAGGTCGCTCAGATCGACGCAGAAGCCGGCGCCGCCACGCGCCATCGAGGCCAGCGCCCGAGCCAGGGCGGGCAGGGTGGCGTGGTCGAGCTCGCCCGCGATCCGCAGGCCCGGACGGTCGGCGAGCGGGACGATGCGCACGAGCCGGCTGGCATCGATGATCGGGGTGGGCGCGATCATGGCTGTGATCTCGGTTGCGGGGGAATCGGTGGTGTCCGGGGCGTTCATGCCGGGCTCCAAACTCCTACGACGGAGTGCGAGACAAGAGAGCCGCGGGCTTGAGGCGGCATGAACACGTTGTGAGGGTGCCAGCGTGAGTGGTGTCGTACATGCAGTGATCTGCATCATCCAGCAGGCTCGCCGGAGCGGAAATCACCGATTTGAGCCAGGCCTATCACCACCGGCGATCACCAGCCAGGCGCGGGCGGGGTAAGGGCGGCGAGACCTCTCGGCGGGAGTGACCAGATCGCCCACCTCTTGCCCAGTCCTCGCGCTGCCATGTCTGTGATCGCGTTGATCCCGGGTTCAGGGAGGGGCGGCGGGCATGGAACTACGTCAGCTGCGCTACTTCGTGACGCTGGCCGAGGCACCGCATTTCGGCCGCTCGGCCGGCTTCTCTCCCGCCCTCTACGAGGGGACCGTGGAGAGCAGCCGGGCCGCCGCCGACCTCGTGCTCCAGCACCGCTGAGTGCACTGCGTCCCCTCCTCCTTCCGCAGCTCCAGCCAGCCGGGCACCCTCTGGCGGCCCCTGATCGGTCTTGAAGGCGGCGAAGGTTGACACTCGCAGACCTACCGTAGATGTCGGCTCTCTCACCGAAATGCCCCGCCGTGCACTCCACTCTCCGACAGACTTCAGCTAGCGCCTCTGAAGAACCTCGTATGGGTTCCGCGTGCGGTGCTCACTCGGCTCCGTCGGAAGCCTCTCTACTGCGCGGCCTCGCTATACAGCTTCTCGTCATGGAGGGCGCCTATTGGGCAGTCGACACGAGGTGCATGGATGCGGACTGGCTTCTTAACGATTAATTCGCGTAGATCGTGCCCGTTGAAGCAGTCCAGATAACCCTCGCTAAGATCAGCCGATCATGCTCTGGATCTGATACGCGCAGCCCCAGGAGAGAGTAACCCCTGCTCCGCCGTGTCCGTAATTGTGGAGCAACTTGCGATCTGGATCCTCATCAACGCGGACGTAATCACACGTGGGCCGTAGCCCAACGCGATGGTCGAGAACGCGGACTTGCGCGAGCCGCGGTTCGACCGCACGGCAACGGGCGAGGATCGCTTCGGCGGCCTGCTGATCGACGTCCAGAGATTCGTCGCCGTCGATGGCGGTACCGCCGAGGACGACGATGTCGCCGTGAGGGTAGATGCACAACAGATCGGGCGACATGCCGGTGTCTTCTGAGAAGAACTCCGTCAGGCCGGGGTTGGTCACCACCACCTGCTGTCCGCGGATGGCACGCACACCAGGATCGTCGGCGAGCGAGCGAGCCGACAGTCCTGCGCAGTTGACGATGGTGGCTGCAGGCTGGGCTCGACCAGGTAAGGACCCCACATCGCGCCCGCGGCCAGCGACGTGACCCCCGGAAGCTCGGCGGTGATGACGTGCACGTTGTGGCCGGCTTCGGCCAGGACGACGGCGGTGGTCAGGCCCGAGACGCCGGCCCCGACTACGACAACGCGGTCAGAGGTCATATTCGGTGACTTCAACTCCGATTCGTCGCCTGCAAGGCGTGCTCCAGCCGGGGAAGAAAGCTGCGAACCGTCCGGCAACGCGTCGTAAGCCGCGCAGCACACCGCGCCCGTATGTTCTACGGCACCTGCTGCACTGCGGTGTGTGCCAGCGGCGTATGGAAGGAACGTGGAACAACGGCCGCGCCCACTATCGGTGCAAGTTCCCCGTCGAGTATGCCTTGGCCAACAAGATCGAGCATCCTCGCACCGTCTATGTCCGCGAGGATCACATCCTTGCCGAACTGGACCCCTGGCTCGGCCAGATCTTCGACCCGGCCGCTCTCGAACAGACCGTCCAGGCTCTCCTGGCCGCCCAGAACAACGAACTCGACCGCGTTGCCATCGAGGCCGCCCGCAAGACGATCGACGACTGCGATCAGCGGATGGTCCGTTACCGGGCGACCTTGGACGCGGGCGGCGACCCGCGGGAGGTGGGCAAGTGAATGGCGGAAACCCGAGCCGAGCGGGTGCAGGCAGACGGTCGCATGCGGGCGATCAACAGAAAGCGTGAGATCACAGAGAAGGAGATCAAAGAGATGATCCCCACAATGGCCGAGTTCCCCAGGGGTGCTGACCCGGCCGATAGGAACGACCTCTACAAACAGATGGGCCTCCGCCTCGTCTATGACCCCTTGCAGAGGGTTGTCACAGTCGAAGCGAGGCCCAACGTGTAGCAGCGTGCGTGTCCGAGGGCTGAGCGCCACTGGAAGCACATGGCCTGCTGATGTTCCTGGCCTGACATGCCGGATTCACGTAGTGTGACCTGACATCGCCCAGTTGAACGACCGGGGCATGCACAACGAACGTCACGGCCAGGGGCGAACGGGACGGCCGCCTGCGAGTGCCGAAGGCGACGGGTTCACACCAGGCGTTCCGGCCTCGCCGAGGTCCCGGCGGGTGAGGACGTCCGGTCTCTCGGCAAGCTCACTCAGCCGGTCATCGTTGATGACGTTCTCCATACCGCGTGAAGCTGTCGGTCAGGCGCAGGTGTAGCCGGACGGCAGGGCGGTGTCGCCGTTGGGCCTGCTCGCTTGGAAGCCGAAGCTGGTGGTGCCGGCTCCCGGCGCGAGCGTGCCGTTGTGGCTGACGCTTCTGACCGTGACGGTCTGCCCGCTGGTGGTGATGGTGGCGTTCCACGAGCCGGTCAGGGTGTGCCCGGCGGGCAGGGTGAAGGTGACGGTCCAGCCGGTGATCGTCGAGGTGCCGGTGTTGGTGATGGTCAGCGGCTGGATCACATACCCGTTCCCCCACTGGGACTGCACGGTCGGGGCGGCCGAGCAGGCACCGGTCGTACCTCCCTGAGTGGTGATCTGGACGGTGCTGGAGACCGGTGAGACGTTGCCGGCGGCATCGCGCGCCCGGACCTGGTAGCGGTATGTGGTGTCCGCAGACAGGCCCGTGTCGGTGAACGAGGTCGTGTCCGAGGTGCCGACCTGGGTGAACGTGCCGCCCATCGCGCCGGGAGCGCGCAGGATCTCATAGCCGGTCACACCGGTGTCGTCAGTGGAGGCCGTCCAGGTCAGGCTGGTGCCGGTTGCGGTCGTGCCCGAGGCGGTGAGCCCGGCCGGGGCGGTCGGCGGCATGGTGTCGCCTCCGGTGGCGGCCGTGGTGAAGGTGGCCGGCGCTGAGTTGCCCGACAGGTTGCCCGCACCGTCACGCGCCCGTACGTACACCTGGTATTGGGTGTTGGCACTCAGCCCGGTCAGGGTGATCGAGGTGGTGGTGGACTGGCCGAGCTGCGGGTCGGTGGCGCCCTGCTCCCGGTAGACGTCGTACCCTGCCAAGCCGGAGCCGCCCTGGTCGGTGGACGCGGTCCAGGTCAGCGTGGCACCGGCGGCGGTCACGTTGGACGCGACCGGCGTTCCTGGCATGGTCGGCGGTGTGGTGTCGGTCGGACTGGTGGTCAAGCCGAAGAACTCGATGGCGTAGAGGGCCATACCGCTCTGCGGAAGAGCATGCCCGGCGCCCTGGATGCTGTACGCCTCCACCTGCACGGTGCCGGACGGATTGGCGTACCGGCTGCGGTTCCAGCCTGCCCGCGGGGTGTCGGTGCCGGTCGGGGTCTGGCTCAGCCCGAACACGTTGGTCCACTGCTCGATCGACTCTCGCAGCAGCGAGTAGGGCACGAGGGTGTCGCTGGTGCCGTGCCACAGCTGCATGCGCGGGCGGGGGCCGGAATATCCCGGGTACGCCTGGCGGACCGCATCGCCCCACTGCTGGGGTGTTCGGTCCATGCTTCCGCCGGTGCACCTGCTGCTTCCGGGCGGGTAGTCGGAGGCGCCGGCGAAGCAGTTGAAGGGCACACCCATGAAGGAGGCCCCTGCCTTGAACACGTCCGGGTGGACGGCGAGCATGTGCTGGGTCATCATGCCGCCGGACGAGCTTCCAGTGGCGTAGACCCGGTTCGGGTCTCCCTGGTAGTTCCGCTCGACATGGTCGATCATCGAGGTGATCGAGACCGGATCGCTGCCGCCGCCGCGCTGCTTGGCCGCGTCCGACCAGGTGTCGAAGCAGTTGCCGAACCCTGCCGACTGGGTGGCGGTCGGGTAGATGACGATGAAGCCATATCGATCCGCCAGCGAGGCGAACTCACTGCCCTGGTAGAAGCCGGGACCGGAGCCACCGCAGCCATGCATCGCGACCACGATCGCCGGCGAGGCCGGGCGCGAGTCCGGCACATAGACGTGCATCCGCATGTTGCCCGGGTTGTTGCCGAAGCTGGTCACCTCCACCAGGGTGGCGGCGACGGCCGGCGATCCGAGTACAACGGTCATGACGGCAAAGAGCGCTGCGGCGCAGGCACCGGCCAGCACCGTGGTCAATCGTCTCATTCGCGCTCCTCCTCTCCATGTCCGCGGCGCGCCGCGGATCGGTCCGCCGCCTATTGACGTCGGTCGCTGGAAAATAAAAGGGCGACGATCCACCGTCAATGCATGCTTGGTGCGCATGCCCGCCAGTTCACCTGGCAGTAAGCCGTTTCCCCTGGTTATCAAGTACCTTGCTATCAAGGTCCTTGATAACGAGGTGGGAAACTTACATGGGAGCCCTGTCCTGACGGGGCGCGATATCGTCTCCTGGTGACCGATCCGGGTGTCCCCGCCGCCGCTGCGCCGGACGCACCGCCGCCCCATGTGAGCTACCTGGTGTTCCGGCTGGAACGCCGCATCCGCGCCTGCCTGGATGAAGCGCTCGCCCGGCACAGCATGACGACCACCGGATACATGGCGCTCAGCGAACTGCGCCTGCGCGACGCCCCATCCTCGGCCGATCTGGCCCGCATCGCCTTCGTCACTCCGCAGGCGATGAACCTGGTCATCCGCGGTCTCGAACAACGCGGCCTGATCCGCCGCGATCCGCATCCCTGCGGCGGCCGCGCTCTGCGCACCCGCCTTACCCCGAAAGGTTTGAGCACTCTCCGGCGATGCGACCGCTCCCTCGACAGCATCGAAGCCGCCATGCTCGCCGAGATCGACGACCCGGACCGCGCGACACTCACGGAAGCGCTCACGCTGTGCGCCCGAGCCCTCCACCCGGACACGCGCCCCTGACCCTGGCCCTTCGCTCGCAGAAGCCACCACCGTCGTCCTGGCCAATGGTGTGGTCCGGACCACAAGCTGCAGCCAGCGCCGGACTCGGCCAAACACGGAAGCGATCGAATCGGCACTCCTACGTCGGCTCATCACAGCCGACATCGTCGAGGTTCCCTTTCTCCTCCGCTTGATCCCGGTCAGGTGAGCAATTTGTCGGCTGTGATGGGCAGGCTCCGAACACGTTTGCCGGTGGCGTTGTAGACGGCGTTGGCGAAGGCGGCAGCTGCTCCAACCGTGCCGAGTTCGCCGATTCCGCGCGCACCTGTCGGACTGAGCCCAGTGTCGGGGTAGTCGAGGAAGTGAACGTCGATCTCTGCGGTGTCGGCGTTGACGGGGAGCAGGTAGTCGGCGAGGTTGGCGTTGGAGATACGGCCGGTGGCGCCTTCGACCTTGCCCTCTTCGAACATCGCCGCTGCGAGCCCGAACAGCACGCCGCCGGTGATCTGGTTGCGTGCGGTCGTGGCGTTGAGGATGGCGCCCGCGTCCACCACGGTGGTGAAGCGGGACAGGCGCGGCTCCCCAGTCCACCGGTTGACCTTGACCTCGCAGAAGTGTGCGGCGTACGAGGCGTAGGCGTGGCTGCGGTCCGGCTCCGAGGTGGTTCCCTGGGCGCCGACCTCGGCGGTCCTGGTCAGGGTGAGCAACTCGCCGAACTCGGCCGACGTTCCCTCCCCGAGGAGGCGACCCTTGTCGTACCGTATGTCACCCATTCCGCGCAACGGTGAGCCGCCGGCCGTGCGGGCGTGCTCGACCAGCGCGTCGATCGCTTCCTGGGCCGCGACGAGGATCGCGGGCGTTACGGTCGCGGTGGCGGCGGAGCCGACCGCGCCGTACATGTCGCTGCCGCCCGCGACGGGCAGTTGGGAGTCGCCGAGCGTGGGCTTGATCCGGTCGGCGGGCACCTCCAGGGCGCGGGCCGCGACCATGGCCATGATCGTCCACATTCCGGTGCCCGCGTCGGAGGTGGCGCAGGCCACGGTGGCGGTGCCGTTCGGGCGGAAGGTTACGCGCACTGTGGTGGGGGCCCGTCCCGAATCCAGGATGGCGGTGGACATGCCCATGCCGATCAGCCAGTCGCCGTCGGTGACCGCGCCTGGCCGGGCGCGGCGGCGCGACCAGCCGAACCGTTCGGCGCCGACGCGATAGCACTCTTCGAGATGCTTGCTGGAGAACGGCGTCCCTTCGACCAGGGTGCCTTCCAGGTAGTTCTTCATGCGCAGCTCGATGGGGTCCATGCCGAGGCGCATGGCCAGTTCGTCCATGGCGCTCTCCAGAGCGAAGCTGCCGGCTTCGTCGCCGGGAGCGCGCATGATGGTGGCGGTGGGCAGGTTCATGCCAGGAGTGATCTCCAGTTTGATGTAGGCGTTCGGCGTGGCGTAGTACTTCTGGGTGGTGCGGTAGCCGGGGTCCTCCACGATGCTCTGGCTGATCGTGTGGTGCTTGATGGCGTTGAGCCGCCCGTCCCTGTTCGCGCCGAGGCCGAACGTCTGCGACGAAGCCGGCCGATGGCCAGTCACGGTGAAGAGCTGCTCGCGGCTGGTCACGATCTTGATGGGACGGCCGAGCGCGCGGGCGGAGGCCGCGGCCAGCAGGGTGGGGGCCCAGGTGAACGCCTTGCCGCCGAAGCCGCCACCCACATACGGGCTCACGACGTGCACGTCGGTGGGCTGGACGCCGAGCACGGTGGCCAGTTCCAGCGCGTGCGCTGCCGGCCCCTGGGTGCCGCTGAAGATCGTCAGCTTGCCGTCCTGCCAGGCGGCCACGGCCGCGTGCGGCTCCATCATCATGTGGTGCCGGGGCGGGACGTCATAGGTCTCCTCCACCCTGACCTCGCTCGCGGCCAGCGCGGCCTGTATGTCGACGCGGTGGGGCTTTTCGATCAGTTTCCCGAGTGGTAGCCCCGGGAGGACGGGCGGTTCCGCGGGATGCTGCTTGGCCTGGCCGAAGTCGGAGTTCGGGGCCTGCGCCTCGTACGTCACCTTGACCAGCTCCGCAGCATCGCGGGCCTGCTCGATGCTCTCGGCCACGACCAGCGCCACGACCTGGCCGTAGTAGTGGATCTCGCGGTCGGCGAGGGGATGGCGGGTCTCGGCGAAGACGTTCATGGGCGGCGGCAGCGTGCCATGGAACGCCGGCCGGTTGTCAGGGGTATAGATCTCGATCACGCCACCGGCGGCGCGAGCCGCGCCCAGGTTCATCGAGCTCACCCGGCCCTTGCCGACCGTACTGGTCACCATGTGCCCGTAGGCCATCCCGGGCAGGCTGTGGTCGGCGGCGTACTTGGCCGCGCCGGTGACCTTGGCGCGGGCGTCGATCCGGTTCATCGCGGGTTGTGCCATGGTCAGCCTGCCAGGTGGACGAGTGCGCGGACGATGGTGCGGCGCAGCAGCGCCGGCTTGAAGGCATTGCCAGCCAGTGGCCGGGCCCCGTCGGCCGCTTGGGCCACCGCGGCCTCGAACGTCTCCAGCCGCATCGGCCTGCCCTTCAACGCCCGTTCGACGACGGGCAGCCGCCACGGCCGAGTGCCGACGCCGCCCGCCGCGACGCGGGCGTCACGGATCACGCCGCCCATCACGTGCACGGCCACGGCTGCGGAGACGAGCGCGAACTCGTACGACTGCCGATCACGCACCTTCACGTACGTGGACGTGCGCGCCCACGGCAGCGCGGGCACCGTCACCCCGGTGATCAGTTCGCGCGGCCGTAACCCGTTCTCCAGGTGCGGCGTGCCGCCGGGCAGGCGATAGAAGTCGGCCAGCCGCAGCGTGCGCGTTCCGGCGGGGCCGCGCAGCGACAGGCGGGCGTCGAGCGCGGTGAGCGCGACGGCCAGGTCGCTGGGATGGGTCGCGACGCATGCGTCGCTGGTGCCGAGGATGGCGTGCGCGCGGTTGTGCCCCTCGACGGCCGGACAGCCGGAGCCGGGCGAGCGCTTGTTGCACGGGGTGGCCGGGTCGCGGAAGTAGCCGCAGCGGGTGCGCTGCAGGAGATTGCCGCCGATGGTGGCCATGTTCCTGATCTGCGGCGAGGCACTCCGCAGCAGGGCCTCGGCCAGCACCGGGTACGGGCCTGCCACCAGCTCGTGCCCGGCCACGTCGGCCATGCGCTCCATGGCCCCGATGAACAGGCTCCCGGCCTCGGCCCGGATGCCGCGTAGTGGCACGGCCGTGATGTCCACGACGTGCGCGGGGGCGACGACCTCCAGCTTCATCAGGTCCACCAGCGTTGTCCCGCCCGCCAGGTACACGGATCCGTCGCGGGCCTGCTCCAGCGCCTCGTGCACGCTGCTCGCGGTGGCATATGTGTACGGCCGCATCACTCTCCCTCTCTCGCCATCCGCACCGCTTGCACGATCTGCCCATAAGCGCCGCAACGACAGATATTTCCGGACATGTACTCGCGGATCTCGTCCTCCGACCCCGCGTGCCCCTCCTCGATCAAGGCGACGGCGGACATCACCTGTCCCGGCGTGCAGAACCCGCACTGCAACCCATCGCACTCCACGAACGCCTGCTGCACCGGATGCAGTCGCTCCCCGTCCGCCAGTCCCTCGACGGTGGTCACGACCTTGCCGACGAGGCCGGCCGCGAGTGTCAGGCACGACAGAACCCGGCGGCCGCCGACGTGCACGGTGCAGGCACCGCACTGCCCGCGGTCGCAGCCCTTCTTGGTGCCGGTGAGATCAAGCCGCTCGCGCAGCGCGTCCAGCAACGTGGTGCGCGCGTCGAGCTTGAGTGTGTGCGCCGCCCCGTTCACCTCCAGCGAGACCTCCACGGCGCCCCAAGCGCTCCCGGCAGCGCGCGCTGCCATGGCCGGCCGGGAATGCGCCGCGGTGGCGGCGCTCGCCGCCACCGCGGTCGAGGTCAGCAGGAAGCCGCGGCGCGACACCCCGTCGCCTCGTGATCGCTCTTTCATGTGTCAACCTCCATTGCCTCCGGGCGGCCGCCTGGCCGCCCGGTAGATGTCGTCGAGCGGACTCATCGTGATGACGGCGTCCTGCACCTCTTTGAGCACGGGATCGCCCGTGGTGACCGCCGTACGGGAAAGGCCGCGCCCAGCAGGCCGATCTTCAGCGGTTTTCTCCTGAACTCGATACCGATCAGTACTCAGTACCATACTGTATCGAGTTCCATCGGGATAGACTGTTTTCATGTCGGCCGAGTCACTCCAAGAGCGCAAGCGGCAAAAGGCTCGCAACGCGATCATCACCGCCGCCTACGAGTTGTTCGGCGAGCGCGGGTTCGACGACGTCACGGTGACGGAGATCGCGGAGCGGGCGGAGGTCGGGCGCACGACGTTCTTCCGCTACTTCGGCGACAAGCAGGAGGTCGTGTTCGCCGACGACGAGCGGACCATCGCGGCCCTGATCGGCACGCTGAGGCAGGAGGCCGAACGGCGCGCGCCGATCGGCGACTCGCTGAGCACAGCGCTCGGCGCCATCCGCGCCGCCACCCGCGAAGGTCTGACTGGGTGGACGACCGCGCCGGTCCGGTCCGCCGTGCACGCCAGGCTGCTGCGTCGCCACCCCGAACTGATGGCGCGCCTCCTACTGAAACAGCAGCAGGAGGCCGTCGCGATCATCGACGTCCTGACCGAGCACGATGCCACCCGCACGGTCGCGACGCTGGCCACGCAGGTGTCGCTGGCCTGCCTCTACACGGCGATGCAGATCGCCGAGGACCCGGCCCAGCTTCCGGAGCTGGTCGAAGACGCCTTCACCAGGCTTGACGGCCTCGCCTAGTGTGCACGGCAGGGCCGCCTCGCCCCGCCGCCGGGCCCAGCACCCTGGACCGGCTCGCCACGGTGCTCGGCCTGACCCGGGTCCTGCACCTGTCCTGGCTTGCGCCGGTTCTCCGAGCCCGACACCATTCACATGTAGAAGGCGTAGCGGGCTTGGATCCGGTCGTGGGGGGCCGATCGCGACCTGGCAGGTGCCGGCTTGGCGAACTGTCGGTGATGAGCGAGAGATTCTGCCGCCTGCCGGCCAGGCACGGCGTCCTCACCCTGCCCTTCGAGAGGACCTTCATCGCGTCGCGACGACCGCCTCATCGCTGAACTCGCGTGGCGTGCCCTGCGCGGAGGTCACCGGATTCTGGTAGCGCAGTAAGGAACTCAGTCGGGGGTCAGCCGGTCCAGGTGGTAGCGGACGGCGGCGAGGGCCTCCTCGGGGTCGCGTACGCTCAGGAGCAGGTCGGAGCCGAGCCCTTCGATCATGGCGAGCAGCACGACGGACTCGAGTCGGGGGTTTAGCCCAGCGCGCAACTCGCCGTCCCGCTGTCCCTGGTCGATCAGCTCGGCGACCCGCTCGTGCAGCCGTCGGTCGCCATCCCCCAGGTCCTCTGTCGGCTCGGGCACGCCGACGGCCAGGGCGGTGAACGCCTGCCCCGCGCGGCGCTCGGCCCGGCGACGGTCGTCCAGCGGCAGCATCTCCGAGGCCATCGACAACAGGAACGAACGCACCGGTGACGCGGACGCCACGTCGGGCGCGCACATCCCCGCCACGATCCGCTCGGTGATGTGCGCGCCGAGGTAGTGCACCACGTAGCGGAGCATCTCGTCCTTGCTCGCGAAGTAGTGCTGCACGGAGCCGAGCGACATGCCCGCCTCGACGGCGACGTCACGCAGCCTGGCACCGTTGAGCCCGTCGCGGCCGGCGATCCGCAGCACCGCCTCTGCGATGTGCCTACGACGCTCGTCGTGATCGACCCTCTTCGGCATATACCTCCTTTTCCATACCGATGTATTATAATACAGCGGTATGGCAACCGTAGCGTTCTTCGCCCCCAACGGAGCAGGCCACGTCAACCCCACGCTGGGGCTGGCCGCCGAGCTCGTCCAGCGCGGCCACCGCGTCACGTACGCCACCACCGAGGCGAACGCCGAGCGCGTGGCGGAGACCGGCGCCGAGATCGTCCCCTGGACCTCGTCCTGGGACGCGCTCGACCAGGGCGCGGTGCCGCAGATGCACGGCAAGGAGCTGATCAGGGCGATGGGCCTGCTGCTGGACGAGACCAGGTCGGCGCTGGCCCAACTCGGCAGTGGCGAGCGACCCGACCTGGTCGTGCACGACGGCCCGCTGTGCTGGTGGGGGCGGATCCTGGCCGCCCGCTGGCAGGTCCCCTCCGTCGAGACCTGGCCGAACCTGGTGAGCAACGACCACTGGTCGATGCACCGGCAGTACACGACCTTCAATCCCCTGAGTTTCGGCTTCCTGCGCATGGCCATGCGGCTCGGCCGTCTCCTGCGTGAGGAGGGGCTCGGCGACGTGCAGGCGTTCATGCGCGGCGACCGGGCCGCGGTCAGGCTGGTGCTGTTGCCGCGGGCATTCCAGTACGCGGGCGAGACGTTCGGCGACGGCTACGCGTTCGTGGGGCCGGGCCTGACCGAGCGGGCCTACCAGGGCCAGTGGGAGCCGCCCGGCGGCGACCTGCCGGTGGCGCTGGTCTCCCTGGGCACCGCGTACAACGACCGGCCCGACTTCTACCGTGCGGTGCTGCGCGGGGCCGAGGGCCGGCCGTGGCACGTCGTGCTGGCCGTCGGCGGCGTGGACCCAGGCGAGCTCGGCCCGATCCCGCCCAACGTGGAGGTGCATGGCAACGCGCCGCAGCTGGCCGTGTTGCGTCACGCACGCGCGTTCGTCACCCACGCCGGGATGGGCAGCACAATGGAGAGCCTGCACTTCGGGGTGCCGATGGTGGCGGCGCCCCAGATGGCCGAGCAGCGGGCCAACGCCGACCGCATAGCCGAGCTGGGCTTGGGCCAGGCGCTGCCGGCCAGCGGGCTCAGCGGCTCCGCGCTGTGGGAGGCGGTGGAACAGGTGGCCACCGACCGGCACGTACGCGAGCGGCTGAGCTGGATGCGGGACGAAATGGCGGCAGCGGGCGGGGCTCCAGCAGCGGCAGCCGAGGTGGAGAAGGTGCTCATGGCCGCGTAGCAAGTGCGGGGGCACGGAACGGCGCTTCACCAGCGCGGGCGGTGTCGCACATGTGCCCCCTCCGCTGGCCATGGACAATGACCGGATCACATGCGGCTTGAACTGCTTGGATTCCCCTGCGCCGTTCGCGGTCTGATCCGTGAGCATGGCAGAGCCGCTTGACGACATGCGAAACGGCAGGCCAGCGCTACGAGCGAGTTGTGGCACCGGACACGGTGAAACAGGGCCCGGCCCCATCGGCGGATGGCGCCGGGCCCTATCTTCGTCCGTTCCCGTCAGGAGGGGAGCGGCGAGCCTGGGCAGGTGCTGGTACGCCGCCCGGTCTCGAAGTAGTCGACGATCTTGGTGATGCAGCCGGGCACCCGGGCCGCGGAGCCGTGCACGTCGTCGTCGATGGTCACCAGGGTTCCGCCGATGGTCTCGTGCATGTCCAGCGTCCCCTCATACGGCGCCAGGGTCTCGTACCGGTGGCCCGACAACATCAGCGAGCCGCCCCCGCGCTTGACAGAGGTCTCGTCCACCACTGGCGGCCAGCCCGCGCACGTCGGCACGTAGGCGCTGGATCGGCCGGTCACCGGGTAGCGCTGCACGCGCTGCTGATACGCCTTCCACGCCGGCTCGAAAGCCCGCGAGCCCGAGTCCTCGTTGCAGACGTAGGCCAGGTTCGCCGTCCTGTCGGACCCGTCGCTGCGCGAGCCGCCGCCGAACACCTTCCTGACGGCCGGCGGCGCCGTCGGCCCCTTCGCGTCCGCCAATTCCTGGAACGCCTGCGCGACGTCGGGCCAGCTCACGCTGGAGCGGCCCGCGGCCTCGGCTAGTTGGCCCCCATCCACGGTGAGGCCGGGGTCGGTGAAGGTCAGCGGCTCGGCGTCGAGCGACTTCCGCATCGCCGTCAGCGCCGACACCACCTGCTCGCGGGACGTGCCCAGCCCGTAGGTGTCGTCGCGCTCGGCGATCCAGGCGGTCATCCGCCGGAAGACGCGGTCGCTCGCCACGGCGCGCAACTCGGCAGCGTGGTCCCGGCCGCGATCGGGCGGCGCCACGCTGTCGAGCCACATTCGGTGCACCTTGTCGCCGTACAGGCTGCGCAGGACGGCCCCGAGCCAGGTCCCCCAGGAGATGCCGTAGAAGCTGATCTTCGGCTCGCCGAGCGCGGCGCGGAGCCGGTCGAGGTCACGGGCCGCGTTCGCGGCGGTGAGCTGCCTCAGGAAGGCGGGGCTCGAGCGGGCGCACGCCTGGTTCCTGGCGACCGTCTCGTCGTAGGCCCTTCTGGCCTGCTCCTCGGTGACCGGTCCGATCTGGCGCTCGCCCGGGCTCAGGGCGCAGGCCGTCTTGGTGCTGTGGCCGACGCCCCTTGGGTCGAACCCGATCAGGTCATGGCGTTCGTCCAGCGGTACGCCCTTCGTGACGAGCTCGATCGGCATCAGGTAGCCGCTGCCGCCCGGCCCGCCCGGGTTGAACGCCAGGCTCCCGATCCTGCGCTTCTGGTCGGTGGCCTTGAGCCTGGTCAGGGCGATGGTGATCTGTGTGCCGCCGGGGTCGGCGTAGTCCTGGGGAACACTCAGGGCGCCGCACTCCGCGCGGCCGAGCAACTGCCTGAACGTCGCGAACTGCTTCTCTTTCAGCCCTCGTGAGCGCAACTCGTCGTCGGAGTACGCCGGGCACTGTTGCCACACGATGAGGGCCGGCCTGTCCTGGGTCTCGGCCACGGCGGGCGCCGTCCCGGCCAGGGAACTCGTCAGCAGAGCGCCCAGCGCCACGCCGGTCGCGGTCGCACGGTTCACGAATGGAATCCTTTCCTCGCCGAAAGGACCAGTCATGCGCCATCGGCCGTTTCCTCAGCGTTTCCGTCCTGGCGAGGGCGGCATGAACGCGCGCGGGGACGGCCGGCAAGCCGGGCGTCCGCGCGATGCCGCGCGTGGGCATCTGTGTGCCACCGCCCGCCCCGGCAGATCGTGGTCATTCGTGGTTCGGTCGGCACCCCAGACGAGTTGCGGCCCGCCCGGCACAGCGGGCATGCCCAACCGCTCGGTGATGTGGTGGGCGGGGATGCCCTGTGGGGGGAGTCTTTCAGGGCAGAGGCCCTCGTCCGGTGGGACGGAAGAGGCGAGGGCGCCGAGCGGCTGGTTCGGGTCGGCTGGGATCAGGTTTCGTGATCTTGTCCACGGTGTACGCCGTCATCCGGTGCCTGCTGCCCTTGCCCGCACTGCTGCTACTGAGCAGCACTGCTGGTGGGCCTGGCCAGGGGCCGGGACGGGATGACGGGTCAGGTGTAGGCGATCAGCCGTCCGCAGGCGAGCACCCCTGTCCACGTGACCAGCGAGACGGCGCCCGCCGCCCTGGCCGCTGCCGGTGCGCGGCGGTCGCCGTTCCACGCGCCCACACGGCGATAGACGCCGAGGTGGAACAGGGCCACGTTCAACCCGGCGACGCCGAGCAGGGCCAGCTTGACCGGCGCGGCGCCGGTGCCCGCGATCTCCCTGGCGCCGCCCGCGAACATCGCCGCCCCGGACGCCGCAGCGGCGGCGAACCCGGTGCGGGCCACCGGCAGCAGGTGCCGCGCCGCGGCCGACACCGAGATCGCGCCCTGCCCCGCGCCGAGCAGTCGCAGGTCGAACAGGGTGGCCGGGCCGACCAGCAGCGCCAGCCCCAGGAGGTGGACGATCTCCAGCGAGGAGTACACCCACGGCGTCTCCCTGACGAACTCCGCCAGCCAGGTGCTCTCAAGCCACGTGAGCGTCTCCACCCCGTCTCCTCCTCACCAATACCGCGACGACTGTGCAGCCGCCGACTAGGAGGCCGCCCCCGACGAGCCACGGCAGCGGCCCCGCGCCGGTGCTGCCGGCGGACCCGGCGGCGGGGGCGGCGGCGGGGGCGGCGTCGGCGGGTCCGGTCTCGGAGCCGGGCGAGGCCGGGGGCGGGTTCTCCGGGAGGGGGACCGAGCGCTGCCTGATCGCCCGCCTGTCCTGCCTGATCAGCAGCTCCGGCCGGAACTCTTCCGTATGCTCGCGATGGATGTACCCCACCGCCTCCAGCCGCTCGCCCTCTTTCACCCGGTCCGGCATTCCCCAGGCCATCAGTCGCTCCACCGGTGCGAGGATCAGCACCACCTCGTCGTCCCGCCCGTCGAACGCCTGGGTGCGCCGCAGCACCTCCCGTCCGCCGAGCTCCTCCAGCTCGGCTGGGATGGACCGCCTGGCGAGCCCGGACGGCAACCGCACCGGGGCGGCCACGCGCAGTCGCACCTCCGGGTGCGGGTTGCCCCACCTGATCTCGCTCACCGTGCCAGACACGTACAGCGGCTGCTCGGTCCTGAAGTCCTCCCAGCCGTGGTGCAACGTGCTGAGGAGGGCGAGCCCGACAATCATCGACTTCATAACCGCCACCCTCGCCACCGATTCCGTTTACGCCGGATCCAGAGGCAAATACGTGTTGATTAATATCGATGGCATATGAATCTTCAGCAGCTGCGCTACGCGGTCGCTCTCGCCGAGGAGCTCAACTTCGGCCGGGCCGCGCTACGGGAGGGCGTGCGGCAGCCGCCGTTCAGCCAGCAGATCGGCAAGCTGGAGGAGGAGCTGGGCGTGCGGCTGTTCGAGCGCACGACCAGGCAGGTGCGCCTCACGCCCGCGGGCGAGGCGTTCGTCGCCGAGGCCCGCACGTGCCTGGCCCACTCCGCGCTTGCCGCCGAATCGGCCAGGCGGGTCGGCAGGGGAGAAGCGGGGCGGCTCGTGATCGGGTTCGTCGGGTCGGCGACCAACCTCACCCTGCCGCGGGTGCTGCGCCGCTTCCGCGCCCGCTACCCGGGCGTCCAGGTGGAGCTGCGCGAGCTGCCTACCGCCCAGCAGGCCGAGGAACTGAGCCAGGGCCTGCTCGACGTCGGCCTCCTGCACGCGCCGCTCGCGGGGCCCGCCGCCGAGGTGCTGACCACCAGGACCGTGGCGCGCGAGTTGCTGCTCGCCGCGCTGCCCGCCGGCCATCCGCACGCCACGAGCACGTCGATCCCGCCGGCGGCGCTGGCCGGCGAGCCGTTCGTGATGTTCCCGAGGCGGTACGGGTCCGCGTTGTTCGACCGGATCATCGCCGTGGCCAGGGCGGCCGGGTTCGAGCCCAGGATCGTGCAGGAGGCCGTGCAGATGCAGACCATCGTCGGGCTGGTGGCGGCGGGGATCGGCGTGTCCATCGTGCCGGAGTCGGTGGCCCGGCTGCGGCGGGGCGACGTGGCTTTCCGGCCGCTGTTGCCGCCGACCCGGGTCGTCACCCTGGACCTGGTCTGGCGCACCGGCGACCCGAACCCGATGGTCCACAACTTCCGCTCCTTGTTCCCCACACCACCCGCCCCCGCCTGCGGCCACGGGGGGCCGCCAGCAGCGCCCAGCGAGGGTGACGTGCCATCGGGGAGCATCGGCGGATCACCTTGAACCAGGGTGTTACAGACACCGCCGATGCTCCTCCCTCGCACCCACTACCGCCCGGCATACCAGCGAAGACCTCCTGAAACCGGCCATCGCTGATACGCACATCGATTTTGCAAAACTGCGAAACACGAGGGTTCCGGTAGTCGGGCCCTTGGAAGATGATCTGCCGGGGTGAGCTTGTCCACGGGCGATGCGGCCGGCCTCTTGATGACTCGCCGAGCCCCGTGCCGGTGAGCATCGGTCAGCCCGTGGCCACCTCGCGTACGATCCGGACGAATTCGCCCACCAGCGGGTTGATCGTGCCGGGGGGCCAGGCCAGCGCGATCCGGAGCGGCTCGATGTCCGTGATCGGCAGCCACTTCAGCTCTGGGTGCGCGTAGTACTCGGCCATCGAGCGGACGCCGATGCACACCGCCGCACCCGTGGCCACGTGCTCCAGCATCTCGTCGACGTTGTCGTTCTTGGGCCCCCACACCGGCGCGGACCCGTCGGGTCGGGGGTTCACCGCCCACCAGTCGACCCACTCGGCCGGCGCCACCCGGGTCCACCCGATCGGCTCGTCGCGCAGATCGGCTATGCCCACTGACTCCCGCTCGGCCAGCGGATGGGTGGCGGCCACCGCCACGCATCTGGGCTCCGTAGCGACCACCTCGCTGCACAGCCCGATCAGGTCGGCGGGCAGCCACACGAAGGCCACGTCCACCTGCCCGTCCCGCAGCGCCTGCGTCTCACCCGCCCACTCGAACCGTTTCGGCTCGACGGTCGCCTCCGGATGGCAGGTGGTGAGAGCCGTCCGGGCCCGCCGGGCGAGCGGGCCGCCGCCCGCGACGACGAACCCGACCCGCAGCACGTTGCGGTCGGCCGCGGCAGTGGTCCGTACGAGCCTCGTCGTCTCCTGCCACTCGGCGAGGTGGCGGCGCGCCGCGGTCAGCAACTGCTCACCGGCCGGGGTGAGCCGGACCTCGGGCCGGGTGAACAGATCGGCGCCGAGCCGCTCCTCCAGTTGCCGGATCTGCCGGGACAGCGACGGCTGCGCGACGAACAGCTCCTTCGCCGCCTGCGTGAAGCTCAGCCGCTCGGCAACGGTGACGAAGTAGCGCAGCACCCGGGTGTCCACGTCCATGCCTGAAATGTATGGGCACAGGTATTGGCCCGCGACGCGCACCGACTGGTTGCCTGTCGGCATGACCACGCACAAGTCAGCGCTGTCGAGAAGGACCGTCCTCGCCGCCACCGCGGTGGCCGCTACCGTCCTCGCGCCCGGCACCGCCGTGGCCGCCACCACTCCTGCACCCACGCCCGGCACCGCCCAGCGGACACGGGACCGGTTCGCCGGCAAGGTCGTCCTGATCACCGGTGCCACGTCCGGCATCGGCGAGGCCACCGCCCGCGCGTTCGCGGCAGAGGGGGCGGCGGTGTTCTTCTGCGGCCGGCGCGAGACGCTCGGAAGCCAGGTCGCCGCGAGCATCCGGGCCACGGGTGGCAAGGCCACCTTCCGGCGCGCCGACGTCCGCGAGGAGGACCAGGTGCGCGACCTTGTCGAGGCGTGCGTACGCCGCCACGGCCGGATTGACATCGCCGTCAACAATGCCGGGATCGAGAGCCCCCGCGCGGTCCGCCTGCACGAGCAGACGCTTGCCGACCTGGAGGCCGTGTGGCGCACCAACGCCGCCGGTGTCTTCCTCGGCATGAAGTACGAGATCCCGAGGATGCTGGAGCGGGGCGGCGGCGCCATCGTGAACACCGCGTCGGTGTCGGCCGAGGTCGGGTGGGCCACGATCGCGCCGTACAACTCCAGCAAGCACGCCGTTGCGTCGCTGACGAAGGTCGCGGGCCTGGAGTACGCGGCCGACGGCATCCGGGTGAACGCGCTGGCACCCGGCGCCGTGGACACGCCCATGCTGCGGCGCGCGGCCGAGGCGTTCGGGCTGACGTACGAGCAGATCGCTCAGGACTACCCGATCAAGCGGATCGTGAGCGCCGAGGAGATCGCCAGGGTCGTCATGTTCCTCGCCTCGGACGACTCGAGCGCCGTCGTGGGCCACGACCTCGACACCGCCGGCGGCTACCTCGCCCGCTAGGTTCGACGGCATCGCCGGGCGCCTCCCCTCGAAGTGCGTACACCAGCCGGAGGGAACCTCACGAAGGGGGTTCCGTCAAGGCTGGGGAAGCCGTCCAGCACGCGTGTCGCGGAGCCTCTGCGTCTCGTCCCGCCGGTCCGGACAGCGCCGCCGACCCTGTTCCGGCTGCATCGAGATCCCGGTTTCGCGCAAGAGCCAGGGGGACGCTCCAGGAGACCCGAGGAGTGCGCGGCCGCGATGGGCCCGGACAAGAGCGAAGGCGTGCACAAGTGGGTCGCCTGCGATAGCGAGTCCGGCGCGCTCGTCGGGCCGCGGCGGATCGAGATCGGGTGCGCAGTCTGGACGGCCCGGAAGCGTCCGGTGACCCCGACGTCTTCGCCCCCGACCTCGCCGCCCGCCGGGCCCTGCGCCGGCTCCGCGGTGCATCTGTCACCGGGTGATCTGGCTGTTGGTCAGGACGAGCAGGCGCGTAGCAGCGTGGTGGCCTGGGTGGCGTCCGTGCGGAGCTTGGTGAGGACGCGCCAGGATTTCAGGTCGGCGAAGCCGAAGGTTTTCAAGAAGGCGTTATCCTGCTCGAGTTCCGCGATCCGACGTTCCATCTCGCGTACCCGTGCACGCTCCGTGGCATCCCGAGCCGGCGAAGATCTCGCCGGCCAGAGTGTATGGCGGGAGCGATCAAGCCGAGCAGGCGTTTCACTCAGCGGGCGGCTTCGCTGCCCGGATGATCGCCGAGTGCATGCCGTCCGCGACCTGATGCGTAGGCGTGACGGCGATGTCGGTGAAGCCGGCGGCGGCCAGACCCGCGCGATACTCGGCCATGGACAGCGCGCCCGCGATGCAGCCGGCGTAGTCGCCACGCTCGGCACGTTCGGCCGAGGTGAGGTGGTCTTCCGAGACCACGTCAGAGACGCCGAAGCGACCACCCGGCTTGAGGACGCGGAAGGTCTCGGCGAAGACGGCCGGCTTGTCGATGGACAGGTTGATCACGCAGTTGGAGATGATGACGTCGACCGTGGCGTCAGGCAGTGGGATCGTCTCGATGGTGCCCTTGAGGAACTCGACGTTCGTCGCCCCGGCCTTGGCTGCGTTCGCCTTGGCCAGGTCGAGCATCTCGTCGGTCATGTCGAGGCCGTAAGCCTTGCCCGCGAGACCAACGCGTCGGGCGGAGAGCAGGACGTCGATCCCGCCGCCGGAGCCGAGGTCGAGCACGGTTTCGCCCTCGTGGAGGTCGGCGACGGCGACGGGATTGCCGCAGCCGAGACTGGCGCTGACGGCTTCGCCGGGCAGGGCGTCTCGTTCGGCAGGCTCGTAGAGGCCGCTGCCGAAGACCTGACTGTCGTCGACATCGCAGCTGGAGCCGCTGCTACAGCAGCCGGAGGATGTGTTGGCGGTGACGGCACGTGCGGCTGAGGCGTAACGGGCTCTCACTTCTTCCTGCACCTCATTGAGCTGGCTCATGGGAGCCTCCGTAGTGAGCTGATTAGACTTCTATCTAAATAGAGATTCATCGAATCAGTCAAGATGTGGGAGTACGGCTTTGCGCCTTGACCTCGCAGGAGTAACCAGGTTCACCCAATGCCGGCTGAATCGAGGTTGTGCCTTTTCGAGACGGCAGAGATCACGGAGCGGGCAAGCCTGGTGATGTCGTCCGCCACGGTCGGCCTTTCACGCAGATGATCGATGCGAGGGCCCAGCGCTTCCCTGAGGACTTCGATGGCATCATCGCCGGCGCCCCGGCAACAATCTCACCGATCACCGGTTCGACCTCAGAACCTTCAAGAGGCTGCGCGACATGGCGGGGGTCTACGACTCCACGCGTGCCGTGACCGCTCTGCGGGCGACGCCGGGGTCGGAAACCAGCTCCTGGGTTCGGGGGATGCGGATTCCCCGTCTGCATGAACCGGCCGACGGCCCAACCTGTGAGGAAGGCGGTGCCGTCGGCAGGATTGGGAGCCGGGGGGCAGACGGGATCGTGGACGATGCGGTGCACGTCGTTGCCCGGTTCGGTGTGGAAGTGCAGGGGCCCTTGGCGGCCAGGCGCTTCTCCGCGCACGTCGGGGTGAATGACGCCCCGTCCCATGGATGACGCGGCGCTGCACCCGCCGTTGGCGATCGAGGGCGACGTGCCGCGTCGGCGCGTCCGAAGGTGTCGTACCAGAGCGTTGAGACTCGTGAAAGCGTCGCCGTCATCGCCTTGTAAGAAGTGGCGCAGGACAGCGCTTCTAGGGTGACCGGTATGAGCAGCGTGCGAACCACGGCCGCGATGGCGATGCTCGTCCTGCTGGCCGCCGCGTGTGGCACCGCAGGGCAGGATGAGACCGGGCCTTCGGCGGCCACGGCCACCACGGTCACCTCCGCGCCGGGGTCGTCTCCGCCGGCCTCTCCGGCGGAGACGACCCCGGCGGCGGGCACGGCTGCGGTGCCTGCCGCGCTGCGGTTCTCCGCCCGCACTCTGGACGGGCAGACCTTCCAGGGCGAGAGTCTGGCGGGCAAGCCGATCGCCTTCTGGTTCTGGGCGCCGTGGTGTCCCAAGTGCCTGTCGGAGGCCCCCGCCGTCAAGACGGCCGCCGCCCAGTACGATGACGTCGCGTTCGTCGGAGTCGCTTCCTTGGACACCGAGGCGGCGATGAAGGAGTTCGTCCAGCGCACCGGGACCGGCGATCTGGTGCATCTGTCGGACGCCAAGGGTGCGGTGTGGACGAAGCTGGGCGTCAGCGAGCAGTCCACGTTTGTTTTCATGGAGCCGGACGGCTCCACCCAGAAGGCCTCTGGTCCGCTCGGCCGCGACAAGCTGGACGAGCACCTTCGCACGCTGCTCGGCCGGTAGCCGCGCCCATGTCCGCCGTTGAAATGGGCGTCGCCGAGGCGCCGCTGGCCCTGGCGCTGTCCGCCGGTATGGTGGCCGCGTTCAACCCGTGCGGCTTCGCCATGCTGCCCGCCTACCTCACGCTGCTGATCAACGACCAGGACAGGGCGGGTCCGATCCGCCGCGCGTTGCTCCTGTCGGCGGCGATGACCGCCGGGTTCGTCACCGTCTTCGGCTTGTTCGGGCTGGTCGTGACCGTGCTGGCGGTATCGGTGGGCGGCTATCTGCCATGGGCGACCTTGGTCATCGGGGTGGTGCTGGTCGGGCTGGGCCTGTGGTTGTTGTCCGGCCGTGAGCTGCTGCTGCGCCTGCCCGGTCTGACCACCGGCCGCCCCACCACCTCGCCGCTGTCGCTGTACGGCTACGGTCTGTCCTACGCGCTGGCCTCCCTTTCGTGCACGGTCGGGCCGTTCCTCGCGGTCGCCTCCGCCGCGCTGTCCGGCGGCGGGCTGGTCGGCGGGGTAGCGGCGTTCGCCACGTACGCGCTCGGCATGGGCCTGGTCGTCGCCGCCCTGTCGCTGGCGGTGGCGCTCGCCCGTGCTGCCGTCGTGGCCCGGTTGCGGCGGCTGCTGCCGTATGTGTCCAGGGCCAGCGGCGCCCTGCTCACCCTCGCCGGCCTGTACGTCCTGTATTACGGCTGGTACGAGCTGCGCGTCTTCGCGGGCGCCGATGCCGACGACCCGATCGTGGGCGCGGCGACCGCCGTGCAGGCCACCATCGCCGGTTGGGTGGGTGGGCTCGGTCCGGGGCCGATCGCGGTCGTGCTCATCCTGCTCGTCCTGGCGGCGCTGGCGGTGCGCACGGCGCGCCGCGGCGATCGAGCTCGTTGATGGGAAGAAGGTTGCCCTTGATCTCGCCACCTCCTATCTTGGAATAATCGTTCCAAGATAGGAGGTGGCGAGATGCCCGACATCAAGCACTTCGATCCCGACACCACGCTCGACCAGGTCGTACGCCTGTTCTGGCAGCGCGGGACCGAGGTCACCGGCATCGCCGACGTCGTCCAGGCGACGGGGCTCAGCCGCTCCAGCCTGTATGCGACCTTCGGTGGCAAACCGCAGCTGCAGGCCGCCGCGCTCGGCCGCTATCTGGAGCGGCAGTCGCGGCCGGTGTTCGAGGCTCTGGCCGGAGACACCCGGGGCGTGCCGGCCATCGCCGCGTTCTTCGAGCGGCTGGTGGCGGCGCGGTGCAGCGGCGAACACGCCCGCTGGGGCTGCCTGGTCACCAACACGCACGCCACGGCGAGCGGTGGCCTGCCGGAGATCCGGGAGATTCTGGACCGCCACCACGACGCGCTGCGGGCGGCGATGCGCGCCGCGCTGGAAGTGGCGCGGACGAAAGGCCAGCTCCGGGCCGGCCTAAAGCTAGGGGATGCCGCTGAAGCGCTGACCCTGCAGGCCTATGCGGTCAACCTGCGCTCACGTGCCGGCGCCGAGGCGGCCGTTCTGCTGGCGGGCGTGCGCGCCGTACTGGATGGTTTCACCACCACCGAGGAGAGACGATGAGCGGTTTCCGTACCTACGACGAGAGTGACGCCCCCGAGGCGGCCCGGCCGATGCTGGAGGCGGCCAAGAAGCGGATGGGGTTCGTGACCACGCTGAACGGGGTGATGGCCGAGTCGCCGGAACTGCTGGCCGGCTACAACGCGCTGGCCGAGCAGTTCGGCAAGTCCTCGCTCCCGGCGGCGGCCAAGCAGGTGGTGCTGATCACGGCCAGCGTCGAGAACGGCTGCGAGTACTGCGTGGCCGCGCACTCCACCCTGGCCCTGCGTGCCCGGGTGCCGGCCGAGGTGGTCGAGGCCCTGCGCGCGGGCCGGCCGCTCGCTAACCAGGCGCTGGAGGCGGTCCGCCGCCTGACCCGTGCGATGGTGGCGCAGCGGGGCTGGGTGGAAGAGGCCGAGATCGAGGCGTTCCTGGCCGCCGGGCACACCCGCCGCCACGTGCTGGACATCGTGCTCGGTGTCGGCATGAAGACCCTGTCCAACTACACCAACCACCTCGCGCACACCCCGCTGGACCCGGCCTGGGCCGACCAGAAGTGGGCCCGGGACCAGGCGGCAGTCTGATCCGTGCCGCTCAGGCCCGGCGTCGTCACGGTGCAACCGGGCGACGCGCCTCAGGGTCGGCCTTCGATTACTCGCCGCCGGAGACGGCCACCACGGTCGTCGGCTTCAGCGATGATGCTGCGCCGCTTACTGGACAGCCTCGTGGCACTTGAAGGCGCTTCAGTGCCGCAGCCGGCCTGCCGCTGATCTCGGGAGGTAGCCGGGGCGGGCGAACGCTTGGTGGGCCGAGTGAGCCTCGGCCCGGATAACGCACCCCTCGACGTGGTCGTTGATCAGCCCCATCGCCTGCATGAACGCGTACACGGTGGTCGGGCCGTCGCCTGCCGCGATCCCCATTCCCGTGCACACATTCATGTGGCCTGACGATATCCGTGCCGGTTCAGATGGAGACCTTCCACTCATCGGTGAGCCAGGCCAGATCCGCTTGGTGGCGCTCGTGGGCGAGACGCTCACGTTCGAACAGGGCTTCTGACTTGGTCAGTACCAGGGTGTACGGGCGGCCCTGCCGCCTGGTCTCGTGATGGACAGGCAGCTCGGCCTCATCGATCCTGGCGTGGACGTGCCTGCGCCTGTCCTTCGCGAGCGGCCAGTCGACACCACGCCGCTCAGGGGCTCGGAGGAACGCGCCGAGCCTCTCGCACAGCTCGCACGCGCATCCGGTGGGCAGCTCGATCGACAAGTCGCCCGGCGCGCGTTGTGGCTGCGCCAGTAATGCGCGGATTCGGTCGGCACAGTTGAGGGCCAGTTCGTCGAAGCCCGCTCGGCGCGTCCCAGCGGCACGCAGCGTCGCCATCGCCAGGGCGTGCGTCCGATCAGCGGCCGTTCGCGTGAGCTTGTGGGCGTTGTTCAGAACGCCCGTCAATCCCAGCCCGGCCGCGGCCGCGATGATCCCGGAGCACGGCGCCCCCAAGGCTGTCAGCCATGCTTCCCGCCGGGAGGTGAGTGGCCCGTCGAGTGCTGGAGTGACCTGGCCCGCGAACATCGTCCATGACACTTCGATGATGCGGCGGGCGGCTGCGGTGGACGCGCCTCCCTCCGCCGAGAGCGCGGCACACAGGCGTGGGAGATCTTCGAACCAATCCAACGGTGCCTGGGCGAGGCCGTAGGAGCCGGGCCGCCAGCCCTCTGTCCAGTGGTGCAGCAGGCCATCCGTCCAGGTGTCGCCGTAGTGCGACGCGAGGGCCGCGAACCGTTGAGGAGGTCGAGGCCAACAAGATCGAGCTCACGCCGAATCCAGCGGACTCCTCGCCCATTTCCTTGGCAGAGTACGAGTCGTACGCGGACGAAGACCCGGAGGAGTTGCCCGTCGAGGTCGACAGCTCCCAGATCGAGCCGGTCGAGGAGGAGGACGATCCGCCTCCGACATCCCCTGGGCCGTCGTCTTTGAACGCGAACCCCTTCTTCGAGACAGAACTCGCGCCCTGGATCGTTGAAGGCGGAAGTCTCACCCGAACCCAGGCGGAGGCGCACGAGCACGACTATTCGGCGGTCCTGTCATCCGATGGCGCAACAGAAACTGTGCGGGTCCGTTCGGAAAGCGGCATAAAGGTGACAGCGGACACCGAATACGTGCTGAGGGGGTGGTTTCTCCAGCCCGAGGCCGCCGCTGAGATCGAGTACGGGATCGACTGGTTCAACGCGGGAGGGACGCTGCTTTCGACCAGTTCAAGCCGGCTCACCCCGGGACAAGGCGGTTGGTCGCGTAGCAATCGTTCCTACCGGGCTCCGGTGGACGCAGCCACCGCGCAACTAAGGGTGACGCTTGGTTCGGGTCCGGCCGCGAATGCGGTGACGTATATGGACGAACTGCTATTCGCACTTGCCCCCGAACCAGACACGATCCCACCCGCCATCGGCTCCACCACACCCCAAGAGGCGGCGATCGACGTTCCGCTCGCCAGCCCTGTGAGCGTGACTTTCAGCGAGCCCGTATCTGAGGTACGAATCACGCTCAAGGACGCTGCGAATGCGGAGGTCCAGGGCGTGAGCGCAGCGAACTCGCGCAGGACGACGTACACGTTCACGCCCGCTGCGGCATTGTCGGCCGAGACGGTTTACACGGCCGAGGTGAGCGGCGTCGTCGACGACGCGGGTAACGCGTTGCCGGCTCCGTTCACGTGGTCATTCACCTCAGGGCATGAGACCCAGGTCCCTCGGACGATCTCGTTGCCGGCTCAGGCTAACGGCTGGATCGACAGCATGGGTGGCAAGGACTTCACTGATGACACGCTGTACACCGGTGCCTACGGTGACTTCAGTCTGATGATCTACGAACGTACCTACCTGACATTCGACGCATCGGCTCTGAACGGAAAGGAGATCACCAGCGCTCAACTGGAGATGTGGAACACCGAGGTGTACGGCTGCGGCGATGCCGGGTCCGGCCTTCAGACTCACCGGATCACTGGTGCCTGGAACCCAAGCGCACTTACATGGAGCAATCAACCGGCCGCTACCGATGCGGTGGTCAGCCGCGAACCCGGGGTGTGCAACGAAGATCCGGAGTCCGGAGTGTTGTGGACCTGGCCGGTTACGCAGGCGGTGCAGGCTTGGGCCTCTAGCGGGACCGCATACGGCCTGATGGTGCGGGGGGTGGACGAGTCCGCGACCTCGCTTCCGTACGATCGCGGCTTCGTGTCCACCAGGACCGTCGACGGAGCGGAGCGCGCTCCGGTCCTCACGGTCACCTATCTGGATACCGAGGGCTCCGACCCGACACCCACCCCCGATCCCGAACCCGACTCAACGCCCCCCACGGTCGTAGAGGTAAATCCCTCGAACGGGGCCACAGGCGTTCCTGTTGATCAACAGGTGAGCGTCACCTTCAGCGAACCGGTTGCGGACGCTGAGTTCACACTCACGGACATCCTTGAGGAACGGCCGGTTGCTGGAACGGTACGGATAAATGCGGCACGGACGGTACTCACATTCACCCCGGAAGAGCCGCTCGATTGGTGGTACGAAGCGGAGGTGAGCGGCGCACGAGATGCGACGGGCAACCTGATGGCGCCTTATTCGTGGTCGTTCGAAGGTGATTGGTCGGCCCCCAACAAGCGAGCGTCCGACAAATCAGCAGAGGCGGGGCTGCTTCCGTCTGTCGGTGTCGCTTGGGCACGACCCTTCACCACCGCAAATGGCGCCACTGTCACATCGAGCGCCACCCCACAGTTGCACGCGCGGATAGTCGGCGCGGTACCGCAGCGGTCCAGCGTTGAGGTCGAGGTCAGGCACGCCCCTGATCGGACCGCTCAAGGTAGTGGGCTCATCTGGTTGGCCAAGACGGACGTGACGACGGGCACCACGGCACGTTTCCGAGTGCCGGAGGGCAAACTCGCCGACGGCTGGAAGGTCGTCTGGCGGATGCGGGTTACGGCGAACGACCGAGCAGGCGCATGGTCGGAGTGGAAGGACCTCACCGTCCGCGAACCCGGCACCGCTCCGGCATCGGTCACGACGGCGAAAGCGGACGACGACGAACTCGAGTTCCCGTACAACCATGTGAATTTCCAGGAGTGCGCCGACAATGTTCGACTGTCCGGGGCCCTGAGGCGCAAGCATGGCTGGATCAAGAACATGTACAGCTGGTGCAGCATGCGCGTCCTGGGCTCGGCACTGGAAAAGAAGGTCTACCGTAACGGCGTATACAAGAAAGAAATCGTCGGCCAGGTCGAGTTTCTATTCAGCGTAGCGGGCAAGACATTGTCTGGTGGCGCTAAGGTGATCGATAAAAAGCCGGGGCCCTACGCGGAAATCGACAAGGACAGCGGGGTGGACAGTCGTACCATTTACGCCTGGGCTCGTATAGATTATCCGCGCATCACCCAAGACTTGATCGCGCTGGGTGGCAAGCCGTACTTCACGGAGAACAATGTCACCATAACCGCAAATGTCCAAGGTACAGGCTCCCCTTCCGCAGGCGCCTGTAAAGCGAATAACCCCGCAGGTAAGCGGGCCACCATCGCGAATTGGCGAGCGGTCCCGCAGGTTACTATGTCGTTCTTCTCCGATAAGGCGGCGAGTTCTAGTCCGCACAATCTTGGGATCTGCACACTGTCCCCGCAACTGCGTCTCGAGACGCCAGGCAAGACCGGTAACATGCCCACCAACATGGCCAAAGAGCCGGTGCGATGCGACACCTCCGAGGACCTGGCGAAGCGGTACGGCGGATGCGTTTTCAGAAAGAAATCTTCCTACGTCGTACATCGGATCTGGGGCTATGAGGGTGGCGCAGCAGTTCAGAACGAGTCTACGGCGCTGATCGACGACGCTTTCGAGAGACCGGATAGCACGTGGCCGACGAAGCACGACGGGAGAAAGGTGATCCCCGGCGAATATAGCAGCGGCACCGAGATCCACCGCACTGCCAGCAAGGAGATCAACCTGAGCAACCGGGAGGACTCCGGAAGTTGGTGCTACGCCAGATGGCCGGGTGTTAATCCGGAGAAGCAGGAGCTCGACTGCGACGAATATCCCTTCGCGACAACACTCGAAGGATCATCGTCGATTAGCGGCAAGGCGCGCAACTTCGCCGTCAGATACGTCGATCGGGCACACAACCGAAGCGTGGGAGGAGCGCTTCCTAGCTTCTTCAATCAAAATCGAATACTAGGATCCAGCGTAGATGGAAAAAATGTGCCCAATCGCTATAACGCGTTTACGGTCAAAGTCGTGAACTGACCTGACCCCGTCTCGCCTATGATGTTGCCATGATCGGCGAAAACGACGGGCTTGCGTACGCTATGACCTTCAGCACCGGGCGGGAGCCCATCGATGACTTCTTGCCGAAGCTCGGTGGGGATCCCGTCTGGCTGGAGGCCCCGCAATGGCCGCTCTGCTACCGGCATGAGCGGCCGATGGGTTTCATCGGTCAGTTCAGGTTGCCCGGCGAACGGCTTCGCATGGCCTATCTCTTCATGGGCGTCCAATGTGAGCTGACCTTCGAACCTGATGCTGGTGAGAATGCTCTCATCGTCCAGCCCGGCCGTGTACCGAGCTTCATCGAGACGATTCCCGTCGCCGTCGGCGACTCCTTGGTCGGCCCCGAGCTTCTCATCGATCTGGAAGAGGTTGAACAAGCAGAGCTAGAACGGTGGGAATCCCATCTCTTGGGGGAGCCCGTGTGGCTGCAGCATCGGCAGTACCCGCCTGGAGGCCCATGGTCGTTCTTTTTCCAACTTGAATCCTCAATGGAGGGCGTGTACGAAGTGAATTTCGGCGATGGAGGCATCGGTTACGGCTTTCTTAGCGCGGACGAGGAGGAAGGGCGCTTCTTGTGGCAGTGCTGAGGTGCTCCGTATAGGCATCGCGAAGATGGTGTTCTACCACCAGCGGCAACCAACGTGTGCCACTGGCCTGCCAGTGGTGCGCGTTCGCTCACTTCAGCAGCGCGTCCAACTCGATTGTCTCTCGACGACGCTACCAAGGCTTGAGTGCTTCCCCTACGGCGTGGCCCGGCTCCCAACTAACGTCCGGCTTTGACTGGGGTCTGCCGACCTGGCGTGATCGTCACCGCCAGAGTCCTATTCGCACGTAAACATTTCCTTTCTTGCTCTCCTGCTTAGTCCGTTACCATTCGTGAGATCATGCACCAGCTACAGTGCTCTTCCGGATGGATACCCCGACCCGCGTCGCGGCTATATCCCGCGGGGTGGTGTTGAGGGCGTGTGAAAAGATTTGGGAGGGCGTTCGCTATGGCGATGCAGCAGGCTCTGAGGTCGCGGTCAGGTACACCCAATCTTTAGCCTGGTGGCGATACTTGTTTCAGCCTGAATCCACAGCTTGAAATCTGATGCGCATGCCGCGAAATGTGGCGAGGCGCCGCCTGGCCCGGGAAGATTGGAGTTCTCTGCGCTTCAATCAGCCAGTTCAGAAGGGCACCTCGTAAGTGCGATTCTCCCACGCCGCCAGCGGCCAACGCGTCGTCCACGCTGGGCTCGTTCCTGCGCGCCTTGACCTTGGGTAACGTTCGCCAGCTGGACAAGGTCGCCCGCCAGGTGCCGGCCGCGCCGGCCACCTGCACCCCGGTGCTGCCCGGCAAAGAGGTGCTGGCCTTTCTACATCGACTCGATGCAGCGGCGCACCTACGGCTACGGCAAGCAGGGCTCCGGGTTCGGCCATACGAAGATCCAGGGAGTGCGACACGAGGTCGCGCATGACGAGTGAACACGCAGATTGGAGGCCGGTTATGCCGGGTGTGTAGTTCCCGATCAGTGTTCGAGATCGGTCCTCGCCCCGACGTGCGCCCGCAGGTCTTGTGTGCTGGGGGTACGGAGCTCGGGGAAGACGCCCAAGGGCCCCTGTTCCGTCCGGGGGAACGACCGGGCAAGGGGAAGGCCGGACGGGTGAACGCGAGTGAACCTCCTGATGAAGCCTCGTGATCTTCAGCCTTGGCAGACGGGATGATGACCAGGGTGGCAGGGCCTGGCCGCTGGAAGAGGCGGCAAGCGGCGACCGGATGACCTTGGCTGGTCGTGTGAACACCGCTGGCCTCGGGGTTTAGGGAGGCGCCCTCCCCGGCCGCATCTCGTGTGCGTGGAACGTGGAAACCCCGTCGGAGTCCGGACCAGTCGGGTTCGGCGCAATCCGACGGTCTTGCACGCGCGTCGGAGCAGGTCGGACAGCTGGTCTTCGGTGAAGCCGCCGTGGACGGGGACGCCATTCATGCTTGCCAGGCTCACACCTTGGTCGGGGGCAGCGCCAGCACTTCGTTCAACTCTCGTGCTGGTCGGGTCGCGCGCAGGCGGGCGGGGATGGCGACGATGACGTCATGGGCGCGGACGTCCAGGATACGGGTCCGGTGTCCGGCCGGGACGCTGAGATATACGCTGATGGCCAGCTGGCAGGCGTCGTCGAGGCAGTGACCCTGGGCGAGGCAGATCGCTTCCTCGAGGTGTAGCAGGGCAGGGTCGATGCACGGGTCGTCGCCGTAGAGTTCGAGTGTGCGCTGCTGGGCTGCCCGGGCCTTTGCGCGCTGGCCGAGGTGGGTGAAGACGCCGCTCATGTAGAGGAGCAGGCGCCGCTCAGGGAAGCCGAAGGCGTCGTGGTCGTCCTGGCCTCCCGGTGCCGCGGACGGCTTCTTCCTTGAACTCCGGCGAGAACTGCCTGCGACGCCTCGTCACGTACCTACCTCTTCCAGACCGCTGTCAGCTTATGTAGCTGGCTGTCCGGAATCTTCTAGCCACCTCACATCGGACACTGGGATCCCTCATTTGTCTTGAAGAGCGCGGTTGATGGCTCTAGTGAGGTTGCCGCGGTCGGTGTAGAGATTCCTGGCAAGCTCGGCCATGGTGATCAGCTGGTTGGGGCCGATGAGGCCGGCGGAAGCGTGGGCGGAGTTCAGGAAATGCTGGCGGGCCGTCATCGCGCGATGTTGGGCGGCTTCCTTGCGAAGCCAGGGGAGGGCGAGTGCGCGGAGGATCTCTGCTTTGTCCTCCAGGTCGGCCTTGCTGAAGGTGTCGGCTCGTTCGGCGAGATCGGCGATCAGTTGATCGATCGCTTCGGCGAAGGCGTCGCCGGTGTTCTGAATGTCTTCGGGGGCCAGATCTACGACGGGGTAGAGCCCCGCGTTCGATGGATCCCCATAGGGCGAGTCGATACGGACGATCACGCTGCCGCCGAAGGCTCCAGGAAGGACGACGACGGCGTCGGGTCCCCAACCGGAGATGGCCTCGATGATGTCGTCTCTGATGGCCGTCGAGACGATGACGCGTTGGACGTCGAGGAATGCGTCTTCAGCATTGTCGTAGCCGGTTAGGTAGACGCTGGGTTCGCCGGACCCTTCCCTGCCGAAGGGCTCCTCGGTGGTTCTGACGAGGAAGCCCCCGTCCAGGGAGCCTCCTGAGATGCGCGCGCTGGAAGAGGTCAGCATGATTCCTCGCGGGCGGGGTATCGCCATGGTCATCTCTGGCGGGCCGATTTTGGCGTCGCTGAGCTTGTCATCGCTGGTTACCGTGCCGCGTACCTTCAGCGCCTCCGCGAGGACCTCGTATCTCATGATGGCTCCTGTGTGTGTATGACTGACACACCTCGCCCTACCCAGCAATGGGCGACGCAACTTGCAGGTAGAAGATGTGGACCATCGACGATTTGGTGTTTCTCTGTCGATCACACGGCGCTGCACCTGCCCCTACCGCCCGGTGGGGAGGAGCGTCTTGGAGGCGGCGCGACTGAGGATGCCCTGCGTGGTGGCGGGCAAGCCGAGACGGTTCCAGTGGAAGATCACCAGATGGGTGATGACGTGGCGGATGCCTCGGTCCAGACGGCCGAAGGATGCGGCTTCGCCGAGGCGCTGTCCGGTGTCACGGAAGGCAGCCGCCCAGGGCACGGCGAAGGCGCATGGTCCGTCTGGGGCGATCGAGCCGATATCGCAATCGACCAGAGGGCGGATCCGCTCGACCAAGTCCTCCAGGCGATCGGGAGGTGTGTTGGCGGGGAGAGGGCGTAGCTCGGAAACGCGGTTCCATAGGTTGCCACGCTCGAACCGGTCCAGTCCGGCGGCGCTCAGGAGGGTGGCACAGAGCAGAATCGACACCTCTTTGCGGTTGACGTCCGGTGAGGGCTGCCGCAGGTAGGCGAGGATGTGGTGGCTGTCGGTGCTGAACAGGGCGTGGGCGATCTCGGTCCCCACCGGCCCGCCGAACGAGGCGTCTTCGGGTTCGTAGATGGCGGGCCACCAGCGGGTGAGTACCCCGGATACGGTCAGATCGTTCAGCACGGCGTTGACGGCCGCCTTCGCCTCGGGGACGAGGCCGCTGAGTGGGCGTAGCCGGAGCCGCCAGCATGGGTGCTTGCGGATGAACCACCACTCGCCGATCAGCTTGCGTTCTTGGAGGTGGTTCAGACGTGGGCCGAGGTCGGTTACGGCGGCCTGCTCGGCGGTGTTCCAGCCGGCGAACTGGGTGCGGATGCTGTACCAGCCGTGATCGGCCGTGCGGGCCTCCAGAGCCTGGTATCCGGCTGCTTGGTAGGCCTCGACGGCGTCGTTGAGGATCTCGGCGCGGGTGTTGATCGCGGCTGCGGCCACTTTGGCGGGGGTGCCGGCCAGGACGGCGAGCACGGCCTCGGCCAGCTTGTTCGGTGGTACGGGCGAGCGTGTGGAAGGCATGTGTTTCCGTCGAAGTTGGAGGGCGGCGGCTGGCCCGTCTTGTTCGTTCAGCGGAGTAGAAGGCAGGTGTCCCAGGTGGTGGTGGGTGCCGCGTCGTGGGCGAGGGTGTGGAGGGCGAGCCCGTAGCCGGCGAGTCCGGTCAGGAATCCCGGTGGTGTGTTGGTCGCGGCGGGGCCGTTCAGCAGCAGTTCCGCATCGCGGGAGATCGGTAGATGGGGTGGTGTGATCGCGTCGGTCGCGAAGGCGGTCACCGTCATGAACAACCCCGCGGTGCCGTGGCACAGGCTCTGGTCGATGATCCGCCGTAGTTGGTGCGGATCGTTGAGGCAGCCGTTCAGGGCGGATTCGGCGGTGGTCCTGCGGGTGGTGTCGCCGGTGGCGAGGGCTGCCAGTTGCTGGGCGCGGGCCAGGCCGGGAGTGCCGTAGCACCAGGAAGGACGTTGTGGCCCAGGTTGAAAGGTGCGGCCCTGCTGGAACTCCGCGAGGGTAATGGTTTCGGGCCACCAGGGGGCACCGAGGTGATCTTGTTGCCAGGCGTCCAGCCAAGCGCAGATTCGGCCGATGGCCTTCAGCTGGCCTGGCATGACCAGACCGGCTCTGGCGGTGAGCGCCAGCAGTGCCAAGGGGCCGGCGATGCCGTGGGCCATCCCGTTGTTGCCGTGCCCACCAGGTGGAGCGGCTGCGGTGCGCTGAGCTGAGGACAACGTCCACCAGCCCGGCAGACCGTCTATCGGTTCGGTGAGCCGGATGAGGTAGGTCAGCACGTCCTTGATCAGGTCATCACCGGGGGCATGCCGCCACAGGTGGGCGCCGAGACCGGTAAGGCCGCTGATCAGATCATATTCGGCCAACACAGGCCGCTCACTGCGCTCCATCCGCCGGGAGGCGGCGGCAAGCCGGTCGCGAGTGAGAGTGGCGACGGCCTTGTCCAGGAGGGCCTGCGTGGGCTGGTAGCAGGCCTGGGGAGTGGGGTGGAGGGCGAAGGCAAGAGCAGGCGCCCCGTGATAAAGACTGGCGCCCTTCCCAGCGGCGAGTTCGTCGCGGGTTGCGGCTCTCAACCAGTCGTGCGCCTCCTGCCACCCGGCGTGGCCCGTGCTGGCGCGTTCGATGTGGAGAAGCGCGATCCCGGCGGCTCCGCCGCTGAGCGACTGAGGTGGCCGCCCGATGGGATGGGATGCCTGGAGCCGCTGGGCTATGGCGTCGGCCTCGTGGCAGGCCCGCTGGCGGAGGTCGACGGGCCGTTCCCCTCGCCTCGTGCGATCAAGCTCTCGGCGAGGGCTCGGGCAATGCGCAGACATGTCCCCTCCGACGCGGTATCGGTTCCGATCATGCGGGCGTGGTGTAGGTGCAGGAGGTCGCTCAGAACGGTGTCCACGTCACTGGCGTTGAGCAGGGCCCGATAGGCGGCCAGTGACGTACGCCGCCGCTCGATCAGGCTGAGAGGAAGGGCTGCTGGGTGTCTGGCTTGCATCACCACGGTGCGATCGAGCGCGTGGGCGCCGCCGTGGACAAGGTGTTCGACGAGCCAGGACAACCCGTTCATGCCGAGGAACTCCGTGGCAAGGTCGACCAGACCAGCCGCCGTCGCGGCCTGAGCGTTGGCCGAGGTGCTTAGCTGGGCGACCGCGACCGCGGAGTCGGCGGCGAACACGGCCTCGGCGGCGGCCAGAGCAGGGCCGGTGCCGAAGCGGCCGGTCTCGGGCCGGTAGGTGTCAAGGCAGAGATCGCGGAGCAGTCCGGTGCGGTGAAGGGTGCGTGCCCACTGTCCGAGCGACCGGGCGGCGGCTCCGTACCGGTCGCTGTCGTGCAAGGGCAGCCGGACCCGCAGATGTGGTGCGGGAGTGTCGTACCGGATGAACCACCAGCCATCGTGCGGGCCGTGGTCCCAGCTGGCGAGCAGGTCCGGCAGGTGGGTCGTGAGCAGGTCGGTTTGTCGTTCTGGGTGGCCGAACAGTTGTGCGTACAACCAGGGTGAGTCGCCGGGCAGATGGCCGGGACTCTGGTGGATTCGCTCGCGCCGCACGGGGCGCGGCAAGGGGCGGGGTCGGGCGGTGGATGCGAGAGGGACGACGATCTCGTGAGGGCGCCCGTTGAGCCAGGCGTCGTCGCTCCCGTCCTCGATCAACTGGGCCACGCCGGTGCGGTGAAGGTGGCGGTGCAGCAGCGCCAGGTGCGCGGCCTGGGTCAGGTCCAGCCGGATAAGGACGTCGTCGTCGCCGAATCGCACCACGTCGGGGATATGGCGTGCTTGGCGGTGCGTGCGGAAGCGTTCGACCCACTCCCGAGGGCCGACGGGCAGGTCGGTGGCGGTGAGGGTCCACCGCGCCGGGCTCAGGACCGTACGGCCGTATCGGACGCGCGGGAGGAAAGCGAACTTCTCGGCGATGCGGCCCCAGGCGAAGGTGGTGCAGGGCGTAGAGGTCGCGGTGCTGACTTCGCACAGGAACCGGGCCAGCGGGTGAGCGACGTGACGCAGGTTGATCGCGTTCATCATCAACGGCTCCACGGCGCGGCCGTGCGTGAGCGAGACCAGGATCAGGTGACGGGCGTCGGCAGTGACCGCCAGGTCGTCGAGATCGACCGCAGACTCGGTCGGGTGACGGTGTTCTCCCAACGACAGCACCGGCAGTATCTGCTCGGAGCGGGCCAGGCCGTCGGTGCGGGCTCGCAGCGGCGGGACTGACAACTGCACGGCCATTGCGCCGTCCGTGCTGGTGGGGAGGTGGCGGTACGCCTTGATGATCCGGTTCTGGTCCGACGCGGGAAGAAGGTGCAGGAATCGGCCTACCGAGGTGCCGGCGTGCCGTGACGCGCACACCACGGTAAGGGTGAAGTCCCCGGTGTCCAACGCGGATGGAGTCGGAGCGCTGATGCTGACTCGCACCTCGGTATGCGGGACCGCTTCTGCCTCGCCGCCCGTCTCCAGCTCGGCCAGTATGTCCTCGGTGAGGACCAGCTCGGTGTTTCCGTCCAGGGCGGCTTCCTGGGCCAGGACTGCCAAAGCGATGTCTCTGCGGGTCGGCGCGGGGTCGTGGGCGATGAGTGAGCCGCGGAACCCGGCGGGGTAGCCGAGTCCTCGATCGGGGTTGAGGAGCTCCCGGACTTTCACCAGAGCTCCAGGGCCATAACGTTCGACGAACGCGGCGTGGTACGCCTGCCACGCGGGCCGCCTGGGAGCCAGCCGGACCAGGGCCGCAGCTGCTGCCTCGACCTCGTCGATCACGCCGGGAGGCAGGCTGATCGAGCAGTCCAGCCGCAGGCTGACCGCCACTCGTGTCCCCGGGTCCGGGACGGCGGGGCCGGTTTTCAGATCGTCCAGTTGGGCGGCGATGTGGGCGAGGGGGTCGGTGACGGTCATCGGCGCCCGCAGGCTGGTGAGCAGGATCCGCAGCCGCACCAGCTCGGCGAGCATGCCTTCGATGGCCGTGGCAGGCACCTGGGGAGACTCGGCGACCAGCTTCGCCAGCAGATCACCGAAGACGATCGGGGTGGCGGCTTCTTCCAGAGCCATGCGGACCGCCGCCGTGTGGCGTACGGACACCTCCGACACTGTGCCATCAGCGCCGAGCTGGAAGGGCAGCACCCAGTCGGGCCCTCGCGCGAACCCCAGGTTGTTCGCCTGGACCTGCAGCAGGGCCGGCTGTTCCTCCAGCGCACTGATCGTCTTGGCGAGCCACAGGGAATCCGGCCGGAGCACGGCGGTATGCCGGTCACCGAACACGACCGAGGCGGTGGGGGCCATGGCGGCGGGAGCGATTCCGGCGAACAGACCGAACGGCGTGGCGCGGCTGGTCCAGCGCAGGAGATAGCGCATCAAGGCCTCGGCCGCGCGATGGAGCTGACGCGGCCGAAAGGCGGTCGCGTCGTCGCATATGGCGGTGAGGACGCGAGCCAGATCAGGGCTGGCGAGCGTGACGGCTTCGCGTACTCGCGGCATCGGCCAGACCTCACCGATCCACGCGGCAGCGCCGCAGGCATCGTCGTCGGTGAGGTCAGGCCATGGTGGCAGAACCAAGTCTTTCGGATAGGCGGCGACGCGAATGACGACCGCGTCCACGGCTCGAAAGCGGTGCATCTGGCCGTTCCTCTGTTGAGGGTGGCGTTCCGGCCGCGCGAAGCAGCCGGAACACCGGGAAGGGGTCAGCAGTTGGCGATGCCGGCGCTGCCGGGGGTCTCGCCGCAGCCGTCGCTGGTGCAGTCTTCGCTGTCGGGTCTGGCGTTCTGGAGCTCGACCTTCAGGAAGCGGACGTTGAGCTTGAAGTCGTTCGGGTTCATGGCGATCCTTTCGATGAGGAATGGAGGGGTTACCTGGCCGGCGGCCAGGAGATCACGAGACGGGTGTGCTTCTTGTCCAGGACGTGCCCGTCAGGCAGCTCGGCGTCCGGCGTGCCCGTCGGATGAACCGACAGGCGAGGGCTCGGCCGTCCGGCCGAATCCCATGCGGCGATCTTGTCGGCCAGTCGCCGCGCAGTTCGCTCAGCCTGCGGGCCGTGGGCGAAGGCTCCGAACTCGAAGACGTCACCGTCGAGGGGGCGGGGCTTGGGACGGTAGGCGAGATTAGGGCCGTCCACGAACGCCGGTGTGCCGTATCGCCACGGCAGCACCACGACGCCGTCGTCGAGAGCCTGCTGCGATGCGGTGATCAGGCTGAAGCCGGGCAAGCTGGTGGCCAGCCATAGATCCTGATCGCTGTAGCGGGCTCCGGCGTCCACCGTGATGCCGGTCCACACCTCCACGCGAGGCTGATCCAAGACACCGGCCAACGCCTCCGCGCTGACGGTGTTCTGCTCGTCCTGCCACAGGCCGACCGCGTGATCAGCGCTGGCGTCGAGCAACGGGGTCGCAGTTCCCTGGTGCGCACCCACGCCCTGCATTGCGACGAAGCCGCACACCTGATGATCGCGGCTCACCAGGGTGCTGCCCTGACGCTCCAGCACCCAGGACCTGGTCATGCCCCAGGTACGCAGCGGCACGACCAGCCGGCCGCCCTCGGCGAGTTGAGCGGGCCAGGCCGGGGGCACGTCCCACGAGCCGACCGTGACGATGATCGCGTCGAACGCACGGTCTGTCTCGACCTCGAACTCGGCGTCCGCGCAGAGCACCTCCACGTTGCCGTAGCCCGCGTTCGCCAGGAACCGCTTGGCACGGTCGGTGACTTCAGGGTCGATGTCGATCGTGGTCACCGAACCTGTCGGTCCAATGACCTCTCGGATCAATGCCGCGTTGTAACCGCCCGACCCGACCTCCAGCACCCGGTCACCGGACTTGAGGTCGGCCTGGCCCAGCATCATCGCCTGAAGCCAGGGCGCCGACACCGAGCTCATGGAGGTGCCTCGTTCGTTGCGCTTGGTGACGATCGCGTTGTCCTCGTAGGCGGTGCGCAGGTCCGTGTCGCCCGTGAACAGATGACGGGGCACTGTGCGTAGTGCCCGCTCGACCTCCGGCGGCAGGTCCAGACCCAGCCTCTGGTATCGGGCCGCGATCTTCTCGACCATGGCGTCACGCAGGACCGCTACGTCGTCCTGGGCGGCGTTGTCGGTGGTCACGGGTGGGTCCCCTCTTCTTGGGCGATGGTGGTTGTTCAGTAGCTGCTACGCGAGTTGGTCGCGCCGTCCCCGTGCCTCACAGGAGGAACGTGTCGGGCTCAGGCCGTTCCCCGCGGCGCACGTGCTCGGCACGGTGCGCCTCGGCGAGGGCGATGTAGATGTTCACGCCTTGCGGTGGCGGCCCCGGCCGGTCTCCTCATAACCGTCGCCGGTGTGGCGCAGCACGAAGAAGGTGCCGCCCCCAGACGCGAATTCATACAGGCCACAGCACGAGGTATGCGTGACCCGAAGCACGCTGCCCGGCGTGTACGGCTCCCACTCGAACGCGGGCTCCTCCTGCTGAACTGCTTGTGTGGCCGCCACCTCCCGTGTCATCCCTTGGGCTCCCTCTGGAGCGCAGGAAGTGCCTGCCAGTCAGGTGGTGCCACACCCTTCATGAGCTGCCACAGCTCGTCGGGGCTGTCAGCTTGGTAGCCGTCGATCGTCTCTGGGCGTGGATGCTCCAGCCGGCGGAGAGGACCACGTACGAACAACAGCCGTGCCCCGATCTCGTCGAGCCGTGCCCGCCGCCGAGCGGCGACGTGCTTTCCGCCCAAGTGGTGTGCGGTGGGCAGAACCACTCCATAGGCCCTCGACAGGAGCAGGACGTCCAGCAGCCCGGCGAAAGCCGGAGACTCGGCCGATGCGGTTCCCCGATCGGTGAACATGCCACAGAGCTCCAGTTCGTGCTGGTCGCAGTATTGCGTGAGGGCCAACGTCAGCGCTGCCTGCCACTCGGGGGTGGAGCGGTGCAGCCGCAGGTACCCGTAGACGATCGGGCCGTCCACATCGTGTTGTTCGGTGAGTGTCCACAAGGGCGCCGTCCTTACCGTGCTCGGGGTCCGTTGGCCCGCTCTTCGAGCATGGCCAGCTCCGGCCCGGCTGGATACGACCCGCTGTCGCACTTCCGTTGCACTTCCGTAGTCCCTTGGTGTCTCTGCGTGCTTCCATGGCCGTGGAAGGGAGCAGCGACATGACGACCGTGCATGAGTGGACCGGCCTTGAAGCCCGTGCGCTTCGTCTTGCCCTGCGGATGAGCGTGCGGGTGTTCGCCCAGCACCTCGGCGTGGCCGCCCGCACCGTGGCCAAGTGGGACCAGCTCGGCCCTGCCACCCGGCCACGCCCCGACACCCAGGCCATCCTGGACACCGCCCTCGCCCGTACGGACTCGGCGATCCACCTGCGTTTTGAGACCTTGCTCCTGGAGCTCGGCCAGAACACCGACCACGGGCTACGAGTCACTCGCGTGGGCCCACGGGCCTGGGACTACGAGACCTGGACGGACGACCTGGACAGGGCCGTGGTCGCCCTCAGCCGCCAGAGCTTCCCCTACGCCAACGACCTCCTGAACCGATGGCTCAGCCGCTACGACCCCCACGCCCTGGACGACAAGGGCCTGTACCTGTTCGCGCGTTCCACGACACTGCTCGGCGACCTCCAGCGCGACCAGGGCGCAGTCGCCGGCCCTCTGTCCGCTCGCCGCTGCTACCTCAACGCCCGCTCGATCTACAGCCAGCTTGACATCCCCCGGCGCATCGCCCAGCTCGACCTGTCGCTGGCCGTCGTCGCCGAGATGTCGGGCCGGTTGGACGCGGCCGCCAAGGAGTATGAGGCGCTGGCGGTGGACGACCGCCTCTCCCCGCGTGATCGGACACGAGCTCGGCTGTGGGTCGGCACCACCCTTAGCAAGAGCGACCAGAACGACTACGCCGCTCGCCTCATGACGACCGCCATCCGAGAGTTCGACAGCCTCGGCGAACCGGAGGACTGGTCCGTCGCGCACCAGAAGCTCGCCTTGGCCCACCGCGGCTCCGGCAACCTCCCGGAGGCGCTCCGCCTGATCGACCTCGCCCGCGCCACCGCCGTCACCGACGCGCCCATGCAGCGCGTACGACTGGAGACGGCTTACGGGCACATCCTGCTATCGGACCGGGCCACCGTGGATGATGGGCTGGTGATCCTCGACCGTGCCGCACGCGAGGCCGCTCAACATGGGCTCGCACACCAGCTGCGCAGTATCGAGGGCATCCAGCGGACCATCCAGGGGGAGATCCGTCTCCCTCTGCCACGGCGACCAGGGAGCAACCGAGTGAGCGTCAAGCAGCAGGTCATCACCGACGAGCAGTGGCGGCACGCCCGCACCATCTGGGACTACCACCAGATGCACCACGACCTGCGCCGGTGTGATGTGGCCATCGGCCTGGGCAGCCACGACCTCGGTGTGGCGCGTGCGGCGGCCGAGTTGTACCGCGCCGGCTGGTTCCCTCTGCTCGTCTTCTCCGGCGCCACCAGCCCCACCACCGCAGCCCGCTTCCCCCGTGGTGAGGCGGTGCACTTTCGCGAGCACGCGCTCGAACTCGGTGTGCCCGACGAGGCGATCCTGCTGGAGTCAAACGCCACCAACACCGGCCAGAACATCGCCCTGTCCCGCCAGGTGCTCGCCGACGCGAGCGTTCAGCCGGGATCGGTGCTGCTGATCTCCAAGCCGTACATGGAACGCCGGGCGTACGCCACGGCGCGCAAGGTGTGGCCGGAGGTCGAGGTGGTGTGTGCCTCGGAGCCGCTGGAGCTGGACGACTACGTCGGCTCGATCGGCGATCCGAAGCTGGTCATCGACATGCTCGTCGGCGACCTCCAGCGCGTGATCGAGTACCCCAAGCTCGGCTACGCCATCGAGCAGCCCGTCCCTGGAGAGGTCCATGACGCCTACCAGGCTCTTCTCCGCGCCGGATTCGACAGCAGGCTTCTCACGCCCTGACCTGCCGTACGGCGAGGTGTGCGCCGTTCACCAGCCCAACCTCTTCCCCCGGCTGGCGACCCTGGCCAAGCTGTTCACCGCCGACTACTGGATCGTCCTGGACGACGTGCAGTTCGCCCGCAGGGACTACCAGCACCGGGCGCGCCTCGCCTCACTCGACGAGTCTCGGAAGCAGCAGTGGCTCTCCATCGCCACCCATCTACCGCACGGCCGCTCCACCTCCATTCGCGGAGCGCGTCTGGCGGATCCCGTCCGCTGCCGACGCCGTGTCGCTCAGCTTCTTGCTGATCACTACCGGCACAGCACCTACTGGCCGTCGTTCAAGCGGCTGCTCGAACCCGTGCTGGCCGCATTCGAGCGCACAGACCGGCTGGCGGAGGTGACGGAGCTGTCCACACGCCTGCTGCTGGAACTGGTCGGATGGTCGGGACGGATTCTGCACAGTAGCGATCTGCTCGCCCGAGGGGAACGCTCACAGCGGCTGGCGGACCTCGCCTGGCTGACCGGCGCGACGACCTACCTCTGCGGAACCGGGGGCATCCGTTACCTGGACCCGGCGGCGTTCCGGGTCCACTCGATCGAGGTTCTTTCATTTCGGACACCCGCCTCGGGTTTTTGGGCTTCCGCCCGGGAGGTGAGCGCTGTACATGCCCTGATGCTCGCCGGATCGCATGGCCTGCAGCACGAGTTGGCGGCGCTGAGAGCTCGCGTCACCGCCAAGGAGCCTGTACGGGCGTAGGCCCGGGTTCCGAGGTGGCGCAGGTGCGGAGGCTCACCGAGGCAGCGTCGGCTCCAGACACCGAGCTGGAGATTCGGCGGGAGATCTTGTTCAGTACCCCCGAGATCCGAGGATTCTGCCGGGACGCCGACGACTGGCAGATCCTGCCGGATGCCCGCGACAGCACCTCGACCGCAGATGCTGCTCGGTAAGCACTCGGTCGGGCGGCGGCGCGGGGACGCCTCGATCGCGGGCTTCGCACCGTACTCACCCACGTACTGATCTTAACGACTTGACCCCTGACGTGAAGTCGAGCCCCGATGGAACCGATCGCACCCGCCCGGATGCGACGACCACCAATCACAGGAGAACCCACGAATGATCGAAGCGACCCAACCGCAGCAACGATGGAAGTGGATGCGCGCACCAGACCGGATGGTGTGGCAGTGCGTGTTCCCCGGAGAACATGATCAGGTAGCGCGAGCTCGGTTCATGGTCGAGGTGCTGTTCACCGGGACGGGCCGCGAGGCCGACGCGGCGCTCATCGTCTCAGAACTCGCGACGAACGCCCTGCCGCACACCCGATCAGGACAGGCAGGGGGCTGGTTCGGCGTGGAGGTCAACCTTCCCGAGGACGGTCCGGCCTACCTCGGCGTCTGCGACCTCGGAGGGGCAGGAAGGCCCCGATTCAAGCGGCAGCAGGCGAAAAGGCAGCCGAAAGTGGGCGGGTATGGGCTCATGATCGTCGGAGATCTTGCCCTGACGCTCGCCGAGGTCGGAAGTCCGGCGGTCGGGCACACCGTCTGGGTTCACCTGGAGGTGAAGGACGCCGAGCAGGCGACCGCCGCAGCCGGATGAGTACGGTCCGCCTGCTGCTATCAGGCCGACCACTCAGCGGTACGGACGGCGACGTCTGAACGCGGTGCCCATCCGATGCACGGATGGGCACCGCTGCTTCCTTGAGCCGTCATCCCACGCGGAGTGGCTCCGGATGGTCGGTGCTGGTGCCGATCAGGTGGCCGTGCAGGAAAGTGCTGATGGCCTCGTACGCCTTGAGCTCGTTGGCCCGGTTGGTGATGTCGAGGAGATCAGATCGATGATGGAGGAGGTCGGTGATCTGGTGCGGCTCGTCGGGGAGGCGGATGCGGAGGACAACGCCCTGCTGCACACCCGCTCCGGCCGCGCTGGAGGCTGGTTCGGGGTGGAGATGCATCACCCGGAGAAGGGCCCGGCCTACCTCGGGGTCTGTGACCTCGGGGGAGCAGGCAGGCCGCTGCTCGACCGCCGCCCAGCAAGCGGAACGCTGACGGTGGGCGGGTTCGGGGTCGCGATCGTCAGAGATCTCGTCGTGCAGCTCTCCCAGATCGGCAGCCCGGCAACGGGACACACGGTGTGGGTCCATCTCGACATCGACGCCCATAACCATTGGGCGAACGGCAGCCGTAGCGAAATGAAGGGGGTCGGCCTGCTGCTATAAGGCCGGCCTCTTCGTGCGTATAGGTTCATACGCCGGGAAAAGAACGCGAGCACCATGGTTCGAAGGCCGTTCTCACGAAGCTGCACTCTGGCGCGGTGACAGCGCGCAACTGTTCCGTGCTGATGTGCGACTGGGCCTTCACCCACGAGAGTGGCGACTAGATAGACGGCTTAAATCTGCGGTTCAGCGGCACCCGCGGATGTCGTCGACACGGTCAGTCGCGAAGCATAGACAGTCGTTTCATCATCTTGTGTGCTGTGTCTTGCAGATGATAAATGAGTCTGCCACAACCGGTCAGCGTTGCCTCGTTGCACTCGCTAGCTGCCGCCAAGGAAGTAAGATCCCGCAGGTCAAAGGCTGCGACTGCCGGGCGTATATCTCCAGCAAAGGGTGAGCGCCGGGTCATACGCTCCAAGCGCCAGGTCGCTGCCAAGTGATCACCGGTGGCGAGGTGGCAGCTGTTTCCGCCTAAGACGAGCGTACGCCTCTTCGCTGCCTTTCCATGAGGCTGTTGGCGACGTCATTGCTGGTATTCGGCAAGGCCGATTACCAATTTGAGCACCCTTTTTGACCATATAGATCGTTCCTGTGCGCATGGGTGTTACGTCTTTCGAGGGGTCACGTATCGTGATTTTTCGCATATTGCCGGGTGATCTTGGAAAAAGGTAAAGCTTGTTTGCTGTTTCCTACTCACACCAGATTGAAGGTGTCAGTGAACGAGTTAGTCAGCACACCGAAACGCGGCTGACCGGCCGCCCGGCACGTAGCGACGGCGACGGTGCTCACGGTGGCAGCATCGCTGCTGGTCGCAGGCGTAACCGGCGCCGCACAGGCCGGTCCGGAACCAGCCGAGAGTCCCTCGGGGCCGTCCGTGACCACCTTCCCCCGCCCTGAGGATCCGGATGCGCCGTTACGTGCGGCGGTCGCGGAGGCCATCAGGCAGAACAAGCCGGTGGCGGTCGAGGCCGCCTACACCGAGACCTCGCGTACGTGGGCGTATCCGGACGGGCATCTGTCCACCCAGTCCTACACCGGACCGGCGCAGATGCGGCAGGCCGACGGCTCGTGGGCGTGGATCGACACCACGCTGGTCGAGGAGAACGGCGTCCTGAAGCCGCGCCTGGCCAAATCCCACCTGCGATTATCAGCCGGCGGCGCCGGCCCCTTCGCCACCATGCGGATCGGCCGTTCCGACAGCTTCGGCCTGTCTTGGCCCACCGCTCTTCCCAAGCCGCAGATCAAGGGCAATGTGGCCACCTATGTGGGTGCCGCCGGCCCGTCCGCGGACCTGGTGGTGACCGCGCTGCCCACCGGCTTCCGGCACGACGTGGTCCTGCGCGAGCGGCCCGCCGGGCCGGTGGAGTTCCGGCTGCCGGTGCACGCCCCGAGCCTCAAGCTCAAAGAGACCAAGTCCGGCATGCTCACGCTGACCGGCGCCAAGGGCAAGAAGGTCGCCTCCGCGCCCGCCCCGCGCATGTGGGACGCCGCCGCCGACCAGGCCACCACGACCACCGACGCTAGGAAGCACGGCCGGCAGGCCACGGTCGAAGCCGAAGTGCAGACCGGCAGCGACGGCACCACGCTGGTGCTCAAGCCTGACCCGAAATGGCTGGCAGAACCGGCCACCCAGTACCCGGTGACCGTGGACCCGACCACCACCCTTGGGATCACCCAGGAAATCGGCGTCACGTCTCCCAACGGGCAGACCGCAACACCGGGCAGAGTCCAACGGTACTCCTCCACAGACGACGAAACCCTCGTCCGGACCCTGCTGCAGTTCGATACCGCGCCGATCTCCGGACGCCAGGTCGTCAAGGGCACCATGCAGCTGACGCTGAAGGAAGAGGCCCTGTGCGATGAGTTCCAGGGCGTCGCCGCCCGGCGGATCACCTCCCCCTGGGTGGCCGACGACACCTGGTGGGACACCCAGCCCGACACCACCGACGAAGGACGCGCCCTGGTCAACCCCTGCGCGCTGCCCCTCTCGGCGGGATCGGTGTGGAGCTGGGACCTGACCGCGATGACCCGGCTGTGGGCCACCGGCACGGCCAACCACGGCGTCACGCTCAGCCTCAGCCAAGAGCTGCCCATGGAACTCTTCACGGCCGAGGGCTACAGCTTCTGGCCGCAGTTCTTCGGCCAGAACGTGCCCAAGCTCAGCGTGGACTGGGTCCTGCCCCCCGAGATCCCGACCGTGACCGCCGAGTCGATCGACTCCATCAGCGGCAACGACGCCATCGCGCGCAGCACCAACGTCAAGGTCACCTACAAGTCCGCCGTGCCCGAAGCCCGGCCCCTGGACTACACCGTGACCGTCAACGACTCCACCACGGCACCACCCGCACCGCAACTGCCCACCGGTGAAGCAGCCCACTGGAAGCTCGACGAGACCTCCGGCGCCACCCTCACCGACTCCTCCGGCAACAACCGCGCCGCCACCCTGTCCGGCACCTACACCTGCGAGCCCGGCCAACTCGGCCAAGCGGTCAAGCTCTCCGGAGGGACGGCGTACGCCGCGACCAGCGGCCCGGTGCTCAACACCAACCAGAGCTGGACGGTGGCCGGCTGGGTCCGCCTGGACACCAGCAACCGCGACCAGGCCGTCTGGTCCCAGATGGGCACCCACAACCCCGGCTTCTCCCTGTACTACGCCACCAGCAGCGCGCCCGAGTACGACCAGCGCTGGCTGCTGTCACTGGCCACCCAGGACAACCCGGACCGCTACCAGGACGTGCTGACCCAGTCCAAGAACCTCGCCAAGGTCGCACAATGGACCCACCTGGCGACCCAGTACGACGCCTCCGCGCACAAGATGCGCCTCTACGTCGACGGTGAACTGTCCGCCGAACGCGACGTCAACGTCAGCTGGAACGCCCGCGGCCCCTTCCAGCTCGGCGAGGGCTTCACCGACAGCCTCGACCCCGACACCGACGGCCTCGACGGCGCCTTCGACGACATCCACGTCTACCAGCGGGTGCTGAGCGCCTCTGACATCCGCACCATGGTCGGCGTCCCGACCACCACCACCCACAACAACATCCCCTCCGGCCAGGCCCTGGACAAGGTCTTCACCCTGGACAACCCGGCCAGCTTCAAATTCGTCGTCAAAGCCTGCCGCACCGGCGTCACCCCACCGGTCTGCAACGAAAGCCCGGCCTACCGCATCACCAGCGACGCCCCCGTCCTGCCCTCCGACACCCAGACCAACATGGAAAATCCAAACCAGCCGATCCTGTCCGGCATGATCAACCGCCCCTCCGGCGGGCAGGTAACCGCCAAGTACTACCTCTACGACAACCAGGGCCTCCCAGTCGGCTCCGCACCGCTCGGCAGCCGCACCGTCAACGGCGGGCAGCGCGCCTCCTTCCAAATCCCGGCCAACACCGTGCAGGCCGGCACCACCTACAAATGGCAGATGACCGCCTGCGTCACCGGCCCGCAAGACGGCGGCACGAACCCGGACCCCGACCCCACGCCAACCCCCACACCGACACCCACTCCTACGCCCACTCCTACGCCCACGCCAACCCCGACGCCGCTGCCCACCGGGCTCGTCGCGGCCTACAGGATGAACGAAGGCACCGGCACCGCCGTCACCGACGCCACCAGCAAGAACAACGGCACCGCCAGCGGCACCACCTGGGTCAACGGCAAATACGGCAAGGCCCTGTCCTTCAACGGCACCTCCAACTGGGTCACCGTCAACAACTCCGCCTCCCTGCGGCAGACCAGCGCGCTCACCCTGTCCGCCTGGGTCAACCCCAGCAGCCTCACCGGCTACCGCACCGTCATCGCCAAGGACTACAACCTCTTCTATGACATGTCCTACAACCTGTACGCGGCCGCCGAAGGACCACCCCAGAGCAACTTCCTCATCAACGACGAATCCATCGCAACCGTCGACGCGACCGGCAACCTGTCGGCGAACACCTGGACTCACCTCGCTGTCACCTACAACGGCAGCACCGCCCGCCTGTACCGCAACGGTGTCCTCTTCGGCGAGGAACCCGTAGGCAGCCCGATCAGCACCGACACCGGAAAACTCCACATCGGCGGCAACACCGCCTACGGCGACTACTTCAAAGGCATCATCGACGACGTCCGCATCTACAACCGACCCCAAACCGCCGCCGAAATCATTGCCGACATGAACACTGCCCTCGGCGGCACCGCGACTTCGACCCGCGCAAGCGGATCAGCCACCTCGGCAGCCGTTTCGGATGACGCAGGCTTGGAGGTGTGCACCCCCAAGACCGCACCGAGCTCTTTCACCACCCCCGGAACACCCCCGCCTGATCTGGATGAGGACGTCCGAAACCTAACCCTTGGCACGGAAGGTTTCGTCATCAAGACGGCCAAGACCGACCCAACCGCCTGCAGCGGAGCACCTTGCACAGCGACCGACTCGACCAGCATGCGGATCGGTGGCACCGGAACCGACAAGACCGCTGCTGTCATCGCCTTCAAGTTCGAGGAACTGCCCAACGGTGCGGGTGTGACCACCGCAGAACTGAACCTCGGCACACCGACATGCCCGTCTGGGGCCTGCCCTGCAGACGCGGTTGTCACCGCGACCCCCTTGAAGAGTGCGGTCACCAGCCAGACCAAAGGCTCAGATCTAGCGGCGGATGCGGATCCCACAGCGAAGCCACATACGTTGCCACTGAGCAGTCCCCAAGCGGACGTCGCCGGAACTGAGTACCAGTGGCTACTGCTCACCTCCAACACGGACGAGGTGATCACCTTTGCAGCCTCGGAGAGTTCTTCGCAACCGTCGCTTGAACTCACCTATCTACTGACCGGACCACCCAGCAAGGTTCTCAACCTCAGCGCGCAGGCGGGAGACGCCAGCGCTGTCGCCAGCTGGGGGCTGCCAGAATCTAATGGCAGCGTGGCAATGCTGGATGGCTACGATGTCGAAGTCGCCGATAGCGCTGGCGGCGTGGTGAAGACACTCGACGTCAAGGTCCCGTTCGTGGCAATCACGGGGCTGTCGAACGGGGAAACCCACACGGTTAAGGTGCGTGCCAAGACCGCGTACGGCCAGAGTGCTTGGGAGGCCGTCACCGTCACTCCGAAGGCTGTGCCTCCACCGGCAAATGACGGCAACCAGGCGTGCATTCCATTCTTGGACGGCGAACCACCACAAGGAAAGGCCGCTGGTGAATCTGGAGCGCAGGAGTAAATCAACCGCGTCAAGGCGTATTACGAGGCGCAGGACGCTGTGCTGGAGGGTCGAGCCGAGACCATTTGGGATGCGCCGGGTGTGACCTATGATGCTCCGAGCACAGCCAAGCTGTCGCTCTTCAACGCTGCGCTGGTGCAGTATGACGCGAGCATGAAGCAGACCGGGGAAACGCGCAGCGACTCCCGCGTCACGCTCGACAATGTCGTGGTCCACCCTGGGCCGAACGGATCGGTTCACGTTGTCGCCTCCGTCGAGCGAACCTGGACGCAAACCTCGCCAGATGACCCCGAGAGCCGGTCGGGTCCCAGCACACGAGGCGTTGTTCAACCGATCGAGTCGACCATCTCGATACACGTGTTCGACCGATGCGGCAACGTGACCGAGATTCAGGCTCCGTTACCGAGATACCAGGACGGCACAGACGGCTACGACCCGTGTTCCGGATTTGTCGATCCCGACGGGACCCAGCACGAGGTGTGCCAAGACTTAGGAGGCGCCGCAGGGAGCGGGGGGCCTACCGGCACGAAAGCTTGGAATGCCCTCAAGAAATGCGCCAACGGGGGATGCAGATCCGAGCTCTTCGGGTGGGACTACTCCACCAAGGGGATAGTATTCGAGGCCGGGGCTGTCCTGATCTGGGCCTACAATGGGTTCGCTTCGTCACCGCTCAAGGCGAGCGAGTGGAGCGCGTACACGAATGTCAAGCCGACGGGATCGTTCGGCAAGAGCAAAGTGGACAAGTTCGTGCTCAACAATCTCCGCCTAGAGATCAAAACCTCTGTGACAATCTCTAGCCTCGTTCTTGCGCCCGGCATTTCTTGGCCGCCGAGTGCCAGCGTATCCGAGAGCGGCCAAACTGGGTCTCTCAGCGCGAACGCGGAAGCGGGTGTACGAGGCATACGTATCGCGCCCGTAAAGTTCTCCACGACCTGCGATGATCTTTTCTGCGGCAAGGCCAATCGACTTAAGCATCAAGCGACAGGGACGCTTAGCCTGTACGAGCAGTGTAAATCAAACCCATCCAAGCCAAAAGACTGCAAGATCGTATCGCATAACATCTCGATTCAAACCAAGTACTGGTGGGCCGAAACTGTATGGCCCCTCAACTACGACGAAACCGATGGGGGTGATACGTGATCGCAGTTTGAGTAGAATCGGATAATCAACCAAAAATGCCTGCGCTCGCGGGTGATAATCCGTGACAAAGGTCGGGCGAGACGGCCGGATGACTCTATTCCAGCCGTCTCGCCCGATCATGTTCAACCCCGAGAGGATACACTATGATTCGTAGACGCCCCGCCCGATTCGCTATTACGGCGATAGTCCTAGCAATTCTTATCGCCGAGATAGTCCACTTCATCGCCGACGAACCTCAGCGATTTCGCGAGGTTTACAGGGGTGCCGTTCAAACGGCATATCCTGAATATTTTATCGAACAAAGTTCGCATGCCAGAATTGATCCAATCTCAACCGAATTTTCAATGGCAGCGCTTCCCTACGGAAGCGGAAAAAACGATCAAACACCACACGATATCCTTGGTCAAGTGTCCGTAAACGTGATAAGGCGCGTCCACACGCCACCGCTTCCCGACACGAAGATGACGGCTCTGCTCAGATCTTTTAACGGTGGAAACGGAGCCGACGAGACCGCAAAGGCTCGCGCTAAGAATGCATTGGACGACCTATCGGAGAACGCTTTTGCGAACGCGATTATTGAGTTGACAACCCCTCTGAGCGAACAGCAATTAACTAACGGTTTCGCTGGATCTTTTGAAATCCAAAGCGACGCAGTCTTTCTTTTCCTCTCCGGTCGGGCAGGAGGAATGAAGAAGCCCGTCTACTGGCGGGCGTGTGCGGTTTACGCGGTTGATTGCAAGAAACGTTCTAGCGTCGAATTGTATCGCCGCTGGGTGTCCCGCATCACTTGGCTAGACCGAATTGGGTTTATGCAACTGGGTCTGAATGTCGACCAGTTGCAGCGGTCGGCGCAGGAGGGGCGTATCTACGGCCTGCTCACATACGGCTTCTCCAAGCCGACGTTAGTAGAAATATTGAACCACCCAGAAGTCCGCGCCATACGAATTTCCAGAGCCTGGGAATTCGACGACTGACTTCGAGGCACATGAAGGGCCTCTGGCCGGGAACACTTGCGCCAGCATCACTCTACACGCCTTGAGGGATGCCGGAACTCGAACGTTTTCCGAAATGCAGCCACGGATCGCGATGACGGTTCCAGTGCGTTCCCCGTCCCAGCCCGCAGAGACCCACTGGCTCTTGGGCACGGCTATCACGTAACTGAGATGGCGTTCCTCCAGGAAACGACGGAACTTGAAGTCCAGTGGCCGGCCGGAACGCTGGAGCGAGTGGATCAGCCGAACCTGTACCCCGACAGGAGACCACACTATGACACTTGTTGGCCTTTGAACCTGCCAGTACGACGGCTGCTTGAAGCACTTGAACAGCGACTCGAGTAACAAGGTCGGTCCCCGCAGTCATCCTACGTTGAGCATATTCCGTCTATCAGTGACCCTTTTTCATCCTCAGGCGGCTTGGGCAACGCGGTGGTTCTGAAGGACGGCGATGGCCTTGCAGAGGTGGCCGGCCTTGGAAGGGCTGCAGCGTAGCTTGCGGAGGATCTTCCAGCTCTTCAGCTGGGCGTTGGCGCGTTCGCCGGGGCCGCGGAGCTTGGCGTGGGCGCGGTTGGCCTGCTTCTGGGATGCTGGTTTGTTCTTGCCCTTGTACGGGGTGCGGACCGGGCCTTCGGCTCCCTGATACGCCTTGTCGGCCAGGGTGATGATGCCGGCCTGCTCCAAGGCGCGCAGGATGCCCCAGATGCGGGCGGCGCTCAGGTCGTGCGCTTTGCCGGGCAGCGCTCCGGAGGTCCACAGGATCGTCCCGCCCGGTGAGGCGATGACCTGAACGTTCATCCCATGCACGCGGTGCTTGCCGGAGAAGTACGGCCGGTCGGCCCTGACCCGGTCGATGTGGATCAGCGTGCCGTCCAGCACCAGGTAGTGCAGCCCGTCCCGCTTTGCCTTGCGCAGCGCCTGGCCGAGCTTGGGTGAGCGCGCCGACAGCAGTGCCACCGTCTCCTCCACGTACCGCCATGCGGTCGCCGTCGACACCCCGAAACCGGCTCCGAGTTCGGTGAACGTCTCGCCCTTGCGCAGGTAGACCAGCACGAGCAGCGCCTGCTGCCCTGGGTTGAGCAGCCGCCAGGCCGATCCGATCGCCTTACGGTGCCGGCGGATCACCCCGGCGACGTAGTTCAGCGTTGAACGCGACAAATCGACGGCGGCACGATAGAAAAGCATCCGGAGCCCCTGGTTGTGATGGATCTGGTTGTGGTGATCAATCCATCTACCAGGGGTTTCTTACGTCGTCAGGCGAACATCAGACTCGCGATCATGCTGTGACCAGCAGCCCGCCGCCAGGGGATGAAAAAGCTTCAATCACGAGCACCGCCATTCCGGGATCGCGATGCACACACCCGCCTCGGTGCACGACGGCACCGCCGTACACATCCAGGACCGCCGAATCGCCACCCTCCACGCGGCCTTCCAAGCGCATCCGGAACGGTTCCGCGGCCGGCGACCCTACCCACCGGCACTGCCGACCAAGGTGTGGATCAACCAGCCGCCCGCGGCCTCCGAGACCGACACCTCACCACAAAGCGCGCAAGTAGCCTGACGTCTCACCGGGTTTGACAGGTTCCCCGATCGTGAGTCGGGAGGACTTCGACGCAGCTCAACGCACGCTGCATAGACGAGGTGGCCGGCAGACGGACAAGACCGTGAGGCGGACACGGAAGTCCTACCAGCTGCGGGGGCTGCTCTTCTGCGGGCTCTGCGATCGTCGGATGCAGGGCCACTGGGTCAATGACATGGCGTACTACCGGTGTCGGTTCGCTGAGGAGTATGCGTTGGCGAACCGGGTCGAGCACCCTCGCAACGTCTACGTGCGTGAGTGTGACATCGTGCCCAAGCTTGACCGGTGGTTGGGTCGTCTCTTCATGCCAGCCAATATCAATCACACGCTGGACGTGCTCATCGCCGCTCAAGAGAGGGAACTACCCGAACTGCGCCAGCGCGAGGTGCTGAGGCGGCAGATCGCTGACTGCGACCGGAAGCTCTCGCAACACCGGGCGGTCCTGGAAGCTGGTGCGGATCCCGCACTCGTGGCCGGATGGATCCGAGAGGAACAAGAGCGGAAGGCCGAGCTGGAAACGACGCTGCGACGCCTCCCGGCCGGTCGCGGCAGGCGGTTCAACCGTGACGAGCTGGCGGCGACCCTGCGCCGTCTCGGTGACGTCGTGAGCGTGCTGGGGGCCGCGGATCCTGCCCGTAAGACGAAGCTCTATGCGGGGATGGGCCTGCGGCTGGTCTATGAGCCTGCAAAGCGAAAGGTCCTGGTCGCTGCTTCGAGCAACCAGGACCTTATGGGGTATCAGTCTGTGTCCGAGGGGGGACTTGAACCCCCATGCCCATCACTGGGCACTAGCACCTCAAGCTAGCGCGTCTGCCTATTCCGCCACCCGGACTTGGTGCCTGCACGCGGGACCGTCATCTCGCGTCGGCTCCGTAAGGTTAGCAAACTCTGAGCAGTGCGTCATACCAAGTATCGCGACCTTGCCGGCGACGGGTCTTCGACCGCTCAAGCAGAGGCTCCGATGGGGTGGGCATGGGGGCGCACGGGGGTGGGTGGGGTGGTTGGGGAGGGTTTGGGGGGAGGGTGGTTGGCCAAATTCTGGGTCTCGGGTGAAAAGCTCTTGCGGCAACCTTGAGTGCTGCTACGGTTACGGAACGTTGAGGGGTGAGTCCACGGACCGGCCTCACGGTGTGAGGCCGGTTCTGGATACTCGGGAGGAATTGTGGCGCGTGAGGCGGTGTGGCGGCAGAGGGCTCAGGCCCTGGCTGTCCGCCGCCCTCGTGTGATCACCCCGGCGCAGGACGTGACCACCGATCGGGCTGACCGGATGGCGCGGTTCGCGGCCGGCGCTCGTCGGGTCGTCGTGCGGGCAGCCGCTGTCGGCGCCCTGGTGGCCACCGGCTGGCTGCTCGCTGTCCTGTTCGGCACGTTCACCGCCGCCCCGGCGGCCGCGGATTCCACCGCGGCGACAGGGAGGGCGGCGGACGCGAGTGCGGAGACGGGAGCGGCAGCGGCCACCACAGCGGCGGCGAGAGCGGCTCTGTCCGGGGTCGCGCAGCAGTCCCTCCTCGATCCCGGCCACGCCTCGGCGTCGGAGAACGCCGAAGCCATGGCCGGACGTACGGTCGACGGCCTCAACAGCCAGCAGGATCCTGGCCTGCCTGTACCTTCTTCCGCCGGAGAGATCCTGGACACCAATGGTCTGGTGCCCAACGGCGGTGGCAGCGGTCCCTTCGGGGCCGCGACCGGGGATGTCGCGCGGTCAGGGTTCGACCCGCGGCTCCAGGCTGGGCGCGCCCCCCTGGCGCGCCTGCTTCCCCCCGTCGTCCGCACAGCGGCGGACGACCCTTCCTTCTCACCCGACTGAGTCACCCGACTGGGTCACCCGACTGGGTCACCCGACTGGGTCACCCGACTGGGTCACCAGCCTGAGTCACTCAGGCTGGGGCACTCAAGCTGAGTCACTCAGGCTGGGGCACCCGACTCAGTCGCCTGGCTGACTCACCCGCACTGATTCCCCGCCTGATCCCAGGCCGGTCCCAGTCTGTTCTCCCGCCCGGTCCTCGGCTGGTCCTCGTGCGATTCAGCTGATCCCCCCGTCGAGGGCCGCGGTCGAGTTCGAGAGGGCCCGGCCGGTACGTGGCCGACCGTAATAGAGGTCGAGCCGGCAGGCCGGAATCAGGGCAGAGCGGCGGAGCGTGGCATGAATCCCCTCCGCCCGCAGGTGAAGGACATCACGTTCGACTGGTTCGCGAATCCGAGGTCTCCGCTGTGCGCGATACCTCGCACGGCTTCGGGCTGCCCGCGAACCGTTCAGGTATCCCCCCAAAACCACTAGGAGCATCCATCATGCGTACGTGGGCGAAGGCAACGAGCCCTGCGGCTCTCCTGGCCGTGGCCGTCATGTCGTTCGGCGGCGGCACCGCCCTGGCCGACACCTCCGGCGACGGGTCCGTCGCGGGCGGCAACCAGGTCGACCTGCCGGTCTCCATCCCGATCGACATCAGCGGCAACGCCATCGCCGCGGTCGGCAAGTCGGAGGCCACCTCCCAGGGTGGCGCCGAGGTCGTCAACTCAGGCCGGCCCGGCATCCCCAACGAGACGTCGGGCAACGGGTCCGTCGGCGGCGGTAACCAGGTCAACGCGCCGATCAGCGTCCCGATCAACGCCTGCGGCAACGCGGTCTCGCTGATCGGCAAGTCCGACGCGGGCTGCAAGGGCGGGGCCACCGTTCGCAACCAGGGCAAGGGCGGGGCCGGCGGCAACCGTACCTCCGGCGACGGCAGCGTGCTCGGCGGCAACCAGATCACCGCGCCGATCAGCGCGCCGATCAACGCCTGCGGCAACGCGGTGGCGATCTTCGGCGACGCGACGGCGGGCTGCAAGGGCGGATCGGCGGTCCACAACACCGGCGTGGGGGCGGGCGGCAACCGTACCTCGGGCAAGGGGTCGGTGCTGGGCGGCAACCAGGTCGTCGCGCCGATCAGCGCGCCGATCAACATCTGCGGCAACTCGGTCGCGGCGGTCGGCCGGGCGTTCTCCGGCTGCGCCGGCGGGTCGTCCGTCACCAACAACGGCGGGCCCGGCCACCACTACCGCGCCCCCCACCACGCTCACGGCTCCACCGGCAACGACACCGACGGGCGCTTCGGGGTCGGCAGCGGCAACCAGGTCATCGCCCCGATCAGCCTGCCGGTCGAGGCCTGTGGCAACGCCGTGGGCAACGCGGTCGCCGGGTGCAAGGGCGGCGCCGAGGTGCACAACACCCGCGGCGGCTCAGGGGCGGGCGGCAACCGTACCTTGGGCACCGGGGGCGTGCTGAGCGGCAACCAGGCGGTCGCGCCGATCAGCGCGCCGATCGACGTCTGCGGCAACGCCGTGGCCGTGCTCGGCCACGCGTTCGCCGGCTGCAAGGGCGGAGCCGTGGTGAAGAACGGCGGCAAGGGCGCCGGCGGCAACCGTACGTCCGGCGCGGGCGGCGTGCTGTCGGGCAACCAGGTGATCGCGCCGATCACCGCCCCGATCAACGTCTGCGGCAACGCGGCCGCCGTGCTCGGCGCGTCGCGGGCCCACTGCAAGGGTGGCGCGGGCGTCTGGCCGCACCACGGGGTCGGGGGCGGCGGCAACCGTACGTCCGGCGCCGGCGGGGTGCTGTCGGGCAACCAGGTCGTGGCCCCGATCAGCGCGCCGATCAACGTCTGCGGCAACGCCGCGGCCGTCCTGGGCGACGCCGCCGCCGGGTGCCTCGGCGGTTCGAACGTCGGCCGGCCCGGCTTCCAGCGTCCCGACGGGTTCGAGCGCTTCGCCCGGTTCAACAGCAAGGTGTCGGGCGCCAAGGGCGGCATGCTGCCGATCACGCCGTCCCTGCCGGTCCTCGGCGGGGTGCAGGAGGTCGGCGGCAAGGTCGGCGGCCTCACTCAGGGGCTCGGCGGCGCGAACGACCTGACCAAGCAGCTCCCCGACGTGACCAAGCAGTTGGAGAGCGTCGGCGGCGTCACCCACCAGCTCCCCGTCGTCGACGACGCCGCCAGGACGTTCGGCCTGCCCCAGCTCCCCGAGCTGCCCGGCATGCCCGCCGCCCCGGCCAAGCCGAAGCGCACCGCGGTCTCCGCGCCGGTCGACAGCAAGGGCCGCTCGGTCGCGCCCCGGTCGAGCTCCCCGCTCGCCCCGGCCACCGACCTGGTCGCCTCCACCCCGATCGGCGGGGCCGTCAACTCCACCACCCGCGCCCTGCCGGTGCCCCAGCTCGGCCTGATGAGCGCCGAGCAGCCCGCGGGCGTGACCGGGATGAACTCGGGCTCCCTGCTCGCGCTGCTGGCCGGCGCCATGCTCGCCGCCTCGGCGACGCTCTTCGGCGCCACCCGCCGGTTCCGGATCGGCCGTAAGTAAGGGATCAGGAAGTACGTAACACAGGACGGCTTCCGCTCACAGTCTGTGAGTAGGCGGCGGTAGACGCTTTGCCCGTTCCGGGGGCGCGGCCCGGGGCGGGCAAAGCCATGTTCGCGTTCAAAGCGTGCTGCGTACCTTCATGATCTTGCGCCGCAGGCGGACGCGTCGGCTGCCGTCGGGGTAGACCCGGACGCGCGCGAGCTCCCACTGACCGTACTCTGCGTGTTCGGTCAGCAGTTGACGTGCTGCTTCGCGAGTGAGATCGCGTGGAATGAAGATATCCATGTAGGAGTAGTCGAGCACAACGATTAGTCTCCAGGGTGAGTCAGGGCGCCAGGCCGCTCGATGGGCCTTATTCTGCGTGCTTGCGGGTGGACCCGGAAGCTAGTGGGTAGCCCGGGGGAAGGAAATTTCCGCGAGTCGGGTTACCTTTCAGATCTGTGCCGACTCCCGGCAGGGGGATTTGCAAGCGAACAGCGAGGTAGGAAGCAGCGTGCCAGCCAAGAACGGCAGCGCCGGCGGAACACGCCTGGTGATCGTCGAGTCGCCCGCCAAGGCGAAGACGATCGCGGGGTACCTCGGGCGCGGCTACATCGTCGAATCGAGCATCGGTCACATCCGCGACCTGCCGGAGAAGGCCGACGACATCCCCGAGAAGTACAAGGGGGCGCCGTGGGCGCGTCTCGGAGTGAACGTCGAGCACGAGTTCGAACCGCTGTACGTCGTCAACCCCGACAAGAGGTCGCAGGTCAACAAGCTGCGGCAGCTGCTCAAGGACGCCGACGAGCTCTATCTGGCCACTGACGAGGACCGCGAGGGCGAGGCCATCGCCTGGCACCTGCGCGAGGTGCTCAAGCCCAAGGTGCCCGTGCACCGCATGGTGTTCCACGAGATCACCCCGCAGGCGATCCGCGACGCCGTGGCCAACCCGCGCGACCTCAACCTCCGCCTGGTGGACGCCCAGGAGACCCGGCGCATCCTCGACCGCCTCTACGGTTACGAGGTCAGCCCCGTCCTGTGGAAGAAGGTCAAGCCCAAGCTGTCCGCCGGCCGGGTGCAGTCGGTGGCGACGCGGCTGGTGGTGGAGCGCGAACGGGAGCGCATAGCGTTCACGGTCGCCCACTACTGGGACCTTCAGGCGCTGTTCGACACGGGCAAGGCCGACGAGCGGCCGCGCGACTTCACCGGCACGCTGACCGGGGTCGACGGCAGGCGGGTGGCGCAGGGGCGCGACTTCGCCAGCACCGGCCAGCTCAAGGGCAACGCCGACGTGCTGCACCTGTCGGAGGCCGCCGCGGGCGAGCTGGCCGGCCGGTTGCAGGGGGCGTCGTTCGCCGTCAAGTCGGTCGAGCGCAAGCCGTACACGCGCAAGCCCTACGCGCCGTTCCGGACGACCACGCTGCAGCAGGAGGCCAGCAGGAAGCTGGGCTTCTCCGCGAAATACACGATGCAGGTGGCGCAGCGGCTCTACGAGAACGGCTTCATCACCTACATGCGTACCGACAGCATCACGCTGTCGGAGACGGCGGTCGCGGCGGCGCGGTCGCAGGCCGTCAAGCTGTACGGCGCCGCGTACGTTCCGGACAAACCGCGCGTCTACTCCAGCAAGGTGAAGAGCGCGCAGGAGGCACACGAGGCGATCCGGCCGTCGGGCGAGGAGTTCCGCACGCCGGGCGAGACCGGGCTGTCGGGCGACATGTTCCGCCTGTACGAGCTGATCTGGCAGCGCACCGTCTCCTCCCAGATGAAGGACGCGGTCGGCGAGTCGGTCACCGTGAAGGTGGGCGGCAGGTCGTCGGCCGGAGAGGACGTCGAGTTCAGCGCGTCCGGGCGGACGATCACGTTCTACGGCTTCCTGAAGGCGTACGTCGAAGGCGCCGACGACCCCTCGACCGACCGCGACGACTCGGAGAAGCGGCTGCCGAACCTGGTGGAGGGCGACGCGCTCAGCGTGACGCGCCTCGACGTGGCCGGCCACTCGACCAAGCCGCCGGCCCGCTACACCGAGGCCTCGCTGGTCAAGGAGCTGGAAGATCGGGAGATCGGGCGGCCGTCGACGTACGCCTCGATCATCGGCACCATCCTCGACCGCGGTTACGTGTTCAAGAAGGGCACGGCGCTGGTGCCGTCGTTCCTGGCGTTCGCCGTGGTCAACCTGCTGGAGCAGCATTTCGGCAACCTGGTCGACTACGACTTCACCGCCGACATGGAGAAGGTGCTCGACGACATCGCCAACGACCGGGCGGAGCGCGTTCCCGAGCTGCAGCGCTTCTACTACGGCAGCGGCGATGACGGCGACGAGGGCCTGAAGGAGATGGTCACCGACCTCGGCGACATCGACGCCAAGGAGATCAGCTCGTTCCCGGTCAAGGGCAGCGACATCGTCCTGCGGGTCGGACGTTACGGCCCCTACCTCGACCGCGACGGCGCGCGGGTCAACGTGCCCGAGGACATGACGCCCGACGAGCTGACCGCGGAGAAGGCCGAGGAGCTGTTCTCGCGGCCGACGGGTGATCGGCAACTGGGCGCCGACCCGGTGACGGGTCACATGATCGTGGCCAAGGACGGGCGTTACGGGCCTTATGTGACGGAGGTCCTGCCCGAGCCGGCCGCCGACGAAGAGGCGCCCAAGCGGCGGACGAAGAAGGCGGACGCGGTCAAACCGCGTACGAGCTCGCTGTTCAAGACGATGTCGCTGGACACGATCACGCTGGACGACGCGCTCAAGCTGCTGACGATCCCGAGGGTCGTCGGCGAGCTGGAGGGCGAGGAGGTCGTGGCGCACAACGGGAAGTTCGGCCCCTACCTGAAGAAGGGCACCGACTCCCGCTCGCTGGCCTCCGAGGACGAGCTGCTGACGGTCACCATCGACAAGGCGAAGGAGCTGTTCGCGCAGCCCAAGCAGCGGGGCAGGGGCCGGGCGGCAGCCGCGGCGCCGCTGCGCGAGCTGGGCGACGACCCCAACTCGAAGAAGCCGGTCGTGGTCAAGGAGGGGCGCTTCGGGCCCTACGTGACCGACGGCGAGACCAACGCGTCCCTGCGTAAGGGCGACACGGTCGAGGACATCACGATCGAGCGGGCGGCCGAGCTGCTGGCCGAACGGCGTGAGCGGGCGCCCGCACCCAAGAAGACGACCACGCGGAAGGCGCCGGCGAAGAAGGCTCCGGCCAAGAAGCCCGCGGCCAAGTCGTAGATCACATTCCGGCGGCCGCCTGGCCGGGGCCGCCGGAATGTCGGCCGCCGGAAGTAGCATCGTTCATGTGTTCGTCCTGTTCTTCTTGGCCTTGGTGCTGCTCGCGCACGCATACCTGTGGTTTCGGCTGGTGCGCCGCACGACCGGTCCCGGGAGGCTGCGTAAGGCGCTGACCTGGAGCGTCGTCGCGCTGTTCGCGATCCTCGTGACCACGCTCGTGGGCAGCAGGATGGGGCTGGAGGGCTGGGCGCTCTGGCCCGGGTTCATCTGGCTGGCGGTGATGTTCTACCTGGTCGTGATCCTCGTCGTGCTGGAGGTGCCGCGGGCGGTCGTGGCGGCCCTCGTACGGCGTGCGGGGCGGCGGGAGCCGCAGAGTGTGGCGGCGCCGCCTGTCGCGGTGTCGGCCGGGGCGGGTGCTGGGGGCGGTGCTGGGGCCGGGGTGCCCGCTGACGTCGCCGTGGACGTTCCCGTCGCGTCTTCGATGAGCAGGCGGCTCTTCCTCGACCGGGCCACCGCCGCGGTCGCCGGGGTGGGCGCGCTGGGCACGGTCGGGTACGGGATGGTCAGCGCCCTGGGCGATCCCGTGATCGAGCCGGTCAAGGTCACGCTGCCGAAGCTGGATTCGCGGCTCGCCGGCCTGCGGTTCGCCGTGGTGAGCGACATCCATCTCGGGCCGCTCACGGGCATCGGGCACACCGAGCGGATCGTCCGGATGATCAACGGGCTCGAGGCCGACGTGGTCGCGATCGTGGGTGACCTGGTGGACGGGTCGGTGGCGCAGCTCGGGGCGCTGGCTCGGCCGCTCAAGAGTCTCGAATCCCGATATGGCGCTTATTTCGTTACCGGTAACCACGAGTACTTCACGGCCGAGGGGCCGGGGGAGTGGATCGAGGAGCTGGCCGAGCTCGGCGTACGCTCCTTGCGAAACGAGCGGGTGGAGATCAGGCACCAGGGCGCCGTGCTCGACCTGGCCGGCGTCAACGACATCGGGGGCGCCCCGGCCGGTGAGTCGCCCGACTTCGCCAAGGCGCTCGGCGGGCGCGAGCCCGGCCGGTCCACGGTGCTGCTGGCGCACCAGCCGGTCCAGGTGAAGGAGGCCGCGCGGCACGGCGTCGACCTGCAGCTCTCCGGTCACACGCACGGCGGGCAGATCGCGCCGTTCAACCTGGTGGTGGGGCTGCAGCAGCCGGTCGTGTCTGGGCTGGCGACCGTGGACGGGGTGCAGGTGTACGTCACCAGGGGAGCGGGCTTCTGGGGCCCGCCTGTGCGCGTCGGGGCGCCGCCCGAGATCACGATTCTCGAACTGCGCGGCTGACCTTTTGTAATCCGGTGGTCACGCCATGCCATGATGGCGTACAGTATCCGAGCGGATACTTTCGGAGGTGTGGTCATGGTCTCCTCGCCGTTGGAGCGAGCGCTGCGGCAGGACGTGGCCTTCTGGGCCAGACGCGGCGGGCTGCTGTTCAAGCAGGCCAGGCATGCGGCCAGCCTCAACCAGAAGGCGCTGGCCAGCGTGAGCGGCACCTCGCGCACGACGCTGTCGGCGTACGAGCACGGCAGGAAGTCGCCGACGCTGGAGACCGCGGGGCGCATCCTCGACGCCGCCGGGTTCCGGCTGGTGCTGGAGGCCAAGGTCGAGTGCGTGCCCCGGGTGACCGGCGAGGGGCGGACCGTCCACGTGCCCACCCGGCTGGGCCGGCTGCCGGTGGCGGCGGCGCTGGGGTCCGTGCGGGTCGGCGGGCGCGACTACGATCTGTCCGACCGGGACGAGCGCCGGGCGGCCTACATGGCGTTGCTGTGCGAGGGCGAGCCCGGAGAGCTGCTCGCTCACGTCGACGGCGTGCTGCTGATCGACCTGTGGGACGAGCTCGCTCTGCCCGACGACGTCAGGGCCGAGTGGCGGCCATTGGTGGAAGAGGCGCGACATGAGGCCGGAGTTATGAATTGAGAAGGTTTTCGGGGGCCTATTCGAGTGGCGAAACCTGCGCCCGAGCCCGATCACGTAATACTCTCAGCCACGAGCAGCCGGGAATATCCGGCTCGTCTTGTTCCCTCCCTTCCGGTCGACACCTGGATACGCTGAAATCATGACTGCCCTTGGCCGTAGCCGCTCGACCCATGTGCTGGCCAATGCGCCGTTTCGACGGCTGTGGACGGCCATGTCGGTGTGCAGTCTGGGCGACTGGCTCAACCTGCTGGCGCTGACGGCCCTCGCGGCCAACCTCACCCAGGGCGACTACCGGGTGCAGTCGCTCGCCGTCGGCGGCGTGTTCGTCGCCAAGATGTTGCCGGCCGTGCTGCTCGGGCCGCTGGCCGGCGTCTTCGCCGACCGGTTCGACCGGCGGCTGACGATGTTCTCGGCCGACCTGGCCAGGTTCGCGATCGTGCTGTCGATCCCGTTCGTGGGCAGCTACCAGTGGGTCATCGCCGCGACTGTCCTGGTCGAGTGCGTCAACCTGTTCTGGGTCCCGGCCAAGGACGCGACGGTGCCCAACCTGGTGCCGAAGGCGCAGCTCGAGTCGGCCAACCAGCTCAACCTGCTGGTCACGTACGGCACCGCGCCGGTCGCGGCGATGCTGTTCGCCGCGCTGTCGGTGGCGGGCGACCTGATCGGCGGAGTGGTGCCGTTCGTCGAGGGGCGCGACGCCACCGGGCTCGCGCTGATCGTCAACGCGTGCGCCTATCTCGTGTCGGCCTTCCTCATCTTCACGCTTCGCGACATCCCCAGGCGTGACGGCACGATCTCGACGCCCTCGGTGCTCAAGCAGGTCGTCGAGGGCTGGCGCTTCGTCGGTGGCAACCGGATGGTGCGCGGCCTGGTCATCGGCATGCTGGGCGCTTTCGCCGCGGGCGGGGCGGTCGTCGGCGTGGCCAAGGTCTACGTGGCGACCCTCGGCGGCGGCGACGCGGCCTACGGCGTGGTGTTCGGCGCCGTCTTCGTCGGCATGGCACTGGGCATGTTCTTCGGGCTGCGGCTGCTGCGCGAGCTGTCCAGGCGGCGGCTGTTCGGGCTGTCCATCACCGTCGCCGGGCTGGTGCTGCTCGCCATCGCGCTGGTGCACAACCTGGTGATCGTGGTCATGCTGACCGTGGTGCTGGGGGCGTGCGCGGGCATCGCCTGGATCATCGGCTACACGCTGATCGGGCTGGAGGTCGAAGACGGGCTGCGCGGCCGTACGTTCTCGTTCCTGCAGTCGACGGCGCGGGTGACGCTGCTGCTGGTGGTGTCCCTGGCCAACCCGCTGGCCGCGCTCTTCGGCCTGCACGTGCTGGAGTTCGGCACGCTCAGCTACCGCTTCGACGGCACCAACCTGGTGCTGGTGGTCGGCGGGGCGCTCGCGATGGGCGTCGGCATCCTGGCCCTGCGGCACATGGACGACAGGAAGGGCGTCTCCCTGGCGGCCGACCTCATCGCGGCGGTGCGCGGCGAGCGCTTCCCTGCCGAGTCGGCCGAGCACGTGCCCGGGCTGTTCGTGGCGTTCGAGGGCGGCGAGGGCTCGGGCAAGACCACGCAGTCGCGGCTGGTCGCGATCTGGCTGCGCGACCAGGGCTACGACGTCGTGCAGACGCGTGAGCCCGGCTCGACCAAGGTCGGCATGCGGCTGCGCGCGATCCTGCTCGACGCGGCCGAGCGCGGGCTGTCCGCGCGGGCCGAGGCGCTGCTGTACGCCGCCGACCGGGCCGAGCACGTGGAGAAGGTGATCAGGCCGGCCCTCTACCGGGGCTCGCTGGTGGTCACCGACCGCTACGTGGACTCGTCGCTGGCCTACCAGGGCGCGGGCCGTTCGCTCGACCCGGCCGACGTCTCCAAGATCAACGCCTGGGCGACCGGCGGGCTGGTGCCGCACCTGACCGTGCTCATCGACACGCCGCCCGAGGTCGGGCTGGCCCGGCTGGGCGGGGCGGCCGACCGGATCGAGTCCGAGCCGCTGGAGTTCCACGAGCGGGTGCGCAAGGAGTTCAGGGCGCTCGCGGCGGCGGCGCCCGAGCGCTACCTCGTGATCGACGGCACGATGCCGCAGGAGGCGATCACCCGCCGGATCCAGGACCGGATCAGGGAGATCCTGCCCGACCCGGTGCCGAGGGAGTCGGAAGACATCACGGGGACGATGCCCGCCATCCGCGACTAGCCTTACCCCGTGACCGTTTTCGATGACCTCGTAGGGCAGGAGCAGGCGGCGGCCGTGCTGTCGCGGGCCGCGGCGGCGGCCGGTGAGGTCGTCGCGGGCGGTCGGGGCGCCGGCATGACGCACGCGTGGCTGTTCACCGGCCCGCCTGGCTCGGGCCGGGAAGAGGCCGCCCGCGCCTTCGCCGCGTCCCTGATGTGCCCCCAGGGCGGCTGTGGCCACTGCGACCAGTGCCACCAGGTGTTCATCGGCTCGCATCCCGACCTGGAAGCCGTACGCCCGCAGGGGCTGTCCTACAGCGTCAAGCAGACCAGGGAGCTGATCCTGCGCGCGGCCGGGGCGCCGACGCAGGGGCGGTGGCGGGTCATCCTGTTCGAGGACGCCGACCGGGCCACGGAGTCCGCCGCGAACGCCCTGCTCAAGGCCGTGGAGGAGCCGCCGCCCCGTACGGTATGGCTGCTTTGCGCGCCCGCCCCCGACGACCTGATGATCACCATCAGGTCCCGGTGTCGCGTCGTCAACCTCACCACCCCCGCGACGGAGGCCGTCGCCCACGTGCTGGCCACCCGCGACAGCGTGCCCTGGGAGACCGCCAGGTTCGCCGCCAGGGCATCCCAGGGCCACATCGCCAGAGCCCGCTCCCTGGCGCTCGACGAGGGCGTCAGGAGCCGCAGGGAGGCGGTACTGAGCATCCCGCGCACGCTGACCGGGGTCGGCGAGTGCGTCTCCGCCGCCGAACGGCTGGTGAAGACGGCCGAGGAGGAGGCCGCCGCCGCCACGGCCGCGCTCAACGAGAACGAGACGGCGGAGCTGCGCAAGCTGTACGGGGAGGGGTCCACCGGCAAGGGGCTCAACCGAGGGCTCGTGCGCGGCGGGGCCGGGGCGCTGAAGGAGCTGGAGGACCGGCAGAAGTCGCGGGCCACCCGGATCAAGCGCGACTCGCTCGACTCGGCGCTACTGGAGCTCGTGGCCTTTTATCGTGATGTGCTGACGCTGCAGTTCGGGGCGGCCGGGGTCGAGCTGGCGAATGACGACATCCGGTTCGATCTCGACCAGCTCGCCCGGTCTTCGACGCCTGAGGAGACGCTGCGGCGGATCGACGCGATCATGCAGTGCAGGGAACGGCTGGCGGCCAACGTCAACCCGCAGATGGCCGTCGAGGCGATGATGCTTTCGCTGCGCTGAAGTTGTCCACAGGGCGGCCGGCGGGCGGTTGAGAGCCGTGGCGGCGGCCGCAAGATACTCCGGTGACCCAAGCAGCAGACGAGGCCCTCAGACGTCTCTGTTACGTGGAAGCCGAACTACTCATCCAGCAGGACGCTCGAACCGCGCGTCAGGTCGATGTGGCGGCGATCTTCGCCGAGCAACACGTCGGTCTCGTGCGCCTGGCGCTCATCATGGTCGGTGATCAGGCCACCGCCGAAGACGTCGTGCAGGAGGCGTTCGCGCGCACTCACGCGGGCCGGGCCCGGCTGCGTGACGCCGACCGGGCGCTCGCCTACGTGCGCTCCGCGGTGCTCAACGGCTGCCGGTCGGTGCTGCGCAGGCGGGCGACGGTGTTCAGACGGGCGGTGCCGTACGAGCCGCCCGTCTGGTCGGCGGAGAGCGCCGCGATGCTGGGCGAGGAGCGGCGGGAGGTGCTGCTGGCGCTGCACGGGCTGCCGCGCAGGCAGCGGGAGGCGTTGACGCTGCGCTACTACTTCGATCTCACCGACCAGGAGATCGCCGAGACGATGCGGGTCAACGCCAGCACGGTGAGGTCCACGATCACGCGAGGGCTGGCCGCCCTCGGGCGGGTGCTTAGGGAGGAATCATGAACAGCCCTGTGGAAGACCGACTGCGGCAGGCCCTCGCCGACGCCGGGGCGACGGTCGACACCGGCACGCTGCGGCCGTTGCGGCCGCCGGAGCGGCGGTGGTTCCGGGTGGATCTGCGGATGGTGAGCGCGGCGACGGTGGTGGTGCTCATGTGCACGGCGGCCTTCACAGCGTTCACGGCGTTCGGCGTGGACGGCGGCGACCAGGGCAGCGTGGCGGCGATGAACCCGCCGGCCGCCCAGGGCAAGGAGAGCGAGCTGGTGGCCTTCCTCTGCTCGGCGTCGTCGAAGCATGCGCGGTGCGGCACGGGCGACGTCCCACCTGACCGGATCCGGGAGATCGAGACCACGCTGAGAGCGCTTCCGCAAGTGGAGAGCGTGGTCTACACGAGCAGGGCGTCAGCCTACGAGAGCCTCAAGAAGGACTTCGTTCACAACAGGTCGGTGCTGAAAGAGGTGAAGATCACCGACCTGCCCGCCTCGTTCACCCTGCGGCTGAGCGAGGGCGCCGACGTGCGCGAGGTGCAGGACAGACTCCGGCAGGTGACCGGCATCCAGGAGGTCGTCAATCCCTCCGGGCCGCCTTGGCCGCAGGCCGCGGAGCTGCGCAAGTGGCCGATCAGCGTCTTCCTGTGCAAGAAGGGCACGGCTCTGCCCACGTGCGGTGCGGTGCGCGTGGACGGCGAAAACGGCGACTTCAAGGTCACGAAGGCGGGGAAGGGGGCGACACCTGCCGAGAAGAAGGCGCTCGAGGTGCTGATCGGGAAGATGCCCGAGGTCGAGAAATATGAGTACATCGATGAGAAGGCGGCGTACGAGGACTTCCGGAAGACGTACAAGAGCAACAAGACCCTGCTCGACGCGACCAGAGTGGAAGACATGCCGCAAGCCTTCCGCCTCAGGCTGAAGCCGGACTCATCCTGGCAGGACGTGCTCTCCGAGCTGCGGGAGCAGCCCGGGGTGGCTCAGGCCACGTACCTGCCGTGTCCGGCCGATAAATCCGCTCTGCAGTACGAGTTCGGAGTCACCCTGCCGGAGAGCACGATCTGCCCGGCGAGCGGCTGACGCGACGCAGCGCCCTCCGGGGCGGCTGACCCGACCAATAACCTCGCCACCACCTCTGACCACCGGCGCATGGACCCACGTAATGTGGCAACGAAGGCCGTAAGCGATCCCCCAGGCCGTCAGGAGGCGAGCTCGAGTCCATGGGCATGATGATGGCTGTGAGCTTCACCCGTTACGGGAGGCTCTACTACCTCGATCCCGGCCAGCACAGCCCGAAGGTGGGCGACAAGGTGCTCGTGCCGACGGACTCGGGCCCGGAGGTGGCGGAGTGCGTGTGGGCGCCCCAATACACCAGCGAAGACGTCGACGGCCTCCCGCTCTGCGCGGGGCCGGCCGGCGAGGAACACCTGGCCCGCGACGAATCCAACAAACGCCGCAGAGCCGAGGCCCGCAGCGTGTCCAAGCGCCTGATCAAACGGCACGGCCTGCCGATGAAGGTCGTCGGCATCGACTATCTCGACGCCGACAACGTCTACACGGTCTACTTCTCGGCCCCCCACCGGGTCGATTTCCGCGCTCTGGTCCGTGACCTGGCCCGCAACCTACGGGCCAGAGTCGAGCTACGCCAGATCGGCCCGAGAGACGAGGCCCGCCTCCAGGGCGGCATCGGCCCCTGCGGCCGCGACCTGTGCTGCGCCACGTTCCTGAAGGACTTCGAGCCGGTCTCCGTCCGCATGGCCAAAGACCAGGACCTCCCGGTCAACCCGCTCCGGATCGCGGGGGCGTGCGGGCGGCTCATGTGCTGCCTGAAGTACGAGCACCCGCTCTACCAGGAGTTCCGAGCCTCGGCTCCGCGGGTGGGCGTGAGCGTGGAGACGCCGGAGGGCGCGGGCACCGTGGTGGGGCACAACGTGCCGTCGGACTCGGTGGTGGTGCGGCTGAACGACGGGGGGCGGCGGTGCGCCTGTTCGAAGGCGAGTGTCTGCGGGCCGCGGAAGGCTTATGACTCGACGTACGGGGACGGGGAACCGGTCTGACGGGCGGGGCCTCGTCCGTACGTCAGTGGTGCCTTGGCACGGCGATGGCGCTTGGCGGAGGAGGCCCCCTGACGCCGGGCCCTGGTGACGCCCGCCCTTCGGGATCGTGTTCCCGAAGGGTGAGGCGTAAGGGTGGCCGTTCGGGGCGGCGGACAGAGCGTGGCGCTCCCTGGTGGCGCTGGCTGGTCGGGTTCGCGTTCTCGAAGGATGTGGCAGATGGGCGGTTGTTGCGGGGCGCTGGTGGCACGGAGAGGACGGACGGTCCGTCCCGGCATCTGATGATCGGTGGGAGCGAGAACCCTCAGGCTCCTGTAGACTCTTTCAAGCTGCACGGCAGATGCCGCCTTAGCTCAGTCGGCCAGAGCACTTCACTCGTAATGAAGGGGTCTGGGGTTCGAATCCCCAAGGCGGCTCCCAGTTCAGAGGCCCTCTGTGATGATCACAGGGGGCCTTTTGCTAACACCTTTGCTAACAGCCGAGGCCGAGGCAACGCTTCGGTTCTTGGCGGCTCCCCACCGTGGAGGTGACCATGGGTGGTCAGTCATCTCTTTTGGCTCTGTGTCCGAGTTGTGCCAGGCCGGTGTCGGCTCCAGAGGAGCGTTCCGTCTGGTACCAGGACGAAGATGGCGAACCGTATCAGGTGACGCTGTTTCTCTGTCCCGAGTGTGACGCTCCCTTCCTAACCATGCAGGTGCCGGATGGCTCCAGGTGGGGTGATCCAGAGCTGGCCTGGCCCAAGGAAGAGAACCGCAGACTCCACCCAGCCATCCCGGTCGACATCCGCGGGCAGTTGGAGGAAGCCGAGGAGCATCTTCGAGCAGGATGGTCGAAAGCGGCCGCTGTCGCCGTCAGGCGAGGCCTTGAAGCTGTATGCCGACGCAACGGTGTTTCAGGGGGCAAGAAGAACCCTCTTGCTGCACAGCTCCGAGAGTTGCGCGATCTTGGTGTGATTGATGGCCGCCTTTGGGAGTGGGCGGACCACCTCCGAGACTTCCTCAACGGTGGTGCGCACTACGACGGGCATGCAATTAAGGGTCAGGACGTCCGTGACGCACTGACCCTTGCCGAGGCCATTCTTGATCGCGTATATGTCTTCCCTGCTCAAGAGGCTGAGCTTGATGCCAAGTACGCTCAGTTCAAGGCTCGTCTCCCGAAGGGACAGGGTGGCGGGACATCTCAGTCGTGATCGTCATCAGTAACAGTTCCTGCAAAGATGTCGGCCGCAGCAGTTTCGGCGGAGCGAATCACGTGCGCGTAGACCCGGAGAGTGATGGCAGGGTCGGCGTGACCGAGGCGGGCTGCAACGACATGTACGGGGACTCCGGCCAGGAGCAGCAGGGTCGCGTGGACGTGGCGCAGGTCGTGCAGGCGGATCACTGGTAGCGGGTCTGTAGCGGTTTTGTTGTGGGCCTCGATGAGCTTGCGTGGCAGGCCAGTGACGGTGGTGGGGTAGATAGGGCCGCCCCAAGCAGTCGTGAACACGCTGTCGTCGGTGCCCTTCCAGGAGTCTCCGACGCGGGCTTTCTCGGCCTCCTGGGCTTTCTGGTGCTCGCGTAGGACGTTCACGGTGGCATCGGCGATGCTCACGACGCGCGTTCTACCGCTCTTCGTGGTGCCCTCGACGCGCTGGCCTTCCACAACGCCCACGGAGCCCTTGATGGTGATGCGCTTGCCGTCGAGGTCGATGTCTTTCCAGTGGAGGTTGAGCATTTCGCCACGACGGGCGCCGGTGTACGCGGCCAGATGGAAGAAGGCGTGAAGTCGGTGTGTACGGGCCAGGGTGAGGAACGTGCGGAGCTGGGCGGCGGTCCAGATTGTGCCGGGGCTGTCGAGGTCCGCTCGTGGACGCTTGGCCTTCTCTACGGGCGAACTGCTGATGTACTCATGGACCACTACGGCGTCGCGGAAGGCCCGGCGGAGAATCGCATGGGTGTGGGTGACGGTAGAGACCTTGAGTGGCCGGCCGTCCTTGCTGCCCTTGGTAAGGAGATCGCGGTAGAGCTTGGTGATCGTGGACGGGCGGATCGCCTGAAGGCGCATCTTGCCGATGTACGGCTTGATGTAGAGGCGGATGCCGGTGCGGTAGTCCTCTAGGGTGCCAGGCTTGATCTCCATAGCGTGATCTTCAATCCACATGTCGAGGTAGTCCGAGACAGTGATCTCGTTCCGATCGACATACTCGCCACGGCGGGCGTTCACGCGGGCCTCATCGCGTGCGGCCTTTGCGTCATCTTCGGTAGCGAAGCCGCCCACCCATCGCGGCTTGCTCTCGCCCGTTTCCGGATCGCGGACTCTGATGACGTAGGACCAGGTGGTGCCGCGCTTCATGACGCCGTCGCGCAGCTTGGGTGCCTTCTTCCTGCGCGGCTGTTCGTCCGGCGTGCCGACGAGGGTCTTCGTCATAGGACGGCCTCCTTCCTGGTCAGGTGGGTGATGTAGTCGGTGAGGGCGGAGACGGGGATGCGGCGGGAGCCGTCGATGCGGATCGAGGCGACCGCACCGGTGGCGAGCAGTTGATAGAGCTTGCTGCGGGAGATGGCCAGCGCCTCGGCGGCTTCCGGGACAGTGAGAAGGAGCCGGGTCATTGGCGGCCTTCTGGGATCTCGGGTCGTGGCGTGCCGGTGATGGCGGCGGCGAGGAGGGCGTCTCCGAGGGAGTGGCCCTTGCCTGCGTACTCCCAGTGGCTGATGACCAGGACGGTGTCCTCATCGAAGAGGGGGAGGCGGCCGGTGGTGATGTCGTGGTCGCGGGCGTGGTGTTCGCGGGCGGCGCGGAGTTGGCCGAGGGTGGTGGAGTAGCGGCGGGAGCGGGTGGAGAAGTGGCCGCGGAAGCCGAGCATGTGGGCCCAGTGGGTGAGGCGGAGTTCGGCGAGGCCGGGTTGTGCGCCGAGAGCCATGCAGGTGGTGATGAGGCGGCGGGCGTGGTCGCGGAGGTGGTAGGCGTCGAGGTTGTCGAGGGGGTTGATGCGGTGGTCGAGGGTGCCGACGCATTCGGCGGCTTTGGTGGCGTACTTGGCGATGTAGCCGGCGACGGCTTGGTCGGTGAGGTCGCCGTCCAGGGTGATGGGGCGGATGTCGAGCTGGTTGCCCCAGCGCAGGGGCCGTTCGGGCTGGTCGGCGTAGGCGGGTGCTTTGGCGGAGACGGCTTTGGTGGCGTGTTGGATGGCGTGGGTTAGGACGTCGGCGGTGGCCCAGGGTGGTGGGGGTGCGTCAGGGCCGCCGGGGCCGTCCAGGCGGATGACGGCGTGGAAGTGGACGACGCCACGGCGCTGGTATTCGGCGACCTTGGCGAAGGAGAGCGTCAGGTGGTAGCGGAGATCTTTGAGGAACAGGCCGCCGAGTTTGGCCAGGTGGCGGCGTACGGAGTCGGCGAAGCGCTTCCACAGCAGCGGCGCGAGGGCGTTGAACAGGACGGAGCCGGTGTAGTCGTAGCAGTCCGGGCAGAGTGGTTCGCCGAGGCGGGGGTCGTCTTTGTGGTGGCGGTCGGTGCAGGCCATCACACGCCCGTGCGGGCAGGTCGGGGTGTCGCGGCGGGTGTGGCAGGGCAGGGTCTTGCCGTTCTTCTCACGCCGTGCGTGGACCGCTCCAAAGCTGGGTGCGGTGAGGGTGACGAACAGGGTCGGGTGGGCGGTGACCGTCTCCGGGACGCCTTTGCCGCCGATGAGGCCGGCGCGGATGAGGTGGTAGGTGTCGGCGCGGTAGGTCTCGGCGCAGGCGGGGCAGCGGGAGGCGCGGCGGGTCTTGCAGGGGACGCGCAGGATGCCGTCGGGTTCGGTGCGGGTGGTGTAGCGGTGCAGGAGCTGGCCGGTGGCCTGGTCGTAGTGGTCGACTCGGCCGCGTAGGTGGATGGGCTGGCGGCAGCCGCCGGTGGCGCGGATCTGGCTTGCCCAGCGGTCGTAGTCGGGGTGGTTGAGTCGGGCGATCATGCCTGCTTTGGCGTGCGCGGTGGCATGGGTTGTGGGCATGATGGTGGTCTCCTTTCGCTCGTTCGGGTGAAGGGATGGCCCTCGACCTGGCAGTCGTCTTGGCGGATGTGCGGCCAGGCCGAGGGCGCCGCGCTGTTAGGCGCCGTGGTTGTCGATGCCGGTGCCCTCGCAGTCGCGGCAGCGGGTGTTGTCGGAGTCGATGCCGGTGCCGTGGCAGGTGCAGCAGATGTAGTGGATGACCTCGTTCATCGGAGCTGACCCTCCTTGCTGGCGATGGGTGCCGGGTCGGGCTGGACACAGCCGCGATAGCTGGCATAGGCGTCGTGGCGGGCGCGGGCGGCGGACAGGATGGCGACGGCGCGGTATTCGACCGGGCCGAACATGCGCGAGGTGGCGTAGTGGCCGTACGGGGAGTCCTCGTAGTCGATGTCAGAGCCGACGAGGGCGGCGATCTGGTCGATCTCGGTGCATTGGTCGGTGTCGCTGGTGCGGTCGGGGAAGTGGTGGACGGTGACGCTGAACGGGACGGGCACGTCGGGGTGGGCGTCGAGGAAGGCGGCCAGGTCGAGCAGTCCGTTGATGAGGTCGGTGCGGCGGTCGCAGGTCATGGTGTGGTGCTCCTTTCAGGCGGTGCGCAGGGTGCGCAACAGGTCGGTGGCGAGTTGGCTGGAGACGCCCAGGTGAGTACGTAGGGCGTCGGCGGTGATGGGTTTGCCGTGCCGGGTGTGGTGGTCGTCGGCGACGCGGCGGGCGTAGTCGACGAGGGCGGGTGCGAGGTCGGCCTCCCGCTCGTTCTCGTCCTGGACGTGGTTCGGGGCGAGTTCCGGTTCCGGGGACTCGACCAGGACCGGAGCGGGCTCCGGAGCGGATGGCGCAGGATGGGCGGCGCGGCGTTCGAGCATGGAGATGGCGATGAGGAAGGCGGCGGCCGGGGTGGCGGCGGTGATCCAGCCCCAGACGGTCGGGTCGGCTTGGGCGAGGTTAGCGGCCAGGGACAGGATGACGCCGCCGGTCAGGACGAGGACGGGCCAGGTGAGGCGGCCGGGCCGGGTGCGGCCGGTCTTCTTGTCGTGCTGGCGTTCGCGGGCGGCCATGACGCAGGTCAGGTCGATGCAGACGGCGATGGCCCAGGACATCCAGCCGGTCTGGCCGTGCTGGCTGGCGGTGTCGCGGATGTGGGTGAACGATCCGGCACCCGCGATGGCGGCCAGGATGAGGACCGGGCCGGTGTCGAGCAGTCGGCAGGCCAAGCGTCGCATCGTTCCTCCGTTCGTGGGTCAGGCGGTGATGGGTTCGGGCAGGTGGGCGGTGATCTCGCCCCAGGCCGGGGTGAGGTGGGCGTGGGTGTGGGCGGCGTGTTCGGCGCTCTGCTCGGTGACGTAGAAGGAGCGGGCGCGATACCACTGGCCGTCCTGGCCGGCGACGATGGCCACGCCGGGTGTCTCGGCGGCGATGGCGCGGGCCGAGACGAGGGCGGCGGGGTCGAGGTCGCCCAGGGTCATGGTGGCGGTCTCCGGGTCGTTGACCCGGTGGCAGATCCGTCCCGAGCACTGGGAGCGCAGGGCGGTGACGCCGGGGCCGAGGTCGGAGCCGATCCGTTGGCCGCAGCAGAACAGGTAGATGCCGAACGCCCGGCCGAGCTGGGCGACCCGGAGCAGGTTCGTTGAGGTTTTGGCGATCTCTTCTTTCTCGGACTTGTCTGCCATCAGGTAGAGCTCGGCCAGCTCATCGACGAGGACCACGACGGGGACGGGTCGGAGGGCGGGCGGGAGCTGCCAGATGTTGCGGGCACCGGCTTGGCGGCACAGCCCCATCCGGTCGGTCATCAGCGCGACCAGGTCATCCAGCAGGCCGACGGACTCGGCGCGGGAGGTGGCCAGCGCCGACAGCCGAGGCTCGTACGGCGTGAACTCGACCCCGCCCTTGAGGTCGAAGCCGACCAGCGCGACCGGTTGCGGGGCGAGGCCGATGATGAGTGCGTTGGCGAGGTTGGATTTGCCGGATTGGGTGGCTCCTGCGTTGATCCAGTGCGGCACGGTGCGGAAGTCGATCACCCATGGCTGGCCGGTCTCCAGCCGTCCCACGGTCACCTTGAGCAGCTCATCCGAAGCCGGGAGCTGTGTGACGTGGACGAGCGGGTCGCGCATGGTCGCCATGAGGACGACCCGTCCCGGTCCGGGTGAGGAGACGCGTATGGCGTGGACGCCCCAGGAGTGCGCGAGTTGTTCGGCGACGTCGGCGTAGTCGCCGGGGGCCTGTCCTTCCAGGGTGTGCAGGGTGACGCGCCAGCCGTGCCGGGTGGGCTTGGGCAGCCACATAAACGGTTTGGTGTCCACGGCGATGCGCTGCCACTTGCGCCGCACGCGGACTACGCCGGTCGAGGCGACCAGGCCGGGGACGGTGGTGAACCAGAAGCGCTGCCGCTTCTTGGTCAGGCCGCAGCCGAGGGCGACCCGCCGCCAGGAGGCGCGGACCGACAGGGCCACGAGGGGAAAGCCGAGGGCGAGCCAGAAGGATGGGTAGTGGTAGCGGCGCCAGGCCCACAGCCCGGCCGCCGACGCGGCCAGGACTGCGAGCACCAGCAGCGCGTCACGCATCGGCGGCCTCCTTGACGGGCAGGAGAGCCGAGGCGCGGTAGGCGATGCCCCACCGTCCGGCGATCTCCCAGACGTAGCCGAGCAGGCCGACGGCGTTGACGATGTCGCCGGTCTTTATGGGCGGTTCGCCGGTGATGCCGATCTTGACGAGTTCGATCCGGCCGAACTCGTCTTCGACGGAGACGGTGACCTCGTAGACGGTGTTGCCGTTCTTGTCGGTCTTGATCTCGCCGGTGTCCTTGTTGAGCACGCGCGGGCGCGGGCCCTTGACGCAGGTGATGGCGAGCTTGCTGACATCCACAGGGATCGGGACGGAACGCATGGGCTGTGACCTCCTCTTTCGTCGTTACCCAACATAGTTAACCTAGTTGGCTTGGTTGTCAACGTGTTCTCGGTTGGCTTGGTCGTTGTTTCGTGATGTGATGGGACAGCGATGGTCCAGAACACCGGCCGGCCCGGCTACCTCCAGATCGCCGACGATCTCCGAGCGCAGATCCACGGCGGCTCTCTCGCGCCCGGAACCCCGCTCCCGTCCACCGCCCAGCTGTCCGCGCGATACGACGCCTCGTTGAGCGTGGTGAAGATGGCCGTCGGCATCCTGCGCAACGAGGGCTTGGTGATCGGCCAGCAGGGCAAGGGCGTCTTCGTCCGCGACGCCGACCAGCGCCCCGCCGGCGACGAGCAGCCCGACCCGGCCGACCTGGCCGAGCTGCGCGCCACCGTGCAGGACCTCGCCGTCCGGCTGGCGAAGGTCGAGGAGCAGTTGTCTACGTCCACGTCACGCCGTCCCGGACGTAGCAGCCGGTAACCTTCCGGGCCAGCGCGGCCGACGCGCCGCCGGTCTGACGGCGCAGGTTCAGGGCCTTGTCCTCTCGGCGGATGCCGACCAGGACCATGACGTAGCCGGTCAGCACCGTGGTGCTGAGCAGGGCGGCGATGATCAGGGGAAGCCAGTTCACGTCCAGCTCACCCCCATCGCCGCCGCCGAGCGCGGGCCGCGCCGGGGACGCCGGATCTCCGAGCCCCGGTTGCGCCGGTTGCGGGCCCGCTCCTTACGCGCCCACCGGCTGCGCGCCACGCACTTGGCGCATCGGGTCTGCCCCTGGGTGAGGGCGTTGCCGCACTCGCAGGGGGTCTCGCCGGGGATGGTGATCATGTGGGTCATGAGTGCATCTCCTCCTTCGGTTGCCGGGCTGTTGTGGCCTTGTGTAACCGAGAATGCGACGCAGAGTTAGGACGAGATCACTACACGACGGGACATGTTCAAGACGTCCGGCCTACGATGGCCAGGTCCCCGGACGTCCTTGGGAGCAGGTGAAATGGCGAACGAACGGCTACGCGCGGCGCTGTTGCAGAAGGGCGCGAGCATCGCGGATCTGGCCGAGGCGATCGAAGTCGACCCCAAGACCGTCGAACGGTGGATCACCAAGAGCCGCGAGCCGTACCGAAAGCACCGCTTTGCCACGGCTTCCTACCTCGGCGTGGACGAGACCTACCTGTGGCCGGCGGCCCTGTCCCGGGAACAGGTGGTCGCCGCGTCCGAGAGCGAAGTCCTGACGATCTACCCGCACCGATGGGCCGTGCCCCGGGACGCGTGGGGACGTCTGTTCACCGCCGCGTCCCAGCAGATCGGCGTCCTGGTCTACAGCGGCCTGTTCCTCGCCGACGACACCGCGATGGTGCGCCTGCTCGGCGACAAAGCCCGGGCAGGCGTACGCGTGCGCATCCTGCTCGGCGACCCTGACTGCGCCCAGGTCGCGCAGCGCGGCGTGGACGAGGGCGTCGGGGAGGGCATGGCCGCGCAGATCCGCACGGCCCTGGTGCTGTATCGGCCGGTTCTCGGGCACGAGAACTTCGAGCTACGGCTGCACCAGACGATCCTGTACAACTCGATCTACCAGGCCGACGACGACTACCTCGTCAACATGCACGTGTACGGCACCCGCGCCGCGAACTCCCCCGTCTTGCATCTGCGCCGGGTGGCCGGCGGCGAGATGGTCACCACCTACGCCGACAGCTTCGAAAGGGTCTGGGCCGACGCCGCCCCGGTGGAATCCTGATGGCCAAGCGCATCGACTTCTACGACGACCCCGGCGCGCCCGCCCCGAACAGCCTGGTGCCGTCCGTGAACGTCATCGTCACCAACCCGGCCGGGGACATACTGATGATCCGCCGCACCGACAACGACAACTGGGCCGTCCCCGGAGGCGCCATCGACCTGGGGGAGTCCATCCCAGCGGCGGCCATCCGGGAGACAGTGGAAGAGACCGGCATCACCTGTGAGATCACCGGCCTGGTCGGCACCTACAGCGACCCCCGCCACGTGATCCTCTACACCTCTGACGGCGAAGCCCGCCAAGAGTTCTCCATCGTCCTGACCGGCCGACCCCTCCGGGGCGAGCCAACCCCGAGCGACGAGTCCCGGGAAGTCCGCTGGATACCGAGGGACGAGGTCGCCGGGTTGCCGATGGATCGGTCGATGCGGATGCGGATCGAGCACTACCTAACCGGCGTCGGCCTGCCGCACATCGGATAGCGCCGCCTGCACCGACCGCACCGAGGCCACGATGCACGGCGTGGCATCCGCGATCGACCGGCTCACCACATGGTCGGGACCGTACCGGGAGTGGATCTCGGCCAGCCGGTCGCGCACGTCCACATGCCGGCCATCCGGGCCGGTGGTCATGTCGCAGTAAGTAAGCGCCCGCGCCAGGTCCGGCCGCTCCTGGTCGAACTCGTCGGCCAGCACGTCGAACAGGTCGCGCTGCCGGGCCTCGTTGTCCGCGCACGAGTGGTAGGCCACCAGACGGCACAACCGGTCATCCGCCCCGGCCACATCCCGCAGGAAGCGTGCGCCGTCGAGCTGGTGCATGCCGGTATCGATGAGGTCGGGGGCGTAGCCGATGTCATGCAGCAGACAGGCGGCGATCAGCGTGTCGGTGTCCGCGCCGAGCACCCCGGTCAGGGAATCGGCCTGCTCGGCAACGCCCTGCGTGTGCGCCCACCGCCGGGGCAACTCCGCCGCCAGCAGGTTCTTGGCCAGCCCGTATGCCCATTCGGTATATCCCACGTGCCCCACGATAGGCATGAAAGCCCGGAAAGCACCAAGGCGGAACGGGCCGGAAAGGCTAGACGTCCTGGGACGTCTTCCCCGAGGGCGGGTTCATCCGCGGACGAAGCGTCCCCGCCCATGCTCGGCCACGACCAGGTCCTCACGCTCCAGGACCGACAACGCCTGCCGCACCGTGTTCCGCGAGGCCGCGAATTGCCGCCGGAGCTCGGCCTCACTCGGCAGCGCGGCACCCGACGCCAACTCACCCCGTTCGATCTGCTCGCGCAGCCACGCGGCGATCACCTGGTAGCGGTACGGGACGGCCACCTCCTCCTGCCCAGCGACCACGCGGCCTTTGGACGGGACCGTGACCAGCAACCCCTCCTCCTCCAGGATCGCCAGCCCCCGCCGCACCGTGTTCCGGGCCACCCCGAACTCCCGGCACAACTCCGCCTCCGAGGGCAGCACCTGACCCGGGGCGAACTCACCCGAGCGGATCCGCTCCCGCAGCCGATTCGCGACCTGGGTGTAGACCCGCCCCCCGGTCAGCCACCCACCCGGCGCCGCCACCGGCTCAGCCGCGGTAGGCATCGAGGATCTTGTTCAGATCGACCCGCAAGTCCCCCTGCTCACCCTCCGCCCACCCGTCCCGGGCGGCCTCCTCGATCCGGTCCACCGCGCCGGCCATCGCCAGGAACGACACCCGCTCGTCCTGCTCATCCCCCCAGTAGAACCAGCAGAACGGCAGGTGCACGAACACCCGCCGCACCCGGCCCCGGCCATCGGTCACCTCCAGCGCGGGCCGTCCGTCCTCGGTGACCACCAGTGTGTGCGTGATGCCCCGCCCGCCGAGCTGCTCGCCCAGCGCGGTTAGCAGTCGCTGCGCGTATGCCCGCTGCTGCTCCTTGATGCTCTGGCTCATCTGCACCCTCGCCCTCCTCGACGTCCGTGCGGTTTCCGTGCGTTGAGCTTCGCCCCGCACCCGAGGGCCAGAACACCGTAACTTGGGGACGTCTAGGGACGTCTGATGTTAACGTCGCAGCACAGGGTCGTTCCCCGAGAGGAGCAAGCGGGCCATGAACAACAACCTCCGCTACGCCCTATCCGCAGCCCGGCTCAACACCGCCGACGTCGCCGCAGCCCTGGCCGTTGACCCCAAAACCGTCAGCCGATGGCTCAACGGCCGCACCCCCTACCCGCGCCACCGCTGGGCCATCGCCGACCTCCTCAACACCGACGAAGCCGACCTCTGGCCCGACACCACCCCACGACACCAGACACTCACTGACGGCGTACAAGCGATCTACGCGCACCGCTGGGAAGTACTGCAGACCGTCTGGCGCAGCCACTTCACCAAGGCCACGAAGCAGATCGACATCCTCGCCTACAGCGCCCTGTTCCTCGCCGAAGACCACGCCACCCTGCACATCCTCAACCAGCGCGCCACGGCCGGCGTCAACGTCCGCATCCTCCTCGGCGACCCCGACAGCCCCGAAGTCGCCGCACGCGGAACCGACGAAGGCATCGGCGCCGAAGTCATGGCAGCCCGGATCAAGAACGCCCTCACCCTGTACCGAACAGCGATCGGCGCCCCTGGGGTCGAGATCCGGCTCCATCGCACAGTGCTCTACAACTCGCTCTACCGCGCAGACGATCAGCTCTTGGTTAACACCCACGCCTACGGGACTCCCGCCGCCAACGCCCCCGTCATGCACCTTGTGCACACTGATGACCAGGGGCCAGCCAGCACCTACCTCACCAGCTTCAACCGCATCTGGGCCACGGCCCAGCCCCACAGCAAGTAGCTCAAACCCCAGCAGACACAGCTACGGACAGACCAGAAAGCAACTTCTCTCCTCGTCATCAAGCCGCCGCCCGATGGGCGGCGGGCGGCCGGGCGGTCCGGGCGGGCATGCGGCCTCTTCGGGCCGGTCCCGCCCGGCCACCCCGCCGCACAATGCGAAGGCGGGGCGACGATGCACAGAGCCCAACCGTTCCGGTTACACGGGTGAGCAACTGATCACATCGCCCCAAGCAGCCTACGTGGGTATGCATGCAGACTGGCGTGTTCGCGGAACGGCGGCAACCGAACGAACACTCTCGACGCTGCATCACGATCCATCGCCTCTACGCTGTGAGGCCAGCGTTTCGGTCTTGTAGACTGCTCGCGATCCACGTCCGATTCCCCTGACGCATAGTGAACGAAATATAGTCGCTACCTGGACCTACTATGGGCATCCCGGTTTCGAGCGAGCATTGGAATTACTCGTCCTGGCTCAGAAGGAAGATTATCCATCTTTGGATTTGCGCGAGTATTTCTAGGCGCTTCCCTCTGTTCCGTGACGATTTCAGATATTAGATCTGATGGCCATAGTCCTGCGGCATTAGAGATGGCCTCAGGTACAACGCTTCCAATCGTATGATTCAGCCATGCGGCTATCAGGCGCGGCCTTTCTAGGGGGCGATCATTCCACCCTGGCTCTGTGACGCCGTAAGATCGGCCTGTTTCAGGATTTCGGCGCGTGTATAGCTGAGCGTAGAGTGTTTGTTTGCGCTGATCGCTGATTACTTTATTGTAGTGAAGATGCCTAATAAGTGCGGCAAGAGAGATCCCCCATCTCATCTTAGTTTCGACGAGTGTAGTTAGAGTAATCGCTCGTGGTAGCTCTTCTGACACGGCTTCTATTGGTGCGAGCAGTTCATTTGCGAACTGGCTGGCTTCTTCTTCTGCCGTTTCTGTAAGGCGCATTCCGCTGGAGTGAAGGACCAGATGGCCCAGTTCATGACCTAGGACCCACCTGGTCTTCTCCCAGGAGCTCACCGAACGCATCAGGATGAGAGGGCGTTCGCGAAACTCCCCGATCCAGGTTGAACAGCCTTCGTGGCGCTCCAGGGGCATTGAAGGGCCATCATCGTCAACTATTTCATCGATGCGGCGACGCCGAACTACGACTACAATTCCCGCGCGTTCGATGGGATGTGTCAAATAGTCGATGGGTCGGCCTCTTTCTAGGCCAAGGTTTTCTCTGGCTGAACTTGCGGCTTCCGCTATCGTGGCGACGCCGGTCACGTTTGGCCGTATTGCCACGGGTGGCAATCGTCTACGACTGTCTAGCCAGTCAATCAACTCTGCCGTGAAGCGCATGAACTCCTTGAGGAAGTCCTTTTCGCGCTTCAGAGTACTCTTGGGCGCCTTGAATAGGAGATCGCTGTCCATGAGCTTCTCTGTTGGCTCGTTTAGAAAGAAATCGACTGGAAAGCGTAGCCGCTTTGAAAGTAGGTCCAGATGTTCCGTTGGAAGATCAACCTTTTCGCTGTGCTCCCACTTGGACAGCGTGGAAGGTACGCACTCTAGTGCGGCCGCGATATCTCCGAGCTTCTCGTGCCTTAGAGTCCGCGCTTGGCGGAGTCGATCTCCGTAAACCATGGCAGTCATTCTATGTTACTCCCCGTATCCGTGTGGGCGTGCGCTGTATGCGCACGCCCCTCAGTTTGTCAGGCCGGATCGGGACCGAAATCCTTCTCATCAAGGTACTCGTCGAAGTCATCTTCGACGTGGCCGGTGCTTGTGGGACCCGGGGAGGGGGGTGAAGGTGGCGTCGGAGCGCCAGTGCTCCCACTGCCAGATGCCGGGATGGCGGGGATCTCCTCTTCCGCGTAGATGATCACTGGCCCGTTGTCATCTCGCCCGAAGTCAACAGCAGCCAAGGTCGCGGTGTCGAGCGAAGCGGTCCCAAAGTCGATCGTGTAGAGGATCGCGAACTCGAACGGTCCGGCGAAGGTCTTGGTGCCGAACAGGTCCTCATCGAAGTCCAGCTCGGTGATCTCAAGGGGGTGCCCGTTCTTCGGGTTGCGGGGCCGGGTCTTGACTCTCAGGCGCGTGGCGTCCTGCGTGTAGAAGTGGAGGCCAACATAGGAGCGGACCTCCAGCGACAGCCGGGTCGCGGGCTGGGGGATTCGCTGCCAGCCCGCCGCGACCGACGAGCGAATGTCGCCCGCCCGCACCCCGCCGTTCAGGTCGCGGAGATGCGGGATCTGATCTTCCCAGTTCGCGGCACAGACCTGAATGCCGTGATCAATGAGCCCCCGAACCATACTCAGGTCGGCGGCGTACTCGTGGAGCAGCTTCAACACGAGATCACGAGGATAGAGATTCACCCTGGAAATATTTCCATACATAACCTACATGCGCAACTTGAGGTCGCACCCCGGCGCGGGAGGCGAGGCCATTGGAAGGTCCTGACGGCGTTGACCACAACATCAGCCGCCATGGGCCCATGCTTCCCGTCATTGCCCTGGGGGCTCCACCGCCCCCAGACCCCCGCGAGCCGTGGTAGCCGTCGACGCCCAAGATTCAGTGATCGCAGCCCGCCGCAAGCGTCGACGGCTACCACGGACCGAGCGTGCGACACCACCGTCGGTCGGATATCTCTGAGCCCGGCGGCTCTCTGCTCCGGAGCTCGCCACTTAGATGGGAGTGCGGTCCGCTCTTGCTAACGGAGGTGCTAACAACGGCTTTGGATGATCATGGACGCTGATGGACGGCGACCCGGCCTCGTCCTGGTCCAGGCAGGCATCGGCGCCTCATTTGGACGGTCTTGGACGATCATGTTCTCACTCGTAATGAAGGGGTCTGGGGTTCGAATCCCCAAGGCGGCTCCAGGTCAGAAGCCCCTCAAGGGATCTTGAGGGGCTTCTGAGTGTCTAAGTGAGTGACTAAGCTTCCGATCTCACGCCTTGAAGATCCGATCCATGGCCACCGCACCATCCTGTAGAACGGACGGATCTGCTTGCGGTAGACCAGTTCGGTAACCGCCGTACTGCTGTGACCGACCAGCCGGGAAATCTCCTCCAGTGGGATGCCCTGGTCTGAGAGCAGGGACACGAAGCTGTGCCGCAGCTCTCGGGGCGTCCACTCGTCGGGATCGAGGTCGGTTTTAGCGATGACCACTCGGAAGGCGCGCCGTACGTTGTGGGAGTCGAGGGGCGTGCCCACGGTGGAGGCGAACACGAGCCCGTGTTCCTCCCACCGCTTGCCCGCTGCTTCCTTGTCCTTCTCCTGCTGAGCCTTCTGCACCCTGAGGGCTTCCACACAGCGCTGAGGAAGCGCGAGCGTGCGCCGGGACTTCCGGGTCTTGGTATCCCCTCCGGTGCGGACCGACCGCCACACGGCTACATACGGCGGCACGACGGGTTCAGCGTTGGGGGCGCCTTCCAGGTCTACATGATCCCACGTCAGCGCTCTCAGAGGGCGTTTGATTTGTAGGTGTTCGTCCTAGTACGTTCCTCGCCAGGTTGGGGTGGATTCGTCGGTGATGCGCTTGCTGGCATTGTCGATCATCGCTATTGGATCATGGCCTCGGAGCTGGCGGGCAGGGTCTCGTAGTCGCGGGCGAGGCGGCGGTGAAGCATGAGCCAGCCGAAGGTTCGCGCGATCACCCAGCGTCGCTTGAGGACGTGGAAGCCACGGGTTTCGGGGTCGCGATGGACGACCTCGGCGTTGACTCCGAGGGTGGCGGCGTGTTCGGCGAACTGGTTCTTGGAACCGGTGTCGACCCAGGTCACAGCCAGAGCTGGGTGGGCGGCCTTGGCCTGGTCGAGGACCTGGATGCCGGCCTGGTTCTCCGAGGCGGAGGCGGCGCAGACGACCACGGCGAGGAGTAGGCCGAGGGCATCGGTGGCTACGCTCCGCTTGCGTCCGACGATCTTCTTCGCGGCGTCCGTGCCCTGTGTGGCGGTCGGCGGGTTGGTGGAGGTTTTGATCGTCTGGGTGTCGATGACGGCAGCGGTGGGTTCGGGGTCGCGTCCTTTCTTGGCACGGGCCAGGCCCGTGAGGTCGTAGTTGAGCTGGGCGAAGATGCCCTCATCGCGCCAGGCGGCGTAGGAGGAGTAGACGGCGCCGTGGGGTGGGAAGTCGTGCGGGAGGTAGGCCCAGGCGACGCCGGTCCGGTTCAGATACAAGATCGCGTTGAAGATGTCTCGCAGGTCAGTGGGCGCGGGTGCGCCGGTGGGACGGCGATCGAGCCGGGCCTGTCGCCGGGCCAGGACGCCGTACGGCTTCGCGGTATTCACGCCCACCTGGCCAGCGGCTTGGACGCGCCGGCCATGCTTGAGTTGGCCGGCGCGATTCTCGACCATGCCCGTGGCATTGGCGTCATGGAGGTGAACGTCGGCGGCGGCATGGCCGTTTCCTACGCCGACCCGGAGTCACGGTTCGACTGGGAGGCGTACGGTGCTGGCTTGGCCGCTCTCCGACGCCCCGGCGAGACGCTGCGCATCGAGCCGGGCCGGTCCATTTCTGTCTATTGCGGGCGGTACGTCACGCGAGTCATGGACGTGAAGCGCGTCCACGGAGAGCTGTTCGCCGTGGTGGCGGGCGGGACGCACCACATCAGGACCCCGGCGACCAAGGGGCACAGCCAGCCCATGGTCATTGACGAGCCGGGGGAGCCGGCCACGATTGTCGGCCAGCTCTGCACACCGAAGGACACCATGGCGCGGCACGTGCCGGTGGGCCTGAAGACGGGCGATGTGGTGGAGTTCCTCATGGCCGGTGCCTACGCATGGAACATCTCACACCACGACTTCCTGATGCACCCGAAGCCAGGCTTCCACTACGTCGGCGGTTGAGTGGAGGTGTCCGGGGGTGCCCCTATGGGGTTGGTCAAGCCGCGCGGAGCGTGGGTGGTTGGTAGGGGGTGTTGGTGCGGAGCATGGCGCACAGGACGTCGCAGCTGACCGCGATACGGCACCGGGCCCGGTCGATGGAGATCGCCGAGCTGGCGATCTCCGACCGCGACGCCGGGGTGGCCGGCTTCGACATCGCCGGCGCCGAGGCGGGCTACCCGCCCACCCGGCACCTGGACGCCTTCGAGTACCTGCAATCGCCTGATGAGCGGCACCTCGATGACCCGCGAACTCGCCCTGCCCGCCGACGCTTTCGGCTACGGCCTGCCCCACTTCCGCTAGTTCGCCATCAACGCGATGAAGTCCGCCTTCATCCCCTTCGACGAACGCCTGGCCATCATCGGCAACGTCAGCAAGTCCTGGTACGCCGACCAGCTGAAAGCCTGAGCGTCAGCGGCCGTCCCACCCGTTGTCTACCTTGTAGCTGATTTGGGCACCCGCGATCCTGCCTTCTCGGTCGTAGACACGCAGCGATAGGTAGGCATACTTTATGCGCTTGTGGCTGGTGCGGGTGATGGTTCCGAAGTTGGTGCCGTGGGTGCCGCAGCCGTTGCTGTCCGTCCTCCAGTGGCTGCGCCCCCTGGTTCCGTCCCTGTGAACCCAGACAACCTGGGCCTTCACCGGAGCGTTGTCGCCGGGACAGATGTCGCGCACCGTGAAGTTCCGAACGACGATCTTCTTCTGGCTGGCGAAGCCGATGGTCGCCCGGACGGACCCGCCACCGATGTCTTCGCGGATGGGGGGTATGTAGGCGTAGGCCACTTCGTCGGCCGCCTGCGCCGGGCTTGGCACCAGCAGCCCGCTCAATGCTGCTATTCCCAGCGCGGCGGCCAGCATGCGTGTCTTCAACAGTCCTCCAGCAAGAGATGTTTCGGTTGGCCGTGGGGCGTGCGCTTCAGCGCTTCCGCGTGGCCGGCGGGGGGAGATGTGCGAGGTATCGCCTCGTGGCGGATCGCGACGAAGAACGGCGATCGAGGGTGCGGGGGCCCTGTTTGAGCGTCAGGTCTGGAAGGCGAACGCCTGGCCATCATCGGCAACGTCATCAAGTCCTGGTACGCCGACCAGCTGAAAGCCTGAGCGTCAGCGGCTCAGGTGTACTGGTTGTATCGGGACTGGCTGTAGGCGTTAAGCCTCTGGCCTGATCGGGTGACGAAGGACACCTCCAGGAAGATCCGCTGTATGGACTTGCGGCCGGTGCGGATGCTGGTTCCGAAGTTGGTGCCGTCGTCGCCGCAGCCGTTGGTGTCCGACTTCCAGGCGCCGTACCCGTTGGTTCCGTCGGTGTATCTCCATATGATCCGGGCCCGCACCGGCATGTTGTCGCCGGGACAGAGGTCGCGCACCGTGGTGTTCCGAAAGACGACCTTCGTCCGGCTGACGAAGTCGACGGTCGTCCGGACGGACGCGCCACCGTCGCCGCGAGAGGGGTCTATGCGGATGGAGGACACTCCGTCGGCCGCCTGCGCCGGGCTTGCCACCAGCAGCCCGCTCAATGCTGCGATTGCCAGCGCGGCGGCCAGCATGCGTGTCTTCAACAGTCCTCCAGCAAGAGATGTTTCGGTTGGTTCGGTTGGCCTTGGGGCGTGCGCTTCAGCGTTTCCGCGTGGCCGGCGGGGGGAGATGTGCGAGGTATCGCCTCGTGGCGGATCGCGACGAAGAATGGCGATCGATGGTGCGGGGCCCTGTCTGAGGGTCAGGTCTGGAAGGTGAACGTCCCGCGCAGGACGGTGTCTCGCCCGCTCCAGTAGCTCTCGTGGACGGCCCGGTAGGTGACGTTGTCGAAGGCGGGGAGCACTGCGCAGGTGGCGCCGGGGTGGCGGATGTTGTCGTCTCTGATGACGATGGGCTTTCCGATCACACCCGGGCGGGTCAGGGTCACCTTCACCCAGGCGGTCCCTGTGGTGTCATCGGCCCGGACGCACAGCTCGTTGGCGGGGTCGGCGTAGCGGACGATCCCGTCTCCGACATCCCGTTGGAAACTCGCCGCCAAGGCCGGTTGCGCGAGAATGACGCTCGCCACCGCGACAGCGACGCCGACGGTGACCGTTTTGAGCGGGTTCATCGTTCTTCCTTCTCTCGGACGGAGATCAGCCCGCCGGAGCGCCTGGTGCCAGGGGATGGAATACGGCCTCCGACGAGGCTTCTGACATGAGTGATCCCGGCGGCCCGAGGTTCACCGGAGTGATCGTTGCACGCGTCGGCGGCAGCGTGGAATACGTCGGGAATACGCCTGGTCGCCCGGCGTGATGAGGTAGGCAGCCCTCCTGCCCCCGTTCCCGGTGAGCGCGGCGAACGCAACAGCGTGAAGGCGCTTCGCGCGTCTCCTGCGTGCTTCGCACGATTGACCTGACATCTTTGGGTGTCTATCTGGGTGACAACGACGGATGGCGATCACGGACGTAGGTGGACGCTGGCGGACGGTCCGACACGGCCCGTCTGACAACTCCCAGTGATAGATCATGCGTTCGATTTTGCTCGTAATGAAGGGGGTCTGGGGTTCGAATCCCCAAGGCGGCTCCAGCTACGAAGCCCCGTGAGATCATTCACGGGGCTTCTGCGTGTCTGAAGTGGGTGACCGCGGTTCCCATCGGGCCAGAAACTCTTGGTCTTCGGGACCGATCTTGGGGCATCATGCCTTCCATGACGACACCGTCGGCTCAGGTCCGGCTTGCCGGACGTGAGGACGCCGGGGTCTTGGCTCAGTTGAACCAGTTCGTTCATGGGCTACATGGTGCTGCCAGGCCGGACGTCTTTCGGCCGGCTCCGGCTGTTGAAGAGCTGACGCCGATCTTCTCCGGATTTCTGGCGCGTGAGGGTGCCATCGCCTTCATCGCTGAATTGGGAGATGGTACTCCTGTCGGCTACATCACCGCGACCATCCACGATCGCCCTGCTGATGCCCTCATGCATGCGCGGAGCTTCGTATTCGTCGAACACATCGCTGTAAATCCGCAGGTGGCTCGTACTCGGGTGGGTTCGGTGTTGGTCGAGGCGGTTCGTGTGGCAGGTCTGGAGGCCGGCTGCACAAGCCTGATCACCGATGTGTGGGATTTCAACACGCAAGCCCTGGCCTTCTTCGGCGAAGGCCAGAGGCTTCGCCCTATGCGGCATTGGTTGGAAGCTAAGTTGTGAGCCGGGTCTGGGGTCCGGGCGGCCGGCCTCCTCGGGTTCAGCGGCCTCCTACGTTTCGGGAGTCATCGGTTCATGGCTTGAGGGCCCGGTCCGTGGCGGGTGCATCTTCTGGGGTTGCGGGGTTGGTGTGCCCGGACTTTGGCGGGTGACAGCGAGGTGGGTCAGTATTCGAGGACGGCGTGGGCGGCTACTGCGGTGCTTGAGGCGTTTGGTCGGACCTGGGTGATGCGTTCGGCGAGTAGGAGTGCAGCGGGGAGGCCGCCGTCTGTCTTGTCGCCGGTCAAGCCGAGTTCGATCCGGTCGGCCAGGTAGTCCTGTGGGAGGCCGTCTTCATTGCCGCCGTACAGTGGATCGAAAGACAGGACTTCGCGACCGCCGGCGTAATGGTCGAAGGATGCGACCAAGTTCACGTTGACGAAGACACTGGCCGTGACCGTCCCCGCGGATAAGGACCGCAGCACCTCGGGTAGCGTGCCGGCGAAGCCGTTCCATTCGCTCAGAATGGTTCCGCCCTCGGCGGGGCGGGCGCAGATGAGGCCTTCCTCGAAATCGCCTTCCTCGTCATCTCCGTCGAACACCTCAATGCCGAGGCGGGCCAGCGCCTCGTGGGGGGTGAGTCCGCGGACGAAGGTGCGGGTCCGTGAAGTGCGGAACGTGACCTGGAGTCTGCGTCGGCGGATAACCGTATGAATTGTCGTCAGGCGGGTTCGAGGTGGTCGGCGAGGCGGCGGAGGGTGAGCGCGAAACGGCCGCGGAGGCGTAGGAGAACTGGTCGGCGTGAGTGCGGCGGGATCATGCGTAAGCGTGCGGCTTCGGCTCGTTGCTCGGTGAGGCGGGCGCGGGCCAACTCCTCATGCATGGCGTACATGGGAAGGTCCTCAGGGTTCTTCGGGGAAGACGTGGTAGAAGGTGAAGATCGGGCGAGTGCCCGGCGGCGCTTCGCTCGATTCGACGCGCGATCTGGTCAGCTCTCGCCATGGCTGCAAGACGGCACAGAGTTGGTCGGCGAGTTGCGCGAGTTCGTCCTTGGTGAGTCTCAGGTGGTGGCTGCCGCCGAAGGCCGCGTTGCGCCATTCCTCGGGGAGGGTCGTGCGAGTGCGTTCGAAATCGCGCAGCCGCTCGAACTGGTCGATCACCCATTGTGACGTCCATGCTTGCATTGCGGCTTTGGCCTCTGGGTCTTCGAAGTCTCTCGTCAATATCCAGCCGACCATGGCCGCACGCACCCAGCGTTCCCGGCTGTCCCGGGCGAGTTCCGGGACGTCTTCGATGAAGCCATGTTTCTGCAGCTGCCGCAGGTGATAGCTCACCTGGCCGGGGTCGGCGTCCATCTGTCTGGCGAGCTCGCTCACCGTGACGGGGCCGATCTGGAAAAGGAGGCTGAAGAGTTTCATCCGAAACCCGTTGGCCAAGACTTTGAGCAGGTCCGGGTCATCGATTTGTCGCATGGCCATGACGGTAGGACCCGCAGGTGAAGATGCTCAAGAGGTCTACTGGATCTTGGAAATGCGTAAATGCGTGGTAGGTGGTGGCATCGCGTCTGGTGGGGGCGCGCGCGGGTGTACAGAACGATCCTTGCCCGAGATTGTCGTTCGCCGTCGCTACAGTCCGGTCGTGGATGACGATCTGAAGGATGGGCTCATCTGGTGGTCCACTGACCGCGCCACCGTTGGACTGGTCGTGCGTGACGGCGTTGTGGTCGAGACTGCCCCGTATGCCCGCTTTTGCCTTCGGTCAACCGTACCCCGGGTCGGTTCAGGTTCAGAGGGCGGATTGCAATTGGGCGCGGTGCTTGAGTAGCCAGTCTTCGAGAGGCTGGAGGCGGGGTTGAGGGTGCGGATCAGGTTGAGGTCGCGGTTGCCGACGAACGTGGCTGCTGCATCGGTGAAGAATTGGAACATGTTTCCCAGCTCTTCGGCGTCCGGGAAGCCGGCGGCGCGTAGCTGGTCGTGGGTCATCGGGCGGTAGGCGACCGGTTCCCCGAGGACCTTGGTGAAGAGGGCGGCCAGCTGCCTGCCGGTGGCGTGGGTGCCGGCCAGGCCGATGGTGCGGTTGATGAAGCGGGCTCCTGCCTGGAAGATGCCGTAGGCCGTGCGGCCGATGTCCTCGGCGGCGACCAGGGCCATGACGCTGTCGCCCATCGGCAGGGTGAGGGTCGCCGCGCCGTCCGGGCCGCGGCGCGGGCTCAGGCCGGCGTGGATGAACATCTCGTAGAAGAACGAGGTTTTCAGGAATGTCGTGGGTACGCCCAGGGCGGTGAAGTAGGCGTTCGCCTCGTTCTTGGCGTCCGGGTGCGGGACCTTGTAGCCGTCGCCGATGGTGGGTGGCTCGCTGCCGAGGATCGTGAAGTGCGGGCGGGTGTCCTCCAACGTCGACCAGATGACGTGCTTGAGTCCGGCTGCCTTGGCGGCGCGTGCCGCGTTGGCGGCCTGGTCCAGTTCCATGGACTCATCCATCGCCGGTGGCCGCGGCGCGCAGAGCCGCGGCGACGACTCGCTGTCCTTGCGACGGTTCGGGCCTGGTCACGGTCAGGGTGGTGCGCCCGGACCACGCGGGGTCGTCGACCTCGACGATGGCGATCCCGGCAGGCAGGCCGGGAACGGCCATCCGGGCAACGGTGGTGATGCCGAGTCCGGCGGCGACGAAGCCGAGCCTGGCGTTCCAGTCGCGGATCCGGTGGGCGATCCGGGGCTGCGGCAACGTCGGCCACGCGCCGAACTGCGGATCGCCCCGCAAACCCGCGCCGACGATCCAGGGCTCGCCGGCCACGTCGTCCACCGTGACGCGCGACCGTCCGGCCAGGCGGTGCCCCAGTGGTACGGCGACGACGCCCATGCCGCTGTCCGTCAGGCGCTCGGTTCTCAGGTCGTGCAGGTCGTACTCGGGCAGCCCCTGGCCGACGGCGATCACGGCGACGTCGACTCCGCCGGCCCGCACCTGACGCAGGAGCGCCGGGCTGGAGGCCTCGTGCAGCTCCACGGCCAGCGCGGGGTGCTCGCCGGCGAGCGCGGCCACCGTACGCGGGATGAGCGACCAGGTCGCGGTCGGAAAGGCCCCGAGCCTCACCTGTTCGGCGAGCGTGTCGGAGAGCAGGGCCAGATCACGGTTCATCGCGTCGAGCTCGGCCAGCACGACAACCGCCCGGCGCGCGACCGCCTCGCCGGCCCGGGTGGCCGCCACTCCACGGGCCATACGTACGAACAGGGGCATCCCGGCAGCCGCCTCCGCGGCCGCCACCTGCCGGGAGATCGCCGACTGGGTGTATCCGAGGAGGTCGGCCGCCGCGGTGAAGGATCCGGTTCCGACGACGGCGTGCACGACGCGCAGCGCGGGAACGGTGAACTCCGCCATGCGAGCAACCTAATCCATGCGTACTCCGCATGTCTAATATGCGAAAGACTCGTTTGTGGAATGCCTTGGGCATCGGGATGCTGGAACCAAGAGCGAACGCCTCTGGAAGGGAACGATCCTGATGTCCAAGATCTGGTTTATCACCGGCGCCTCTCGGGGCTTCGGCCGCCTGTGGACGGAAGCCGCACTGAACCGAGGTGACCGGGTCGCGGCCACAGCCCGGGACATCACCACACTGGAGCCGCTCGCACGTCGGTTCGGGGACGCCGTCCTGCCGCTGCCACTCGACGTCACCGACCGGAAGGCGGTGTTCGACTCAGTCGAGCGAGCCGTCGAACGGTTCGGAGGTCTCGACGTCGTCGTCAACAACGCCGGCTACGGACTTTTCGGCATGGTCGAGGAACTCACCGAGGCCGAGCTGCGCGCCCAGATGGAGACGAACTTCTTCGGCACCGTCTGGGTCACTCAGGCGGTCCTGCCCGTGCTCCGGGCCCAGCGTTCCGGCCGGATCATGCAGGTCACGAGCGAGGGCGGCGTACGCGCCTATCCCGGGATCGGCGGATACCACGCCTCCAAGTGGGCGGTGGAGGGCCTGTCCGAATCGCTCGCCCAGGAGGTCGCCTCGTTCGGCGTCCACGTGACCGCGGTCGAGCCGGGCCCCTATGCCACGGATTTCGGCGCCAGTACGAGCATGCGAACCACCGACCGTCACCCCGATTACGCCGGCGTCCACGAAGCTACCGCCAAGGAGTGGATCCTCGGCGACCCGGCAGCGACCGCGGACGCGATCCTCACGATCGCCGACGCCGAGAATCCTCCCCGGCGGATCGTCCTCGGGCACACACTTCCCGAGATCGAGGACATCTACGCCGAGCGGCTTCGTGTGTGGCGGGAGTGGGCACCTGTCACGGAGGCGGCGTTCGGCGAGCGGATCATTCCCGAGCCTGCCTGACGAAAGCGACTCGGCTCGACTGGAAGCAGCAGCTGAGCTTCGTGCGCGAAAGCGTCCCATCGCGAAGGGCGGCTCCTGCTTGCGAACCGGCCTGGACTCCATCCTCCTCCCAAGCCGTCGGCCCAAGACGGGAGTTCTCGATCAGATAGGCCTGGCAGGATCATCTCCATGACCGGGATCGATGACCTTTTACGGCGAGTGCTCGTGAAGGCAGACGCGACCACGGAACGGCTGCTCCCCCCGCGACAGCGGAGGAAGTCGAAAATGCGGAGCGCATTCTGGGCTTCAAACTCCCTCCGGTGCTGGCGCGGCTCTACGGTGAAGTGGCCAACGGCGGTTTCGGCCCCGACTATCACCTCTTGCCGCTCACAGGCGATGGGCGTACCGCGGTAAGCGACTATCGCGAGGAACGTGCGACGCGGAGGTCCGGTGAGGCATCCTGGCCGGCAGAGGTTCTGCCGATCCTGGATTGGGGATGCGGCATGTACGCCGCCGTGGACTGTCGCAGTCCTGAGGGCACCGTGTTGCTCTTCGAGCCGAACGGCATCTGCGCTGACTGGCACAGCGCGTGGTACGTCGACGCCGAGAGTCTGACCGACTGGTTGGAGACGTGGCTCTCAGGGACGGGCTGGTACGAAGAAGATGCCGAATGCGATGACGCGCAGGAACCAAGGCCCTGGAGGATAGCTCGGCAGCGATTGTCAGAACCGGAATGATTCGGCCGCCCCGCGTTGGTTCGATGGGTCGCCTTCGAGACCGTCTTCGGGGTGCTGTATCGCCTTGATGAGCCTGATCTCGCCGAGGACGATGTGCCGGAGACGCTCCAGGAGCAGCTCCCAAGCTGGCTTCTGGTCGAGGTCGCCGGAGACGATCTGGTACCGACCGGCCGAACCCTTGTAGGGCTGCATGAGGATCTGCTGGGTCTGAATCCAAGCGGACGGAACGGGCGTCCAGAGCTGCCGGTCGAATGACGGCGGTATCTGGCGGGCGGCGGGCCAGGCGTTCAACAGAGCGCCATGACGATGTGGCGGCTCGTTCCGCGGATCAGATCCAGCCTTCCTCCCAGGCGCGGCGGGCGGCGGCGTGACGGGAGCCGACGCCCAGTTTGGCCATGGCCGCCGACAGGTAGTTGCGCACCGTGCCGGGCGCAAGGTGCACCTGGGTGGCGATCTCGACGACCGACGCCCCCGTACGGCAGGCACGCAGCACGTCGAGTTCCCGGTCGGTGAGCGGGCAGGGGCCTTCCGTCAGGGCGGATGCGGCGATGTCGGTGTCGATGTATCGCCGGCCCGCGGCGACATCGCGGATGATCTCGGCGAGCCGGGACGCCGGCGTGGTCTTGGGCACGAACCCGCTGACGCCGGCCGCCAGGGCGCGGCGCAGCACCCCCGGCCGCGCGTGCCGGGTGACCAGCACGATACGGACACCGGGCAGCGCGGCCATGATCCGTGCGGCGGCATCCAACCCGTCGGCCGGCGGCATCTCCAGGTCGAGCACGGCGATGTCGGGGCGGTGCTCGCGGGCCAGCCGTACCGCGTCGGTGGACGTGGCGGCCTCGGCCACCACGGTGAGGTCGGGTTCCAGCGCCAGCAGCGCGGCCAGGGCGCTGCGCAGCAGGTCCTCGTCGTCGGCGATCAGCAGCCGGATCATCGCGCCTCCGCGCTCGCGTCGACCGGCAGGCAGGCGGCCACGACGAAGTTTTCGTGTTCGTGCTCCCAGGTCAGCTCGCCTCCGGCGGCCCGCAGCCGGTCGGCCAGGGTGCGCAGCCCGGTGCCCGCCCCCGAGCCGGGCGGGCTGGTCGCGCCGTCGTTGCGTACCCGCAACCGGGCCAGGCCGTTGGTGAGGCGGTAGTCGACCTCGGCGGCGCGCGCCCGGCTGTGGCGCAGCACGTTGGTGGTGGCCTCACGCACGACCAGCCCGAGCAGGTGCCGGCAGGCGTCGGGGAGCGGCCCGGTGGCCGCGGCGGGCTCGACGTTCATCTGGACCCGGATGTCGGCCGCGGCGAGCACCCGGCCCGCGTTGGCCAGCTCCGCCTCCAGCGTCGTACGGCGGTAGCCCTGCACGACGGCCCGCGTGTCCGAGAGCGCGTTGGTGGCGAGCCGCTGCACCTCCAGCATCTCCGCGGTCGCGCGGGGCGGGTCGGCCGCCGCCAGCCGCGCGGCCAGTTCGCTCTTGCGCGCGATCACCTGGAGATGGTGGCCCTGGATGTCGTGCAGGTCGGCGGCGAACCGCAGCCGTTCCCGGGTGACGGCCAGCTCCCCGTCGAGGCGCCGCGCCGCGTTCAGCCGTTCCGCGATGTCCCACGCCCACAACGAGCCGAGCGTGACCCAGGCGCTGAACGCGACCAGTCCCGGCGGGAACAGCACCGCGCGCACCGGGTCGTCGCCTCCCGCGACCGCGCCCGGCACGGCCGCGGCGGCCATCGCCACGGCGATCAGCGCCCACCGGCGCGGCCGCGGCAGGAACGTCGCGACGACCGACACCGTCATCGCCGGGGCCAGCGCCCACAGCGCGTCGTCCCGTACGGCCAGCAGAACGCCGCCGAGCGTGGCCGTACCGGCGGCACCCGCGGCAATCCACGCCAGGAGTGGGCGGCCGGGGCTCTCGCCGGGTGCGGCGGCGGGGTCGAACGCCAGCCGGCGGTGCAGCAGCACCGCGCAGCACACGGCTGTCACGGCCAGCGCGGCGGCGCCCGCACCTCTGGCCCAGACCGGTACACCGGAGGCCAGGAGCCCCGCGCCGGCCACGGCGACCAAGAAGAACGCGGTGCTGCCGGTGAGGCTCCACCAGGTGTAGCGGCGGAAGCTCCGGAGTGCCGCCGTCCCGCCGTCGGTCCCGTGGTCGCGCACGCAGTCATTGTGACAGCACGCCGCGCCGCGGGCCGGTCGCGATTTCCGCCGCGGTCAATTCATGACAGTTGTCACGAGATCGAGTGACAAAGCCACGCGCACGCCTGCGGTTTCGGCACTACTGGCCGCTGCCTCCAGCGGCCAGGCTGAGCGCGGTAGATACCCGGCCCCCGTAGGGAGGAACCGCATGGACGGCCCGCCCGCGCACCCCGATCCGTCATTCGTCACCCCATCACCCCACCAGGAGGCCTCCATGGCGAGCGTGCCCCATGGACGCCGGCACCGGGTCCGCCGGCTGCTCGACCGCTGGCCCACGGCGCTGGCGCTGGCACTGTCCGCGGTGACCTTCGGCGGCACCGAGTCGGACGAGGCGGTGGCGTCGTTCGCGTCGATCCTCGTGCTCCTGCCGTTGCTGTACCTGGTGGTCGCCAAGCTGGAAGCGCGCCGGGCGACGTGGCCGCTGCTCGTGGTCGGGCTGGCCGGCGTCGTCGCGCTGCGCGGGCTGGACGTGATCGAACCGGCCGCCGTGTTCTCCGCCGTCGCGCTGATCGTCCTGCTCTGGAGCGTCGTGGACGGGCATGTGTTCCGGTCCGGGACGTTCCGGGTGCAGGCGCTGGGGATGCTCGCCTTCGGTGCGCTCGGGCTGATCGGGCTGGCCGTGCATCCGGATCTGGGCCGTTACCTGGTGGCGGCCGGCTGGTTCTTCCATGGCGTCTGGGACTTCGTCCACCTCCGGCGGGACAAGGTGGTGGCCCGGTCCTTCGCCGAATGGTGCGGCGTCATCGACGTCGTGATCGCCGCAGAGTTGATCTTCAGGTGGTAGGGCGGGGTCGGGAACGACGGGACAGCCGCTTTGGTTGCTCCGAGGCGCAGACGTACCCTGCGCCCTCGCGCGCCAGAGGCGCGCAACGGCGGGGCAGCCCGAGCGGAGCGAGGACCGCCACCTGGGCGGAGGACAATCCGCGAGTGACCGTGATTGACCGCTGCCGACCGCCCTAAATGGCACGCTAATGGCACGACGATCACGCACGCCACCTCGGCACTTTCGCGCGACGCGCACATCCCCCGTCCTGATCATCCCGTCTGCCGTCGACCCGCCCGAAGGGGAAGCGGGCCAGGGCCACGGGTGTCAGATGGAGCGCCCGGCGGACGAACGATCTGGTACCCGTGGCCCTGGTCTGCTCGGCTTGTCCCGGGTCGATGGCGGGCGGGATGATCAGGCTTCACCTCAGCCATCTACGGACATCGCCGTCGTTCCGGCCGGCCCTGTCGTGGGTGACAGGGACGACGTTTTTGTGCGCTTGGTGGAGCGGGCACGCGGGCGCAGCAGGGTGTCCATGCTGGAGCGCGTAGATCCATATGGCGATCTGATCCTGACCAGTGAGGAGATGCCGCAGTTTCTCGCAGAGCTGGACTACCTCGCTGGGCTGGCAGAGACCGCCGGCGAACATGACGTCCTGGCGAACGTGGCCCGCTTGGCCGCCATCTGCAGGGAAGACGCCGTACTCGAACTCCACCTCGTTGGCGATTGATGCGGGCCACGGCGGCGTACCGGACGGTCGCCGCATTACCGACGAAGGCGTCGAGGCCACCGAAGCGTTCCTCGGTCACCTGGAAGAGCTTGCGCAGTTCGTGGGGGTCGCTCACGTCAGCATGGACGGCGACGGCGCTGCGGCCCGCTGTTTCTTCGATGTGTGCGACGACTTCGGCCGCGGCCTGGGCGTCGTCGCGGTAGTTGATGACGATGTCGAAGCCGTCGGAGGCGAGCCTGCGGGCGATGGCGCGGCCGATGCCGCGTGAGCTTCCGGTGATGAGTGCGACGGCCATGGTTTCTGCTTCTCTCGATGGTCGCGTTTTGGGCAGGCTCGCGCCTGAGAGTGCGTTCCGCGAGCATATGCCTGTGATGTCGCTATGTGATCGTATGGATTTGTAGCGTTACCGCCGGTCGGTGGGGTCTGCTGTGCTGGGA